>CAYTKN010000031.1:0-36297 GCA_964438505.1 uncultured Burkholderiales bacterium
GCGCCGCGTGAGGGGGGAGCGGAGCCTTGTCTCGTTGGCGGGGGGCGGGGCGGGCGGCCGGGTCGCCCAGAACGTGAGCCGGAACGTCAGGCCGTACGTCGTCGATCCGGACATGTGCGACATGTCGGACGAGGAGGAACCTTGGTGAGCGCTGGAGCCCTGCACCGACCCACCGAGCTCGACGCCTGCGGGATCGGCTTCGTCGCCGACGCGCAGGGCCGCGCCTCCCGCGACGTCGTCGAGCGGACCCTGACCGGTCTCGCCTGCGTCAAGCACCGGGGGGCGATCGCCGCGGACGGGCTCACCGGTGACGGCGCCGGGCTGCTGGTGCCCGTCCCGCACCGCTTCTTCGCCCGGGTGGCCTCCGAGTCGGGGATCGAGGTCGACGATCCCGAGCGCCTCGGGGTCGTCTCGGCATTCCTCGCCCGCGAGGACGACACCGCCCGCGCCACCGCCCGAGACGCCGTCGCCGCCGCGTGCGCCGAGGAGGGACTCGAGTGGCTCGGGTGGCGCGAGGTGCCCCTCGACGAGACCCAGCTCGGCGACCGGGCGAAGGAGGGGCTGCCGGCGATCCTCCAGGGGCTGTTCCTCCGCCCCGAGGGGTCCGACGACGCCGACGCGGAGCGCCGTTGCTACCGGGCCCGGCGTCGCGCCGAGCGCGCCTGCCGCGAGGCCGGAGCGCAGGCCTACTTCTCCAGCTTCTCGGTGCGCACCGTCGTCTACAAGGGCCTCGTCATCAGCGACCGGCTCCCCGTGTTCTACCCGGACCTCCAGGCCGAGGACTTCGAGGCGGCCCTCGCCGTCTTCCACCAGCGGTTCTCGACCAACACCACCCCCGCGTGGGAGCGCGCCCAGCCCTACCGCTTCCTGTGCCACAACGGTGAGATCAACACCCTCCAGGGCAACGAGCACCGCATGCTGGCGCGCAGCGTGCTGGGCACCGAGGACGCCGGCCTGGGACCCGAGGAGCTGTTCCGGCCCGTGCTCGACCCCGAGACGTCCGACTCGGGCAAGCTCGACAGCGCCGTCGAGCTCCTGGTGCGGGGCGGTCGCGACGTGCGTCACGCCCTCGCGATGTTGATCCCCGAGGCCTGGGAGGGCCAGCGGGACCTGCCCCCCGAAGCCCGCGACTTCTTCCGGTACCACGCGTGCCTCCAGGAGCCGTGGGACGGTCCCGCCGGCGTGGTGTTCACCGACGGCCGGCGCGTGGGCGCCGCCCTCGACCGCAACGGGCTGCGGCCGCTCCGCTGGCAGGAGTGCGACGACGGCCTCGTGGTGTGCGCCTCGGAGGTCGGGGCGGTGCCGCTCACCGACGGCCCGGTACGCCGCGGCCGGCTCGGGCCGGGGCAGATGATCTTCGTCGACCCCGACGACGGAGGGGTCCAGCACGACCGGGAGATCAAGGTCGGCCTCGGCCGCAGGGCCCCCTACGGCACCTGGAACCGGGAGGGCCTGTACTCGTTCGCGAGCGGCGACCCGATCACCGCGACTCCCGAGGAGTCCGGGATGACCCGCGTCCACGGGGCGTACGGCCTCAACAAGGAGGAGGTGGCCATGGTGCTCAAGCCCCTGGCCACCAACGGCAAGGAGCCGACGTTCTCGATGGGCGACGACGTGCCGTTCGCGGGCGTCGGCACCCAGGTCCGGCCCCTGCACCACTACCTCAAGCAGCACTTCGCCCAGGTCACGAACCCGCCCATCGACCACCTGCGCGAGCGCCTCGTCATGTCGCTGCGGACCCTCCTCGGTCCCAAGCAGCCGCTGCTGGCCGAGAACGGCATGGCGGCCCGGATGGCGGAGCTCGACACGTTCTTCCTCTTCCCCGACGCCGTCGAGCGGCTGCTGGGTGACCGGCGGCCGTTCCCGTCGGTGCGCGTCGACTGCACCTTCCCCGTCGGCGACGGCCCCGGGGGGCTGCGCGGCGCGCTCGAGCGGATCGCCGGCGAGGCGGAGGACGCCGTGCGCGACGGCGTCGGCGTGCTCGTGCTCTCCGACGCCGACGTCGGTCCCCAGCGGGCACCCGTCCCGGCCGTCCTCTTCACGGGCGCCGTGCACCACCGACTCGTGGCCGCACGCCTGCGCGACCAGACGTCGATCGTCGTCGACACCGGCGAGGCCCGCGACACGCACGCCACGGCCTGCCTGCTCGGGTACGGCGCGGACGCGATCTGCCCCCGCGCCGCGCTCGAGGCGGTCGCGCACCTCGCCGACGAGGACAAGCTGGGTGAGTGGTCCTCCTCGGAGGCCCAGAACCGCTTCCGGGCGGCGATCGAGGACGGCGTCCTCAAGATCTTCTCCAAGATGGGGATCTCCACCGTCGACGGCTACCGGGCCGCCCAGATCTTCGAGGCGATGAACCTCGGCCAGGAGGTCGTCGATCTGTGCCTGGCCGGCACCCCCTCCCAGGTCGGCGGCGTCGGCTTCGACGAGCTCGGCGCGGACGTCCTGTCGCTCCACGAGGACGCCTACGGCCCCGCCGAGCCGGTCGAGATCGGCGCGCCGGGAGTCTTCCGCGACCGCAAGGGCGGCGAGTACCACTCCAACAACGACGACGTGGTCGACGCCCTCCAGGACGCCTCCGGCGTCATCCCGGACCGGAAGCGCAAGAAGCTCGAGAAGCAGGGCGAGGAGGTCGAGGTGCTCACCCCGGCCTCCGGCGAGGAGCAGGGCCGCGTGATCTTCCTCACCGGCCGTGCCACTCCCGCCGACCCCACCGACATGGCCGCCGCGCACCTCCTCCAGCGGGCCATCGCCGAGAAGCGCGACGAGCTGTACCGCAAGTTCACCGACCTGGTGGAGTCCCGCCCGACGACCGAGCTCCACGACATCCTCGAGCTCGTGGAGGCCGACGAGCCGGTTCCGCTCGACGAGGTGGAGTCGGCCGACGAGATCGCGAAGCGCTTCTCGACCGGCGCGATGTCGCACGGCGCCCTCTCGAAGGAGGCGCACGAGACCCTCGCCATGGCGATGAACATGATCGGCGGCAAGAGCAACAGCGGCGAGGGCGGCGAGGCCCCCGAGCGCTACCGCACCCGCGGCACCGCCGCCGACAAGAACTCCCGGATCAAGCAGATCGCGTCCGGTCGCTTCGGTGTGACCCCCGAGTACTGCGCGTTCGCCGACGAGCTGAACATCAAGATGGCGCAGGGCTCCAAGCCGGGAGAGGGAGGTCAGCTCCCCGGCCACAAGGTGAGCGAGGAGATCGCCCGCCTCCGCCACACCCAGCCCGGCGTCGGGCTCATCTCCCCGCCGCCGCACCACGACATCTACTCGATCGAGGACCTCGCCCAGCTCATCTACGACCTCAAGCAGGTCAACCCGCGGGCGGAGGTGTCGGTGAAGCTCGTGGCCGAGGCCGGTGTGGGGACGATCGCGGCGGGTGTCTCCAAGGCGCTGGCTGACACGGTCCAGATCTCCGGCGCGAACGGAGGGACCGGCGCGTCGCCGCTGTCGTCGATCAAGTTCGCGGGGATGCCCTGGGAGCTCGGACTCGCCGAGACCCAGCAGGCGCTGATGGAGAACGACCTGCGGGACCGCATCAAGGTGCGCGTCGACGGGGGCTTCAAGACCGGCTGGGACGTGATCGTGGCCGCGCTCCTCGGCGCCGACGAGTACTCGTTCGGGACGGCCGCCATGGTCGCCGAGGGCTGCATCATGGTGCGCGCCTGCCACAAGGACACGTGCCCGACAGGTGTCGCCACCCAGCGACCGAACCTGCGGGAGAAGTTCACCGGGACCCCCGAGGGGGTGGCCCAGTACCTGCTGTTCATCGCCGAGGAGGTGCGCCAGTTCCTCTCGGCCCTGGGTCTGCGGACGCTGGACCAGGCGATCGGACGGGTGGAGAAGCTGCGGCAGCGCCACACGGGCGACGCGCGCTCCGACGTGCTGGACCTCTCCCCGCTGCTCGTGCGTCCCGAGGACCTCGACGCCCCGCGTCGCTTCCTCAAGGCGCCGGCGATGCTCCAGCCCCGGTCGGCGCTCGACGAGCAGCTCCTGGTCGAGGCGTCGATGGCGCTCTACGAGGGCGAGGAGCTGACCCTCGACTACGAGATCACCAACGCCGACCGGACGGTCGGGGCGTCGCTCGGCGGCGCCGTCGGCCTCGAGTGGGGCATGGGCTCCCCTCCGGGACGGGTCACCGCCCGGTTCACGGGCTCGGCCGGCCAGAGCTTCGGCGCCTTTCTCGGCAACGGGGTGACCCTGGAGCTCACCGGTGAGGCCAACGACTACGTCGGCAAGGGGATGGGCGGCGGCCGCATCGTCGTCCGGCCCGCGCCGGGCGACGCGGCCGACCCCGTGCTGGCGGGCAACACCGTGCTCTACGGAGCGACGTCCGGCGAGCTGTTCGTCGCCGGCAAGGTCGGTGAGCGGTTCATGGTCCGCAACAGCGGCGCCGTGGCGGTCGTCGAGGGCACCGGTGACCACTGCTGCGAGTACATGACGGGCGGCACGGCGGTCGTGCTCGGGCCGGTCGGGTACAACCTCGGGGCCGGCATGACCGGTGGCGAGGCGTTCGTCCACGACCCCGAGGGCAAGCTCTCCGTTCGGATGAACTCGCAGCTCGTGGAGAGCCGCAAGCCCGACGAGGGCCAGATGGTCCGGCTCCGCCGGCTCGTCGAGGCGCACGCCGAGGCCACGGGCTCGACGAAGGCCCGCGCCCTCCTCGACGACTGGGCCGAGGAGTCCGCGCGGTTCATGTGGGTGGCCCCGGTCTCCGAGGTGGCGCGCATCGAGCGGGCGAACGAGGGCGACACCGGCTCCAACCGCTGACCCGGCTCCAGGCCGGCGGGGACGCGCCGTCCGCCGCGGCCGGCCCAGTGGTCGGCCCAGTGGTCGGCGCAGTGGTCGGCGCAGTTTCGGGACCGGTGGCTCGCCGGTACGCTGCGGGCGGGGGTCGCGACCGAGCCAGGGAGAACGACGGAAGGAACCGCCATGTCCGAGGCAGTCATCGTCGCCGCCACCCGCAGTCCGATCGGCCGGGCGTTCAAGGGAGCGCTCACCGAGGTCCGCCCCGACGACATGGCGGCGACGGTCGTCAGGTCGCTGCTGGACCAGGTGCCCGAGCTCGATCCCGCCGACATCGACGACCTCGTCTGCGGGAACATCGCCGGCGCGGGCGAGGCCGGCTACAACATCGGCCGCAACGTCGGCATCCTCGCGGGGCTCCCCCTCGAGGTGCCGGGCCACACCGTCAACCGCATGTGCGCGTCGAGCCTCGTCTCGATCCGCTCCGCGTACCACGCCATCAAGGCGGGGGAGGGCGACTGCTACCTCGCGGCCGGGGTCGAGAGCACCTCGCGGACCGCGGACGTGATGGGGCCGGGCAAGCCCAACCCGTTGCTCGACGGCAGCGACGCCGCGTTCCCCGACGTCTACGTGCCGATGGGCGTCACCGCCGAGAACGTCGCCGAGCGCTACGACGTGTCGCGCGAGGAGATGGACGAGTTCGCCAAGCTGAGCCAGGACCGTGCCGTCGCCGCCCAGGAGCACGGCGTCTTCGACCGGGAGATCACCCCGATCGAGACCCCCGACGGCACCACCGTGGACCGGGACGACGGCCCGCGGCCCGGCACGAGCCTGGAGAAGCTCGCGCAGCTCCAGCCCGCCTTCAAGGAGGGCGGCACGGTGACGGCCGGCAACTCGTGCCCGCTCAACGACGGGGCCGCCGCCGTCCTCGTGACCAGCGACGAGAAGGCGCGCCGACTCGGCGTCGAGCCCAGAGCACGGATCGTGGCCTCCAGCGTGAGCGGCGTCGACCCCGAGATCATGGGGGTGGGCCCGATCGAGGCCGTGCGCTCCGTGCTCGACCGGGCGGGGATGACGATCGGCGACATCGACGTCGTCGAGCTGAACGAGGCCTTCGCCGCCCAGGTGCTGCCGGTGTGCCGGGAGACGGGGATCGACGTCGAGCGCCAGCTCAACCCCCACGGCGGTGCCATCGCGCTCGGCCACCCCTTCGGCCAGACCGGCGCCCGGATCATGACGACGCTGCTCAACGACCTCGAGACCCTGGACGCCACGACGGGGCTCGAGACCATGTGCGTCGGCGGTGGCCAGGGCATGGCGATGATCGTGGAGCGGACCGGCTGAGCCCGCGCCCGCCACCGGGCGCGGTCGCGAGGGGTTGCCTGCGGCCCGGCCGGCGGTCACCGGCGTCCGGGCCTGCTCACGGCCGTGCCGCGCTCCCTACGGTGGGAGCAGCGAGAAGGGAGGAGCCATGGGCGAGACCAGGAAGGTGGAGCTCGACCTCCTCGTCGAGGAGGACACCGAGCACACCGAGGCCGAGGTGACCCTGCACCTGCGGGACCGCGAGTTCGTCTCCAGGGGCACCGCGCGCCGCAACCCCGAGGACCCGAACGTCCCGGTGATCGGAGAGGAGCTCGCCGTGGCCCGAGCGCTGAACGAGCTGTCCCACCGGCTCGTCGAGGAGGCGACCCGGGCGATCGAGTCCTTCGAGGGAGGCCCCGTCGACGTCGACGTGTGAGCGTCGAGGTCGACTCGTGGCACTGCCGCCGTCGACGTGTGAACGTCGACGGCGACTCGGTGCCGCCCGGCACCGTCCCCGGGCGGCGTCCCGTGGGCCGCGGCCCCGTCGGCTCCGCCGTGCCCGGGTCCGGATCAGATGAAGATGGGCACGAAGACCAGCGAGACGATGGTCATCACCTTGATGAGGATGTTCATCGCCGGACCCGAGGTGTCCTTGAAGGGGTCCCCGACGGTGTCGCCGGTGACCGCCGCCTTGTGGGCCTCGGAGCCCTTGCCGCCGTGGTTGCCCGCCTCGATGTACTTCTTGGCGTTGTCCCACGCTCCGCCGGCGTTGGCCATGAAGATCGCCATCAGGAAGCCGGTCACCAGCGCCCCGGCGAGGAAGCCGCCGAGGGCCTCCACCGAGATGAGCCCCAACACGAGCGGGATCACGATGGCGAGCGCGCCGGGGAGCACCATCTCGCGCAGCGCTGCTGCGGTGGAGATGTCGACGCACTTGGCGTACTCGGCCTTCACGCCCTCCTTGCCCTCTCGGAGGCCCGGGATGTCGCTGAACTGGCGCCGGACCTCCTCGATCATCTTGTTGGCGGCCCGGCCGACCGACTGCATGGTCAAGGCCGCGAAGACGAACGGCGTGAGCGCTCCGAGGAAGAGGCCGACGGTCACCGACACCTCGTTGATGTCGATGGTGGTCACCCCTGCCGCCTGGCCGAACGCCTTGAACAGGGCCAGCGCGGTGATCGCGGCCGAGCCGATGGCGAAGCCCTTGGCGACCGCGGCCGTCGTGTTGCCGAGTGAGTCGAGCGAGTCGGTGACCTCGCGGACGCTCGGGTCGAGGCCGCTCATCTCCGCGATGCCCCCCGCGTTGTCGGCGATGGGGCCGTAGGCGTCGACGGAGACGACCACTCCCGTGGTGGCGAGCATGCCGATCGCGGCGAGCGCCACGCCGTAGAGGCCGACGTCGAGGCCGGCGTCGGCGAGCTGGGGCATCGCTTGCTCGCCGAACCAGAACGAGAGGCCGATGGCGCCCACGATGGTGAGCACGGCCGCGGCGGTCGAGAGCATGCCACTGGCCACGCCCCCGATCACCACCGTCGCCGGTCCGGTCTCGGCCTGCTTGGCGATCGCCTTCACCGGCGGGAAGTGGTCGGAGGTGAAGAACTCCGAGGTGAACCCGATGACCCAGCCGGCGAGGAGCCCGACGATCATCGGGCCGGCGAGCCACAGCGGGTTGTCGACCACCTGGACGCCGTCGATCTCCCAGTTGCCGAAGAAGGCGAAGGCGAGACCGATCGTGCCGGCGGCTGCGAGGAACATGCCGACGTTGGTGCCGCGGTGGAGCTGGGAGGCGAGGCTCTTGCCGCGGGTGCTGCCCCGCACGCTCAGGGCTCCGATGATCGACGCCACCATCCCCACGGCCGCGATGGCGATCGGGAACAGGAAGAACCGCTCGAGGCTCTCGACGCCCGCGGCGATGCTCGGCACGTCGAAGTCGATCTCGGTGACGTCGAGGAACACGAGCGAGGCGAGGACGATCGGCGCCACGAGCGCTCCGGCGTAGGACTCGAAGAGGTCGGCGCCCATCCCGGCGACGTCGCCCACGTTGTCGCCCACGTTGTCGGCGATGGTCGCGGGGTTGCGGGGGTCGTCCTCGGGGATGCCCGCTTCCACCTTCCCGACCAGGTCGGCGCCCATGTCGGCGGCCTTCGTGAAGATGCCGCCGCCGATGCGGGCGAAGAGGGCGATCGAGGAGCCACCGAGCCCGAAGGTCGCCAGCACCTGGAAGGCGTCGTCGACCTCCAGGACCTGGACGAAGACGATGTAGGCGACCGACATCCCGAACAGGCCGAGGCCGGCGACGGTGAAGCCCATGACGGCACCGCCGCGGAACGCCAGCGGCAGCGCGCGGGCGGGGCCCTCGCGGGCCGCCTCGGTGGTGCGGACGTTGGCGAGGGTGGCGATGCGCATGCCCACGAAGCCCGCCAGCGCGGAGAAGGCCGCACCGGTCACGTAGGCGATCGCGCCCCACGGCCGGCCGTAGTCGAGCACGACGGCGATGAGGACGGTCATGGCGACCACGAACACGAGCACCCACTGGTACTCGCGGCGGAGGAAGGCCATCGCTCCCTGGCGGATGGCGGCGGCGATCTCCTTCATGACCTCGGTGCCCTCGTCCGCCGAGCGGACGACGGACGAGAAGTACAGGGCGAGCAGCAGGCCGGCGAGCGCCGAGCCGGCGGCGAGATAGGGGACGGCGTCCACTGGGAAGTCCCTCCTCGGGGTGATCACACGCGCGCCGGCGACGATCCCCCCGGCGTGTGAGCAGGTGCGCCGGTTCGTGTGGCCCGCGCGCGTGCTTCGGTTGTCCTCGACTGGCGGGGAACGCTAGCGGTGGCCGACTCCACGGCGCCAAGCGGCGCGACGCCGTGACGGTGGACGCTCAGGCGGGCGCTGTCGGGACCTCGAGGTCGTCCAGGGCGGCGGGGATCTCGACGGTGTCGAGCTCCTCGAAGCCCAGCAGGTCCGCGAGGAAGCGGCCGGGGAACCGTGCCCGCGCCTCGTCGTAGCGGCGGACAGCGTCGCCGTAGGCGCCGACCTCGCTGCTCGGATCGGTGTCGAGGTAGGCGCGCAGCGCCGCGACGACGTCCCCGTCGCGGGCGAGGGACGGCCGGTCGACGATGCTCACCGCGAGCCGCGCTCCGGCGGCTTCCGCCCGGTTGGCGACGGGGACCTCGCGGCGCGGTCGTGGCGGACCGTCCGCTCCGGTCACCTCGTCCCACTCGTCGACGGCGCCGTCGACCTCGTCGAGGAGGTCAGACCCGCCGGCGGCCTCGCGCACCAGCAGGCTCAGCTCGCCGAGCGCCTCGTAGCGGGCGTCGAGGCGGGGCCGGGCCTCGGTCCAGTGGCTCTCCGCGACGTCCTCGGCGTCGGTGAGGGAGGGTCGCATCGAGAGGATCGCCGCGGCGACCACGGCCGCCACACCGACGACGGCGACGACCACCCACCAGCGCGTCCGGAACCTCATCGGGCGTGAGCCTACCCACGACCTCGTAGAGCGGTGCGCGGCCAACGGTTGCGCAGCCCGGGCGGAGCACGACACACAGGAACCTGGGGGCTGTGGAGGCTCGCGTCGTGCCGGTAAGCTCGGCGCCACCATGGCCCGCCTCCGGACCGTGGCGCTCGTGGCCGTCCTGGCCGCCGCCTCGGTCGGGGGGTGGCGGGTTGGCGTCGCCGAGCGGGCTGCCACGACCGTCACCGTGCTCGAGGTCCTCGACGGCGACACCGTCGCCGTCCGGCGCGGCGCGACCGTCGAGCACCTCCGTCTGCTGGGTGTCGACACTCCCGAGACCGTCCACCCGGACCGGCCCGTCGAGTGCTTCGGTCCGGAAGCGGCGGCCTTCACGAGTCGGCACCTGAACGGGCGCGAGGTGCGCCTCGAGTTCGACGTCGTGCGCCGCGATCGCTTCGGCCGGCTGCTGGCGTTCGTGCACGTCGACGGCGAGCGGTTCAACGACCGGTTGCTGGCGCGGGGCTACGCCCGCCTCTCGGTGGTCCCGCCCAACGGTCGGCACGGGCGTGCGCTGCTCTCGGCGCAGCTCGACGCGAGGCGCCGTGGCCTCGGTCTGTGGGGCGCGTGCGAGGAGCGCTTCGAGCCGCCCCCCTGACCCGTCGGCGCCCGGCTCCCGAGAACCGCGGCTCCCGAGACCTCTGGGCCCAGACGATCGCGGGGCCCGGAGAACCGGGACCCGAAGACGCAGGGGTTTCCTCCCACGGAGGAGACAGGTAGAAAGGGGACGTTCGTCTCCGGCTCGGACGCGTGCTCCGACGCGTTCTTCGTCACGTTTGGAGGGTCGATCGATGAGCTCCTACCTGATGGCCGATGCCGCGGCGACCGGTGCACGAATCGGCGGGACGATCGCCGGGGCGCTCGTGCTCTGGATCGTCGCCCGTGCCGTCATCGGGCGCCTCACCGGGCGGATCGTGCGTCGCTCCGAGGCGCGCCGGGCGCGCGGCGGGGAGACCGACGAGGCGGGCGACGAGCCGAGCGCCGTCGCCGGTCGGGCGGCGACCCGCGCGGAGACGCTGCGGTCCGTCCTGAACGCGCTGGCCGGCGCCGTGATCTGGGTGATGGCCCTGCTCGTGGTGCTCGGCGAGGCCGGGATCGACCTGGCGCCGCTCATCGCGGGCATGGGGATCGTCGGCGTCGCCCTCGGCTTCGGCGCCCAGAACCTCGTCGCCGACTTCCTCTCGGGGATGTTCATGCTCGCCGAGGACCAGTACGGGGTGGGCGACTGGGTCGACGTCGGTGACGCGGCGGGGACCGTCGAGCACGTCGGGTTGCGCACGACGCGGATCCGAGACCTCGGCGGCCTGCTCTGGACGGTGCGCAACGGGCAGATCGTGCGGACCGCGAACGCCAACCAGGGCTGGGGCCGCGCCGTCCTCGACGTGGGCGTGGCCTACGACGCCGACCTGCGACGCACGGCGGCGGTGATCAAGCGGGTCGCCGACGAGTGCCGCAGCGACCCCGACCACCGGGCGACGTTCCTCGACGAGCCGGAGATCTGGGGCATCCAGGAGCTCGGCGCCGACTCGATCGCGGTCCGGCTGGTGGCCACGACGCAGCCCGGCGCCCAGTGGGGCCTGGCGCGCGAGCTGCGGCTGCGCATCAAGGAGGCCCTCGACGCCGAGGGCATCGAGATCCCGTTCCCGCAGCGCACGGTGTGGATCCGCACCGAGCCCGCGACGCTGGCCGAGCCGATCCCGGTGGCGGTCGGCGACGCGGCCTCGAGCACCGGGGAGGCGTCCGGGCGCTGAGGCCGGATCCGGCCACTAGCCTGCGGCTCCATGACACGCCTCGGCCTCCAGATCCCCGGCTTCGCCTATCCCGGTGTCGCCGACGCCGACCTCTTCGAGCAGGTCGCCTCGATCGCGGTGACCGCGGAGGAGTCGGGCTTCGACTCGGTGTGGGTGATGGACCACTTCGAGCAGCTCCCGATGCTCGGTGGTGTGGACGAGCCCATCCTCGAGGGGTACACGACGCTCGCGGCGCTCGCCGCGCGGACCTCGACGGTGCGCCTCGGCACGCTGGTCACCGGGGTGACGTACCGCAACCCGGCCCTCCTGGCGAAGATGGTCACCTCGCTCGACGTGATCTCGCGGGGCCGGGCGATCCTCGGCATCGGCGCGGCGTGGTTCGCCGACGAGCACGAGCACTACGGCTTTGGGCCCCTGCCGCCCGCCGGGGAGCGCTTCGAGCGCCTGGAGGACGCGTTGGAGATCTGCCGCGCGATGTTCACCGAGGAGCGAGCGTCGTTCGAGGGTCGCCACCACGCGGTCGCCGAGGCGAGGAACGTCCCCGGGCCGATCCAGGAGGGTGGGCCGCCGATCATGATCGGCGGGAGCGGCGAGAAGCGGACGCTGCGCCTCGTCGCCCGCTACGCGGACATGTGCAACCTCTTCGGAGGGCCCGAGGTGCTCGCGCACAAGATCTCGGTGCTCGAGCGGCACTGCGCCGAGGTGGGTCGCGACCCCTCGGAGATCGCGAAGACCCGACTCGCCACGGTCGTGACGGCCCCGAGCGAGGACGAGGCCGCGGCCAAGCGCGACGCCCTGCTGGAGTCGATGGGAGCGACGGAGGAGCAGATGTCCGCGTTCGCCATGTTCGGCGGCCCCGACCGGCTGGCCGAGGTCGCGGCCGCCAACCGCGACGCGGGCCTCGACGGCATCGTCGTCAACCTGCTCGACCCCTGGGACCTCGACGCCGTCGCGCAGACCGGCGAGGTCCTCGGCTCGGTGTTCGCCGGTCGCTGAGCTCGCCGGTCGACGACCGACGAGCAGGGCGCGCGCCGGGGCCGACGCGTCCGCTCAGCCCTCGTCGAGCGCGGCGAGCTTCCGTCGGATCTTGTCGAGGGCGGTCTCGAGGATCTCGCGCACCTCGGTGTGGGTGAGGCCGCGGCTGCGCGCCATCTCCTTCATCGACCGGGCGCGGCCGTCGCGGAGGCCGAAGCGGTCGAGGACGACCGACTTCTCGGTGTCGCTCAGCGCGTCGTAGAGGTGCCGGTCGGCGCGGAGCTCGAGGACGTCGAGGTCGATGTCGTCCTCGACGCCGGGCTCGGGGGCCCCGTCGGGGTACGGCCAGCCTTCGTCGGAGCGGCGCATCATCGTGCGGGCCATGGCTGCCTCCCTCTGAGGAGTGACATACACCACACTACCGGCGGGCTCCGAGCGGCGCTTGAGGCGAAGGTCCCAGTCCGGTGAGATCCGCCCGCTCCACTCGCGCCGGTCCGATCAGGTGTCGTGGGAGGCGACGACCTCGAGGATCTCCTCCGCGTAGCGGGAGAGGCGCGACGCGCCCAGCCCCGCGGCCTCGGCGAGCGAGTCCTCGTCGCCGGGACGCCGCTCCGAGATCGTCCGCAGTGCCCGGTCGTCGAGCACGGCGAGCACGGACACGCCCGCGGCCCGGGCGCGCCGGTCGCGCCACTCGACGAGCGCCCGGTAGAGCGCGTCGCGCTCGTGTGCCCGCAACGTCGGCGCGTGGTCGGCACCGGCGCGCAGCGCCGCGGTCGCTTCGGCCAGCAGACGGGCTCCGTTGCCCTCCGAGCCGTCGTCGGACTCGGGCTCGGGGATGCGCTGCTCGAGGGCGGGCAGGAAGGGGCTGCGCTCCCTGGTGACGGTGTGCTCCCCGAAGGTGCGCCGGCGGGCCCACGACAGCTCGAGGCGGTGCTCGGCCCGAGTGAGCGCGACGTGGAGGAGGCGTCGTTCCTCGTCGCGGGCCGCGTCGGTCGCGGCGTGGGCGATCGGGACGAACCCGTCCTCGAGTCCGGCCACGAACACGACGGGCCACTCGAGACCCTTGGCGCGGTGGAACGTCAACACGTCGACGGCGTCCGCCCGTCGGGGGGCGTCGTCGCGTCGCATGGCGGCCGAGACGAAGGCCCGGAACCCGTCGGGGGAGGCGAGGTCCCCCTCGACCGAGGCGTACTCGGAGCCCAGCTCCACGAGCGTGGCCAGCGCCCGCGGGTCGGCGGCGCCGAGCCGGGTGTCCGAGAGCCGTCGGAGCACCGGGAGGTGGGCATCGAAGCCGAGGCCGGGATCGGCCTCGGCGGCGGCGGCGAGCTCGTGGAGGCCCTGCTGGACGACGGGCCGGTCGAGGAAGCGCTCCGAGCCCCGGACCTGCGCGGGGACGCGGGCGGCCGTGAGCGCCTGTTCGATGGGACCGGTCTGGCCGTTGGTGCGGACGAGGACCGCCACGTCCGCGAACGAGACGCCCTCGCGCTGGAGCGCCGCGATCTCTCGGGCGATGCCGGCCGCCTCGTCGCTGTCCGACTCGTAGGCGGTGACCCGTGGTGCGGGCCCGTCGGCTCCGACCGAGCGCAGCGAGCGCTCGGCTCGGGCGCCGGGAGCGAGCACCGCGTTGGCGACGTGGAGGATCTGGGGTGTGGAGCGGAAGTTGGCGGTGAGCCGGATCACCGTCGGCGTCGGGGTGGAGGTCCCGGACCCGCCACCCTCGACCGAGGCGTCGCCGGAGCCAGGGCCACCGGAGCCAGTGTCGCCGGAGGCAGTGTCGCCGGAGGCAGTGTCGCCGGAGGCAGGTCCACCGGAGCCAGCGTCGGCGGAGGCAGTGTCGCGGGATGCAGGGCCGCCGAAGTGGGTCCGGAACTCCTGGAGGTACCGGGCGTCCGCACCACCGAAGCCGTAGATCGCCTGCTCGTCGTCGCCGACGGCGAAGAGGTCGGGTCGCTCGCCGCTCCACGCGCGCAGCAGACGGAACTGCGCCGGGTTGAGGTCCTGGAACTCGTCCACGAAGAGGTGGCGGTGGCGCCACCGGATCGCGCCCGCGAGCTCGGGGTCCTCCTCGATCGCCTCGGCGCAGCGCGTCAGCAGGTCGTCGAAGTCGACGAGGCCCCGGCGGCGCTTCTCCCGACCGTAGGCCTCGTAGACCCCGGCGAGCTCCCCCGGCGCGAGCGGGACGTCCCGCCCGGCGCGGCGGGCAGCCGCCTCGTAGCCGTCGGGTGGGATCAGTCGGGCCTGGGCCCACTCGATCTCGCGGACCACCGCTCCCACGGCCGCCCCACTGCCGCGGCCCACCAGCGTCGCGAGGATGCGTCCCTTGCGGTCCAGGAGCTTCGGCGGTTCCTGTCCCCGGTCGGCGAGGATGCGACGGAGCTGCGCGAAGGCGAGGGCGTGGAAGGTGCCGGCGTTGACCGGGCTGTCGATGCCGAGGCCGGCGAGGCGGCGGGTGAGCTCGGCCGCCGCCTTGCGGGTGAACGTGACGGCGAGCACGCGGCGCGGGTCGAGGGTGTCGGTGGCGGCCCGGTACGCGACCCGCCGGGTGAGGACGCGGGTCTTGCCGGAGCCGGCGCCCGCCAGGACGAGCAGCGGGGAGGCGTCGGTGGTGACGGCCTCGCGCTGTTCGTCGGTGAGTCCGGCGAGGAGCCGGTCGATGTCCGGCACGGGTCCACGCTACCGATGGTCTCGGTCCGAGGGAAGGGCAGGGGATGGGGCGCACACGCGGAAAGGCCCCGAGTAGTCTTCGCCGCTCTCGCGGCTCCGAGCTCCTCGGGGCTGCTCTCCGCCGGGCCGGACCTCACGGCCCGTCCCGACCGGCTGACGCCGGCCCGACTCGGCAGACCCCGGCCTGTGACCGCCGGCCTGCCGGCCAGTACCGATCGGAGCTCCACCCCGGAGTCCGGGCGGACCTTGCGGCCCCTCCGCGGAACCGGTGTGGACCGTTCGACCGGTGCAATCGAAGATACGGAGGAGTGCCCTCCCGGTCAAGGGGTTTTCGAGAGATTCTCGAGAGATCTCGGGTCGTCCCCAGGCCCTCCTCGTTCGTCCCCAACCGACCCCGGTGTCGTCCCCAGGTCGTCCCCAAGTCGTCCCCAGGGTCGCGTCGCCAGTCCGTTCCAGGGCGGCCCGGCGTCGACCCGCAGCGGTCGTCGCGGCCGGTCGTCGCGGCCGGTCGTCGCAGAGGGCCGTTTCCGAGCGGAGGTCGCTCGCGCCGGGCGCGGGGCTACGGTGCCTGCCGTGCAGCTCTCGCGACGCGACTTCGAGGGCCTCGTGGCCGAAGCGCTCGACGCCATCCCCGACGAGCTCGGCGCGCTCGTCGACAACTGCGCCGTGGTCGTCGAGGACCGGCCGAGCGCCGAGCAGATGCGCGACTCGGAGACCCCCGAGGGCGAGACGCTCTACGGCCTCTACGAGGGCGTGGACCTCACCGAGCGTTCGCCGCTCGACTACTCGGGGGTCCTGCCCGACCGGATCGTCGTGTTCATGGAGCCGCACCTCGACGCCTGCGAGACGGTGGACGAGATCTTCGAGGAGGTCCTCACGACGGTCGTGCACGAGATCGCGCACCACTTCGGGATCGACGACGAGCGGCTCCACGACCTCGGCTGGGGTTGAGCCCGTCACCGATCGTGTGGCTCGTGGCCGGGGACGGGGCTCGACGGGCGCTTCGGCGGTAGCCTGCTGCCATGCCGGAGCTCGCCGTCTGGACGCTGGGGGTCGACCGTCCCGGGATCGTCGCAGCGGTCACCGGGGCGCTCTACGAGCAGGGGTGCAACCTGGAGGACTGCTCGATGACGATCCTCTCGGGCCACTTCGCCATGATGCTGCTCGTACGAGGCCCCGACGGTGTCACCGCGGCGTCGCTCGAGCAGGCCCTGGGCGCCGCGGCCGAGCCCCTCGGCCTCACCGTCGCGGTCCGAGAGGTCGAGGAGGAGGCGGGCGCGGCGGTGGTCGGGGAGCCGCACATGGTGGCGGTCTACGGTGCCGACCGACCGGGGATCGTCCACCGGGTCACGTCGCTCCTCGCGGAGCGGGGCGTCAACGTCACCGATCTCGACACGCGGGTGATCGGTGGCGCCGACGAGCCCGTGTACGCGATGCAGCTCGAGGTGACGGTGCCCGAGGAGCTCGATCCCGAGGAGCTCGCCGGCGCCCTCGCGGCCGCCGGTGAGGAGCTGGGGGTCGAGACGAGCATCCATCCCGTCACCACCGACGTCCTCTGACCGCCGGCGTCGATGCCCGAGCGCTCCGTCCGCCGGCTCCCCGACCCGGTGCTCAAGGCGGCAGCGGCTCCGGTCGACGGCGTCGGCGCCGCCGAGCGCGAGCTGGCCGACGACCTGCTCGAGACGATGCGGGTGTCGCCGGCCTGCGTGGGGCTGGCCGCGCCGCAGATCGGCGCCTCGGTGCGGGCGTTCTGCCTGGACGTCACCGACCACCCGAAGGCCGACTCGTGCCACGGCGAGATGGTCCTGTTCAACCCCGACGTCCTCCTCGCACGGGCGCCGGAGGTGGCCCGCGAGGGGTGCATGAGCGTCCCCGACCTGACGGGGAACGTGGCCCGCGCCACCGAGGTGGTCGTCCGCGGGCTGGACCTCGGGGGCCGGCTCCGCGTCGTGGAGGCGAACGCCTTCGAGGCACGTGCCCTGCTCCACGAGATCGACCACCTCGACGGGCTGTTGTTCCTCGACCGGGTGGCGTCGCTGAAGACCGACGTGTTCCGCCGTCGGAACTACCAAGGGCGGCGTGGGCGGGGTGGCGGGCAGGCGTAACCTCGTGGTGTGGGCTTTCCGCGGCGTCTGCTGAACGAGGGCGAGGAGATCGCCTACGACCTCCGACCCCACTGGTGGTACTTCCTCCAGCCGGGGATCGTGGCGATCGGCGTCGTCGCGCTGCTCGTCGGCGTGCTCCGACTCGACGGCGACCTGCGCGCCGCGGGTCTGTGGGTCTTCGCCGCGGCGGCGGGATCGTGGGCTGTGTGGTCGTCGTGGGAGCTCCTGAAGTGGCGGAGCACGCACTTCGTGGTCACGAGCGACCGCCTCGTGTTCCGCAGCGGCGTGCTCACCCGACACGGCCGCGAGATCCCCCTCGAGCGCGTCGACGACGTCACGTTCCGGCAGTCGCTGTGGGAGCGGATCATCGGCACCGGAGACCTGCTCGTCGAGTCGGCGGGGGAGCAGGACCGGCAGCGCTTCACCGACATCCCCCATCCCGAGACCGTGTGCCAGGAGATCTACCGCCGGATCGAGGCGCGCGAGGCACGCCGGGCGCGGGGCACCGCTCGCCGTTCGGACGCGTCCGTGGCGCCCGCGGCACCGGCAGCACCGCCGGCGCCGGGCGTCGGTGGTGCTGCGCGCGCACCCGGCGCACCCGGCGACGCGACCGAGGCTGCCGCGGCGGGCGCCGCGGCCTCGATCCCGCAGCAGATCCGCGAGCTCGCCGAGCTGCGCGACCAGGGGATCGTCAGCCAGGAGGAGTTCGAGGCGAAGAAGCGCGAGCTGCTGGACCGGATGTGACGCCGTGGCCCGCGTCGTCTCGCTCGTCCCGTCGGCCACCGAGACGCTCGTCGACCTCGGGGCACCTCCCGTCGGGTGCACCCGCTTCTGCCTCCAGCCCGGCATCCCCACCGTCGGGGGGACCAAGACGCCGGATCTCGCGGCCGTCGAGGAGCTGGCGCCCGATGCCGTGGTGGTGAACGACGAGGAGAACCGCCTCGAAGACGCCGACGCGCTCGAGGCCGCGGGGATCCGGACCGTCTCGGTCTCCCCGCGCTCGGTCGACGACGTGGGGCCCGCGGTCCGCGAGCTCGCGCGGGTCGCCGGCGCTGCGTACCCGGTGGAGCTCGAGGCCGACGCGTGGCCGCCCCGCCCGGTCGGGCACGGGCTCGAGGGTGCCGACGCTCGTGCGTTCGTGGTCGTGTGGCCGAGGCCCTGGATGACGATGAGCGCCGACACGTACGGCTCGTCGCTCCTCGACCTCCTCGGGGTCGGCAACGTGTGCGGCGACGCGCCCGACCGCTACCCGGAGGTCGACGTCGAGGAGGTGGCGTCGCGTCGGCCCGACGTGGTGTTGCTGCCGACCGAGCCGTTCCCCTTCGGCGAGCGGCATGTCGACCGGGTGGCCGCGGTCTTCCCCGGCGCCCGGGTCGGCCTCGTCGACGGCCAGGACCTGTTCTGGTGGGGCACCCGCACGCCCCGGGCGCTGGAGCGCCTGGCCGGCGAGCTCGAAGCGCTGGTGGGCGCCTGAGCGAGCCGAGTGCGACCGAGTGCGACCGGGTGCGACCGAGGTGTGTGCCCTTCGAGCGCCTCGGTGCTCCCCGGTGTCCGGCGCTTCGGGTGCGGCGCTACTCGGCTGCGATCGGCAGCTCGAGGAGCCGTGGCCTGCCCGACTCGAAGGCGTCCCGGACGGCGCCGGTGACGTCGGGCGCCTTCTCGATCAGGTCGGCGTCGACTCCCATGCCCCGTGCGAGGGCGACGTAGTCGACGGGCGGGTCGTCGAGGTCCATGCCGACGTAGGTGGACGCCTGCGCCGACTTGCCGCCCTGCCCGGCGAGGTTGTCCTTGAGGATCTTGTACTGGCGGTTGTTCACCACGGCGAACACCACCGGGAGGTCCGCGTTCGCCGCGGTCCACAGCGCCTGGATCGCGTACATGGCCGAGCCGTCGCCGACCACGCAGAGCACCGGCGTGTCGGGCCGGCCGAGCTGCACGCCGAGGGAGGCGGGCATGCCCCACCCGAGCCCGCCGCCGCGGCAGAAGAAGTAGCTGCCGGGCGCGTCGGTGCGTTGGAAGCCGCGCACGTACAGGCCCGTGGTCACCGCCTCGTCGACGACCGCGCCGCCCTCGGGCAGACCCTCGATCAGCGCGTGCCCGGCGGCCATCGCGTTCATGGGGAGGTGGTCGTAGCGCTCGCGGGCGGTGGACGCGAACCTCTCGATCGTCGCCTGTTGCTCGCGGCCGAGGCGCTCGCGCGACGAGCCGGCCGCTGCGGCGTCGACGCGGTCGCTCAGCTTCGGGACCAGCGCGGCGAGGGACGCCCGGATCGCGCCGGTCGTGCCGAAGCGGGCCGGGTGGGTGCGGCCGACCTGGTCGTCGTCGTCGCTCAGGTGGATCAGCTCCGACGACTCGGGGACGGGGGAGCCGGGCGTGTACGGGTAGACGAGTCCGACCTGGCCGCCGACCCAGAAGATCCGCTGGAACTCCTCGAGCTGGGGGCCCATCACGCTGGCGTAGGGGACGAGCATTCCCTTCCACTGCGGGTGCGTGGTGGGGAAGAGCAGGCTCCCGTAGAGCGGCGCGCCGTAGACGGGGCAGCCGAGCTCCTCGGCCACGGCGACCGCCTCGTCCATCGCGCCCTGCTGGGCGACCTCGTCGCCGACGACCATCACGAGGTCGTCGGGAGCCGCGCCGGCGAGCAGGTCGGCGCGCGCGGCGAGGCCGCCGGCCACCGCGTCGCGCGCCAGCCTGGAGCGGGGCGGGATCGCGGCGTCGGTGGTCGCCTCGAGCACGTCCATCGGGAGCGAGACGAAGACCGGGCCCATCGGCGGGGTCATGGCGTCCTTGAAGGCGCGGCGGAGGGTGACCGCGAGCTCGTCGACGTGGCGGACCTCGTGCTGCCACTTGGAGACCGCCCGGGCGAGGCCGACGAGGTCGCCGGAGAGCAGCGGGTCGGCGATGAGGTGACGGCGGTCCTGCTGCCCGGCGGTGACGACCATGGGTGTGCGGTTCCACAGGGCGTTGGTGAGGTTGCCGATGCCGCCACCGAGCCCGGCCGAGGTGTGGAGGTTGACGAACGCCGGACGGTGGGTCACCTGCGCGTAGCCGTCGGCCATCCCGACGGCGGTGTTCTCCTGGAGCGCGAGCACGTAGCGGAGCTCGGGTCTCGCCGCGAGCTCGTCGACGAGGGGCAGCTCGGTGGTGCCGGGGTTGCCGAAGAGGTGGTGCACGCCTTCGTCGGCGAGCACGTCGAGGAGGATCTCTCGTCCGGTGGCCATGGCCGCAGGTTATCGGGCGCCGTCGGAGCCCCTCGGGTGGAGCGAGCGCACGTGCCGGCTCGACGCCGGGGGCACACGAGGCCCGGGCACACGAGGCCCGGGTACGTGACGCCGGGGCACGTGGCGCCGGGAGCGTCCGGCGCTGCCGCGGCTCAGCGCTCGAGGCGTCCGGCGCCGTCCACCGCCGTCACGAACCAGTGGTCGTGGTCGGCGAGCGAACGGGTGAGGCTCTCGACCCGATCGCTCGGCACGACGGCGACCGCGCAGCCGCCCCAGCCGGCGCCGGTGAGGCGCGCTCCCAGGGACCCGCCTTCGACGAGGAGGTCGACGAGGCTGTCGAGCTCCGGGGTCGAGCAGTCGAAGTCGTCGCGCAGGCTGACGTGGCTCGCGACGACGAGCCGGCCGAGCGCCGAGAGGTCCCCCGAGGCCAGGGCGACGGCCGCGGCCCGGACGCGGGTGTTCTCGGTGACCACGTGGCGGGCCACGGGGTCGTCGCGCACCTGCGCCAGCTCGGCGTCGCGCAGCGTGGGCACCCCCACGCGGTGCGCCGCCGTGTCGCACTGCTCGCGGCGTCGCGCGTAGGGGGTGTCGGCGAGGTCGCGCCGCAACCCGGAGTCGACCACGGCGAGGGCGAGCGTGTCGGGGATCGGCACCGGTTCGACCGCGAGGCTCCGGCAGTCGGTGAGCAGCGCGTGCCCGGCCGTGCCCGTGAGGGACGCGAGCTGGTCCATGATCCCGCAGGGCACCCCGGTGGCGAGGTGCTCGGCCTCCTGGCAGGTCCGCGCCAGCTCGTGGACGGTCAGCTCCGCGCCGCCGAGGTCCGCGAGCGCCATGGCGACGGCCACCTCGAGCGCGGCGCTGGAGGCGAGACCGGAGGCCGGGGGCAGGTCCGAGGTCACCACGAGCTCGGCTCCGGGGAGGTCGAGGTGGCGGTCGGCGAGGAGCGCCACGACCCCCGCGACGAGCCGTCCCCAGGTCGGCTGGATCGAGGTGGGCTCGGTCGATCCGTCCGCGGCCAGCTCGACCGTGCCCTCGAAGTCCAGGGAGCGGGTGACGACGCGGCCGTCGCCGCGAGCTCGGATCGCCACCGTGCACTCGCGGTCGACGGCGACGGGGAGGACGAACCCGTCGTTGTAGTCGGTGTGCTCCCCGATGAGGTTGACCCGCCCGGGTGCCCGGAACCAGGTCCATCGGTCCGGCTCGTCGAGGTGGCCGGCGAGCTGTGCGGCGGGCTCCGTCCGGTCCCAGAGGCCCGTCACGTCGACGTCGTCGCCGGTGCCGGCGCCGGTGCACCGTCGGCGCGGCGGACCCGCTGCGCTGGGTATCCGTGGACGACGTCGCTCACCGCGCGCAGGCTACCGGTGTCGGGCTCGCCGGTCCGGAGCGGCGCGAGCGCGTCGCGGTCGGGGCGGACGGTCTCGAGGCGGGGAGTCTCGAGGCGGGTCGTCAGCGACGTGACACGGGTGAGGCCTCGACGAGCCGGCGCAGGCGCTCGAGGCTCTCCTCGATGTTGCGCCTGGCCTGGCGCTCGTTGGTGGCCCGACCCCCCGGCAGTCGGCGCAGGAAGCGCACCCAGCGGGGCACGGTGACGATCTCGTAGGCGAGCGTCACCCGGGTGCCCTCGCCGTGGGGCTCGAGGCGGTAGCGCCAGCGGGTCTGCTCCTCACCGCCGCCGAAGGTCGAGAACGAGAGCACCGAAGCGGGTTCCGCCTCGGTCACGACGCACTCGCGCGACCAGCGGAAGCCGTTGAACCGGTTGTGGCCGCGGAAGCGCGCGCCCACCACGGGACGCCGTTCCTCGCCCAGCCACTCGCACCGTTGCACCACCGGGCTCCACTCGGGGGTGCGGGTGACCTCCGAGACGTGCTCCCACACCACCTCGGGAGGTGCGGCGATCTCGGTGCGGGCCTCGTGGTCGGGTTCTCGGATCGGCTCCATGGCCGACACCGTACGCGATCCCGCGTCTCCCCGACCGGGCTGCTCGCCGATGCCCGGGGCGCGACGTCGCGGCGTCGAGGGTGGCGCGGCGTCGCGCGACGGCCGGCCCGCGGTCTACGAGAGCTCCGGGATCACCTCGGAGGCGAAGCGCTCCAGGCCCTCGAGGTCGAAGGGTGCGCGGGCGGCCACGATCACCCAGTCGACCCCGCCCTCGACGTACTCGCCCACCCGGTCGACGACCTGCTGGGTGGAGCCGCTCAGCACGCTGGGCTCCACGACCGGCAGCAACGCCCCGAAGCGCTCCTCGAGACCCTCGCCCGTCCAGGCCAGCGGCAGGTTCACCGCCTTGTCGATCGACGCGGGGTCGCGACCGACGTCCTCGCAGTGGCGCTCCAGCACCTCCGCCTTGCGCGCGTAGCCCTCCGGCGACACGAAGGGCGCGTTCCAGCCCTCCGCGTGCCGGGCCACGATGCGCAGCGTCACCTGCTCGCCACCGCCACCCACCCAGACCGGGAACGGGTGCTGCACCGGCGCGGGCTCGCAGCGGGCCTCGTCGAGGGTGAAGTGCTCGCCGGCGAAGTCCACGGACTCCCCGTCGAGCAGCCGGCGGACGCACTGGACCCCTTCCTCGAGCTGCGCGAGGCGCACCCGGGCCTCGGGGAACGGGATCCCGTGGGCGCGGTACTCGGGCTCGCACCAACCCGCCCCCATCCCGAGGGTCACCCGCCCTCCCGACAGCCGGTCGATCGTGGCGATCGCGTTGGCGATCACGGCGGGGTGGCGGTAGCCGATCGAGTAGACGAGGCTCCCGCAGCGCACCCGCTCGGTGTCGACGGCGAGGACCGAGTGGGTGGCCACCGCCTCCAGGCACTCGGCGCCTCCGGTGAGGTCCGCGGCGTAGAAGTGGTCCCAGATCGAGATCCAGTCGTAGCCGGCGTCCTCGATGCGTCGCCACGCCGCGCGCAGGTCCGCGATCGACACGTACTGGAGTCCGGTGTGGACACCGAAGCGGACCGGCATCGCTTCCCCCGGTGAGTCGGCGGCAGGTGGCGTCGGTACAGTGACCGACGTGATCGAGCTGACGCAAGATGCGCCGCTGCACCGCCCGGTCTTCGTGGTCGCCCTCTCGGGGTGGGTCGACGCTGGCAGCGCCGGCGAGGGCGGCGCCGAGTACCTGGAGGACCATCTCGACGACCCGCGCGAGATCGCCCACGTCGAGCTGGCCGAGGTGTCGGACCTCCAACAGGCGCGTCCCGAGGTGAGGCTGGTCGACGGGGTGACTCGCGAGATCGAGTGGCCGCGGGTCACGTTCACGGCCGGGAGGAGCGGGGAGCGCGACGTCGTCGTCGTCCGGGGCCCCGAGCCCTCGCTCGGATGGCGCGAGTTCGCGGCCGAGACCGTCGAGCTGGCGCGCGGCCACGGCGCCAGGCGCCTCGTGACGCTCGGCGGCATGCCCGCAGCGGTCTCCCACCGGCGCTCGCTCCGGGTGCTCTCCTCGGCCACCGCCCGCTCCGTCGCCCAGGAGGTGGAGCCGGCGCGTCCCGACTACTCGGGGCCGACCGGCGCGCAGACGGCCGTGCAGGTCGCGGCGGGCTCGGCGGGTCTCTCCGGGATCGGCCTGTGGGTGCAGGTCCCGCACTACCTGGCCGGCACCGTGTCGCCCGTGGCCCAGCGGGCGCTGCTCTCGCGCCTGCGCGAGATCGTCGGTGTGGAGGTCGACCTGCGGCCCTTGGATCGGCAGTCCGAGTCGTACGAGCGCCAGGTCGAGGAGACCGTGTCGAGCCGCAGCGACCTCGCCGAGCTCGTCGAGCAGCTCGACGAGCAGATGGAGGACATCCCCAGCGGCGACGAGCTGGCGTCCGAGATCGAGGAGTTCCTCCGCGACGAGCGCTGAGGGAACCCCGACCTCGTGGGTGGCTCGTGGGTGGGCGGCCGAACTTCCTGTGTGCGCCTGATCTAGCGCTCTGCTCGGTCCCGGCGCTCTCCGGAGACCACCTCGAGGTGGCGCCCGTGTGGTCGAGGGGTGTCTTCGAGGCGCTTCTGCGGCAGCTCCACCCGCGCCAGGGTGCCCCCTCCGTCGCGAGCCACGAGCTCGACGGAGCCCGCGAGGGAGTCCACGAGCCGCTTGACCAGGTAGAGGCCGAGCCCGACGCCCTCGGTCTCCTCGGTCTCCTCGTCGTGGCCCCGGCGGTACGGGTCGAAGAGCGCGGAGACGACCTCGTCGGGGATGCCCGGGCCCTGGTCCACGACCTCGAAGGCGACCCGGTCGGGGAGACGGGTGACCAGCAGCTCCACCGGAGCGTCCTCGGGGCCGTACTTGGCGGCGTTGACGACGAGGTTCACGAGGATCTCGCGCACCCGGCCGGGCACGGAGCGGATCGCGAGGCCCTCGTCGAAGTGGGCACGGAGGCGGCTCGGCTCGAGGTACACGGCGCAGGCGTCGCGGACGTCCTCGACCAGCTCGGAGACGGCGATCCACTCCTGGGGGTTGCGCTCCACGGTCGCGTGCGAGGGATCCGAGAGGCCCAGGATGTCGTCGATCATCGCGTTGAGGTGTCCGGCCTGGCGGAGCGCCTTGCCGCGCAGCTCCTCGTGCTTGTCGGCGTCGATGGTGGGCAACGCCAGGGTGTGGAGCGTGCCGATGACCGCCGTGAGCGGCGTGCGCAGCTCGTGGGCGAGCATCCGCTTGAGGAGGTGACGGTCGGATTCGGCCTGCTCGTGCTCGGAGAGGGCCTGCTGGAGGCGCTCGATCGTGTTCTGCTGCGCCTCGCACAGCTCGAGCAGCGCGGAGAGGTTGTTCGGTGCGTCCGGTGCGTCCGGTGCCCCGCGGCCCTGCCGGTCGGTCTGCATCGCGATCTGTCCTCCCGCGTGCGAAGGGTCCCTTCCCGCCACATCGGCACCGGGGTCGCGTCGCTTGAGTCGCGGTCGTGGGTACGCTCCGCGGACGCGGACCGCAGCGGGCACCGCACCGCAGCGGGCACCGCACCGCAGCGGGCACCGCACCGCAGCAGCGACGATGTCGAGGAGAGGACACAGCGATGAGGTTCGACGCCGTGAGCCCCGGGCTCGCCCTCGACGACACGGCGGCGCTGGCCCGGGAAGCGGAGGAGCTCGGCTTCTCGGGTGTGTGGTTCCCCGAGACGGGGCGCACCGCCTACCTCGGGGCCGCGGTGGCGGCGACCGTGACGGACGAGCTGGACCTCGGGACCGCGATCGCCGTGGCCTTCCCCCGCTCGCCCATGGTCACCGCCCAGGCGGCCTGGGAGCTCGCCGAGGCGACCGGCGGGCGGTTCCTCCTCGGTCTCGGCACCCAGGTCAAGGCCCACAACGAGCGCCGCTTCTCCGTCCGCCCCTTCGAGCACCCCGGACCGCGGCTGCGCGACTACGTGCTGGCGCTGCGAGCCGTGTGGCGGGCCTTCCAGGGCGAGGCGGAGCTCGACCACCGGGGCGACTTCTACGAGCTCGACCTCCTGCCGCCGTTCTTCAACCCGGGCCCGATCGAGCATCCCGACATCCCCGTGTACGTCGCCGGCGTGAACCGCTGGATGGCGCGCATGGCGGGCGAGGTCTGCGACGGGTTCCACGTCCACCCGTTCCACTCGGAGCGCTACCTGCGCGAGGTGGTCGTCCCCTCGGTCGCCGAGGGCGCGCGCGGAGCGGGGCGCGACCCGGCGGAGATCGAGCTGGTGTGCCCGGTGTTCACGATCGTCGGCGACACGGAGGAGGAGCGCGAACCGCTCCGGCAGATGGCGAGGGTCCAGCTCGCCTTCTACGGCTCGACCCGCACCTACCGGCCGGTCTTCGAGATGCACGGCTGGGGCGAGACCACCGACCGGCTGCGCAGGCACCAGGCGGTCGGGGACATCGGCGCGATGGCGGGGGAGATCACCGACGAGATGCTGGAGGTGTACGCGGTGGAGGCCGGCTGGGACGAAGTCGCCGACGCGATCCTGGAGCGCTACGACGGCCTCGTCGACCGGACCTACTCGTACTTCGCCGCCGGCGCGTGGCGGGCCTCCCCCGAGGCGCGCGAGCGGTGGCGCTCGGTCGTCGCCGCCCTCACGTCGGCGTGAGCAGCGGCGACGCTCCCGGTGCGGGCGACGGCGCGGAGCGGGGAGGCCGGGCGGAGCGGGGAGGCCGGGTGGAGCACGTCCTCTTCGTCTGCACCGGCAACCTCTGCCGCTCCCCGATGGCCGAGGCGCTGTTGCGGCGCCGACTCGACGAGCGCGGGGTGGACGCTGTGGCGGTCACCTCCGCCGGCACCCACGCCTCCGCCGGCGCCGCCACCGAGATCGCTGCGACCGTCGCCGCCGAGATGGGCGGCACGCTCCGCGGCCACCGCGCCACGCGGGTGGAGCGGGGCCTGCTCGAGAGCGCGGACCTCACGGTCGCGATGACCGCGGGTCACGTCACCGACCTCGTGCAGGAGGCGCCCGACCTGGCGGACCGCGTGTTCAAGCTCTCCGAGCTCGCTCGCCTGGCCGGCGAGCACGAGCCCCGCGGACGCGGCGAGTCGCTGACCGACTACGTGGTCCGGATCGGCGCGGGGCGCTCGGAGCGTCCGTGGATCCAGAGCCGCACCGACGCCGACGTCGTCGACCCGATCGGTGAGGGCTCGACGTTCTACCGCCGCGTCGCCGAGCAGATCGACGGTCTCCTCGCCGAGATCGCTTCGCGGGTGTGGCCCGACGGTCCGGAGCAGGACGCGCACGGCGGCCGCGCGGACCGCGGCCCTGGTGACGCGCCGTAGGCTCGTGGGGATGCGGACCGACGCGGTCGTCGGGTTCCTGGTCCTCGCCGCGGTGGTGACGGCCGGAGCCTTCGGGGCCGTCGACGACCTGACCGGGAGCGCCGGCGACGGCGCCGGGAGGTGGGAGGACGGCCGCTCGCGCGCCACGGACTCGACCGCTGCCCCGGAGCTCCCGCCCGACGACCTCGGAGCGCTCACCGAGCGCTACGGCGGGATGCTGGAGGAGGTCGGGTTGCGCCTCACCCGGGCCGGCCTCACCGACGGGCCGGGCTCGGAGCGGGATCCCTCGCTGCGTGGCCGGCACCTGGCGCTCTACGTCGAGCCGCTCGACGACGCCCACGGCGCCCCCGAGTACCGAGAGAGCTTCGTCACGTCGGCCCGCGTCTTCCTGCCGTCGGTGTTCCGGCGTTGGCCGGGGTTGGCGTCGATGGACGTGTGCCAGGAGCCGCCGCCCGGAGCCGACCGCCCGGGAGCCGGTGGTGCCCCGGATCTCGGTGGCGACGCCGCGGAGGACCCACCGCCACCGGTGACCATCCTCGAGGTGACCCGCGCCGGGGCCCGCGAGGTCGACTGGGGGAGCGCCGACCTGGCGGCGATCCGGGCGCGCTCGGAGCGCGGCGATGTCAGCGTGTTCCTCCACGAGGACGTCGTCGAGGGCTCGCTCTGAGGATCGCTCGAGGCCTCGGTGGCGCTGCCCGGCCGCGGTGCCCCGCGGCGCTGCTCGGTGGCGGTGCCCCGCGGCTGGGGGATCAGGCTCCGGGGAATCCGAGGTTCTGATAGATCTCGCGGGTCGCGGTCGAGCGGTTGAGCGTGTAGAAGTGGAAGCCGGGTACGCCCGCCTCCAGCAGCTCGGCGCACATCTTCGTCGAGACCTCCACCCCGATCTTGCGGACCTCGTCGGGGTCGTCCTCCACCGCGCGGATCCGCTCGGCGAGGTCGGGCGGGAACTCGGCTCCCGACAGCTCGGCGAAGCGCTGCACCTGGCGGCCGTTGGTGACCGGCATGATCCCCGGGATCACCGGCTTGTCGACGCCGAGGCGCTCGAGCTCGTCGACGAGACGGAAGTAGTCGGTGCTGTCGAAGAAGAACTGGGTGATGGCGAAGTCGGCGCGGCGGAGCTTGGCGGCGGTGTTCGCCCGGTCGCTCTCGAGGTCGGGCGAGCTCGGGTGGCCCTCGGGCTGCGCGGCCACGCCCACGGAGTAGTCGCCGGCCTCCCGCACCAGGTCGACCAGCTCGATCGCGTAGCTCAGGTCGCTCGGCGGCGGGTCCTCCATGTTGGCGGGCGGGTCGCCGCCGAGGGCCAGGATGTTCTCGATGCCGGCCTGCCCGTACTTCCCGACGATGTCCTCGAGCTCCTCGCGGCTGTGGCAGGCGATCGTCAGGTGGGCCATGGGCGTCATCGCCGTCTGCTCGTGGATGTAGAGGACGATCTCGCGGGTCCGCTCGCGGGTCGACCCGCCGGCGCCGTAGGTGACCGAGACGAACGATGGCTGGAGCGGCTCGAGCTCCCCGAGCGTCTTCTCGAGGTTTCGCTGGCCCTGGTCGGTCTTGGGGGGGAAGAACTCGAACGAGAACGTGGGGCCCTCGCCGAGCAGGTCCCTGATCTTGGTCACGGGTCCTCCGGGGTCGGGTCGAGTTCGGCCGCGATTGGGCCCGCTGCGGGCTCGCGGTGGGAGAGTGACACTAGCGGGGTGTCCCCGAGGAGCTGGAACGAGGAGTCGCCATGAGCGTGGTCCGGATCAACGCCATCACGGTGCCCGAGGAGCGCGTCGAGGAGTTCGAGGAGCGATTCGCGGCGCGAGCGGGGGAGGTCGCGAAGGCGCCCGGGTTCGAGGCCTTCGAGCTCCTGAAGCCGACCGACGACCGCGACGTGTTCCTCGTGTACACGCGGTGGGCCTCCGAGGCCGACTTCCGGGCCTGGGTGGAGAGCCCCGCCTTCCAACACGGCCACCGCCAGCACGGCGAGGGCGGCCCGGTCGGCTCGGCCAGCGAGCTGTGGGCCTTCGACGTGATCCAGCGCGAGGAGGGCGAGGAGCGCGAGGAGCACGGGGAGCGCTAGGAGCGAACGGCGGGGACGGGCGACCCACAGCGACGCACGACGACGCCCGGCGCCACGCGGGACGCACGCGACGCAGAGGACACAGGGGACGGAGGCGCGATGGCGCTCACCGACGAGGAGCAGCACGAGCGCCGCGAGGCCGTGCGCGACCTCATGTTCTCGACGCCCTACATCGAGGGGCTCGGCATGCTCGTCGAGCGCTGGGAGGCCGACGGTGTCCGCATCCGTCTCCCCTTCGCGGAGCGCCTCTCGAACGACGGTCGGGTCTTCCACGGCGGTGCGATCGCCTCCCTGACGGACACCGCGGGGGCCGCCGCGGTGTGGGCGGGCCACGACTTCGACAAGGGCACGAGGGCGGCGACGGTGAACATGTCGGTCAACTACCTGGGCGCGGCGTACGAGTCCGACCTGGTGGCCGAGGCGCGGTGCGTGAAGCGCGGCAAGGAGCTGGCGTTCTCCGAGATCGCGATCGCCGACGCCGAGGGCAAGCCGGTCGCGAGCGGCCTCCTCACGTACCGCATCGTCCCGTAGCGACCCATCGACCTCGACACCCTCCTCGACGTCCACCGGGTCCTGGCCTGGGTCACGATCGTGGCCAACGGCGTCGCCGGTGCCTACGCGCTGGCGGCCTGGGCCGTCCGGGCGCTGCGGGGACGCCCGGTGTGGGTGCTCACCGCCGTCGCCGAGGTCGTGCTCGTGGCCCAGGTGGTGGTCGGGGCGCTGATCGTGTCCGACGAGTCGGTCGAGAACCCGAGCCTGCACACCTTCTACGGCTTCGTCGGCCTGGTCAGCGTCGGTCTCGCCTACTCGTACCGGTCCTCGGTGCGGGACCGCCTCGAGATGTTCTACGGCCTGGTCGGCCTGTTCCTGATGGGGGTCGCGATCCGGGCGCTCACGCTCGTGTGATCATGGGCACCGACCCGGCCCCGGGAAGCCGAGGGTCCGGCGGGCCGCGACGGGCCGAGGAGGCAGCGATGGGCGAGCGAGACAAGATCCGGGTCCTGCTGCTCTACGGGGGCCGCTCCGCGGAGCACGACGTGTCCCGCGTCAGCGCGGTGGCCGTGGCGCGTGCGCTCGACCCGGAGCGCTACGAGATCGTGCCGGTGGGCATCACCCGCGAGGGTCGCTGGCTCCTCTCGGAGGACACCGCGGCGGCGATCCGCGAGGGGCCCGTCACCCTTCCCGACGCCTTCGAGGTCGGCGGCGATCCCGTCGCGGCGGTCGCGGATCCGGCCCGGCCCGGCCTCGTGCGCCTCGACGGCGGGCAACGTGGGCGCGACGTGATCGGCGTCGACGTCGTCGTCCCGATGCTCCACGGGCCCTTCGGCGAGGACGGCACCGTGCAGGGCCTCTTCGAGCTCGCGGAGATCCCCTACGTCGGCTCGGGTGTCGTCGGCTCCGCGGTGGGGATGGACAAGGTCATGACGAAGCGGGCGCTGCGCTCCGAGGGGCTCCCGGTCGCCCGCCACCTCGACCTGCGAGCCTGGGAGGTCGACGCGGAGACCCTCGAGCGCGTCGGCTCGGAGCTCGGGTACCCGTGCTTCGTGAAGCCCGCCAACCTCGGCTCGTCGGTGGGGGTGAGCAAGGTCCACGATCGCTCGGAGCTCGAGCCCGCCCTCGAGCAGGCGCACGCGTACGATGAGTGGGCCGTGGTGGAGGAGGCGATCGACGGGCGGGAGATCGAGGTCGCGATCCTCGGCGACCGGCCACCCGAGGTGTCCCGCCCCGGCGAGATCGTGCCCGGCCACGAGTTCTACGACTACGCCGACAAGTACGAGGGCGGCGGGGCGCAGCTCCACGTCCCCGCCGAGCTGCCGGCCGCCGCGGAGGCCACCGCTGCCGACCTGGCCGTGCGGGCGTTCCTCGCGTGCCGGTGCGAGTCGATGGCGCGGGTCGACTTCCTCTACGAGGAGGGAGGGCGCGGCTTCCTCGTGAACGAGGTCAACACCATCCCCGGCTTCACGCCCGTGTCGATGTATCCGATGCTCTGGGAGGCATCGGGGGTGTCGTACCCGCAGCTCCTCGACCGCCTCGTCGAGCTCGCCTTCGCCCGGCACCGCCGCCGGGCCGGCCTCAGAGGTTCACGACCGGGCAGGTGAGCGTCCGGGTGATCCCCTCGACGAGCTGGACGTTGGAGACGACCATCTTGCCGAGCTCGTCGATGGTGTCGGACTCGGCCTTGGCGATCACGTCGTAGGGGCCGGTGACGTCCTCGGCCGAGACGACGCCCTGGACGCTCCCCACCTCTTGGGCGACCTGGGCCGCCTTCCCGACTTCGCACTGGATGAGCAGGTAGGCCTGAACGGACACCGGATCCTCCCTCGTCGCGTCGACACTGCCGCCGCATCGTATCGCCGGAGGGCGACCCGGGCGTCGGGGAGTCCCTCGGGACCCGGGTGGCGGTCCCGACGGGTCGAGGGTTACTCGACCGCCTTGCGGATGCGGTCGTCGAGGTCGGGGAAGCGGTCGAGGAACTCCCGACGCTCCGCCTTGAGCCGTTCCACCCACCCGTCGTACTCGTCGCTGCGCCCCTGCGCCGTGTACAGCTCGCGGGGCGCGAGCAGGTCGGTGTCCTCGGCGGGGAAGTCGGGGACCGCTCCGGCGATCTCGTAGCCGAAGTCGGGGTCCTCCACCCACTCGATGACGTCCTCGGCGATGGCCTTGACCACGGCGGAGGAGTGGGGGATGCGCACCTTCTTCGAGCGCTCGTCGCCGTCGGGGCCGCCCACCCGACCGGTGTTGAGGAGGTAGACGGGGAACGAGTGCGTCTCGAGCAGCTCGAGCAGCCGGTTCCCCTGGGCGTCGTCCATGAGCGGGAAGAACGGGTTGGTGCCCGGCACCCGCAGGAACTTGCCCGCCTCGTCGGCGCCGCCGGCGCTGGTGCCGGTGGTCTCGCCGAGCATGAAGTACGCGGCCGCCTGCTCGGGGCGGAGGCGGCAGACCGCCGGGATGATGTTCTCGTTGCGGTTGAGGACGAGCAGGAAGTCGACCGTCCCGAGGGTGTCGGGGTCGGCGTGCTCGATGGCGCTCATCTCGAAGGTCGCCCGGCCGTTCTGGGTGTAGGAGTCGTCGAAGAAGTCGACCTCGCCGTTCTCGTCGATGCCGACGTTCTCGAGGTAGGCGTCGGGCTTCGTCACGGCGCCGTGGATCGTGGGCTCGTCCTGGGGGTTGAGGCCGAAGGTCTTGGCGAAGCACCCGTCCTCGGTGGTGTAGACCTTGCCGCCCGGCATGAGCGCGAGGAAGTCGTCCTGCACCGGGAGCGAGTCGTTCTGGCGGGTGAAGGTGGTCGTCGTCTTGCCGGTGCCCGAGAGGCCCACGATGAGGCCGACCTTGTCGCCGTCGGGGGTGGGGATCACCTTGCACCCGGCGTGGAGCGCCAGGCCGCCGCGGTCGAAGATGATCTTGTTCCACATCCGCAACCCGCCCTTCTTCGACTCGCCGAAGTAGTCGGAGTTGAAGACGCGGGTGACGTTGCTCTGGAGGTCCACGGCGATGAGCCGCTCGTCGGGGTAGCCGGGGAGCGCGAGGCTCGGCGTGTAGATGACGGTGGTGTCCGCGGCGTCGTGCTCGACCTTCCCGCCGTCGTAGTAGAGCTGGCGCTGCATCCCGGCGATGTTGGCGTGGGCGCGCTCGATCACCAGACGGGCGCGGGTGCGGAAGCCGGGGTCGGAGCCGATGAACCCGTCGACCACGACCATGTCCTGGTCGGCGATGTGCTCGTCCTGGAGGGCGGCGACCCGCTCGAACTCGGCCCGGTCGATCGTCTGGACGCCCCGGTAGCGGTCGGGATCGTCGGCCACGACGTAGGTGGAGCCCTTGGAGCGGGCGGTCACGCGGGTGGTGACGTCGTAGTTGCCGAAGTTGGTCCGACGAGCCGAGGGCATCTCGGCCGTCATGGCCTTCAGCTCGTCGGCGCCGGGGTTGTGGGCGATCGACCTCGCCCTGATGTCGAGTGGCACACCGGACTCCTTGGGCTCGCCGGCCGGAAGGGACGCTCGCGCCGCCACCGGGCCTCGTCGTGAGGCGCGAGTGTACGAGCGCGCTCCTGGTGGCCCAAACCAACGCAGATCCGTGCGGTAGCCCGTGTGGTAGCCGGTGCGCTGGCGCTCCCCGCCGCGGGGCGCCCGGCGGGCGTCACGCGCCCGGCGGTTCCCGGTGCCGAGCGTCGTGCGCGTCGTTCGCGTCGGTCGGACGGCCCGCGTGGTCGGCGTGGTCGGCGTGGTCGTCTTCGGGCTCGTGCTCGAGCTCTTCCTCGAGCTCCTCGGCGAGCTCGAAGGGGGTCTCGGCGTCGGCCGCGCCCCTGCGCCGCTCCCACCACAGCCACAGCGCCACGAGGGCGACGGACGCGACGGTGGTGGGCAGCAGGTAGCGGTCGAAGAACTCGCGCAGCACCCCGACCGGCCCGGCGAAGACCTCACCCGTGGCCCGCAGGATCGCCAGGCGGGCGAGCGTCCCGCCGACGTTGGCGACGGCGAAGAGGCCCACCCGCATCCGCGCCGCGCCGGCGAGCGTGCACACGATGGCTCCCGGCGCGAGCGCCACCGCGAGGGGCGCCGCCTTCTTGAAGGCTCGCTCGAGGAAGTCGACCGTCGGCTTGAGGCCGCTGAGGCGGCGTTCGATCCACCGGACGCCCGCGTCGCCGTAGCGGAGGCCGAGCAGGTACGTGAAGGGATCGACGGCGACGAGCCGGAGGGTGGCGAAGACGTAGAAGGGGACGATGTCGACGCTGGAGGCGGCCAGCACGAGGTTGCGGTTGCTGGGGTCGAGCGCGATGAGCGCCAGGGGATGCCCGCCGTCCTCCTGGAGGAGCGTCGGGGTGAGGACGTTGGCGACGAGGCCGGCGACGACCGCCAACGAGAGCGGCGTCAGGAGGATCGTCAGCTCCCGGCGCCGGCGTCGCTGCTCGGCGAGCTCGGCCGGTGTCGGGTCGTCGGAGGCCCCCGCGGGTTCCGCGGGGACGTCGTCGCCGGTGGCTGACACCCGCTCGGGCTCAGACCTCGGGGAGCCCGAGGTCGACCTCGCTGCCGATGCGGACCCGCGTGGCGCGCTGGTCGGGATCGAGCTCGAACACGATCCGCTGGCCCTGCCGGAGCCACCGGAACGTGGAGTCCTCGAGGGCGTCGGGAGCGAGCGGGTACACGGCGCGGTCCTGCTCGGAGACGACCATCCCCTCGCCGCTCGCCGGGTCGTACGTCTTGATGACACCCTGCATCGCCGTCGTGCCCCCGTCCGTGCCCGTGTGTGCGCCCGTGTGCGCCCGTGTGCACTGCCCTCGGTGGCCTCGGAGCCGGGCGCTACGCTCGCCCCGATGGCACGCCGACGATCGTACCGGGAGGCGTTGCCGAACGGGGAACGACCGTTCGTCGAGCACCTGCGAGACCGCTTCCGGCCACCCGACGACACGCAGGTGTGGGTGGGTGACGACGCCGCGGTGCTCCCCGGAGGGCGGATCGTCGCGGTGGACACGCTCGTGGCGGGCACCCACTTCGACCTGCGGTGGGCGAGCGCCGCGGACGTCGGCTGGAAGGCCGTGGCGGTCAACCTCTCCGACCTCGCTGCCATGGGTGCCGTCGAGCCGGAGGCGGTGTTGCTCTCGCTGGTGCTCCCCCCGGAGCCCCCGGGCCTCGCGGCCGAGGTGGTCGGAGGCGTCGCGGCGGCGGCCACCCGCTACCGGTGTCCCGTCGTGGGCGGGGACACCACGGAGGGCGGCGAGCTGGTGGTGACGGTGACGGTGCTGGGGGCGTTGCGATCCTCCGCGCCTGCGGTGCTGCGCTCGGGGGCGCGGGTCGGGGACTCGGTGCTGGTGACCGGCGCGCTGGGCGGGGCGGCTGCGGCGCTGCGGATGCTCCGGGCCGGTGACGAGGTCCCCGCGGAGCTCGCCGCGTGCCTCCACCGCCCCGAGCCCCGCCTGGAGGAGGGCGCTGCGGCGGCCGAGGCGGGCGCGACCGCCATGATCGACGTCTCGGACGGGTTCGCCCTCGACGCCTGGAGGCTCGCGGAGGCCTCCGGCGTCGGGCTGGCGCTGCGCGAGGACGCGCTGGCGCTGCGTGAGGGGGTGGGTGTCGACGACGCGCGCTCGGGTGGCGACGACTACGAGCTGCTTTTCACCGCCCCTGACCCCGACCGGGTCGCGGCGGTCTTCTCCGAGCGGGGGCTGGCGCCGCCGGCGACGGTGGGTAGGGTCGTCGACGAGGCGTCGACGCTCCGTCGAGCCGACGGCTCGACGGCCCCGCTGGACCCCGACGGCTGGGAGCACCGCGTCCCGTGACCACGACCACCGCCTTGACGATCGCCGGCTCGGACTCGGGTGGCGGCGCGGGCATCACCGCCGACCTGAAGACCTTCGAGGCGAACGCCGTGTGGGGGACCGCGGCGATCGTCGCTGTCACGGCGCAGAACACGCTGGGCGTGCAGGCCTACGAACGGGTCTCGCCGGAGCTGGTCCGGGCGCAGATCGAGTCGGTGGCGGGGGACATCGGTGTCGGTGCCGCCAAGACCGGCATGCTGGCCGACGCCGAGCTGGTCTCGACCGTCGCCGCCGCGGTCTCGGAGCTCGGGATCTCGCCGCTCGTCGTGGACCCGGTCTTCGTGTCGAAGCACGGTGACCCGCTGCTCGCCCCCGAGGCCGTCGAGACGCTGCGGGCCGAGCTGCTGCCGCTCGCGGCCCTCGCGACCCCGAACCTGCCGGAGGCCGCCGGCCTCGCCGGCATGGACGAGGGGGAGGTCGCCACCCGTGCCGGGATGGAGGAGGCGGGCCGGCGGATCGTGGACTCGGGTTGCGGAGCGGTCTTGGTCAAGGGTGGGCACCTCCGAGAGCTGGCAGGGGAGGTCGAGGGGGCAGACGGGGCACCGGGGGCACCGGGGGCATCGGGGGCGCCAGGGAGATCTGAGGCACCGGACTGCCTGGTGAGCGCGCAGGGGACGAGGTGGTTGGTCTCCGAGCGCGTGCCGGGGGGCCACACCCACGGCACCGGGTGCGTCCTCTCGGCCGCTGCGGCGGCGCGCCTCGCCCGCGGCGAGCCGCTGGAGGAAGCCGTCGAGGCCGCGAAGCGGTTCGTCACCGAGGCCATCCGCCGCGGTGTCGACCTCGGTGGTGGTGTCGGCCCGGTCAACCCCGGAGCGGTCCTCGGCAACGGCTCCATCGACTGAGGCCAGCCAGACAGAGCGTCGGGGGCCCTTCACTCCGGTGCTCTCGGTGGTCGCGTGGTGTCGGGGGTGCGATCGCTGGCCACTCGCTCGCTTCGCTCGCTCGCCCCACCTACCCGCCAGGCTGCGCGATCG
>CAYTKN010000032.1:0-34548 GCA_964438505.1 uncultured Burkholderiales bacterium
CCTTGGCTCGGACGATCCCGAAGCTGCGGATGGTGAGGTCGAGCACCTCGCCGGCGTCGGCGTCGACCGCGACGCCCTCGGAGAGCACCCAGCCGAGCCCCATGTGGGCGCCGCCGAGCACGTACGAGCGCAGGACGGTCTCGTCGAGCGGGTCGCCGGCGTCGACCCGGACGTGGACGCGCTCGACGCGACCCGACGCGCCGATCTCGACCCGGGCGCCCGCGCGGGCCCCGTCGGGGTGCGCCACGCAGGTGTCGAGGAGCACGTCGCGCCCGGCGCGCTCGACCAGCGCGGAGCGCTCGGCTCCGGCGACCTCGAGCGCGCCCTCGACGAGGAGGACCTGCTCGGCCCACCCGGAGGCACGGAGCTCGTCGCTCACCGGGGGACCGGCCACCTCGACCGGGTCGACGTCGACTCGCACGGCGACGTCGTAGGGCCACGGGTGGTCGCGGGCGAAGCCGACGCCACCGCTCGCCACCGCACCCCGGATGGTGAGGACCGACGCGTCGAGCACCGCGGAGGCGGACACCGGGGGACGCTTGGGCCCGAGCCGGACCACGTCCTCGCGCGAGAGCACCACCCGCACGGGTCGACCGAACCGGTCGGCCAGGCCGCGGGCGGCAGCGGGGGCGGGCGAGGAGAGCTTGCCTCCGAAGGCGCCGCCGTTGGCGAGCGAGTCGGCCGGCTCGCCGCCGGGCTCGCACCACGAGGCGTCCGGCTCGAGGTACGCGGGCTCGACCCACGAGGTCGCGAGGCGCACACCCCCCTCGGGTCGTGGCGGCAGGGCGACGGGGGGCTCCAGGTCGGCCGGCGCGTTGCGGCCCTGCACCTTCCCGGCTGCCCGGCGGGCCTCGTGGAGCGACTCGCCGACCACCCACCGCAGGCCGCCCACCTCGACGGCCTCGGCGTCGCTCCCGGGCGGCGACGGCACCGCCACGAGCGCGTCGCGAGGCGCGGTGTCGTCGGCGAACCCACCGCCCCCGACGGGGACCTCGGGGCCGACGGTCTGGGACGTGCCCCCCTCGAGCTCGGCGCGGCGGGACGCGGCTGCGAGGTCACGGGGGCGGTGGTCGTCGTCCGACCCGCGGTCGAGCGCGACGTCGATCGCCTCGTAGACGGTCAGCCAGCCGGTGCAGCGGCAGAGGTGCGCGGCGAGGCCCTGGTCGATCTGGCGTCGGGCGGTGCGTCCCCGGCGCGCCAGCCCCGCGGCCCGCATGACGATCCCGGGCGTGCAGAAGCCGCACTGCGACCCGCCCGTGGCGCAGAACGCGGAGCCGAACGACGAGCGCTCCTCCTCCGCAAGGCCCTCCACGGTGGTGACGGAGCGGCCCTGCACGCGCACGGCAGGGGTGACGCAGGCGATCCGCGGCGATCCGTCGACGAGGACGGTGCAGCAGCCGCACTGCCCCTGGGGCGCGCAGCCGTCCTTCGCCGAGACCAGCCCGAGCTGCTCACGCAGCAGGTGCAGGAGCGTCGCTCCGGTGGGGACGTCGACGGTGACGTCCGAGCCGTTGACCGCGAGGGTGACCCGATCTGTTTCCGCCATCCTGACGCGGCAGGATATGGCCCATGACTCGACATCCCCTGACCAGGACCACGAGCCGCCGGGGTTTCCTCGCCGGGGCGGGCCTCGCCGTGGCGGCCGCCTGCTCGAACGGCGGCGGGAGCGAGGAGGCGGCCGGCGCCGGCGACGGCACCGCGGCGACCGGTGCCGACGGGTCGATCGGCGGCGGGATCGCCAGCGGCGACCTGTACGACGGCGAGCGCCAACGGGTGGCGTTCGGCCTGCTCCGTGACGGCGAGGTGGTGCGGGACGCGCCGGTCTCGGTCGGCTTCCGGGCCGAGAGCGGCGAGACGATCGCCCCGAAGCCCGCCACGTGGCGGGCCGACGGTCTCGCCGACCAGGAGCGCGACGGCATCTACACGCTCGAGGCGACCTTCCCGACCCCCGGGGTGTGGGACGCCGTGGTCGACGTGAACGGCGAGGAGGGGACGTTCCCGTTCCAGGTGCGCGACGAGCCCCGGATGCCGGCGCCCGGCGACGAGGCGGTCGTGGCTGCCTCACCCACCTCGGAGGAGCCTCTCGGCGTCGACCCGATCTGCACTCGCACCCCGCCGTGCCCGCTCCACGAGGTCTCGCTCGACGAGGCCCTCGCAGCGGACAAGCCGGTCGCGGTGATGTTCTCGACACCGGCTCGCTGCCAGAGCCGGTGGTGCGGGCCGGTGCTCGAGGTGGTGCTGGACGCGCGGGAGCGCTACGAAGGCGACCTCACCCTCGTCCACGTCGAGATCTTCCAGGACCTCGAGAGCAACCAGCTCGTACCGACGGTCTCCGACTGGGGCCTGGTCACCGAGCCGTGGCTCTACGGGGTCGACGCCGACGGACGGATCGCGAGCCGCATCGACGGCGCCTTCGACGCCACCGAGGTGCGCGAGCTCCTCGACGGCCTCGTGGCTTGACCCGAACGTTCCCTCTGGGCTGCCCGATGGGCGTCAGAGAGCAGGAACGAAGCGGGTGGTGCTACGAGAACGACTGCCCGCAGCCGCAGCTACGCGCCACGTTCGGGTTGCTGATCGAGAAGCCCGACTCCATCAAGCCTTCCTTGTAGTCGAGCGTCGCGCCCTTGAGGTGCGAGGCGCTCGCGGGATCGACGACGACCCTCACGCCGCCGTCGAAGTCGTGCTCGATGTCGTCGTCGCCGACCTCCGAGTCGAAGAACATCTCGTAGCTGAACCCGGAGCAGCCGCCGGGGCGCACGGCCATCCGCAGCGCCAGCTCGGGCTTGCCCTCGGCCTCCAGCAGGTCCTTGACCTTGGAGGAGGCAGCGTCGGTCAGCATGATGACGTCGTCGGCCTCGGAAGGGCCTCGGAGTGAAACGAGCTGTTCAGCCATGATCTCCCTCAATGACGTGCGTCTTCGTCGACCCGGACGCCGCGGTCGGTCCCTCCGCTTCGTTCGTCGGTCTCACCGTCAGGATAACCAACGGTGACCGACACGGTACACGCGTCGCGGTCGTACAACGTTCCGAAGTGCTCCACGGTTCCGCGGTCGCCGACGAGGCCTTCGACGATGCCGCGGTGCAGGTTGCAGACGAGCTCGGGGTACGCCTCGGCGAGCTCACGGAAGGGGCAGTGCTGGAAGGCGACGTCGAGGCAGGGGCCCTGCTGCGCGGATGCCGGTTCGAAGCCGAGTCGGTGGAGCTCGGCGAGCAGCGCCTTGGCGCACTCATCGTCGGAGGTGCGCCGCGCCGCCGACTCGCCCCAGGCGCGTCCCGCCGCGCCGGCGTCGTCGAGCGCAGCGCCCATCTGCTCGGCCATCGAGGCCAGCAGCCCGGCGAGCAGCGTGTGGCCGGGGGGCTCGAGCCCCACGGTGGGGGAGCCCGGCGCCAGCGAGTACCGGTGCTCGGGACGGCCGACGGTGCCCCGGTGGATCGGGGCGACCTCCACGAGGCCCACCTCGCGCATCTGCTCGAGGTGGGGTCGGACCGTATTGGGATGCAGGTCGAGCGCCTCGGCGAGCTCGCGCACCGACAGCGGCTGGCGCGTTCCTGCCAGCTCCTGGAAGACGGCGTACCTGGTGGGGTCACCCAGCGCCTTGTGGACGGCGTGACGGTCCATCGGTTCCCTTCTCGGGTCGCCGTGCCGGCCGATGCCGGCTCGGCTCTCGGGCCTCCGGAATCGCGCCAGGTGGTCTCCCGACCGGCGCACGGTGCCCGACGCTTTGACTGTAGTGTTCCGCGCGGCATATTTTCAAGGTCCCGACCGGTTTTATTATCGGGTACAGCGGGTACGCCGTCAGGGAACCCGCGCCCGCACGGGAGAAGCTTCGTGTCGCAGAACGACGAGCACACCCACACCACCACCGAGCGCGCGCCCGACGAGGAGCGCCGAACGGGAGCCGCCGCCGGCACCACGGGGTCCGAGGGGACGGTGCGGGTGTCGACCGAGGCGCCCGAGGCCGCCCACCACCCACCCCCGAGCGACGAGGACGTCGAGTCGATCCTCCGCGGCGTGGTCGACCCCGAGCTGCACGGCGACGTCGTCGAGCTCGGCATGTACCGGGGCGCGGACATCAGCGAGGAGGGCCACGTCACGGTCCGCATCGCGCTGACCATCTCGTCGTGTCCGCTCCGAGGCGAGATCAAGGACGAGGTGGCCTCCAAGGTGCGCGGGCTGCCGGGTGTCACCGGCGTCGACGTCGAGTACAGCGAGATGGACTCCGACGAGCGATCGGCGCTCATGCAGAAGGTGCGCTGGCGCGCCCGCGAGCAGGCGCCGGAGACCGAGGTCCCACTCGACACCCGCATCGTCGCCATCTCCTCGGGCAAGGGCGGCGTCGGCAAGTCGTCGGTGACGGTCAACCTCGGGCTGGCGCTCGCCGCCCGCGGGTTCACCGTCGGCGTGCTCGACGCCGACATCTGGGGATTCTCGGTCCCGCGGATGCTCGGCCTCGAGGGTCGCCTCACCGGCGAGGACGGCAAGATCCACCCCAACACGCTCGACGTCCCCGCCGCCGCCAACGCAGCGAGCGGACAGCCCGGGCTGCTCAAGGTCGTCTCGATGGGATTCCTCGTCGAGGAAGAGGACTCCGCCCTCATGTGGCGAGGCCTGCTGCTCTCCAAGGCCCTCGAGCAGTTCCTCGTCGACGTCCGCTGGGGCGAGATGGACTACCTGCTCGTCGACATGCCCCCCGGAACCGGCGACATCCAGATGTCGCTCAGCCGCCTGCTGCCCCGCACCGAGATGGCGGTCGTGACGACACCCAACCAGGCCGCCCAGCGGGTCGCCGCGCGGGTCGTCGACATGGCCCGACGCTCCTACCTCAAGGTGCTGGGGGTCATCGAGAACATGAGCGCGTTCGAGTGCGAACACGGCGAGGCGTACCCGCTCTTCGGCGAGGGCGGCGGCGGCGAGCTCGCCACGCAGATCGGCGTGCCGCTCCTCGGCGAGGTGCCCCTCGATCCGCGGCTGTCCGCGGGCGCCGACGCCGGCCGACCGATCGTGCTCGAGGATCCCGACGCGGCGTCGTCGCAGGCGATCGCCCGGGTGGCCGACCGGATGGTCGACGACCTGCTGCCGCCGCTGTCGATGGAGGGCTGCTCGGCGCGGCTCTTCGAGGCCATGGACGCCAACCTGGAGCGCGCGGAGCAGGTCAACGAGACCGCCGTCTCGGAGCCCACCAGCTCCTCCTGAGCGACCCCGGGCGCACCGTCGTGACCCGCGCCCGTCCGGACCCCGTGGCCCCAGTTCCTGTGGAACGTCGGACCGGTCGAGCCCCGGGTGTCGGTGCGGCGCTCGCTACCCTTCTGGCGTGACCACCCCCGACGAGCCGAGCCCCGAGGTGCCCGCTCCCGTCGACTTCGAGGCCGAGACGCGCCCCGAGGGCGCGGAGGGCCGCTACACGATGAAGGTCCCCTGGGGTTGGGAGGGCATCCCCGGGATGCCCTACGGCGGCTGGACCGCGGCCGTCGCCCTGCGCGCGGCGGGCCTCGAGTCGACCAAGGACCGGCCCGCTTCGCTCGCTGCGCAGTTCCTCCGCCCCTTCACCCTCCACGATCCCGTCACCGTCGACGTCGAGGTCGTCCGCCGCGGTCGGCGCACCGAGACCATCGAGGTGCGGATGGGCCAGCGCGACAAGGTCGGGGTCCTCGCCGTCGTCACCGGGGTCGAGCACGCCGACGGCCTCGAGTACGACCCCGACGGCCTGCCCGCGCCGACCGATCCCCTCGAGATGCCGGCGCTCGGGGACGTCATCCGCTCCCGGGGCGGGCGCCTCCCCGACGGCCACCACATCGACCACTACGACAACCGCGTGCCCGAAGCTCGCGAGGAGGGCGTGACCGGCGCCGACGGCAAGGAGGCCCTCGCCGGCTGGATCCGCTACGGCGCCGCGGTGGCCTTCGACGACCCGTGGGTCGAGGCAGCGCGCTACTGCGTCCCCGCCGACACGCAGGTGCCCGCAGCGTTCCTGCGCGTGGGCGCGCTCCACGCCGAACCCGGAAAGCTCGGCGAGCGGCCGTTCCGCGCCACCACCCTCGACCTGCTGCTCCACTTCCATCGCACCGAGCGCGCCACCGACTGGCTGTGGCACGAGACCCACGTCCAGGTGGCCCACGACGGCCTGGCCTCGGGCTGGTGCAACCTCTGGTCGGCGGACCGGCACCTGCTGGCGACCTCCATGTCGCAGGTGGCGTTCCTGCCTCCGTCCTGACGCACCGCGCTCGCGCACCCGACCACCCACCCGAGATCCCCGAAGCGGCACGGATCTCCCGCGAGGCCGCTTCCAGGTCGAGACCCACCCAGGGCGCACCCCTATCGTGCGAGGAGACGGTTCCTCGCGAAGGACGCGGCATGGAAGACACTGGCCGGGTGCGCACCCCGATTCCCGCCCCCGCGCCGTCAGAGCTGGCTCGCCGGTTCCGTCGATGGGCGGAGATCGACGGTCGCGGGTACTCGCCGCTCTACGAGCGCCTCGCCGAGGCCGCGGCCGAGGACGAGACGGCCCTGCGGATCCTCGGGCGCGCCCGTCCCGGCCAACGCCGCCCCGTGATGTTCTTCGCCGCCCTCCACGAGCTGGTGCTGCGCGGCGTCGAACACGAGCTCTCCGAGCACTTCCCCGACGCCCGCCCGGAGCCGCGCCACGACGACCCGGCCCCCGCGATGCTGGACCTGTGCCGGACGCACGAGGACGAGCTGAGCGAGATCGTCGCCACACGGGTCGTCCAGACCAACGAGGTCGGTCGCTGCCTGGCGCTGCTGCCCGCCCTGCGGGTCGCGTCGTCGCGGGTCTCGGGCCCCCTCGCCCTCGTCGAGGTGGGAGCCAGCGCCGGGCTCAACCTGCGCTTCGACCACTACTCGTACCGGTACCTGCGCAGCGACCAGGACCTCCACGCCGGCGACCCCGACTCGGCGGTGCGCCTCCAGACCGCCCTGGTCGGCGACCTGCTGCCTCCGGTCGCCACGATCATGCCGGACGTCCCGATCCGGATCGGCATCGACATCGAGCCCCTCGACGTCGCCGACCCCGACGACGCCCGCTGGCTCCGCGCCTGCGTGTTCGCCGAGCAGATCGAGCGGATCGAACGGCTCGAGCGCGCCGTGCAGGACGCCGAGGACGACCCGCCGCGCCTCGTCGCGGGCGACGCGGCCGACGTCCTGCCCGACCTCGAGGCCGAGATCCCCGACGGACTCCCGCTGTGCCTCTGGCACTCGTGGACGTTCACCTACTTCCCGCGACCCGAACGGGAGCGGTTCCGCGAGGTCGTCACCGACATCTCCCGTCGGCGCTCGGTGATCTGGCTGTCGTTCGAGGATCCCGGCACCACACCCGAGATCACCGTCCCGGCAGCCGAGGAGGGAGCGCCGGAGGGACGGCGGATGGCGCCGCTGATCGGGATCGCCCGCTTCACCGACGGCGAGCTCGTCGGCCGTGCGCTCGCCCGCGCCCATCCCCACGTCACCTGGTTCGAATGGCTCGACGCCGCCTCCGGGCTCTGATCGAGCCCGGACAGCTCGCCGCTCAGCGCGCCGTGGGAACGTAGACGCGGAACTCCGCCCCGCCGGTCTCGCTCGACCGGGCGTACTCGACGCGGCCACCCATCCCCTCGACGAGGCCCTTGACGAGGAACAGGCCGAGACCGCTCCCGCGATCACGGTCGCGGTCGTGGCGCGAGACCGTCAGCAGACTGGAGAAGAGGGTGGGGACGACGGCGTCGGGAACGCCGTCGCCGTGGTCCGCCACCGAGAGGCACACCTCGCGCTCGCCCGCCGGCCAGGCGTCCACCACCACCGGCGGCTCGCCGTGCCGGAGCCCGTTCTCGACGAGGTTGGCGACCACCTGCTCGAGACGGCGGACGTCGGCGACGGCGTCGAGCCGCTCGGGCACGCGCACGCGGACGTCGAAGGGCTCGGCCAACGACGCCAGCGCGCCCTCGACGGCCTCACGCACCTCGACGTGGCGCAGGTGCAACGAGAGGGTGTCGTTCGCGAGCTGCGCCACGTCGTAGAGGTCGTCGGCGAGACGGCTCATGCGCTCGGCGGAGCGGTGGATGGAACGCCCCACGGAGCGCAGCCGGGCGACCGACAGCTCGTCCGCGTACGCCTGGAGCGTCACGCCGTGGCCCAGCACGGTCGAGAGCGGGCTGCGGAGGTCGTTGGTGACCAGGGCGAGGAACTCGTTCTTGGCTCGCTCCAGCTCGCGCTCCGCCGTGACGTCGCGCACGATCCCCCGGAAGCCCACGACGGCGCCCTCGTTGCGATGCGGCGAGACGGTGACCTGGAGCAGCCGGCGTCCGCTGTCGGGACGCACGATCTCGATCTCGACCCGCCGGGCGTCGAGGCCGGGAACGGCCGACTCGGAGCCCTCGTCGGGCTCGGGCTCGGCGACGAGCGCGTCGACCTCCCCCGGCGCGGCGAGCAACGTCTCGGAGAGCATCGAGCCGTCGAGCTGCTCGCGGGACCGGCCGACGATCGCGGCGAACGACTCGTTCGCGAACGTCAACCGGCCGAGGAGGTCGACCTCGTACACCCCGTCGGAGGCGTGCTCGACGAGGCTCTCCATCCGCTCCCGGAGCTCGCCCTCGCGACCGAGCATCGCCGCCCAGTAGCCGCTTGCCAGCGCGTCGGTGAGCCCGTCGATGGCCGGGAGCACGCGGGTGAGGAGCAGCGACAGGGCCAGACCCCAGTGGCGACCGTGCTCCTCGGCGACCTCCACCGCGGTCTGGACCACGAGGTCTCGGGAGATCCGCAGCACGACGAGGATCTGGGGAAGGGGGCTGCCCGACCACGCGGCCTCCGCGCCGACCTCCTCGAGCTCGGCGACGAGCGCGGCGTCGACCTCGCCGCCGCGACCGGTCACGGCGAGGATGGCCTCGAAGCGCTTCCGGGCCTGCTCGACGAAGCGCATCTCGTCCTCGAGGGGCCAGTCGTGGGCCTCGGGGAAGGTGGCCCGGAAGATGTCGAACGCCCGACGCGCCATCTCCGCGCTGCGCCCGTCGAGAGCCGCGAGGAGCGCGTGGGGGTGGCCCGTCACGTCGTCGGAGAAGGGCCCGGGCTCCTCGGAGTTGCGGGCCTGGAAGCCCTTCAGGTCGGAGACGGCGAAGAGCGGGTCGCCCGCGTCGAAACCGGCGGGCGCCAGGTACCCGGACGTGGCGAGCGCCCGCAGCGCCTCGATGGGGATCCCGAGGAGCTCGGCGGCCTCCCCGATCGCGAGGATGCGCCGACCGGTCTGTTCCACGACGACGTCACTCCTTCCCCCGCGAGCCTCCGCCCGCGTGCGCTGCTGCGAGCTCTGCCGGCCCTGCCGGCTGCTCCCGCACGGGCCCGGTCACGGGCCCCCGGTCCCATCTTCGCCGCGAGCGGCCCGATCCCTGCCGGAAACGGGCGGAAGCAATCGAGGGGACTCCCTCGAACCCTCGCAGCCGATCGCACGGTACCCGGGGGTGGGGCCGCCGCGAGCGTCGCGGCCTCCCGGGCCCGCTGCTCACCCGAGCGGCAGCACCTTCCACTCGGACTCGGCGTCGCGGCCCTCGACGCGGCCCTCGTCGCCGAGCTTGCGGAGGTGCGCGTGCACCTGGTCGGCGGCCACCTCGAGGAGGTCCTCGAGGACGTCCCCGCCGTCGATCCGCTCGACGATCTCGGGGATCGTCGACGGCCCCGCTCCGAGGAGCTCGAGGATCTGCTCCTCGCGCATGCGGCGGTGCTCGACGTACTGGTCGAGCACCCCCTTGACGTCCTCGATCACCTCACCGTGCCCCGGGCAGATGCGCGCCACCCGCCGGAGCGCCCGGAGGCGCTCGAGCGACTCCATGTAGGCGGCCATGTCGGAGACGACCACGGTCGTCCCCTCCATGACGTGGTCGCCGGTGAACAGCACCCGCTCCTCCTCGAGGTACAGGCAGACGTGGTCCTCCGCGTGGCCGGGTGTGTGGATCACCTGGAGGCCCCACTCGGTGCCGTCGACCGTGTCGCCGTCGGAGAAGGTGCCGTCGGCGGCGAACCACTCGTTCTTCTCGGTGAAGGCCAGGATCTCGGCGCCGGTGATCTCCCGGATGCGCTCGGCGCCCGGTGCGTGGTCGGGGTGGGTGTGGGTGAGCAGCACCCACCGGACCCGCTCCTCCATCGCCGCCCCGACGATCGCCTGGATGTGCTCGACGTCGTCGGGCCCGGGGTCGATGACGGCGACCTCGTCGATCCCGACGAGGTAGGAGTTCGTGCCCGGCCCGGTCATGAGGGAGGGGTTGGGCGCCACGACCCGTCGCACGAGCGGCGAGAGGGCGCTGGCGACTCCGGGGGTGAGGTCAGGCACGTGCACCTCCTGTGGTGGCGGGCGCGCCGTCCCCTCCGGGCAGCCCGATGCGTCCGCTGCGGTGCTCGGGTGCCGGACCCGCACCGAGACGAGCGGAGGAGACCCGGTCGCTCATGCTCGTCGTGTCGCCAGGATCTCGGGACGCCTCCCGCCGAACGGGTGCATGCCTCATTGTAGGCGCTCTCGGAGGGCCACCCACCGGCGCCCGGCACCACGTAGCATTCCGGCCGTGCAGGACCGCGGGTCGGAACGGGCATCGGAGGACGACGAACCGGCCACCGCCGCGCCCGGTGGTGGGGGCGGGTCGGGCCGCTCCCGCTGGCGCGACGTCGTCGTCCCCAAGACCGTGGCGGGGGCGGTCCTGGCGTTGTTCGCCGCGTCGCTGGGCGCCGCGTTCAGCGGCGCCGTGCTCTTCGCGTTCTACCAGTCCCAGCTCCAGGACGTGCGCGACGACGTCGAGCGCCTCACGAGCGGCTTCGACGAGTCGCTCGACGAGGCGATCGGCGAGATCGAGGCCGAGCGGGACGACGCGCGCTCCCAGATCCGGGCCGAGCTCGAGCCACTCCAGGAGCTGCGCGCGAGCGAGGAGACCCTCCAGACGCTGGTGGAGGACACCGCCGAGTCGGTGTGGTTCGTGGAGACCCGCGACCCCGACGGACAGCCGTCGGTGGGCTCGGCGTTCGTGGTGACCGCAGACGCCCAGCAGTCGTTCCTCATCACGTCGCTCCACGTGGTGCGGGCGTCGACCGCGAGCCCCAGCCCGCAGATCACCCTGCGCAAGGGCGACCAGGAGACCGCCGCCACCCTCTGGACGTGGGACGAGGACCGTGACCTCGCCCTCCTGATCCTCGAACGGCCCAACGAACCCCGCCTCGAGTGGGCGCCACCCGAGCCACCGCTGGGGATCGGCGAGCGGGTCTTCGCGGTCGCCGGCATCGGAGGGGCCGGCGCGAGCATCACCCAGGGGTTCGTCGCCGACGTCTCCTCCTCGGGCGTCCAGCACGACGCCGCGGTCGACGGGAGCTTCGAGGGGGGGCCGCTCATCAACTCGTCGGGTGAGGTGGTCGGGATGGCGACCAGCGCCTACGCGCCGCTCGGGTTCCGCTCCGAGGACATCACCTACGCCCCGTTCATCCGCGCCGCCTGCGAGCGCATCCTCGCCTGTCCCGACGACGGCGGGGAGGGCGAGGCACCGGGATCGCGCCGCTGAGCGGTCGTCCCGCCCCAACCCGCCTCGCGGTCCCTCACACGGCCTCGTCGTCCCCGTCGTCGGGTTCGGTCGTGGTCGTGGTCGACGAGGAGGAGCTCGACGATTCCGATGGGACGATGCCGGGTTCCGTCGTGGTGGTCGTGGTCGACGTCGACGTCGACGTCGTGGTGGTCGAGGTGCTGCTCGTGGTCGTCGTGGGTTCGACCTCGGGTGGCGTGCCCGCCTCGGGCTCGGGCGGAGGCTCGTAGAACGGACCCGCCGCGGGTGGCCCGGCGCCGTAGCGACGGTCGCCGAGTGCGAACCCGCCGCGCTGCTCGCGCAGCGCCTGCTCCTCGAGCGAGTCCAGCGGCGCCGGTTCGTTGAACTCGGTCTCCGGTACGCCTTCGAGGGCGCGCTCCATGAAGCTCGCCCACATCCTCGCCGGGTGGCTGCCGCCCGTGACGCGGCTGACGCCGTGCACGTCGTGCATCGGGATCTGCCCCTCGAGGTGGCCCATCCACACCGCGGTCGACAGCGTGGGCGTGTACCCGACGAACCAGGCGTCGGTGTTGTCGTCCTCGGTTCCGGTCTTGCCCGCCGCGGGCCGCCCGATGTCGGCCGCACGGGCGGTCCCGTGCTCGATGACGCCCTCCAGCACGTCGTTGACGTTGTCCGCCACGACCTCGTCCAGCACCCGCTCGCGCTCGGGCTCGGTGTGGTCGACGAGCACCTCGCCGTCTGGGGTGGTGACCCGCACGACCGGAGTCGGCTGCGCCCGCACCCCCCGCGCTGCGAAGGCCGAGAACGCGGAGGCCATGTCGAGCGGGCTGACGTCGGCGACTCCGAGCGCGAGCGAACCGCCGATCTGCTGTCGCTCCACGACCTCGGGGCTGATCGTCCTGATGCCGAGGCGGTGGGCGAGCGCCGCGACCTCGTCGACGCCGACGTCGACGATGAGCTCGGCGAACACGGTGTTGACCGAGCTCTGCGTCGCACGGCGCAGCGTGAGCGTCCCGAACGAGGAGTTCCCGTAGTTGCAGGGTCGCCAGTCGGCTGCGACCTGCTTGCACGCGGGACCCGAGTAAGTGGTGGACGGCTTCAGGCCGGCTTCGAACGCCTTGGCGAGCACGAACGGCTTGAACGACGAGCCGGCCTGGCGGCCGGTGCCGCCTCCGAACGCGCCCAACGCGAGGTTGACCTTGTTCCGCTCCCAGTCGCGTCCCCCGACGAGCGCCCGGACGAAGCCGGTCTGCGGTTCGACGGCGACGAGCGAGCCTTCGGGGTCCTCCGGGTCGGGAAGCGTGGAGAGCACGACCTCGCGGGCTCGGTCCTGGAGGTCGGGCGTGAGTGTGGTCTCGATGCGCAGGCCGCCGCGGAAGACCTGCTCGGGGGTGAGCCCCTCCACCTCCAGGAGGTGTCGACGCACGTAGTCGAGGAAGTAGGGGTAGCGGCCCTCGACGCCGGGTGGCGGGTGGATGGTGGGCTGCTCGGCTCGGGCCGCCTGCACCTCCTCGGGGGAGGCGAGGCCGGTCGACTCGAGCCGGTCGAGCACGAACTGTCGCCGGGCCTCGGCGGCGTCGGGGTGCGTCCGGGGGGAGAAGCGGCTCGGCGCGGGGACCAGCCCGGCGAGCAGCGCGGCCTCCGACAGGCTGAGCTCGCTCGCCGGCTTCCGGAAGTAGGACCGCGAGGCCGCCTCGATCCCGAAGGTGGAGTCACCCAGGTAGATCGTGTTGAGGTAGCGGGCGAGGATCTCGCCCTTCGACAGCTTCCGCTCCACCTGGGCGGCGAGGAGCGCCTCCTGCGCCTTGACGAGGAACGTCCGCTCCTCCTGACGCCCCGTGTACAGGTTCTTCACGAGCTGCTGGGAGATGGTGGAGCCGCCCTGGACGATGCGCCCCGCCGTGAGGTTGGCGAAGAGTGCTCGCCCGACGGCCTCGAAGTCGACTCCGTCGTGGGAGAAGAAGTCGTCGTCCTCGGCGGCGATCACGGCCCGTCGGATCGTGTCGGGGATCTCCTCGGCGTCGACGGGGATGGCTTGCTCGGCCTCCCGGAACTCGCCGATGGGGGCGCCGTCGACCGCGTGGACCGTGCTGATCTGCGAGGCGACCTGCGGCAGCTCGTCGGGGAGCGCGGTCGGAAGCGGCAGGAAGAGGTAGGCGGAGAGCACGACCCCGAACGCGGTGCCGGGCAGCACGACCGAGACGGTGACCATGAGCGCGAGCAGCTTCACGAGCCTCCGCGGCCGCGAGCCGGTCCGGAGCCACGCGTGCATCGGGAGCTGGAGGAGCGGGCGCTGGCGCCTGCGGCCACGTCCGCCCGCGAGCGCGCTGGTCACGCCATGCAGGGTACGCCTCGATCAGGTCCGACATGGCGCGCGCCGCCTGCCGCGGACCGCCGACGAAGCCCTCGACCCCTGCTCCGACGGCCCCCGACCCCGACCCTGTGTGTGCACACAGGAACTTGGGGCTTCTCAGCGCCTGGCCAGCATCTCCTGGCGCTCGACCTCGGTGAGGCCACCCCAGATGCCGTAGGGCTCCCGGGTACGCAAGGCGAAGTCGAGGCACTCGCCGCGGACCGGGCAGCGGCGGCAGATCTCCTTGGCCCTGATCTCGCGCTCCTCGCGCTCGTCCTTGCGCTCGGTGTGAGCGGGCGGGAAGAAGAGCCAGGTCTCGGGACCTCGACAGGCGGCCCGAAACTGCCAGGGCTCCTGGTGGATCCCGAATGCCCGCTGCAGCGTCGCGTGGGTCGTCGCGCTCGTCACAGCTCCCCTCTCGACTCGATTCGCGGGCGAACCTACCCCCGCCCTCCGCTGGCAGCAAGAGGCAAATCCACGTCTGACCTGCGCCAACAGACGTTATGTGGTCAATTCACACACGGAGCGCGCGAACAGGCCGCCCGAGACTCAGGTCCTCGACTCCGGAGCACCAGGATCACCGGTCTCGACGGGTTGCACCTCGAGGACCAAACCGCGGACCGCGGTGACCTCCACCGGATCGCCGGGGCCGAGCTGCGCGGCGCGGGTGGCGTGCGCTCGCCACGGCGCCCCCCTGACCACCACCACCCCGTCGGGATCGAACTCGACCTGCGCGACTCCTCGCTCGCCCACCATCGACTCGCGCCCGATCGTCGGCGTCGAGAAGCGCGAGCGGATCACCGCCGCGAGGCCGGGCAGCACGAACAGCAACACCCCCACGACGAGGAGGAGCACCTGCCAGACCGGCGGATCCAGCGCGGACGCGCCGCCGTAGAAGCGCAACGAGCCGACGGTGAGCATCACCGAGCCGACCGCGGCCCAGAACCGCGGCGCACCCGCCTGCACGTCGATGGAGAGCGCCCCGAACGCCGCCACCACGAGCGCGAACGACACCTGGTCGACCGGGAGGTGACCGAAACCGACGAACGCGGCCATCACCAGCAGGGCGCCGCACCCCGCGGCGATGCCGACGCCGATGGCGAAGAACTCGAAGACCATCAACGAGAGCCCGGTCAGGAGCAGCAGCAGCGCCACGAACGGGCCGGTCAACGCGTGCTGGAGCTGGTCGACCAAGCCCATCTCGCGGAACCGGATCGGCGCCACCCGCTTGCGCGCCTCGCCGTCGTCCTCGTCGACCACCTCCCCGAGGCCGAGGGTGACCGACTCCCCGCCGACGGTCAGCTCGACGCCGTCGAGCAGCGCCACCAGGTCGCGAAGCGTGGGAGCGACCAGATCGACGACCTCTGTGGCCTCCGCCTCCTCGGGCCCGAGCGTCGCCTCCGCCACCGCGTCGAACGCGGCGCCGTCGAAGACCTCGCGAACCGACTCGGGCAGCGGCTCGGGGAAGGCCTCCCGGCCGTCGAGCGAGCCGGCCGCCTGCCCGATCCGGGCGTCGGTGGCCATCGCCGCGACGTCGGCCGCGAGGGCCAACACCGCCGCGGAGCGCTCAGCGACGCCGTTGCCCTTCACCCAGGCCGCCACCGGCACCTCGGCCTCCGCGACGGCGGTGACGAGGCGGCTCATATCGACGTCCACCGAGCCCGGGGCGTCGATCGCCAGCACGAAGAGCGCCGCGTCCGCGCGCTCCGCCTCGTGGAGCGTCGCCAGCACGAGGTCCTCGAGGACCGGATCGAGGAGCCCGTCGACCTCGACGACCAGGATCTCGCGCTCGGCGGAGGGAGCGTCGGTGCCACCGTTCCCGTCCCCGCCAGCCCCGCCTGCCGCGCCGGCCGGCACCGCGGCGAGCGCCATCGAGGCGGCGGCGAGCCCACCGGCGAGGAGGCCGGCGAGCGCGAGGCGGGCGCGGGTCGTGGTCATCGAGTGGCCGATCCCGGAGCTGGAGCGGATGGGTTCCCCGGAGTCTGCCGGACGGCACGGCGGCCACCCCTCATCGGCCCTCGCACCGGCGCCCGCACCGGCCTCCGCGCCCGGCCCGCTCCCCCTCGGGAAGGGCACCCCGCGGGACTCGCTCTAAGGTGTGACCTCGATGGATGTCGAGCAGTTCTGCTCGTCGTCGCGGGTCGTCATCATCGCCGGCAAGGGGGGCGTCGGGAAGACGACGGTCACGGCGACGCTCGCGGTCGTGGCGTCACGCCTCGGGCTCAAGACCCTCGTCGTCGAGGTCGAGGGCAAGTCGGGGCTGAGCGCCATGTTCGGGCGGCCGCCCCTCACCTACGAGGAGACGGAGCTCGCACCCGGGGTCACCGGACGCACCCTCACACCCGAGCAGGCCCTCCTCGACTACCTCGACGACCACGGCCTCAAACGGGTCTCGAAGCGGCTCGTGCGGTCGGGAGCCGCCGAGATCATCTCGACCGCGGCTCCCGGCATCAAGGACATCCTGGTGCTCGGGAAGATCAAGTCGATCGAGCGCCACGGGGACGACGACCTCATCCTGGTGGACGCCCCCGCAGCCGGGCACGCCATCAAGTTCCTGACCGCCCCCCGGGCCCTCCTCGACGCGGTGCGGGTGGGGCCGATCCGCAAGCAGGCCCACGACGTCATCGACCTGCTCTCCAACCCCGAGCGCTGCCGCACGATGCTCGTCACCCTGGCCGAGGAGACCCCCGTCAACGAGGTCGTCGAGACGGCGTTCGCGCTCGAGGACCAGGTGGGGGTGTCGCTCGCCCCGGTGGTCGTCAACAGCCTCTACCCGGGCCTCGGCATCGACCTCGCAGCCGCCTTCGACCCCGACCGCGTCACGCGGGACGCGGAGACCGCCGGCGTGTTCGTGCCCGAGCGCGAGGTCGACGCGCTCTGCGGCGCCGCTGAGTTCCACCGTCGCCGGCGCGGCCTCCAGCTCGAGCAGGTCGGCCGCCTCGAGCGCGGCCTGCCGCTGCGCCAGGTGCACCTGCCGTTCGTGCCCAGGACCGAGTTCGGGCCGGCGGAGCTCGACCTCCTGGCCGACGCGCTCGACCGCGGCGTCGCCGACCTCGAAGGCGTCGCGTGAGCCCGACGGCGGCACCCCTCGACGGGCTGGTCGACGACCGGCACATCGTCGTCTGCTGCGGGAGCGGCGGGGTCGGCAAGACCACCACCGCCGCGACCCTCGCGCTCGAGGGCGCGCGCCGCGGTCGTGACGCCCTCGTCGTCACGATCGACCCGGCCCGCCGACTCGCCAACGCCCTCGGCCTCGAGTCGCTCTCGGACACCGCCCGCGCCATCGACCGCTCCCTGTGGGACCCCGAGGGCAGCGCCCCGCCGTCGGGCCGGCTCTCGGCGCTGATGCTCGACACCAAGTCGACCTTCGACCGGCTGGTGACGAAGTACGCGGGAGGCGCCGAGCAGGCGCGGACCATCCTCGACAACCGCTTCTACCGGACCGTCTCCACGGCGCTCGCGGGCACCCAGGAGTACATGGCGATGGAGAAGCTCCACGAGCTCGACGAGGAGGGGATCTACGATCTCGTCGTCGTCGACACGCCGCCGAGCCGCAACGCCCTCGACTTCCTCGACGCGCCCGACCACCTGACCCGCTTCCTCGACCACCGCCTCGTGCGGATGCTGCTGTTCCCGACCCGGGCGACCATGCGGGTCGCCAACGTCGCGGCCCAGTCGTTCCTGCGAACGATGTCGAAGGTGGTGGGCGGCGAGGTGGTGGACGACGCCGTCGCGTTCTTCCAGGCCTTCGAGGGGATGGAGCAGGGGTTCCGCGAGCGGGCCCAGCAGGTGCTCGAGCTGCTCGGCGACCCGACCTGCGCCTTCGTGCTGGTCACCTCCCCGCGGCGCGACGCCGCCGAGGAGGCCTTCTACTTCGCCGACCGCCTCGCCGAGAGCGACATCCCGGTGGAGGCGATCATCGTCAACCGGCTCCATCCGCGCTTCGGCGACCACGGTCCCGAGTCGCTGGCCGCGAGGGCGGCGACGCTCGTGGAGGACACCGGCACGGTGGACACCGGCGAGGGCGCGGACACCGGCGAGGGCGCGGACCCCGCCGCGGTGGAGGCCGCCCACCGCCTCGCCGCGCTGTACCGGAACCTCGCCGATCTCCAGCAGGTCGCGGACCTCGAGCGCGAGTACGTCGCCGGCCTCGCCCGGCGGGTGGCGGCCGTCGAGGGCCGGGCGGGCGAGGACGTGCGCGTCGCCCACGTGCCGTTCCTCTCCGACGACGTCCACGACTTCGGTGGCCTGGCGGCGATCGGTGAGCACCTCTTCGGCCGGGCGGAGTCGGGGGCCGCGACCACTTCGGTGGCACCGGCTGCCGGCGGGTAACCTCCCGGCCGTGCCGACCGTCCTCGTCGCCAGCGACTCGAAGAGCGTCCGAGAGGACGTCCAGACCTCGCTCGTCCGGCCCGGCTTCACGGTGGTCCAGGCCGAGCGCGGACAGGACGTCGCCCCCTACGTGGCGAGCTCACCACCCGACCTGGTGATCCTCGACCTCCAGATCGGCAACATGGGTGGGGTGGCGACGGCGCTGGACCTCCGCCTCGAGCACTCGGCGGGCCGCTGCCCGGCGGTGCCGATCCTGCTGCTCCTCGACCGCGAGGCCGACCGCTTCCTCGCCAACCGGGCGCAGGTCGACGCGGTGCTGGTCAAGCCGTTCGATCCCGGCACGCTGCGACGCCGGGTCAAGACCCTGCTGGAGCAGGCCGAGGAACCGTCTCCGGACGACGAAGGGGACGGAGACGAGTCCGCGACGGGGGAGTCGCCCTCGGAGGGCGAGGAGCACGTCCCCGACGAGGAGTCCGCCTGAGCGAGCGCCGGGCGGCGTCGAGCCTGCCAACACGGCGGGCCCGTCGGCATCGGACATCGGCATCGGACATCGGGCTCGGAGCGCCACGGTCGACCGCTTGCCTGCGAGTCCTCGGCGTCGGAGCGGAACCGGAGCGCGGTGCCCGTTCGGGTCACGAGAGCGTGGGCGGTACACTCCGCCTCTGCGGGGCCGAGCGCTCCGCGATCGGGACGTGGCGCAGGTTGGCTAGCGCGCAGCGTTCGGGACGCTGAGGTCGCGGGTTCAAATCCCGCCGTCCCGACTCAGCAGGTTTCACAACGCAGGGACCGCTTCGTGCGGCCGCTGACTTCGCTGCGGACTCGGATCCATCCCGCGAACACGCGAACGGCGGCGTTCGACGGTGGCAGACTCGACCCGCAGCCGCGTGACCGAGAAACGAAGTGTCCGGAACCTCCGGTCACGCCGGTTCGCCGGTAGGCCAGCACCTGTGAGTGACGCGCATCGACGGTCAGGGGTCTCCCGACAGGCGAGGGCGCAGCGGTCCCCGGCTCGTCCGCCACCGAGCCAGCCGTGTCGTGAACCCCGGTTGGTGGTTCGCCCGGTGATGAGCCCGGCGTTCGACCTGTCTGATCAGCGCCCCACCGTCCAGGGCACCGAGTCTGCCTTCGCGCAGCAACACCTGGGTCGCGTCGGACCCGGGTCCGGGCCTGTGGTGTGGGTCCCGCGCTGGCCGAGTGCTGTCCGTCTGTGCCCACACCACGATCCCACCTCGCTCGTTCCACCGATCTGGTCACCAGAATAGACCGACTGGTCTATCTATGTCAAGCAGGATCGCAGGCCGCCGTCGTGCGCTGACTGTGCCGCTCCACCATCGACCAGGCGGAGCGACGGAGCTCGCGACCGACGCGGCGGTCGGGGTCGGACGCGATCAGGTGGTGACGGCAGCGTCGACGAGGTCGGCCGCGAGCGCTCGGGCCCGCTCGATCGGCGCACGATCCCCGTGCACCCCTGCGGTCACGAACGCCCCCTCGAGCAAGAAGAACAGGTGCGCCGCGAGCCGCTCGGGGTCGGCGACACCCGCGTCCCGAGCCAACTCCTCGAGCAACTCGACCGTCGATTGCTTGTGCCGCCGGACCACCTCCCATCCGGGATGTCCCTCGGGCAACTCCGCGGCGCCGTTGACGAAGGCGCATCCGTGGAACCCCGACTCGTCCCCATACGAGAGGTACTCGTCGAAGGGCGCGAGCAATCGCCTCCGGTGGTCCCCTTCGCTCGCGAGACGGTCAGCGATCCGTTCCTGCCAGGCTCGGTCGCGGCCCTCCAGATAGGTGACCACCAGCGCGTCCTTCGACGAGAAGTGGTTGTAGAGGCTCATCCGCGCGATCCCCGCCTCCTCGATCACGGCGTTGATCCCGGTCGCGTTGATGCCGTCGCGGTAAAACCGCGTCTCTGCCACCTCGAGCAGCCGCTCTCTCACACCCATGACGTGCCCCCAATCCGGGTCATGGCCAGAGTATACCGATCGTTCTACCTACTACGGGTCAGCAGAACCCGGCCCAGCCCAGGTGCCGGCGGTTCGCTCACACGATGACTTCGACGGTTCCCGAGCGGGCCCGGTCACCGGTCGCGACGTGCCACGCGTTGGCCAGGCGGCGCGCCCCCTCCTCCAGCTCGTCGAGACCCACCCCGACGCCGATGCGGACGTGGTCGCTGAACCCTGCCTCGACGGCGCACACGGGGCCGGGAACGACACCGACACCGTGCTGGGCAGCCACCTCGGCGAACCGGACCGCGTCGCCGTCGGGGAGTCGAGCCCACAGGGCGAGCCCGCCCCGGGGCTCGTGCCACGACCACTCGGGCAGGTGCTCGCTCAGCGCTCCGGTGATCGTGGCGAACCGCTCCCCGAGGGCGCTGCGCCGCTCGGGGAGCACCTCCCCCGCCCGCCGCAGCAGCCGGGTGGCGACGAGCTGACTCAGGACGGGCGAGGCCAGGTCGGCGAGCGTCTTGAGCCGGGTCAGCCGGGCGATGGCTGGTTCGGGCCCCCGAATCCAACCGATGCGCAAGCCTCCCCAGAACGACTTGCTGGCCGAGCCAACGGTGAAGAGACGGCTGACCGCCTCGGGCCCCTCGGCGAACGAGACGATCGGGGGCGGAGGCGCGCCGTCGAGGTGGGTGTCGGCGAGCGACTCGTCGTCGACGAGGACGGCGTCCCAGCCCCTCGCCAGCTCGGCGAGACGGGCTCGCTCGTCGTCCGCGAGCACGGCGCTGGTCGGGTTGTGGACGGTCGGGACGAGGTAGACGAGGCGGGGACGCACCTCGCGGACCAGCCGGTCGAGGTCGTCGATGCTCACCCCGTCGGGCCCGATCGGAGCGCCCACCACCCGCGCGCCCGCGGCCCGGAAGACGTCACGGGCGCCCGGGTACGTCAGCTCCTCGCAGAGGACGCCGTCGCCCGGACCAGCGCACATCTGGGTGAGCAGCCCGATGGCCTGGTGGGCACCCGCGGTGACCAGGATCTGCTCCGGCGTCGTCTCCAGCCCTCGAGCCGAGAACGAGTCGGCCACCGCCTCGCGCAACTCGGGGAGACCCTCCGAGTGGTACCCGTGGCTCCCGACGGCACTCCTGGCGTCGCCGTCGTCGAGAACGAAGACATCGGCGGGAAGGCCCGAGGCGTCACGCCAGCACGCCGGCAGCAGGTTGACGAAGTCGCGACGGGTCTCGACGTTCGCGGTCACGCTGAGCCCGAACAGCGTGTCGAGGTGGAACTCGCCGCGCTCGCGCGCCGGCGGCGGCGATCCGGCCACGACCGAGCCGCTGCCCTGACGCGAGCGCACCAGGTCGGCCTCGCGGAGCACTCCGTAGGAAGCCACCACCGTGCCCCGACTCACCCCCAGCTCGCCCGCCAGACGGCGCTCCGAGGGCAGGCGGACCCCCGGCGCCAGCTCTCCCCGCTCGACAGCAGCCCGGATGGCGGCCGCGAGCTGCTCGTAGAGCGGCCCCGAGCCCGCATCCCAGGCGCCGAGCGATCGTGAGAGTGCCGCGGCGTCCACGAACATCCACTTTCTCACGATTGGATCTTGAACACAAGACCAGTTGGTCAGCACGCTGTTTCGTGACCAGCCATTGTGGACCAAAAGTGGTATGGAACTGGATCAGATCGTGTTCGATGCTTCCTGCGATCGCTGCGGCACCGTCCTGCTGGGGCCGCGACGGATCCTCTCGATCGAGAACACCGACGAGGGCATCGTGCTCACGTTCCGCTGCTACTGCGGGACGGTCGGCACGGAGGTCACGGGACGGCGCTCGCCCCGGCGCACCACCGGCCACGACGGAGCGGACCGTGACCCCTGATCGTCAGCCGATGCCGGCGGACGAGCTGGCCGAGCTGACCGGGATGACCTCATCCGCCGACGCAGGGTGGGACGGCCGAGTCGGGCGGCCGTCACGGGCGTCGCCCGTGTTGCAGGCGGTCGCCGAACGCGGGAGCGTGCAGCACATGCGGCGCGACGGCGCGTGGACACCGGACCCGACGAGCGACATCCCCACGGCGAGCGACACCGGGCCGGCGAGACCCGAGGAGTTGCCTGCCGCGCGCTCGCGTGGCGGACGGGACCGGTGACCGGGCGGATCCGTCGGCACCTGAGCGAGCTGACCGCAGGGGCACGCCGCGTCGTCGCCCTCGTGCGCACCGAGGACACCCTCCTGTACGCGGCCGCGTTGGCCTTCTACGGGCTCATCTCGGTCGCCCCGCTGGTGGTGGTCGCCCTGTGGGTCACCAGCCTGCTGGTGGGCCAGGCACAGGTCCACGACGTGGCGGACAGGCTGGCCGAGGCCGCGCCCCCCGACGTCGGCATCGATCGCGCCCTCGAGCGGGTCGGCGACGTGAGCACCACCCTCGGTGTGGTGGCGGTGCTGGTGGCGCTGTGGCCGGCGACGGCATACGGCACCGCGCTGGCGCGGGTGCTCGACCGGGTCGCCGGCGATCGGGCTTCCCCGGGACTGCGCAAGCGCGGCGTCGCGCTCGTGTTCGTCGCGCTCGTGCCCGTCCTCGTGCTGGGCACTCTGGTCGCGAGCTACGCGGGCGCGGTCGTGCTCGGCGACACCGGTGTCGCGGCGGCGATCGGCATCGTGCTCGCCCTCGCCGCGGGGTTCACCACCGCCGTCGCCACGGTCATGGTCGTCTACCAGGTCTTCCCCCGCACACCTCCCGAGTGGCGGGCAACCATGCACGGCGCGCTCGCCACCGCCACCACCATCTCGGTGGTCTCCGCGGGCTACGTGGCGTACCTGCGGTTCGGCGCGGACTTCGAGCGGCGGTACACGTCCGATGCGCTGACCGCGGTCATCCTGCTCGGCCTGTGGCTCTTCGCCGCCAACACGGCCCTCGTCGTCGGCTACCGCATCGCCCGACGACACCACCTCCCGCACGGGGACGCCAACGGGTGAGACGAATACGCGCCTCTGATGGCAGAGAGCATGGAAACTGTCGACACATGCCCTGCGCGCGATGCTGACCGGGCAGGCCCGGATCGGCCCGCCCCGACAGCGCACCTCGAGGCCTACACCCGGGTGGCCTCGATCAAATCCTCGGTGCCGCTGACCGAGTTCACCGTCCGCGCCTCGAACACACCGTCGTCGATCGATCCCGTGAGGGAGACCTCGACGCCTCCTTCCACCGAGGGAGTCGCCCTGGCGCCAAAGCACTGCTCCTCGGGCTCGCAGGACAGCAGGACGTACTCGGTGTCGGTGGTGCCGCTGCCACGGAGGTCGCCCGCCGGATCGACGGTGCCCGTGAAGGTGACCGTCTGCGTCACCTCCTCGGTCTTGGTCCGACCCGAGCTCTCGCTCTGCACGATGCTGATCTTGGTGATCCTGCCCTCGACCCGGCCCTCCTCGACGGTGACCTCCACCTCGGTGTCCAGCACTTCGATGACCGGTCCAGTGAGCGGTCCGTCAGGCGGCTCGAAGGTGTCACCGCGGTAGGTGCCGTCGTAGACCTCCACCGAGGCACCTCCGGCCTCACCTCCGGACTCGTCGTCCACGCCGTCACCACGGCCGGACCGCTCCTCGAAGATCGCGCTCTTGCCGTGCTCCGGGTCCTCGCCCTGGATGATGACCCGGTGCGGCTGCACCCGTACCAGACCTCCCACGAATCCCAGGATCACCTGCTCGACGCTGTAGCCCTCGGCCAACAGCTCGGCGATGAACCCGACGGCCTGCAACGATTCCGTGGTCCGAGAGATCTGGTCGGCGGCGGCATCCGTCGACGTCGTCGTCTCCGGGTCGGCAGGGACCGCCTCGTCCATCGCGGCCAGCACGTCGGACTCGAAGGTCGCCTGCATCTCGTCGAAGGTCACCTGACCTCGGTCGGTGTCGTCGATGCCCCGGGCGGCGACCAGCCTGAGCTCGAGCCCACGGAGGCTCGAGCCGCGACCCACCACCTCACCCTCCATCTCGGGCTTGTCGCGGATGAAGCCTTCGGGCTCGCGAGTCGGCTCGACCACCTCCCCGTCCACCACGATGCCGCCGGCCCCGTCGAGGCTGTCGGCTTCGATCGCCTCCACGATCTGGACGGGTGCGTAGCCGCGATCCGCCGCGGCGAGCATCGCCAACGCCGTGTCGATGAACACCCCGTCGAAGTTGTCGAGCGCCTGTCGGGCGACCTCCTCGACGCGTCGCAACTCGCTCCCGGAGGCATCGGCTGCCGGTGCCGTACCGTCGCCGTCCGACGAGCACGACGCCGCGACGAGCGAGACGCCCACGAGCGTCACGACGACCCGCGCCAACCGGCGCATGACCCACCCCTTCCGTGCCACCAACCCGGACGTCGGGCCAGACCCGGGTACGTTCCCACCGGATCCTACCGAAAACGACTCTGGCCAACCGTCGCTCAGCCGCGAGCGGACGTGGCGACGTAGACGGTGTTGGCGGACTCGCCGCCCGTGTAGAAGTTGGGGAAGGTGACGACGTGCGCCTCGCACGAGTCGAAGACCTCCCCGAGCGCGCCCATGTACTCGTCGTCGGGCGGGTCGTCGGACCACAGCGCGAAGACGCCGCCCGGATGCAGGCGCTCGGCGAGGCGCGACAGCCCCGCCGGCTCGTAGAACGGCGCGTGGCTGGGATCGAGGACGTGGCGGGGGGTGTGGTCGATGTCCACGAGCACGGCGTGGCAGCGTCGCGGCGCGCTCGGACCGAACGCCGAGCCTCCCTCGAGCATGGCGAAGAAGTCTCCCTCGACGAGCTCGCACCGGGGATCGGAGATCAGCTCCTCGGAGAGCGGGAGCAGACCTCGCTCGTGCCAGTCGATCACGACGTCCAACGCCTCGACGACGTGGAGGGATCGCACCCTGGGGTCCTCGAGGGCGGAGCGGGCCGTGTAGCCGAGCCCGAGCCCGCCGACGACGACGTCGAGATCGGTACCCGGCAGCTCCGCCAGGGCGAGGTTCGCCAGCTCCGACTCGGCCACGGTGAACAGGCTCGACATCAGGAACTCGTCGCCGAGCTTCACCTCGTACACGTCGACCCGCAGCGTCGGCTCCACCCTCCGCCGCACGCTGATCTCGCCGATCGGCGTCCGGCGGCGGTCGAGCTCCTCGAAGTCGAGGCTCACCGCCAGCTCCCTTCGTCTCGACGACGCCCCCGCAGCAATATCACGCGGGAGTCGATGCACGCGGGAGCCACCGAGATCGTCCACGAGCTCGCGAGGGCGCCGTCGTCGCCGCGGAGCACCGTGGTCCGCGAAGATGATCCCACGCGTCCGAGGGAGGGCCGATGAGGAGGCTGAACCGGATCGTGCGAGCGGCCCGCAAGGCCAAGCAGCTCGCCGAGACGCACGACGACAAGATCGCCGAGACGATCGACAAGGCGGCTCGGGGCATCGACGCCCGCACCGGAGGCAAGCACAGCGAGCGGATCACCAAGGCACGCGAGCGGGCTCACGTCGCGCTCCACAAGGTCGCCGGAGCACCCGATGAGGAGACGACCCGGAGCGACGGGGAGACGCCACGCCCCCCCGACGCTCCCGAACGTGCCGGCGAGCCACCGAGCACCGCCGCGCCGGAGCATGCCGAGACATCCGAGACATCCGAGACCTCCGAGACGCCCGAGGCCCCCGGGGCGGACTCACCGCCCGATTCCGAGAACGACGACGAGCGCGGCTGACCCAGAGATTGGCTGACGCGGTGCCGGCGCGGTCCGCGACGCGGGCACCCGCGGGCGACCCTCCTCGCCCGCTCCGCCCCGGCGAACCGGGCGAGGACGGGACGACTACTTGGTGGTGGCGATCCCGCCGTCGACGGGGATGACCGCGCCGGTCACGTACGCGCTCGCCCGGCTCGCCAGGTAGATCGCGACCCCGGCCATGTCGTCGGGCTGGCCGATCCGGCCGAGCGGCGAGCTGGCCGCGATCTCCTCGCCGAACTGCTCCAGGGTCTTGGCCATCATCTTCGACTCGAACGGACCCGGCGCGATCGCGTTCACCGTGATGCGCCTCGGGCCGAGCTCCCGAGCCAACGACCGGGTGAGGTGGTGGATCGCCGCCTTGCTCGACGAGTACGAGTAGGTGGGGAACGCCGGCGTGTGGATCCCGTCGATCGACCCCATGTTGAGGACCCGGGCCGGGTCGTCGTCCGCGGCGGCCTTCTCGAGCAGCGGCAGCAGCGAACGGGTGAGGAAGAACGGCGCCTTCAGGTTCAAGGCGAGGACCTTGTCCCACGCCGACTCCGGGAACGTCTCGAGTGGCTCCGACCAGTTGGTCCCTGCGTTGTTGACCAGCACGTGGAGCCGGTCCTCCCGGGAGGCGAGCTCGTCGGCGAGCCGCACGCACTCCTCCTCCGAGGAGAGGTCGGCGGGCAGGGCGAAGCACTCGCCGCTCTCCGAGAGCTCGGCGGCGACCTCCTCGCACGCCTCGGCCTTGCGAGAGCTCACGTACACCTTCGCGCCGGCCTCGACGAGGCCCCGGGAGACCATGAGGCCGATCCCACGGGTGCCACCCGTGACCAGCACCGTCTTGCCGGCGACAGCGAACAGGTCGGACATCGCACACTCCTCGTGGCTCGAAGCGATCGCATCCTGGCAGAGCCGTACCCGCCGGGGCGAGCGGAGGGGCGCGCCCGTGTCGTCTCGCCCCCGCGTTCGCGGCATCATCGCGGGCATGGCCGACGACCTCAAGGGACGGCTGCTCGTCGCCTCCCCGAAGCTCCTGGACCCGAACTTCTACCGGAGCGTCGTGCTCGTGCTCGAACACGACGACGAGGACGGCGCGCTCGGCGTCGTCTTGAATCGGCCGAGCGAGACGGAGCTCGCGGAGGCGCTCGCGGGGTGGGAGGAGGTCGCCGCGGAGCCGACGGCCGTGTTCGTGGGAGGCCCCGTGCAACCCGAGGTCGCGGTGTGCCTCGCCTCTCCCCGACCCGAGGCCGAGCCGCCGGGGTTCCAGCGGCTCCTCGACTGGGTGGGGAGCCTCGACGTCTCCCAGGATCCCGCGATCGCGGGGGCCGGCGTCGGTCAGCTCCGTGTGTTCGCCGGCTACGCGGGTTGGGACCTCGGGCAGATCGAGGGGGAGGTCGACCGGGGCGACTGGTTCGTGCTCGACCCGCTGCCCTCCGACGTCTTCGACGCGGATCCCGAGGACCTCTGGAAGCGTGTGCTCCGCCGCCAGCGGGGAGACCTCCGCCTGGTGGCCGAGTTCCCGCCCCACCCGATGCTGAACTGACCCCCGACCGCCCGAGCGTGTCCGCCGACGCCGGGCGGCCCGCTACTCGACGGGCACGGCCGGTCCGCCGTCTTCGCCGAGCTGGTGGAGGTACTCCGCGATGCCGTACCCGACCCGGCCGTCGTGGTGCCAGCGGGTGAGCCCCTCGTTGACGACCGTCCCCTCGTGGTGGCCGATGTCGGCGACCCGCATCACCTCGCCGCGGAGCTCGTGGGCGCGGTCGCGCTTGTCGACGGCGGTCAGGTGCACGACCTCGTGGGTGAACCGGTCGGCCGCGAGCTCGGTCTCGAGCCGCCACTCGCGGACGCTGGTGTGCTCGCCGTCGACCCAGACCCAGCCCCGGTGGAGGTCACCCGACTCGGTGCCCATGCGGATCCCGCCGAGGTGGAAGTCGTCGTCCACGTTGACCGAGAACCAGCGCCACATCGTGGGCCCACCCCAGCGCCGCGGGCCCCACGACTTGTCGCGGTTGCCCCGCGCCGAGCTCCACTCGTGTCGCTCGCCGTCGACGCTCATGGCACCCGACCACCGGCCGGCCTGCTCGAGGTGCCCCTTCCCCACCGAGGCCGCCGCCCGCGCGCTCGCACCGCTGCTGTCGCGGCCCTGGGCGTCGACGCCGACGGCGGGGATCAGCGACTCGAACACCACGTCGAGGCCGATCGCGACCGGCCGCTCGCCGGCTCCGTCGAGGCCCCGGGCGGTCGCCTCGACCTCCGCGGTCAACCGCCATCGGCGCATCGGTTCGAGCATCTCGTAGCGGACGCCGCCGACCTCGAGCACCGTGTCGACCATCTCGTGCTGGTCCCGCACGGAGCGGTGCTCGGCCAGGTCGCCGTCGGGGAGCCAGCACGACAACCCGACGTCCATGGTGCCTTCGTTGGGTCGCACGCCGATGCGCGTGAAGACGCCCGAGTCGGATCCCGGGTCGTACGCGTTGAAGTAGTACGACTCGCTCCAGGCGGTGTCGCCTTCGACGGGGTGGGCGAGGTCGTGGTCGGGACCGAGGATCGGCACGACTCCGTTGTTACCACGCCCAGTTCCTGTGTGGAAGTGAGCCGCCCGGTGCGCCCCGCTTCCGACGTCCCCGGAGCTACGTGCGTGTGGCGAGCAGCTCCGCGAGTTGGACGGCGTTGAGGGCGGCGCCCTTGCGGAGGTTGTCGCCGACGACGAACAGGGCGAGGCCGTGCTCGACGGTCGGGTCCTCGCGGACCCGGCCCACGTAGCAGGGGTCGGTGCCCGTCGCCTCGAGCGGTGTGGGCACCTCGCTCACGGCCACGCCCGGCGCGGAGCCCAGCAGCTCCATGGCGCGCCCGGGACTCAGCGGTCGCTCGAACTCGGCGTTGACGGAGAGCGCGTGCCCGGTGAAGACGGGCACGCGTACGCAGGTGCCCGAGACCGGCAGGTCGGGGATGTCGAGGATCCTCCGGCTCTCGTCGCGGAGCTTGAGCTCCTCGTCGGTGTAGCCGTCCTCGACCACCGAGAAGTTGAGCGGGACGACGTTGAACGCGATCGGCGCCGCGAACTTCGAAGGCTCGGGCATCTCGACCGCACGCCCGTCGTGGGCGAGGCCCACGGCGCGCTCGGAGGTCTTGCGGACCTGCTCGTCGAGCTCCTCGACACCGGCGATGCCGGAGCCGGAGACCGCCTGGTAGGTCGAGACGACGAGGCGTCGAAGTCCCGCCTCCCGGTGGAGGGGGGCGAGGACGGGCATGGCGACCATGGTCGTGCAGTTCGGGTTGGCCACGATCCCCTTCGGGATCCGCTCCAGGGCCTCCGGGTTGACCTCGGAGACCACCAGGGGCACCTCCGGGTGGCGTCGCCAAGCCGACGAGTTGTCGACCACCGTGACACCCGCGGCGGCGACGCGCTCCGCGAGCTCGAGGGAGGTCGCCTTGCCGGCGGAGAACAGCGCGACGTCGAGGTCCGAGTAGTCGGCGCTCGCGGCTTCCTCCACGACGACCTCGCCGTCCCGCCACGGCAGCTTCTTGCCGGCGGAACGGGCCGAGGCGAACACCCTCAGCTCGTCGACCGGGAACGAGCGCTCGGCGAGCAGCCGCAGCATCTCGCCCCCGACCAGACCGGTCGCTCCGATCACTCCGACGCGGCTCATGTCAGCTCGCCTCCTCCAAGTCGAACTCGCGGTGCAGGATCTGGACGGCCTGCTCGACGTCGTCGGCGCGCACGACGATCGAGATGCGGATCGACGACGTCGAGATCATCTCGATGTTGATGCCCTGGGCCGCGAGGCACTCGAACATCTCCGCCGCGACGCCCGGATGGGTCTTCATCCCGGCCCCCACGAGGGAGACGCGGCCGATGCCGGTGTCGTGGGCCGAGCCCTCCGCGCCCACCTCCGCGACGAGCTTGTCGATCACCTCTTCGGTCGTGTGGTCGTCCTCCTTGGGGACGGTGAACGAGATGTCGGTCGTGCCGTCGTGGGCGACGTTCTGGACGATCATGTCGACGTTGACCCCCGCGTCGGCGAGCGTCCGGAAGACCTTGGCCGCGATGCCGGGCTGGTCGGGGACGCGCTCGAGGGTGAACTTCGCCTCGCTGGTGTCGTGCGTGACACCGGAGATGATGGCCTGTTCCATCTCGGGATCCTCCTCACGGACCCACGTGCCGGGCTCCCAGGTGAAGCTGGAGCGCACGTGGATCGGTACTCCGTAGTTGCGCGCGAACTCGACCGAGCGCAGCGCCAGCACCTTGCCGCCGGTCGCCGCCATCTCGAGCATCTCCTCGAACGAGATCTGGTCGAGCTTGCGCGCGCCGGGAACGATGCGGGGGTCGGCGGTGAAGATGCCCGCCACGTCGGTGTAGATCTCGCACACGTCGGCCTCCAGGCCGTGGGCGAGCGCGACGGCGGTGGTGTCGGAGCCACCTCGGCCCAGCGTCGTGATCTCGCGGGCCGTCGAGACGCCCTGGAAGCCCGCCACGATCACGATGTTGCCCTCGTCGAGGGAGCCCCGCAGGCGCTTCACCCGCACGTCGACGATCTTGGCCTTGCCGTGGGAGGTGTCGGTGACGACCCCGGCCTGCGAGCCGGTGTACGACTCGGCCGGCTCGCCCAGCTCGTTGATCGCCATCGCGAGCAACGCCATGGCGATCCGCTCCCCGGCGGTGAGGAGCATGTCGAGCTCGCGGGGAGCGGGCGACGCGGTGACCTGCGAGGCGAGCTCGAGCAGCTCGTCGGTGGTGTCGCCCATCGCCGAGACGACCACGACGACGTCCTGGCCGCTGCGCTTGGCCTGCACCACGTGCTCGGCGACGGCGCGGACGCGCTCGGGATCGGCGACGGAGCTCCCGCCGAACTTCTGCACCACGAGGCTCACCGGGAACGCCTCCGTTCGGGCAGGCACCCACGGGCGTCGGGTGCACCGACCACCGCGCCGGCGGTGGCGCCGCTTCCGAGGCGCGCGTCGTCGCGTCGTCCTCGGGGGGTGCGAGCGCGACGCGTGGCGGGGACCGGTGACGACATGACCCTCAGGGTACCGCCACGGGCGGGTGCGGCATCGGGTCGCGGGCCCCGGAAGCGCGCGAACCGTGCACGGGTGGGTCTCGGGGGACGGGAGGGCACACGTCGGTACACTGCCGGTCGGCCCGGGGTGGCGGGAGCCGATCGGAGGAGCGACACGTGTCGAAGGCCGAGCGCCGGAGGCGCAAGCAGGAGAACAAGCGTCGAGCCCAGGAGCGCCGGTATCGCACCTGGCGGCGAGTGAACCTGCGCCGGCGCCTGACGGTCGTGCTCGTGTGGGCGCTCGTCATCGCGCTCGTGGCCACCTTCGCGACCTTCCTCATCGGAGACGACGGCGAGTCGTCGGCGACGACGAGCACGAGCGGTCCGACGACCTCCACGACCTTGCCGGCCGAGCTCGCCGCCGTGGAGTGCACCGACGAGGTGCCCGAGGTGGCGGACAGCGACAAGCCGACCTTCGACGCTCCCGAAGACGTGATCGACGAGGGCGTCGCGTACCGGGCCACCATCGAGACGAGCTGCGGCGACATCGTCGCCGAGCTCGATCCCTCGGACCCCGAGGTCTCCGCCGCGGGGGTCAACAACTTCGTGTTCCTCGCGGGGGAGGACTTCTTCGACGGCCTCACGTTCCACCGGGTGGTCGGCGACTTCGTGATCCAGGGCGGCGACCCGGAGGGGACCGGCCGGGGAGGGCCCGGCTACCAGTTCGGCGGCGCCGACGACGTCCCCGACGGGATCAGCTACGAGGTGGGCGACCTCGCGTACGCGAACTCGACCGGCCCGGAGACGAGCGGGTCGCAGTGGTTCGTGGTCACCGGCCCTCGCGGCCCCGAGGCTCTCGACCCGCAGGCCAGCTTCATCAAGTTCGGCACGGTCGTGGAGGGTCTCGAGGTGGCCCAGCGCATCGAGGCCTTCGAGGAGGGGGACTCCCAGCAGCCGAGCCGCCCGGTCTTCGTCTTCGACGTCACCGTCGAGGAAGCCTGACCCAGCCCTGCTCGGCTGGCGTTCTTTCCTTCTCTCTGGCCGTCTGAGCGTCAGAGAGAAGGAACGAACGCAGGGTCCGCGGCCGGTCAGATGGTCAGAGAGTCGATCGGGCCCTCGCCGGCCTCGCGGGAGCCCTCGCCGTCGTGGAGGGTGACGGCGCCGGCGCCGGCCACCGACCACCGGCCGCCGTCGCGGCGCACGAGCGCGGTGTGCTCGTCGACGCCCGCGAGGGTCGTGTCCGGGGGCCGCAGGTCCACAGCCCGCTCCCACAGGTGCCGCGCCACGGTGTCGTGGTGGGGGAACACCGAGAGGTTGGCGAGCAACCCGAGACCCACCGTGTAGGCGCCGCCCCTCGGGTCGATCATCGGGTCGCACAGCACGACGGCCCCCGAGCCGGACGCCGCCACGGTGGCGCCTCCCCGGTACGCGGCGAGGATCGCCTCCCAGAGCTGCGACCCGTGGAGGACGGCGCGCAGGTGCATCGGCGAGCCCCCGCTCAGGTACAGGAACCCGGCGTCGCGCACCGCGGCCACCGCCTCGGGGTCACCGGCCTCGGCGTGGTGGAGCACCGTCACGCTCGAGACCGACGCGCCCAGCTCCCCGAAGTGGGCCTCGGCGCCGGCCACCACCTTGGCGGGGTTCTCGAACGCGGCCGCGGTCGGGACGACGAGCACCTCCGAGGCCCCGGACTCCTCCAGCAGCATGGCGTCGACGTCGCGGCACGCGGCGTCGAACTCCTCGCCGCCGACCAGCGCGAGCGTCCCCGTCGCGTCGTCGGACGTGCTCATGATGCGCTCACCTCCGGGTCGCTGCGGGCTGCCCCGCGGAGCGTATACGGCCCCGCGGTGGTGCGACGTTGCTACTCACCGGTAACATCGCCGCCGTCCCCGAGCAGACGACCGAGCGAGGCGACAGGCGATGACGATCAAACGGGTGGGCATCATCGGATCCGGGATCATGGGTTCGGGCATGGCCGAGGTGGCGGCGAAGAACGGGTTCGAGGTGGTGCTGCGCAGCCGCGCCAAGGAGACGGCGGACGGCACGATCGCGCGCCTCGAGAAGTCCCTGACCAAGCAGGTCGACAAGGGAAAGCTCGACAGCTCGGATCGCGACGCGACCCTGGCGAGGGTCACCACCACCACGGCGCTTCGCGACCTGAGCGAGTGCGACCTGATCATCGAGTCGGTGATCGAGGACCTCGACGTCAAGAAGCACCTGTTCAACGAGCTCGACGGCGTCGCCAAGGAGGGCGCGATCCTCGCCACCAACACCTCGACGCTCCCGGTCGTCGAGATGGCGATGGAGACGGGCCGGCCGGATCGGGTCTGCGGCGTCCACTTCTTCAACCCGGCCACGGCGATGTCGCTCGTCGAGGTGGTGCGCGCGGTGACCACGAGCGACGACACCGTCACCGAGGTGTTCGAGTTCGCCTCCGGCTGCGGCAAGGACCCCGTGGAGGTCCGGGACCGCGCCGGGTTCATCGTGAACGCCCTGCTGTTCCCCTACCTCAACAACGCGGTGCGGATGCTCGAGGAGGGCGTGGCCACCAAGGAGGGGATCGACACCGCCATGCAGGGCGGCTGCGGCTTCCCGATGGGCCCGTTCGCGCTCCTCGACCTCGTCGGCCTCGACACCAGCCTCTCGATCATCGAAGCGCTCCACGAGGAGCTCGGGGACCCCAACTACGCGCCCCGTCCCCTCCTCAAGCGCCTCGTCGCCGCGGACAAGCTCGGACGGAAGAGCGGCGAGGGCTTCTACGACTACTCGGGATAGACGGGTGCTACCCGGAGCGGAGAGGCGCGCCGACGCTGCGACGGACAGGCCACGTGAGGGCCTCGATCGCCTCCCACACCCCGGCGTCGGCGTGCTCCCACGCCCAGAAGGAGACCGCGGGAGCGCCCGCCGCCCTGGCCGCGGCGACGAACGCGTGGATCTCCTCCGGTGGGGGCGGTCCGGGCGGGCCACCCTCGGGCCGGCCGTCGTAGGCCTGGCCGATCGGGAGCACGGGTCGGCCGAAGCGCGACAGCCACTCGACGCCGGTGGTGGCGTCGACGGCTGGATCCCGGTGGAACCAGTAGAGCATCGGTGCCACGGCGTCGAAGTGCGGCACCACCTCGGCGTACGGGTACGACGCCCGCATCCCCCTCGTCGGCCGCGGGACCGCGACCGCCAACACCGCCCGCGGGCCCGCCGCGGCTCGGAGCTCCCGCGCGTAGGCGCCCGCGGTCGTCCGCGAGAGCGCGACACCCTCGCTCTCGGTCTCGACGTCGGCCACGAAGCCGTCGATCCGGTGACCGCGGACCTCGTACTGGAGGGCCGTGACCGCGCGGGCGACGTCGTCGGCGACGTCCTCGAGGTAGGGGAAGTCCCACCCGTAGACGCGCAGGCCCCGCTCGTGGGCGACGGGGAGCAGGGCTTCCAGGAACGCGGCCCCGTGGAAGCCGCGCCGCGACGAGCCGGTCCGGACGTAGACGTGCGTGAGGCCGGAGGAGACCGCGCGCTCCACGAGGGCGTCCACGTCGCCGCCTTCGGTCCGCTCGGGCCGCCAGATCCACATGCCCGGCCCCTGCGGGAGACCTCGGCGGCGTTCGACCTCGGGGGTGGGCACTCCGAGCTCCGGCTCCCAGACGGCCGCGTCGGTCGCCGCGGCAGCGAGGGGCACGCTCACGACCGGAGGGTCGGTGGGGGGAGCCGGTCGCCGGCCCGACGACGGTCCGGCGACCACGCGGGGTTCCGCTC
>CAYTKN010000033.1:0-30919 GCA_964438505.1 uncultured Burkholderiales bacterium
CGAGCGAGCGGAGCGAGCGAGTGGCCGGCGATCGCACCCCCGACACCACGCGACCCATTCCGGAGCGGCACTACGAGTGCAGCGACCAGACGGACACTGAGCGGAGCGAGCGAGTGGCCAGCGATCGCACCCCGACACCACGCGACCCCTTCCCGAGCTGGACCGGAGCGGAGCGACAAGAAGGGCACTGAGCGGAGCGACAAGAAGGGCACTGAGCGGAACGACCAACTGGCCGACGATCGCACCACGCGACCGAGCGATCAGCAGGGGTCTGCGTCCGCGTCGGGGATCCGCGCGGCGGCGGCTCGGTTCAGCGCTTCTGGATCTTGCCGGCCTTGAGGCAGGCGGTGCAGACGCGCACCCTCCGGGGCCGCCCGTCGACCAGCGCCCGGACGCGCTGGATGTTGGGGTTCCAGCGGTGCTTGGTGCGCCGGTGCGAGTGGCTCACCCGCATCCCGACGCGCGGGCGCTTGCCGCACACTTCACAGACCGATGCCATGAGCGGGCAGGTTACCAGCGGCGACGCGCCGTCCCTCAATCACGCGCACGGCCACCCGAGCGGGCGAGCAGCCAGGCGGTACAGTCACGCTCCGATGGCGACGTTGGACCGTCTCGACCCGTCCGCGCTGGCGACGCTGCTGGAGGAGTACCGCGATGCGCTGCGCTCCCACCGCGAGGAGCTGAACCGGCTCAACGTCTACCCGGTGCCCGACGGGGACACCGGGACCAACATGGTCCTCACCGTCGAGTCGGTGCTCCAGGAGCTCGAGGGCACGACCACCATGGCGGAGGTGTGCGAGGCGATCGCGCACGGCTCGCTCATGGGCGCGCGGGGCAACTCCGGGGTGATCCTCTCGCAGGTGCTCCGTGGGTTGGCCAAGGGGTTCTCGGGCCTCGAGGCCGTCCGCGCCGCCGAGCTGGCCGACGGGCTCGCCCGGGCCTCCGAGTCCGCGTACGAGGCCGTGATGCGGCCGGTGGAGGGCACGATCCTCACCGTCGTGCGGGACGCCGCGGAGGCCGCGACGGCCACCTGCGAGGGCGACGCGGCGGATCTCCTCACCGTGCTGGAGGCCGCCAAGAAAGCTGCCGACGACTCGCTCGCCCGCACGCCCGACCTGCTCCCGGTCCTCGCGGAGGCGGGGGTCGTCGACGCCGGGGCCAAGGGGTTCGTGCTCTTCGTCGACACCCTGCTCCACGTGGTCGACGGCCGCCCCGTGCCCGAGCCGGAGCTCATCGAGGCACCGGCGGCGGTGCGGGCGCACATCGAGGGCGAGGACGACGTCTCGGCGTTGCGCTACGAGGTCATGTTCTTCCTCGAGGTCGACGACGAGAAGGTGCCCTACTTCAAGGACGCCTGGAGGTTGGTGGGCGACTCGATCGTCGTCGTGGGGGGCGACGGCATCTGGAACTGCCACATCCACACCGACGACGTCGGCGCCGCGATCGAGGCGGGGATCGACGCCGGGCGGCCCCGGTCGATCCGCGTCACCGACCTCGCCGAGCAGACGGAGGAGGAGTCGTGGGTGCGCGAGCACGCCGGCGACCTCGACGAGCCGCGGCCACCTCGCGAGCGGGTCGAGACCGCGGTGGTCACCGTCGCGGTGGGACGCGGGCTCCAGCAGCTCTTCACCGGCCTCGGCGCCGCGGAGGTGGTCGCGGGCGGCCAGACGATGAACCCCTCGACCGAGCAGATGCTCGCCGCGGTGGAGGCCTGCCCCTCCGATCGCGTCGTCGTGCTCCCCAACAACAAGAACATCGTGCCGGTCGCCCGGCAGGTCGACGGCCTGACCGACAAGCAGGTCGAGGTGGTGCCGACCACGTCGGTGGTGGAGGGCCTCACGGCCCTCATCGACTACGACCCGCGTGCGGGGATCGAGGCCAACGTCGCCGCGATCACCGAGGGCTCGCAGCGTGTGAAGACCGGTGAGGTGACGCGGGCGATCCGCGACGCGCTCGCGCCGGTCGGCCCGATCGCGGAGGGCGACTGGATCGCCCTCGACGCGGAGGGGGTCTGCGCGGTCGAGCGCACGGCGGTCGACGCGGCGGTGGCGCTCGTCGAGCACCTCGCCACCGAAGACGACGAGCTGGTCACCGTCATCGTCGGAGCCGACGCGGTGGCCGCGGAGACCGAGGCGCTCGAGGAGGCGCTGGCGGTGGCGCGACCCCACCTGGAGCTCGAGCTCCAGCACGGCGACCAGCCTCTCTACCCGTACCTGATCGGGGTCGAGTAGCTGCGCGTGGCCCGGACGCTGCGGTTCCTCGCCCGCCAGGACGTCGCGAAGCTGCGCGGGTGCGGCACCAAGCTCGAGAAGCGGTTGGCCCAGCTCGGGATCCACGACGTCCTCGACCTGCTGGAGCACTACCCGCGCCGTTACATCGACCGGCGCAAGCGCGCCGCGGTCGCGGAGCTCGAGGTGGGCGAGGAGGCCACCGTCGACGCCGAGGTGCGGAAGGTCTCCGCGCGGCGCACCCGCAACCGGCGCTCGCTGGTGGAGGTCGACGTCCACGACGGCGCGTCGTCGCTGCGGGTGGTGTTCTTCAACCAGCCCTGGCGCGAGCGCCAGCTCCAGCCCGGGACGGAGGCCGCGCTCTTCGGGCGGATCGAGACCTACCGGGGTCGCCGCCAGATGACGAACCCGGCCGTGGACGTGTTCGGTCGGGCCGGCGCGGGTGGGGACAAGACGGGCGTGCTGGTGCCCGTCTACCCGCAGTCGGGCAAGGCCGAGGTCGACACCTGGCAGATCCAGAAGTTGGTCCACGAGGCCCTCGATCGGGCCGGGGAGTTCGAGGACCCGCTGTCGCCGGAGCTGCGGGACCGCCACGGCCTGGTCGACCGGACCGCCGCGTACCGCGGCATCCACCGACCCGGCACCCACGAGGAGTGGAAGGCCGCGCGGCGCCGTCTCGTGTTCGACGAGCTCCTGCGCATGCAGCTCGGGCTCGTGGCCCGCAAGCGGGCGCTCGAGGACGACCGCCGCGGCATGAGCCACGAGGTGAGCGGCGGCCTCGTCGGCGGGTTCCACGAGCGCCTCCCCTTCGATCTCACCGGCGACCAGCGTCGGGCGGTCGAGGAGATCCTCGCCGACATGGCCGAGCCCGCGCCGATGCACCGGCTGCTCCAGGGCGACGTGGGGTCGGGGAAGACGGTGGTGGCGGTCACCGCGCTGCTCGCCGCGGTGCAGGGCGGGCACCAGGGGGCGTTGATGGCGCCGACCGCGGTGCTCGCCGAGCAGCACTTCCTCTCCGTCTCGGGGATGCTCGCGGGCTTGTCGGTCCCGGCCGAGGGGACCCTGATGGGGGAGCGCCCGGTGCGGGTCGAGCTGCTGACGAACCGCACCACCGCGGCGCGGCGCCGGCAGGTGGAGGCCGAGCTGGCGCAGGGCCTCGTCGACGTCCTCGTCGGGACGCACGCGCTGCTCTACGGGGAGCTGCCGTTCGCGTCGCTCGGCCTCGCGGTGGTCGACGAGCAGCACCGCTTCGGCGTCGAGCAGCGGGCGCTGCTGCGCGGGCGCGGCGAGGAGCCGGACGTGCTGGTGATGACGGCGACGCCGATCCCGCGGACCGCGGCGATGCTCGTCTACGGCGACCTCGACCGCTCCGAGCTCCGCGAGATGCCCCCGGGGAGGGACCCGATCCACACCGAGGCCCTCGGCCGGGAGCAGGCCGGCGTCGCCTACGAGCGGGTCCGCTCCGAGGTCGCCGCGGGCCGGCAGGCGTTCGTGGTCTGCCCGCTCGTGGAGGGCTCCGACAAGCTCGAGGCCAAGGCGGCGACCGAGGAGTACGAGCGCCTCGCCGACGGCGCGCTCTCGGAGCTGTCGGTGGGGTTGCTCCACGGGCAGATGCCGGCGCGGGACAAGGAGGGGGTGATGGAGCGCTTCCGGTCCGGCGAGCTCGACGTGCTGGTCGCCACGACGGTGGTGGAGGTCGGCGTCGACGTCCCCCGCGCCACGGTGATGGTGATCGAGGACGCGGACCGCTTCGGTCTCGCCCAGCTCCACCAGCTCCGCGGCCGGGTGGGGCGCGGGGGCGGCGCCGCGTACTGCTACCTGGTCGCCGATCCGGCGACGGGGGAGGCCGAGGCGCGCATGCGGGCGATGGTCGACTCGACCGACGGCTTCGAGCTCGCCGAGCGCGACCTCGACATCAGGGGAGCCGGCGAGGTGTTCGGCGAGCGCCAGTCGGGCTTCTCCGACCTCAAGCTGGGCCGGTTGCCCCGGGACGAGGACCTCGTGGTGGAGACCCGAAGGGTGGCCGAGGAGATCCTCGAGTCCGACCCGCGCCTGGCGCGGGACCGCCAGCTCGCGGAGGAGGTCGAGGACCTCCTCGGCGACGACGTGGAGTTCCTGTTCAAGAGCTGACGCCGGGCGCGCCGCGACGCACCCGGACGAAGGTGCCCCGCGCTTCCGCGGCGACCGACCCGTCGCCGAGGAGGAGCCGGGCGATGAGCCGCTTGCGCCGTCCCGACGCCCTGGTGGTTTCGGCTTCGATGCGGTAGGGGCCCTCCCCGAGGGGCACGGGTCGGCGGTAGCGCACCTCGATCGTGGCGGTGACCCAGCCGTCGTCGGCCGTCTCGTGGGCGGCCCAGCCCATGATCTCGTCGAGCGCGGTGGCGACGAGGCCGCCGTGGAGGTGACCGGGCGGCCCCTCGTGCTCGGGGCGAGGTCGCAGGATGGCGGTCGCGGTGCCGTCGCCGCCGTGGTCGACCTCGAGGCGCAGGCCCGACGGGCTCTCCGCGGAGCACCCGAAGCAGCGCTCGCCGCGGCGCTCGTCGCGCTGTGCTCCCGGGCGCTCGTCGCGGGCCGGGCCGGCGTCGCTCATCGGGGCTGTCGGCGGGCTGACATGGACGCCGAGGGTACGGCGATCCCGCTCCGGTCCCGGCACCGGCGGGAGCGGAGGGGGATAGCCTGCTCGGATGCCCTGTCGACCGGCGCTCGCCGACCCCCGCAGCGGCCCTGCGGGGCCGGTCGCCGCCGCGTGAGGCGTGGCGCCGCGGGGTCGTAGCCGTCGCGGTGGCCGCGGCCGCCGTGGTGGCCGAGCGGGTCGTGGCGGCCGTGGGGTTCGGGTGATCGCGGGGGAGGCGAAGGGGCGCCGTCTCGCCACGCCCCCGGGTCTCGGCACCCGCCCGGTGACCGATCGGGTCAAGGAGTCGCTCTTCGGCTCCCTCGGTGCCGTGGTGGTCGACGCGGCGGTGGCGGACCTCTACGCGGGGAGCGGCGCGCTGGGCATCGAGGCGCTCTCGCGGGGAGCGGCCTCGGCGGTGTTCGTGGAGCGCGACCGGGGCGCGGCGGAGGTGGTCGCCGGCAACCTCGAGGTGGCCGGGTTCGCGGAGCTCGCTCGGGTGGAGCGAGCCGACGTGCGCGCGTTCGTCACCCGCGAGTCCGGCGAGGCGTTCACGCTGGTGTTCTGCGATCCTCCCTTCGCCGTGCCCACGGCGGAGGTGGAGCAGGTCCTCGCCCGCCTCGCCTCGGGGTGGGTGGTCGAGGGCGCGTCGGTGGTGGTGCGCCGCCGCGTCGGCGACGGCGTGCCGTCGCTGCCGGAGGGTTGGCGTTTCCTGCGTGAGAAGGCCTTCGGAGATACGCTCGTGCTCGTTGCCACCGCGGGCTGACGCAGCCGTCCCCGGCCGGGGCCACGGTCGGCGACGAGGTGGGGATCCACCACCGGTGCAGGCGAGAGGGAGCGTTTGTGGCGACGGCGCTGTGTCCGGGGTCGTTCGACCCGGTGACCAACGGGCATCTCGACATCATCGAGCGGACGGCTCGGTACTTCGACACGGTCATCGTGGCGGTGATCCGCAATCCGCAGAAGACCTCCGCGATGTTCACGCTCGACGAGCGCGAGGAGATGCTGCGCGAGGTCACCTCGCACGTCGGCAACGTGCGGATCATGTCGTTCAAGGGCCTGCTGGTCGACTTCGCGAAGGAGCACGGCGCGGACGCCATCGTGAAGGGGCTCCGTGCGGTCTCGGACTTCGACTACGAGCTCCAGATGGCGCAGATGAACCAGCGCCTCACCGGCATCGACACCTTCTTCATCTCGACGAGCCCCGAGTACTCCTTCCTCGCCTCCAGCCTCGTGCGCGAGGTGGCGCGCTTCGGCGGCGACGTGTCGTCGCTGGTGCCGCCGCTGGTGGCGAAGCGCCTCCAGGATCGGGCGGACGAGGGCACCTGATGGCGGCCAACGAGCGCGACGTCGAGAGCCTGCTCGAGCGGGTGCGCTCGCTGATCGAGGCGGCCCGGCCCATGCCGCTCTCCGCGTCGGTGCTCGTCAACCGCGAGGAGCTGCTGGAGTTCATGGAGGAGGCCATCGCCCGCCTCCCCGAGGAGCTGCGGCGGGCCCGCTGGTTGCTCAAGGAGCGCGAGGAGTTCCTCGCCAAGGCCCGTCGGGAGGCCGACGAGATCGTCGACGCGGCCCGGGCGCGGGCGGAGCGGTTGGTGCAGCGCACCGAGATCGTCCGGGAGGCCGAGCACACGGCGCGCCGGGTGGTCGACGACGCCGAGGCGCAGGGTCGGGCGCTCCAGCACGAGGCGGAGGACTACGTCGACCGCAAGCTGGCGCAGTTCGAGGTGATCCTCGACCGGGTGGTCCAGGAGATCGCCCGTGGGCGCGAGCGGCTCCAGGTCTCGATCCGAACCGAGCCCGACGACGATGAGGGCGGGCAGGACCTCTTCGAGGAGGAGGAGGAGGAAGCGCCGGTCTTCGATCAGGACCAGATGTAGGGGCGCGAAGCGGAGCGTTCCTCTCGAACCCTGTTCTTTCTGCTGGAATCGGACAGCGGTCGCCGTTCTGATAGGCTGTCCGCCGGTGGATCGTCCCGGTCCCCGGCTCCCTCGAACCCGTTCGAACCGATGATCACGATGACCGCCAACTCCATGTCCCCGACGTCCGGCGCCGGCGAGCCCCGCGACGTCGAGGGGCGTAGCACCTCCGGCGACGCCGGGGAGCGGGGGGCCGCCGAGGCCCTCCGGGTGGTCGTGGGCGACCTGCTCCACCGCCCCGGTGAGACGCGCCAGGTCGCGCGCGCCGCGCGCTTGGCCGACCTCGTCTCGGGCGGCACCCGCGTCGGCGAGGACGACCCCGTCGACCTCGACGTCCGCCTCGAGAGCGTCTCCGACGGCGTGGTCGTCCTCGGTGTGGTGAGCGGGCGCTGGCAGGCCGAGTGCAGCCGGTGCCTCGAGGACATCGAAGGGCCCTTCGAGCTCGCGGTCCGGGAGCTCTACGAGCCCGAGCCGGTGGAGAGCGAGACGTACCTGCTCGAGGACGACGAGATCGACCTCGAGCCGATGGTCCGCGACACCGTGATCCTCAACCTGCCGGCGGTGCCCCTCTGCGACGAGGAGTGCCAGGGTCTGTGCGCCCAATGCGGCGTCGACCTCAACCACGAGACCTGCGGATGCGCGACCGAGCGGGTCGACCCCCGATGGGACGTGCTCGACCGCCTCGAGTTCGAGGACTCCTGACCCGGCGGACGCCCGTCCTTCCCCGAAAGCCCCGAGGAGGAACCAGACATGGCCGTACCCAAGCGCAAGCTGAGCCGGAGGCGCACCCGGCGTCGTCGGGCGTCGAGTTGGACGACCGGCGCGCCCTCGCGCTCGCGCTGCCCCCAGTGCCACGCCGCGAAGCGCCCGCACGTGGTCTGCGGGCAGTGCGGCTGGTACGGCGGCCGCCAGGCCGTCGAGCCGGAGCTGTAGGCGTCCGGTGAGGCGACGCGCCCGATGACCGACGTCGTCGTCGCGGTCGACGCCATGGGCGGTGACCACGCTCCCGACGAGATCGTGGCGGGAGCCGTCCAGGCGGTCGAGGAGCTGGGCATCGGCGTGTTGCTCGTGGGCCGCCCCGACGCCGTCGAGGCGCTGCTGCCGTCCGCCGGCCCGCCGGCCGGCCTCGAGGTCGTGCCCGCCTCGGAGGTCGTGGGCATGACCGACGACCCCGCCGCCGGCGTGCGCAGGAAGAAGGACGCCTCGATCGTGCGCGCCGCCGAGGCGGTGCGCGACGGCCGGGCGTCCGCCATGGTCAGCGCCGGGAACACGGGCGCCGCGATGGGGGCCGCCGTGCTGCGGATGGGACGTCTCGGAGGCGTCGCCCGTCCCGCCATCGCGGTGCCGATCCCCGTGCCCGGCTCGACGCCCACGGTGCTGCTCGACGCCGGCGCGACGGTCGACTGCAAGCCGGAGTGGCTCGCCCAGTTCGCCCGGATGGGCGCGGAGTACGCGCGCATCCGGTACGGGACGGAGGCGCCCAAGGTCGGGTTGCTGTCCAACGGCGAGGAGGCCGGGAAGGGCGACGAGCTGCGCAAGGCGGCGCACCCGCTCCTGGAGGGCGTGCCCGGCTTCGTCGGCAACGTCGAGGGACGCGAGGTCATGACCGACGCCGTCGACGTCGTCGTCACCGACGGCTTCACCGGCAACGTGACCCTGAAGGCGTTCGAGGGCGCGCTGCGGATGTTCGTCGACCTGGTCTTCGGTGTGCTCTCCTCCACGGAGGCCGCCAAGAAGGCGTCCGAGGTGGTCATGCCGCTGCTGCTCGAGGCCGCCGGCGACCTCGACCCCGACGCGACCGGCGGCGCCATGCTGCTCGGCGTCGACGGCGTCTGCGTCGTCTCGCACGGCTCGTCGTCGGCGCGGGCCGTCGTCAACGCCTGTTCGGTCGCCGCGGACTGCGTGGTGGCCGGGATCATCGACCGCACGAAGGAGGCCGTCACCAGTGCCCGCTGAGACCCACGTGACCCGCGACCCGATCGGACCCGACGACGTCCTCGCGCTCATCCGGGAGCGCCTGGCGGAGATCCTCGAGATCGACGAGTCGAGGGTCGGCCTCGACTCCAGCTTCACCGAGGACCTCGAGGCCGACTCGCTCGCCCTGATCGAGCTGGTGGAGGCGCTCGAGGAGGAGCTGGGCGAGCGCACCGTCGGCTTCCAGATCGACGACGAGGACCTGGGCGAGCTGAGGACGGTGCGCGACGCCGTCGACTACGTGGTCGCCAAGCTCTCGGAGGCGGGCGGTTGACCAGCGTCTCGTTCGCACCGCTCGAGAGCCGGCTCGGGCACCGATTCGGCGACGGGGACCTCCTCCGGCGAGCGCTCTCGCACCGCTCCTACTGCGCCGAGCATCCCGGCCACCGGTCGAACGAGCGACTCGAGTTCCTCGGGGACGCCGTCCTCGGCGTCGTCGTCACCGACCGCATCTTCCGCGACTACCCGGACCTGCCCGAGGGCGAGCTGGCCAAGGTGCGCGCCGCGGTGGTGAACGCCGACACGCTGGCGCTCGAAGCGTGCCGCCTGGAGCTCGGGGGCTACGTGCTCCTCGGCCGGGGCGAGGAGCAGTCCGGCGGCAGGGAGAAGCCGTCGATCCTCGCGGACACCGTCGAAGCGGTGATCGGCGCCGTGTACCTCGACAGCGGGTGGGACACGGTCTCCGAGCTCGTGCTGCGCCTCTTCGGCGACCGCATCGCGGAGGCCGCCAAGGGGCCCGGCGTCCACGACCACAAGACCCGCCTCCAGGAGCTCTCGGTGAGCGTGCTCGACGAGACCCCCCGGTACCAGGTCGCCGACGAGGGGCCCGATCACGCGAAGCGGTTCATGGCCACCGTCCTGCTCGGCGGCGAGGCCCGCGGTCGCGGGACGGGCTCGTCGAAGAAGCAGGCCGAGCAGGAGGCCGCGGCCCAGGCGTGGGAGTGGCTGGAGGCCCGAGTCACCGAGGACGTCGCAGGGGAGAGTGCGGATGCCTGAGCTTCCGGAGGTCGAGATCATCCGGCGCGAGCTCGACAAGGACGTGGTCGGCCGGAAGATCAAGAAGGTGGAGGTCCCCGGGATGCGCTCCATCCGCCGCCACCCGAACAAGAAGCACTTCATCGGCCGGCTCGAGGGACGCAAGATCAAGGGTCTCCAGCGGCAGGGAAAGTACCTGCTGTTCACCCTCGACGACGGCCAGACCCTCGTGGTGCACCTGGGGATGTCCGGGCAGCTCCTGCGCGCCAAGCAGTCGCGCGAGAAGGTCCCCGACCACACCCATGTGGTCGTCACGTTCACCCAGGGAGGCCAGCTCCGGTTCCGGGACCCGCGCACCTTCGGCGAGATGTTCGTCGTCGAGGAGGGCGGCCTCGACGAGGTGGAGGAGCTCGTGGGCCTCGGCGTCGACCTGCTCGACACCCCGGTGTCGTGGGACGAGTTCGGGCGCATGCTGGTCGCCCGCCACTCGAAGCTCAAGCCGCTGTTCATGGACCAGAAGTTCCTCGCCGGCCTCGGAGCCATCTACTCGGACGAGATCCTGTTCAACGCCGGCCTGGCGCACGACCGCAAGAGCGACACCCTCTCCACCCAGGAGGTGCGGCGCCTCTACCGGGCGCTCGTCGAGACCCTCCAGGACGCGGTGAAGCACCGCGGCTCCACGCTCCCCGACGAGGGCTACGTCGACCCCGCCGGCGAGCCGGGCCAGTACCAGCAGCACCACAAGGTGTACGCCCGGGCGGGCGACCCGTGCCGCCGCTGCCGCAGGCCCATCCAGCGCAAGAAGACCGGTGGCCGCTACGCCTACTACTGCGAGGCGTGCCAGGTGTGAGACGTGCCGGACCGGTGCGCGATTGAGGTGCGCGAGGTGAGGTGCGCGAGGTGAGCCGGTGAGCGCCCCGGCGGCGAGGCGGGCGCGGGTGGTGGTGCACGGACGGGTGCAGGGCGTGTGGTTCCGCGACTCGTGCCGCTACGAGGCCCAGAGCCGTGACGTCGCCGGGTGGGTGCGCAACAACCCCGACGGGACGGTCGAGGCGGCCTTCGAGGGCGCCCCCGACGCGGTGAGCGAGATGATCGCCTGGGCCCACGAGGGCCCGCCCCGCGCCGACGTCGCGGACGTCGAGGTCCACGAGGAGGAGCCCCGCGGCGAGGACCGCTTCCGGGTGCGCTGACCCCCTCCCGTTCTTTCCTTCTCTCTGACGGCCATCGGGCAGCGCAGAGGGTAAATGCGACGCCCACCGTTGGCGCGGCGTTCGTACTACTTGATGCCCCTTCGTCAGCTCCGAGGCCCGACCGAATCGCAGAAATTCGTCTGCACACCGACACTTCTCGGCGTCTCGTTCGTGTACCTGGAAAGAGGCTCCTTGGAGGTGCACGATGCGGCCAGGACACGTGGCGGGAAGCGCTCGGCGGTGGCTGGTGGTGCTCGGGTCCGCAGTCACTGCCGCGATCGCGCTGGTCGGGGTGGTCGCCGTGCACGCCCTCTCGGATGGGGAGGTGGCTTCGGACGGGCAGGCGCCCGCGATCGAGGCCCCGCCGGTCTCCGGTGGGGAGCAGAGGACGAGCAGCTCGGTCGTCTCCGGGACCGAGCTCGGAGAGCGTGGCCTCCGGGTGAGCCTCGACGTTCCCGAGCAGGTGCGAGCCGGAGAGGTCCTCACGGTGGAGGTGCACGTGCGCGACGACGCAGGTCAGATCGTGCGCGGACCGACCGTGGAGCTCGGCGACGGCACCAGCACGCTCGCCGGGAGCGAGATCGCGGACAGCCGACGGCCGAGAGCTGGTGACGCGGTCGTCGACTGCCTCGCCGGGCGGAGCTACGAACCTCCGACGACCGACGAGGTGGAGCAGGTCACCCACGCCTACCGGACCGCGGGTACCTACGTGGTGACGGCGAGGGTCACCACCACCGGCGGGCCGACCTGTGGCGGAGCCGACGTCGTCCGCGAGACAGCGGAGGCCTCCACCGAGATCACGGTGACCGGCTCCACCTCGGTGGCCAACGGGCCTCGCGGGCCCCGGCTCGACATCGGGCACCAGCGCTACACGCCGTTCGACGACGGCGAGGAGAGGACGCTCTCGATCGACGTCGGAGCCGGCGACGCCGACGGGTACGTGTCGCGGCTCGCGCTCGACTGGGGCGACGGCTCCGAGCCCTCCGTGGTCACACGACCCCTGGGCGACTGCGAGGACTCGGACACCCGCTGGCCCCGCTCGAGCATCGTCGAGACCTTCACCCACCACTACGACGCAGCGGGCAGCTACACCGTCACCGCCGAGGTCGTTTCGGTGGGCTGCGACGGTTCGGCCGAGCAGCGCAGGACCGCGACCCGCCCCGTGCTCCACAGCCGCGACGGATGACCGGCCGCGCAGCGTCCGCAGCGGCCACAGCGTCCGCAGCGGCCACAGCGTCCGCAGCGGCCCCGGTGTCGGACCGCCGACGGGCGCTCCACGCGCCGGCACTCCTCACGGGCACACCCGCGGTCCGCGGATCTCCGCGCCGTCGCCGGTACGCTCCGCCTCCGAAGGAGGCGCCGTGTTCCTCAAGACCCTCACCGTCAAGGGGTTCAAGTCGTTCGCCGAGAAGACCGCGCTCGAGTTCGAGCCCGGTGTCACGGTGATCGTCGGGCCCAACGGCTCGGGCAAGTCCAACGTCGTCGACGCGGTGGCCTGGGTGCTGGGCGCCCAGGGGCCGAGGACGGTCCGCAGCACCCGCATGGACGAGGTGATCTTCGCCGGCACGCCGCAGCGCCCGGCGCTCGGCCGCGCCGAGGTGTCGCTCACCATCGACAACAGCAGCGGGATCCTCCCCATCGAGTTCTCCGAGGTGGAGGTCACCCGCACGCTGTTCCGCTCCGGCGACTCGGAGTACGCGATCAACGGCGTGCCGTGCCGGCTGCTCGACATCCAGGAGCTCCTCTCCGACTCGGGCGTCGGCCGCCAGCAGCACGTCATCGTGGGCCAGGGCCAGGTGGACGCCGTCCTCAACGCCCGCCCGGAGGCCCGGCGGGCGATCGTCGAGGAGGCCGCCGGGATCCTCAAGTACCGCAAGCGCAAGGAGAAGGCCGAGCGCCGCCTCGAGTCCACCGAGGGCAGCCTGCTGCGCCTGCGCGACACCCTCCGCGAGGTCAAGCGCCAGCTCAAGCCGCTCGAGCGCCAGGCCGACGCCGCCCGCCGCCACGGCGCGCTCGAGGAGGAGCTCCACGCCATCCGCCTGCACCTGCTCGGCCGCCAGATCCGCCAGCATCGCGACCGCCTCGCCCGCGCTCGCGAGGAGCGCCGCACCGGCGCCGCGCGCGAGCGCGACGTGCGCGACCGCCTCGCGGAGCTGGACTCGAGCGTCGCGGCCGTCGAGGAGTCGCTCGGTGACTTCGACGCCGACGGCCTCGACGACGCGATGGTCCGGGTCGAGGCGCTGCGCGAGCGCTCCCGAGGTCAGGCGGCCCTCGTCTCCGAGAAGCTCGCGGGCGTCGAGCGGGCCCGCCGGGCGGTCGCCGACGAGTCCGTGGTCGAGTCGCTGCGCGCGGAGCACGCGCAGCTCGGCGCGCAGCTCGGCGAGGTGGAGGAGTCGGAGGCGGCGCTGGCGCCCGCGCGCGCGGAGGTCGAGGAGGCCGAAGCCCGCGTCGGCGAGGCCCGCGCCGCGCTCGAGGCCGCCGAGGCGGAGGCCGGCGGCGACGGCGACGTCCACGCCGCCGAGGCGCGCAGGGAGGAGGCCGAGGCCGCCCTGGCCGACGCCACCGAGGAGGAGCGCCGCGCGGACGCCGAGGCCCACGCCTGGCGGGCCCGCGCCGAGGCGCTGGCCCTCGCACTCGACGAGGCCCGCGCGGCCACCGGCGCCGACCGGCTCGGCGACCTCGAGGGCGTCGTCGGCCCACTCGTCGAGCACATCGAGATCGCGGAGGGCGCCGAGCGCGCCGTGGCCGCCGCGCTCGGCGAGGCGATGCGGGCGTTGGTCGTGGACGACTCGGGCGCCGCGCGGCGCGCGATCGAGGAGCTCGCCGAGGGGGACGCGCACGCGCTGCTCCTCGTCGTCGAGGGCTCCCACCAGGCGGTGCAGGGGCGCCTCGCCCCCACCGGCGCTCGCCCCCTCGTCGACCTCGTCGACGCGAAGCACCCCGGCCTCGACGCGGTGCTCGAGGCGCTGCTCGACGGCGTCGTCTACGTCGAGTCGGGGTGGCGGGAGGCCCTCGACCTCGCCCTCGCGCATCCCACCCTCACCGTCACGACACCCGCCGGGGAGCGCTTCTGCGTGGGGCACACCTGGCGGGCGGGCACCGCACCCGGCGACGGCGCCACGCGACGCAGCCTCGAGGAAGCCCTCGCCCGGGCCGAGGAGGCCGAGGCCGCGCAGTCGAGCGTCGAGGAGGCGCTGGAGCGCGCGCGCAGCGCCTACGGCGACGCGGCCGCCGAGGCACGGCGCGTCGCCGTGGAGCGCCGCGATGCCGTGGAGCGCGCCCGGTCGCGCCACGAGAACGCCCGCGAGGAGGCGGCGCGCCTGCGGGGAGCGCTCGAGCGCAGGCAGGCCGCGGCGACCGAGCGCCGCCAGGTGCTCGAGACCCGCCTCGAGGAGGTCGAGGAGCGCCTCGCCCGCGCCGAGGGCGCCGAGCGCGACGCGGGTGGCCGCATCGAGGACCTCGACGCGCGGGCCCGGCGGCTCGCGCGCCTCGAACGGGCGCTCGCCGTCCACGGTGAGGCCGTCGCGGGCCTGCACGAGCGGCTCGACGCCGCCCGCCGCGAGCGCGCCCAGACCCGCCGTGCGGCGAGCAGCCGCCTCGACGGGTTGCGCCGCGAGCGGGCCGAGCTCGAGCGCGAGCTCGAGGAGCTCCGCGAGCGCCTCCAGCGCCTCGAGATCGACGAGGCGGAGACCAAGATGCGCCTCGAGTCCGCCACCGACGCGGTGCGCAACGACTTCGACCGCGAGCCCGAGGCGGCGATGGAGGCGCGGGCCCCCGAGATCCCCGAGTCGACCACCCTCTCGGAGCGGGCGCGCGAGCTCGAGCGAGAGCTGCGGGTGATGGGGCCGATCAACCCGCTGGCGCTCGACGAGTTCGAGGCGCTCTCGGAGCGCCACGAGTTCCTCCGGGAGCAGCTCGACGACGTGCGCAGCACGCGGCGGGAGCTGAACAAGGTGATCCGGGCGGTCGACGGCGAGATCGCGTCGGTCTTCGACGAGGCCTTCGCCGACGTGTCGCGCCACTTCGACGCCTTGTTCGCCCGCCTGTTCCCCGGTGGGGTCGGCAAGCTGGTCGCCACCGACGCGGACGACCCCCTCGAGACGGGGATCGAGATCGAGGCGAAGCCGTCGGGCAAGAACGTGAAGCGCCTGTCGCTGCTCTCCGGCGGCGAGCGCTCGCTGGTGGCCCTGGCGTTCCTGTTCGCGGTGTTCCGCGCCCGGCCCTCCCCCTTCTACCTGCTCGACGAGGTCGAGGCCGCGCTCGACGACGTGAACCTCCACCGGTTCCTCGAGCTGGTCGAGGAGTTCCGCGACGAGGCCCAACTCGTGGTGGTCACCCACCAGAAGCGCACCATGGAGGCCGCCGACACCCTCTACGGCGTGTCGATGCCTCCGGGTGGGACATCGCGGGTGGTCTCCGAGAAGCTGGAGCACCGCCGCCCGGCCGTCCCCGACCCGTCGTCGAACTGACCCCACGAACGCTCCCCGCGTCCCCCTCCCGTTCGTTGCTGCTCGCTGACGCCCATCCGGCAGCCCAGCAGCAACGAACCGTGCAGCAACGAACCGTGCAGCGGCGACCGACAGCGCCGAGGGAACCAGCGCGGGACGCTCGCCGCCGGGGAGGGACTCGGCGGGGTCGCGCTCAGTAGCATCCGCAAGGCCCGATCACTCCTAGTGTCCCGAGTCGGAAGTGCGGCGATGATTTCAGCGAGACAGGTTCGTTCCCTGGCAAGGACGCAGGACGAAGGAGGTGCCAGAGCGCACCTTCGAGGACGAGGACGCAGCCAGGGGCGGATCTGGCCGATGAAATCGCGGCGAACTTCCGACTCGGGGCACTAGGGAGCCGCAGGTGCTGCTCGTCGTCGTCGTCGCCGTGCTCGCCGCCGTCATCGTCGTGGCGGCGTTCGTCCAGATCCGTCGTGCCCGCAAGGAGGGGACGGCCGCTGCCGAGGCACCGCCGACGCCCACACCTCCCTCCGAGGCGGAAGCCCCACCCGAGGTCGATGCGTCACCCGAGGTCGATGCGTCACCCGAGCCCTGCCCGGCCCCGGAGGTCGAGGCACCCCCCGAGGTGGAGGCCCCGCCGGACGTCGAGGTCCCCCCGGCTCCGACGCTGCGCGAGCGCCTCGCGAAGGCGCGAGCGCTCGTGGGCGACTACCTCGCCGACATCCGGCTGCGCCGGGCGATCGACGACGAGGTCTGGGAGGAGCTCGAGGAGATGCTCGTCCTCGCGGACGTCGGGGTGGCGACGACGACCCAGCTCCTCGAGGACCTCCGCGCCCGAGCGAGGAAGGAGGGCATCGAGGACGCCGACACCCTCATCGGTGCCCTCGAGTCGGACATCGCCGCCCGCCTGGCCCGCGACGACCGCGCGTTGCGGACGACCCCCGGCGAGGTCGACGTGTGGCTCTTCGTGGGGGTCAACGGCACGGGCAAGACCACCACGATCGGCAAGCTGGCGCGGCGCGCCGCCGCCGACGGCCGCTCCGCTGTGCTCGTCGCCGCCGACACCTTCCGCGCCGCCGCCGGCGAGCAGCTCGGACTGTGGGCGGAGCGCACGGGCGCCGAGCTCGTCCGGGGCCAGGAGGGCGCGGATCCGGGCTCGGTCGTCTTCGACGGCATGGACGCCGCCTCGGGGCGCAGCGCGGAGCTGGTGCTCGTCGACACCGCCGGCCGCCTCCACACCAAGGTCAACCTCATGGAGGAGCTCAAGAAGCTCCGCCGGATCGTCGAGCGCACGCCGGGCGCTCTCAAGGAGGTGCTCCTGGTGATCGACGCCACGACGGGACAGAACGGGCTGGTGCAGGCCCGCCAGTTCGCCGAGGCGGTCGACGTCACCGGCGTCGTCCTCACCAAGCTCGACGGGACGGCCAAGGGCGGCATCGTCCTCGCCATCCAGCAGGACCTCGGGATCCCCGTGAAGCTGGTCGGGATCGGCGAGGGCGTCGAGGACCTCGTGGAGTTCGACCCCGACGACTTCGCCAAGGCCCTGTTCCGTTGAGGTCCGCTGCTCCGTCGAGGTCCGCTGCCGTGCGCACCCAACCGATCACCGTCGTCCAGCGCACCCCGCACGTCACACGCGACCCGTCCATCCCGCTGTCGACCGACCACCCCGATCACTGGAGGCCGTGGAAGCCATGAGCATCATCCTGTTCCCGTTCAAGCTCGTCTTCTTCACCGCGACCGCCCCCTTCCGCGTTGTGCGGCTCCCGATCAAGGTCCTGGGGGTGCGCGGCGCGCTCGCGCTCGCGCTCGGGGTCGGGATCGGTGTCGTCGTCGCACCCCGCACCGGGACGGAGACCCGCGCCCGGCTCCGGGAGCGCTACGAGGAGTGGCAGGTCCAGGGAGCGCCCGGACCCGCTCCCGGGCCCGGCACCGGCAGCGGCGCGGGCAGCGACACCGCCGGCTCGGTCGGTGGCGCCGCGCGCGCGGGGAACGGTGCCGCCGAGCCGACGGCCGGGGCACCGCCGGTAGACTGACCCCACCCCGACCGCGACCCCGACCCCTCGGCGCACGTGTTCGACGCACTCACCGACAAGTTCGACGGCATCTTCCAGCGGCTCCGCAGCCGCGGTCGCCTGTCGGAGGCCGACGTCGACGAGGTCGCCCGCGAGATCCGCCTCGCGCTCCTCGAGGCCGACGTCAACGTCTCGGTGGTCAAGTCCTTCATCCGGCGCGTCAAGGAGCGTGCCACCGGGGCCGACGTGCTCGAGAGCCTCACGCCGGGCCAGCAGGTCATCAAGATCGTCCACGAGGAGCTGATCACGACCCTCGGGGGCGAGACCGGCCGTCTCACGATGAGCTCCAGGCCCCCCACGGTGATCATGCTCACCGGCCTCCAGGGCTCCGGCAAGACCACGGCGGCCGGCAAGCTCGCCCTGCACCTCAAGGAGCAGGGGCGCAAGCCGCTGCTCGTCGGCGCCGACCTCCAGCGACCCGCCGCCGTGGATCAGCTCCGGCGCCTGGGGGAGCAGATCGACGTGCCGGTGTTCTCGGAGATGACCGATCCCGTGGAGGTCGCCGCGGGCCTCTTCGACGAGGCCGCCCGCCTCGGGCGCGACGTCGCGGTGGTCGACACCGCCGGGAGGCTCCACGTCGACGAGGAGCTGATGGACGAGCTGGAGCGGGTCCGCGACACCGCTTCGCCCCACGACGTCCTGCTGGTGGTCGACGCCATGACCGGCCAGGAGGCGGTCTCGGTCGCCGAGGCCTTCCACGCCCGGGTCCCTGTCGACGGTGTCGTGCTCACCAAGATCGACGGCGACGCCCGCGGGGGCGCCGCCCTGTCGGTCAAGGAGGTGATCGGGCGGCCGGTCCTCTTCGCCGGGACCGGGGAGAAGCTCGAGGACTTCGAGCCGTTCCACCCCGATCGCATGGCCAGCCGGATCCTCGGCATGGGCGACGTGCTGACGCTGATCGAGAAGGCCGAGGAGGCCTTCGACGAGACCGAGGCGGCGCGGGCCGAGGAGAAGCTCCGCTCGGGGGAGTTCACCCTCGAGGACTTCCTCGACCAGATGCAGCAGGTCAAGAAGATGGGGCCGCTCCAGTCGATCATGTCGATGCTTCCCGGCCTCCCCAAGGAGCTCAAGCAGGCCGACGTCGACGAGGACCAGCTCGGGCAGGTCGAGGCGATCATCCACTCGATGACCCCCGAGGAGCGGCGCAACCCCAAGATCATCAACGGCTCGCGCCGTCTCCGCATCGCCCGGGGCAGCGGCACCACCACCCAGGATGTGAACGCGCTCCTGAAGCAGTTCACAATGGTGCAGAAGATGATGAAGCAGATGGCGGGCGGCAAGGGCAAGAAGGGCCGCCGCTCGATGCCCGGGCTCCCCGACGGTCTCGACGACCTCGGTGATCTCTCGAACATCCGCATGCCGTAGGCTGGCGGGCCTGCCTGGCTCGTCCGCGACCCGAAGGGAAGTCGAACCGTGTCCGTCAAGATCCGCCTCAAGCGGGTGGGGAAGAAGAAGCAGCCCTCGTACCGCGTGGTGGTGGCCGACTCGCGCAAGGCGCGCAACGGGCGCATCATCGAGCGCATCGGCACCTACCTCCCGCGGACCGATCCGTCCGTGATCGAGATCAACGAGGACCGGGCTCTCGACTGGCTCCGTCAGGGCGCGCAGCCGAGCGAGAAGGTGCAGAAGCTGTTCGAGACCGTCGGGGTGTGGGACCGCTTCAAGGTTGAGCGCCCCGGCGCCGACACCGCGGCGCGCCGTGCGATCGAGCACCACCGCGCCGCGCTCGCCGCCCAGCCCCCCGAGCCGGAGCCGGAACCCGCGCCCGCGCCGGAGGCCTCCGACGACCCGGGCGCGTCCGACGACGACACCTCCGGGGACGACACCTCAGGGGACGACACCTCAGGGGACGACGACGGAGACGAGGGAGACACCGCATGAGCGACGACGAAGGTGTGGAGCTCGACGACGAGGATCTGGAGCTCGACGACGAGGTGGCTGCCGAGGGCAACCGCCGCGTGGGCGCCACCGCCCTCGGAGTGCTCGAGTACGTCGCCCGCAGCATCGTCGACGATCCCGACTCGGTGTTCATCGACACCGAGGAGGGCAACGGGCAGGTCAGCTTCCACGTGCACGTCGCACCCGACGACATGGGTCGGGTGATCGGCAAGCGGGGCCGGGTCGCCCAGGCGATCCGGGCCGTGGTGGCGGCGGCCGCCCATCGCGACGGCGTCACCTCAGAGGTCGAGTTCGTCGATTGACCCTCGACGCTCCGGGCGACGAGGTCCCCGAGGGACTGCTCGAGATCGGCCGGATCGTCAAGCCCCACGGGATCCGCGGCGAGGTGGTCGTCGTCCCGGTGACCAACCGGCACGAGCGCTTCGAACGGGGCTCCGAGCACCACACCGGCGACACCACCCTCGTGGTCGCCTCCGCGCGACGCCACCAGGGGAACTGGGTGGTCGCCTACGAGGGTGTGTCCGACCGGAACCGGGCCGAGGCCCTGCGCTCCCTGACCCTCTTCGGTGAGCCCATCGACGTCCTCGACCCCGACGAGTACTGGGTCCACGAGCTGGTCGGCTCGGCGGTCGTCGACGCGGAGGGCCTCGAGCGGGGCCGGGTCGTGGCCGTCGAGGTGAACCCGGCCCACGACCTGCTGGTCCTCGACACCGGCGCGCTGGTGCCCGTCGTCTTCGTCGTCGACGCCTCCGGCGAGCGCGTGCTCGTCGAAACCCCGCCCGGCCTCTTCGACGAGACCGCAGCCCCCGACCGGAGCACCCCGCGTCGAGGTCGCCCCCGTCGAGGTTCCTGACGTGCGCATCGACGTCTTCACCCTCTTTCCCGAGTACCTGCGCGCTCCCCTGGAAGCGTCGCTGCTCGGCAAGGCCCGGGCTGCGGGCCTGCTCGACGTGCGCCTGCACGACCCGCGGGAGTGGACGACCGATCGGCACCGCAGCGTCGACGACACCCCCTTCGGCGGCGGAGCGGGGATGGTGATGGGTCCCGGGCCCCTCTTCGCGGCCGTCGAGGAGGTGGAGCCTCCCCGACCGCTCCTGCTCCTCTCGGCCTCGGGGGAGCGCTTCGACCAGGCCCGCGCGGAGACCCTCGCTCGGGCGGAGCGCTTCTCGCTCGTCTGCGGTCGCTACGAGGGCGTCGACCAGCGGGTGGCCGACCACCTCTGTGACGGGGAGCTCTCCGTCGGCGACTTCGTGCTCGCCGGCGGCGAGGCGGCGGCCCTGGTCGTCGTGGAGGCGGTGGCGCGCCTCGTGCCCGGCGTCGTCGGCAACGAGGCGTCGCACGACGAGGAGTCGTTCGCGCCCTCCCCGCGGGCGCCCGCACGGCGGCGGCTCCTCGAGTACCCGCAGTACACGCGTCCCGCGGAGCTCCGGGGGATGCGGGTCCCCGACGTCCTGCTGTCAGGGAACCACGCCCGCGTCGAGCGGTGGCGTCGCGCGCAGGCGCTGCGCCGCACCCTGGAGCGCCGCCCCGACCTCCTCGCGGAGGCCGACCTGGACGAGGAGGAGCGGGCGTTGCTCGAGGAGTTCCCGGAGTGACCGGGGCCCGTCGGCGTCCCGGCGCCGCGGGTGTCGCCACGGGTGTCGCCACGGGGCGGGGCAACCCGTCTCCCGCCCCACGTTCGTGGAGGCGAGCGCGACGGAGCTAGGATCAGGGGTCGCTTCGACCACGAGTCGCGCCCCACTTCGCGCACGAGGAGTATCCGCCATGAACCGCACCGACCTCGTCGACCGCGCCGCGCTGCGCGACGACGTCCCCGAGTTCGAGCCAGGCGACACCGTGAAGGTCGACGTGCGCGTCGTCGAGGGGAACCGCGAGCGCCTCCAGTCCTTCCAGGGCGTGGTCATCGCCCGCCAGGGCAGCGGCGTGCGCGAGACCTTCACCGTGCGGAAGGTGAGCTTCGGCGTCGGCGTCGAGCGCACGTTCCCCGTGCACGCCCCCACGGTCGCCGGGATCGAGCGGGTCACCCGGGGCGACGTGCGGCGGGCCAAGCTCTACTACCTCCGCGACCGGGTGGGGAAGGCCGCCAAGGTCAAGGAGAAGCGCTGAGCGACCCGCCGACCCGGCTCGCTCCGCTGCCGCGGTGGGAGCCCGTCCTCGGTGGAGCCGACGACGCCCGCATCGAGCGACCCGAGCACCACCGGTCGTTCCTGCGGGAAGCTCCGCTGCTCGTCGGCGCGGCGCTGCTGATCGCCTTCGTCGTCAAGGCCTTCCTCGCCCAGGCGTTCTTCATCCCCTCCGAGTCGATGCTGCCGACCCTGGAGGTCGGCGACCGGGTCGTGGTCTCGCGGCTCGCGTACCAGGTGCACGATCCCCGCCGGGGCGACATCGTCGTGTTCGAGTCGCCCGAGGCTGTCGAGGACGGCGACGGGGATCCGTTCCCCGTCCGGGTCGTCACCGACTTCCTCGAGACCGTGGGCCTCGCCCAGCCCTCCGAGCAGGACTTCATCAAGCGGGTGATCGCCCTTCCCGGCGAGACGGTCGAGGGGCGAGACGGTGTCGTGCTCGTCGACGGTCGGCGGCTCGAGGAGCCGTACCTGGACGGGATGAGCATCGGCGACTTCGACGCGGTGACCGTGCCGGAGGGGCACCTCTGGGTGATGGGCGACAACCGGGGAGGCTCGTCCGACTCGCGCACCGCCTTCGGTCCCGTCCCCGAGGAGAGCGTGGTGGGCCGGGCCGTGCTGCGCCTCTGGCCCCTCGACCGACTCGGGTTCCTCTGACTCCGACGAACCGCCGGTGTGGCGCGACTCCCGACATCCCGTCGCGATTCCCCGTGGGATCCCGCGTGGCGCTCCTAGACTCTGAGGGAAGCTGCCGCTGATCCGCGGTGGCTCCGACGACCGAGCCGAAGGCGGGCACACGATGAGCGCGGCGCCCCGATGAGCGCGGAAGACCTCGAGCGGTACGAGACGGAGATCGAGCTCCAGCTCTACAAGGAGTACCGCGACGTCCTCCCGATGTTCACCTACGTCGTGGAGACCGAGCGCCGCTTCTACCTCGCCAACGACGTGAAGATGGAGGTGCTCGACGAGGGGGGTCGTCCCTACTTCGACATCCGGCTCACCGACGCGTGGGTCTGGGACATGTACCGGCCCCAGCGCTTCGTGGCGGACGTGCACATCCTCACCTTCAAGGACGTGAACGTCGAGGAGCTGGCCGGCAGCGACTACTGAACGCCCGGCGCGCTCGGCCGTCCCCCTCGGACGCGCGCTCGCTCGGCGTCGCCGGCGAGGCGCTCGCCGCCGCGTGGTACGAGCAGGCGGGCTACCAGGTGCTGGAGCGCAACTGGCGGCACGGCCGCGACGGCGAGCTCGACCTCGTGGTCGCCCGCGACGGCGTGGTCGTCTTCTGCGAGGTCAAGACCCGTGCGGGCGAGCGCTTCGGCACCCCCGCGGAGGCCGTCGGTCGCGACAAGCGGCGGCGGTTGCGGCGCCTCGCCGCGGCGTGGCTCGCCGAGCGCCCCAGCGGCCGTCGTGTGCGGGTCCGCTTCGACGTGGTCTCGGTCGTGTGGCCCCGTGACGCCGAGCCGACCGTCCGGGTGATCGAGTCGGCGTTCTGAGCTCGCTCGCCGCCTGCCCGCTCGACACCGCGACGATCGTGCTGCGCCGGTCACGCCGCGTGCGGTCGGGCTAGCGGCGGTTCCAGCAGGCGGTGTGCCAGTGGCGGCGGAGCGTGGGGTCGCGGCGGGGGACGGCGACCTCGTGGCCGGTGCCGGGGAGGATCTCGTGGTCGCATCCCGGACACCGGTACGTCTTGACCGCCTCGTAGGGATGCACGTGGCGGACCTCGGCGTCCTCCCAGTCGTCGGGGTGCTCCATGCCCGGGACCGCCATCGGGTCAACCTCCGAGGAGGACCCAGGCGAGCGCCGCGGCGACCACGACCACCGCAGCTCCCACGAAGACCGCGTCGGAGCGGCGCGGCACCCGCTTGCGGTGAGGGTTGTATCCCATGGCAGCTACGGTAGCGCCCGACCGGCAGCGGGCCCGGTGGCAGCGGGCCTGGCGGCAGCGGGCCTGGCAGCAGCGGGCCTGGCGGCAGCCGGCCGGCGGCGAGCGGCGGGGCAGCCGGGACCGCGATCGAGCGACGGAGGGACGATGGCTGAGATCGACGTGGAGCGCAGCGGCGGCGTGGTGGTCGCCACGTTCAACCGGCCCGAGCGCAAGAACGCCCTCACCTCGGCGATGTTCACGGGCCTGCGCGACCTGTTCGAGGAGGTGGGTGCGCGTCGGGAGGACCGGGTCCTCGTCGTGACCGGTGCGGGCGACGCCTTCTCGACGGGTGCCGACCTCGGCGATCCCGAGGCCGCCGAGAACATCCAGGGGGGCCGTGGGTCCGGGCTCGCGTGGATGCGGGGGATCGGCGCGGCCGCGCTGGCTCTCCACCACCTGCCGAAGCCGACCGTGGCGGCGGTCAACGGCGTGGCGGCCGGCGCGTCGCTCAACCTGGCGCTCGGCTGCGATCTGATCCTCGCGTCGGACGAGGCCCGCTTCACCGAGATCTTCGTGAAGCGGGGCCTGGTGCTCGACTTCGGGGGGCACTGGCTCCTGCCGCGCCTCGTCGGGCTCCACAAGGCCAAGGAGCTGGCGTTCTTCGGGGACGTCCTCTCCGCCGAGGAGGCCGCGGAGATGGGCCTGGTCAACCGGGTGATCCCCGCCGCGTCGCTCATGGACACGGCGATGGAGTGGGCGCACCGCTTGACGGAGCTGCCGCCGATCAACCTCTCGATCATGAAGCGGGCGCTCAACCGCAGCTTCGAGTCGTCGATGCACGACCTCCTCGAGCTCGAGTCGGTCGCCCAGAACGTGTCGTTCTCGTCGGCCGACACCGCCGAGGCGATGGCGGCCTTCGCGGTGAAGCGCGAGCCGCGCTTCACCGGCGACTAGTTCCTGCACACACACGGTCGGCGGGGTCGTGTCAGAGCGGCCACACCATCCCCCGGGAGCGGGTGGCCCGGCCGGCGCGCTCGAGGGCGACGACGGCGACCGACACCGCGGCCGGCGAGAGGCCGGTGCGCGACGAGAGCTGGTCGGGGGTCGCCGGCTCGCCGCCGAAGGCGGCCTCGACCGAGCGGGCGTCGGCCCCCGGGTCGTGGCGCTCGTCTCGGGTCGATCGTGGCTCCCAGAGGCGGCGCGCCCCGGGGGTGAGGCCCAGGGCCACGAGCACGTCGGAGGGCTCGAGGAGGGGTTGGGCGCCCTCGGCGAGGAGGCGGTTGCATCCCGCGGCCGAGGCGTTGCGCCGCGAGCCGGGCACGGCGAGGACCGGGCGCCCGTAGTCGAGGGCGTGCTCGGCGGTGATGCGCGCGCCGCCGCGCTCGGTGGCCTCGACCACGACGACGACGTCCGCGAGCGCGGCGATGATGCGGTTGCGCACCGGGAAGTGGTGCGCCCGCGGCGGCGTGCCGTGGATCAGCTCGCTCACCAGCGCTCCCGAGGCCCGCACCCGCTCGAAGAGGAGGTCGTGGCGGAGCGGGTAGACGACGTCGAGGCCGGTGCCCAGGACCCCCACCGCGAGGCCGCCGGCGTCGAGCACGCCGCGGTGCGCGGCGCCGTCGATCCCCACGGCGAGGCCGCTCACCACCGTGACCCCCGCCTCGGCCATGGCGTGCCCGAGCTCCACCGCGTCGTGGAGGCCGTGCGGGGTGGCCGCGCGGGTGCCGACGATCGCGACCCGGGGACGCTGCCACACGTCGTCGCGGTCGCCCTCGACGAGGAGCACCGGGGGCGCGTCGGGGAGCTCGGGTTCGATCGGGTGGCCCGCGTCGCCGAGGACGAGCACACGGGTCGGCCGCGACGCGAGGAGCGCGCGTGCCCGCTCCAGGTCGAGGGCTCGGCGCCACGTCCGCGCGAGGCCGACGATGCCCCGGGTCTCCTCCAGCGCGGCGCCGGCCCGGCCGGCGAGCACCGCCTCCGCCACCTCCTCGGGGTCGGGCCAGCGCTCGAGGAGGCGGGAGAGCCGCTTCGGGCCCATGTCGGGGAGCGCGAGGAGGGCGAAGGCTGCCACCGCGCGGCGCTCCGTGGGCTGCTCCGTGGGCTGCTCCGCGCGCCTCATCCGAACACCGCCTGGCGGAGCTCGGCCGCGTGGAGGACGTGTCCGAGGTCGACCGAGGCCCGGCCGTCGAGGTCGGCGAGCGTCCGGGCGACGCGCCGGATGCCGACGCTCCCGCGGGCGGTGACCCGTTCGCCGGCGGTGAGCTCGGCGAGCACCTCGGCGGATTCGCCGCCGAGCGGCACGTCGTCGTCGAGCGCGCCGGCGGGGACCGCGGCGTTGCGGTTCCACGGGCGGTGCCGGTACCGGGCGCCCTGGCGCGCCACGGCGTCGAGGACGCGAGCCCGCACGGTCGCCGAGTCCTCACCCGCGACGTCGGTGGGTTCCGGTCTCGAGACGAGCACCCGCAGGTCGAAGCGGTCGAGCAGCGGAGCGGAGAGCCGCTGCCGGTAGCGCCGGCGCCTCGCGTCGTTGCAGATGCACCCGGGTGGGCCCAGGCCGCAGGGGCACGGGTTGCTGGAGGCCACGAGCGTGAAGCCGGCGGGGAACTCGATCGAGACCGGGTGCCGGGAGATGCGCACGGAGCGGTCCTCGAGGGGCTGGCGGAGCGCGTCGAGGCTTCGGGCACCGAACTCGCCGAGCTCGTCGAGGAACAGCACCCCGCGGTGGGCTCGGGTCACCTCGCCGGGCTTCGGGGTGCCGTTGCCCCCGCCGACCAGCGCGGGCGTCGAGGCGGTGTGGTGCGGTGCCCGGAACGGCCGCCGTCTGGTGATGCAGCGCACCCGCTCGCCCATGGCCGAGTGGAGGCGGCTCACCTCGAACGCCTCGTCGGGGTCGAGCGGCGGCTGGATCGACGGGAGCCGCCGGGCGAGCATCGTCTTGCCCACGCCCGGGGGCCCCACGAGGAGCAGGTGGTGGTTCCCCGCCGCGCAGGCCGCCAGCGCCGTGCGGGCACCGGCGAGGCCGCGGACGTCGCCGAGGTCGGCCGGCTCCTCGTCGAGGTGCTCGGGCTCCTCGCCCGCCCGCGGGGGCGGCGGGTCGGGCCAGGTCTCCTCGCCTCGGAGGCACGCCCACACGTCGCGAAGCGTCGGGGCGACGCGCACGGTCACACCGGGGAGCAGCGCCGCCTCCGCCGCGCCGGCCTCGGGCACGACCACCTCGGTCACCCCCGTCTCCGCGAGGGCCGCGGTGAGCGCCAGGGTGCCGGGGACGCCGCGCACGGTGCCGTCGAGGCCGAGCTCCCCGACCATGCCCACCCCGTCGAGGCGGCCGTCCGGGAGCTGACCGGAGGCCAGCAGGATCCCACCGGCGATCGCGAGGTCGAGGCCGGCGCCGCTCTTGCGCAGCGCGGACGGCGCCAGGTTGACGGTGGTGCGGGTCTGCGGCCACTCGAGGCCGGACTGGATCACCGCGGCGCGCACCCGGTCGCGCGACTCGCGGCACGCGGTGTCGGGCAGGCCGACGATCGTGTAGCCGGGCAACCCGTTGCCGATGTGGGCCTCGACCGACACGGGCCAGCCCTGGACGCCGTGGATGACGGCGGAGCGGACGACGGCGAGCGACACGGTGCACCTCCTGGACGGGCGGGATGGTTCGCAGGAGGGCCGTGACCGCGGCGCCTCGACGGTGCCGACGACGCTAGCGAGGGGGTCCGACAGCGACGTCGGGCACGGCCCGGACCCGCTCGGCCGGTCCGCCCCGGCGGCCCCGCTCGGCCGACAGTCCCGACAGCCCCGATCGGCTCCGTGTTCCGGCCCGGATGGGCTGTCGCGGCGGGGCTCCGTACGCTGGCCCCCGTGGAACCGTCGTGGATCCCCGCCGTCGCCGTCGGCGCCGTCGTCGTCGCGTTCGGCGTCGCGGTCCTCGTCGCCCTGGCGCTCGACCGCCCCGACCCGGCCGAGACCGCCGTGGCCTACGAGGAGGCGTGGGACCGCCTCGACTTCGCCGGGCTGTGGGACCTGAGCGGTCCCGAGCTGCGCGACGGGCGCTCACGGCGCGAGTTCGTCGCCGAGAAGGGGGCGCGCTACCGGGAGCGGGCCGACCTCGCCGGCCTGGTCGCCCGGGTCGAGGTGCTGGACCTGCGCAGCGTCGGGCGGAGGGCGCGCGCGGTGACCCGCCTCGAGTTGCACGACGGCTCCGAGCTCCGCGACGAGATGCGCCTCCGGCGCGACGGCAACCGCTGGTTCGTCAGCTCCTACCGCACCAGGATCCCCGTGGACTGAGCGCCGGTGGGCGCCTCGCGCGGAGCGGCGTCACCGTGCCGACCAGCCGCGCCACTCGTCGACGTCGAGCGCGATCACCGGCCCGGCGGGAGGTCGCCGGCGGTACGGCTCGTACTTCTCGGCCAGGAGCCGCACCGCCCGGCCCCGCTCGGGTCCCTCGCGCAGCACGCGTCCGCGGCCGCGGAGGCGGACCCACCACAACGCCGACCAGTCGTCGTCGTAGCGGTCGACGAGCACCGCCACCGCGTCGCCGCGCGCCTCCACGTTGCGGAGCCGGGCCAGCTCCCGGGTGCGCTTCGGCTTGTGGTCGACGGCCGTGTACACGGTGTCGCCGTCGAGCGCGAACGTGCAGGGCACGGGCGCGGGCCTCCCGGTGGCGTCGACCGTGACGAGGCGCGCGACGCGTGCGGCCTCCACCCGGTGGCGCATCTCGGCGTCGTCCACGCGCCCGACCGTATCCGCACCTACCGTGGACACCGTGCGCTGGCCCGTCGACGACTACGTGGCCTCCCTCACGGAGGTGAGCCCCCACACCCGGGCGGCGTACCACCGCGACGTGGCGCAGTTCGTCGCCTGGTGCGAGCGGGGTGGCGCCCCCGAGCTCGGCGACGTCGACCACCGCGTCCTCCGGCGCTACCTCGGCTTCCTCGACACCCGGGGCTTCGCGCCCGGCACCATCGCCCGGAAGGTCGCGGCGTTGCGGTCCTTCTTCCGCTTCCTGCGGCGCCGCGGCCACCTCTCCACCGACCCCACCGCGGACCTGCGAGCGCCGGGCGGGCCGACGCGCCTGCCCCGGGTGCCCAAGAGCGCCGAGGCGAGGGACCTGGTGGAGGCGGCGGACCCGGGCGCGGCGCCCGATCTCGACGACCCCGCGGTCCGTGCCGCGATCCTCCGCGACCGGGCCGTCCTCGAGCTCCTCTACGGGGCGGGGCTGAGGGTGGCCGAGCTCTGCGACATGGGACCGCGCTCGGTCGACCACGCGGCCCGTGTGGTGACGGTCATGGGCAAGGGCTCGAAGGAGCGCCGGGTGCCGATCGGGGTCCCCGCGCTCGAGGCGGTGCGTGCCTACCGCCGCGACGGGCGCCCCCATCTGGTCGGCGGCGACACGCCGGCCGACGCGCTGTTCCTGAACGCCCGGGGCCGGCGGCTCACACCTCGGGACGCCCGACGGATTGTCGGGCGCTACCCGCTCCCCGACGGCAGGGTGCTCCATCCCCACGCCCTGCGCCACGCGTTCGCCACCCACCTGCTGGAGGGCGGGGCCGACCTGCGGGTGGTCCAGGAGCTGCTCGGCCACTCCGACGTGGGGACCACCCAGGTGTACACGCACCTCACCAAGGAGCGGTTGCGGCGCATCTACGACGACACGCACCCGCGCGCCTGAGGTTCCCTCCGGAGCGACGTCGGCGGCGCCCGGCGCTCGGACGGTTACACTCGAACGATCGGCGGTCACCGACGGTGGCCGTGCCGGTGTGTCGTGGAGCGCTGATGACGGCTGAGCGCCAGGAACAGATCTCCGAGGAGGCGGTGGATCGCCTCTGGCGGGAGTACAAGGAGAGCGGCAGCCAGGAGCTGCGCGATCGGCTCATCCTGCACTACTCGCCGCTGGTCAAGTTCGTCGCCGGCCGCGTCGGCGTCGGTCTGCCCCAGAACGTCGAGCAGGCCGATCTCATGAGCTACGGGATGTTCGGCCTCATCGACGCGATCGACAAGTTCGACCTCGAGCGCGGGTTCAAGTTCGAGACCTACGCGATCTCGCGGATCAAGGGCGCCATCATCGACGAGCTGCGGTCCATCGACTGGGTGCCGCGGTCGGTCCGCGCCAAGGCCCGCGACATCGAGCGCGTCTACTCGAAGCTCGAGAACCAGTTGAAGCGGACGCCCGACGACGCGGAGGTGGCCGACGAGCTCGACGTCTCCCTCGACGAGCTCAACGACACGCTGTCCCGCATCTCGCTCACGGGGGTCGTGCCGCTCGACGAGATGGTGGGCAGCGACCAGGAGGGGGACTCCCCGACGTTGGGCGACACCATCCCGGCGGACGACGAGCACGACCCCGAGACGAGCTACGAGGTCGACGAGATGCGCCACGTGCTCGCGGACTCCATCACCGGGATGCCCGAGCGCGAGCGCCTCGTGCTGACCCTCTACTACTACGAGGGGATGACGCTCGCGGAGATCGGCGAGGTGCTCGGCGTCACCGAGAGCCGCGTGTGCCAGATCCACACCAAGTCGGTGCTCCAGCTCCGCGGCAAGCTCGTCGAGGCCGAGCACGCGCCGAGCCGCTGATCCCGCGCCACCGTGGCGGCGACATCGCGACATCGCGGCTTCGCGGCGTCGCGACCTCGCGACCGGCTCCGCGTCTCCGTGAGCGCCTGAGCCTCCGGGCGCTCGCATCTCCGTACCCCTGCGCCACCCCTGCGCTCGTGTGCTCCCGGGTGGGCACCGGTCGACTCGAACGACCCTCCCCGAGCGTGCGCTCCGATGCCCCTCGGTCCTCGCCTCCGGTCGCGTCGGTGCTCCCGCCACCGCGTAGCGGGCCGGGGGCAGCGGCCGCGAGCACCGACCGCCGCCCCGGTCCCAGCCGGTCGCCGCCAGGGGAGGTCGCGTGCGCCTCGACTCCCGACCGCCGTCGGTCGCGCTCGTGTGCTTGTGCGCGGCCGCCGCGCTGGCCGTGCCGGCCGAGCCCGTCGATGCCGGGGTGCCCCCGCCCGCTCCGAGACCGTCGGGGACTCCGGCGTTCCCATCGTCCCCATCGTCCCCGTCGTCCCCGGGAGCGCGGGCGTCCGCGGTGTCGCCTCCGGGCTGGGTGGCGCCGGTCGAGGGTCCGGTCGTCGAGGGCTTCCGCGAGGGCCGCGGAGCATTCGACGTGGGTGGCCACGCCGGCGTCGACCACGCCGCCGCCACGGGCGCGACGGTGCGCGCCGCGGGCGCGGGGACGGTCGCGTTCGTCGGCGCGGTCGCGGGAGCCCCCTTCGTCGTCGTCGACCACGGCTCCGGGGTGCGCACCACCTACGCCCCCGTCCGCGCCGGCGTCCGGCGGGGCGAGCGCGTCGAGCCGGGAGCGGCGCTCGGCACGGTCGGTGGCCGGCCGGTGCGCGGTCACCCGCCGGGGCGACTCCACTTCGGCGTGCGCGTGGGTGGGCGCAGCGTCGACCCCCGCGTCCTGTCGCGCGAGCGTGTGCCGGCCGACGTGGTGGCGTTGGTTCCCGTCGGGCGACCGACGGGAGACGCCTTCGTCGCCGGCTCGCCCGGGCCCGACCCGCTCCTGGCGGGCCGCCGCCACGGCCCGGCAGGTGGGATCGACCCGCCCTGGCCCCTCGCCGCCGACGGCGGCTCGC
>CAYTKN010000034.1:0-30891 GCA_964438505.1 uncultured Burkholderiales bacterium
GGCGGGCAACAAGCTGGCGGGCACGCACCTGTGCCAGGAGATCGCCCGCACCGCCTTCGACCTGGGTGCTCCCGAGGCGCTCGTGCGCGGCACGATGCTCGAGTTCCTCTGGCGCCAGACCCTCAGCGAGTCGATCGGCGGCGGCACCTCCGAGATCATGCTCGGGGTGATCGCCCGCGCCGGCCTCGGCCTCGCGCCGAGTCGCTGAGGTCCGTGGCCTCGGGGTCGGTCCGCGGCCTTGCGCCTCGGTCCTGGCGCCTCGCACCACGCGGCACGAGTCTGACGACGGAGGGTCGATGAGTCGGGAGGACGAGCAGCTCGAGGAGTTCAGGCGACGGGCTCGCGAGTGGCTCGCGTCGAAGGCGCCCGAGCACGGATGGCTCCGCGGCGAGGCGCCGGTCGACGAGACCGAGGAGCAGCGCCTCGCCCGGGCGCGCGAGTGCCAGCGGATGCTCCACGACGCCGGCTTCGCCGGGATCACCTGGCCCACCGAGTACGGCGGGCAGGGTCTGACCAACCGCGAGCAGGTCGTGTTCAACCGGGAGGCGTCGCACTACGAGCTCCCGACCACGGTCTTCATCGTGGGGCTCGGGATGTGCGCACCCACGATCCTCGCCCTCGGCACCGAGGAGCAGAAGCGGCGCTACCTCCCCCCGCTCGTCCGGGGAGAGGAGATCTGGTGCCAGCTCTTCTCCGAGCCGGGCGCCGGCTCCGACGTCGCGGGGCTCGAGGCGAGCGCACGCCGCGACGGAGACGAGTGGGTGCTCAACGGCCAGAAGGTCTGGACGTCGGCCGCTCACCACGCGCGGTTCGGCATCGTCCTGGCGCGCAGCGAGCCCGACGTGCCCAAGCACCGCGGGCTGACCATGTTCGTGCTCGACATGCAGGCGCCCGGGGTCACGATCCGCCCGCTGCGGCAGATGAACGGGCAGGCCCAGTTCAACGAGGTGTTCCTCGACGACGTCCGCCTCCCCGCCGACGCCATCCTCGGCGAGGTGAACGAGGGGTGGCGCGCGGCGATCACGACGCTCATGAACGAGCGCGTCTCGATCGGCGCGGGACGCTCGTCCGGCGACGCCCACGAGGCGGTCGAGCTGATCGAGCTCGCGCAGCGCAGGGCTCGCGCGGGTGACGCGAACGTGCGCCAGGCGCTCGCGGACGTGTACGTGCGAGAGCGGATCCTGCGGATGCTCGGGCAGCGGATCACCGACGCGGTGATGGCGGGGCGGGTCCCCGGTCCCGAGGGCTCGATCGCCAAGCTCGCCGGGTCCGGGCTCTCGAAGCGGTCCGCCGAGCTCGCGGTCGATCTCGTGGGTGCGGGCGCGACCGCCTGGGCCCCTACCGAGGCGGGCGCGGACCGCTGGGCCGACGTCCTGCTCCTGGCTCCCGGCCTCTCGATCGCCGGTGGGACCGACGAGGTGCTGCGCAACGTGATCGGCGAGCGCGTCCTGGGTCTGCCGAAGGAGCCCGACCACTCCCGCGACCTCGCGTTCTCCGAGGTGCGCCGGCGCGTCAGCGAGCAGGGGAGCGTCTGACGGTGGCCGGCGTGACGGGCAGCGTGTCGGTGGTGCGCGGGTGAGCGGGCTGTCCGAACCGCCGGCCGCGGGAGCAGCGATGCTGCCCGCAGGGACCTTCGACGGCGAGGTGGTGCTGGTCACCGGCGGCGGCACCGGCCTCGGCCGGGGACTGGCGGTGGAGTTCGCGCGCCTGGGCGCCGCGGTGGGGATCCTGAGCCGCGACGCCGAGCACCGCCGCGAGGGAGTCGCCGCGGTCGAGGAGGTCGGCGGCGTGGCCGCGGAGGCCGAGATGGATGTGCGCGACCCGGAGCGGGTCGCCGCGGCCTTCGACCGGATCGGGGAGCAGCTCGGAACACCGACGGTGCTCGTCAACAACGCGGCCGGCAACTTCCCGGTCCCCGCCGAGGACCTCTCGCCCAACGGCTGGCGCGCCGTCGTCGAGATCGTGCTCGACGGGACGTTCTTCTGCGCTCGCGAGCTGGCCCGGCGCCTGATCGCAGCCGGACGGGGCGGGGCCGTGCTGAACGTGGCCGCGACCTACGCGTGGACGGGAGGGCCGGGGACCGCGCACTCGGCGGCCGCCAAGGCCGGTGTGGTGAACCTCACCCAGTCGCTGGCGGTGGAGTGGGCGCCGAGGGGGATCCGCGTGAACGGCCTGGCTCCCGGACTGTTCGTGCACCCCGACACCCCCGAGCACATGAGGATCGACGAGCGCGGCGAGGAGGAGGCGGCGGCCACGATCCCCGCCGGACGCACCGGACGGGTGCACGAGCTCGGCTGGGCGGCGACCTTCCTGTGCTCTCCGTACGCGGCCTACGTGACCGGCCACACCCTCGTGGTCGACGGCGGCAACTGGTTGCGCCGGGGCCTGCGCATGCCGGAGTTCGTCCCGGTGCGCAGTCAACTCGGCTACGACGAGCCATGACGGGCCTCCACCCGCACCCGCCGGCCGCCCGCCACCCCGTGGGGGCGAGCCCATGAGCTCGACGGAGCACGCCCCGTCCGACTCGTCGCGCGCCGGTCTGCTGGCCGAGGAGCCCGAGGACGTCGAGTTCCGCGCCCGCATCCGGCGCTTCGTCGACGCCCACCACCCCGGACCCGCGCCGGCGGGCCGGGAGGAGCGCCTCCGCTGGCAGCGCGACTGGGCGGCGCTGCTCTTCGACGAGGGGCTCGCCGGGCCCTCGTGGCCGCGCAGGTGGGGCGGGATGGAGCTCTCGCTGCGCCGGCAGCTCTCGTACCACGAGGAGATGGCCGCGGCCGAGGTCCCCCGCCATCCCTCCCCGAACGTGCTCACGGTGGGGCCGACGATCATCCGGCACGGGACCACCACCCAGCAGGAGCGGTTCCTCAGGCCGATGTTGCGCGGCGACGAGCTGTGGGCTCAGGGGTTCTCGGAGCCGGACGCCGGATCCGACCTGCCGTCGTTGCGGACCCGCGCGGTGAGGGACGGCGACGACTACCTGGTGACCGGCACGAAGCTCTGGAGCAGCAAGGCCGACTCCTCGGACTGGATGTTCGCGCTCGTGCGCACCGGCTCGCAGCGGTCGCGCCACCGCGGGATCAGCTACCTGCTGATCGACCTGAGCAGCGACGGCCTCACCGTGCGCCCCCTGCGCGACCTCACCGGGTCGAGCGACTTCTCCGAGATCGTGCTCGACGAGGTCCGCGTGCCGGTGGCGAACCGGGTCGGGGAGGAGGACGGCGGTTGGTCGATCGCGAGGACCAGCCTCGGTCACGAGCGCTCGGTCGCCGCGGTGGCGCGAGCCAGTGGGTACCGCCGCGTGGTGGCCGAGCTCCGAGAGCTCGCGACCGAGCGGGGCGGGGCCGACGACCCGGTCCTCCGCCAGCGCCTCGCCCGGGTCGAGGCCGGCGCCCGCGTCCTGTGGTTCAACAGCGCCCGCATCCTCTCGACGGTGGCGGCCGGCGGGGAGCCCGGGCCGATCTCCTCGGTGGCGCGGCTGTTCCACGCGCGCTTCGAGCAGGCGCTGGACGAGCTCGCCGTCGACGTGCTCGGCGCCCACGGGATGCTCGCCAGCGACGACCCGAGCGCCGTGGAGGGGGGTCGGTGGGTCTGGGGCTTCCTGCGGACTCGGGCCTCGACCATCGGAGCGGGGACGGCGGAGATCCAGCGGAACACCATCGCCGAGCGGGTGCTCCGCCTGCCCCGCGAGCCGAACCCGCGCGGGTAGCCCGCACGTCGCGGGGCCGCGAGCCGAGCCCGCACGTCGCGGGGCGGCGGAGACGTCGCCGACAGCGAAGGAACGGAGTGGGGCGGTGCGGCGCGTCCGGCGCGGCGCCCGCACCGGAGGACCGGCAGACCGGAACACGGAGGAGCACGAATGGGAGTCGAGCTGACCGAAGACGAGGCGTGGGCGTTCCTCGAGGACGGCCACACCGGGATCCTCACCACCTTGCGATCGGACGGATGGCCGGTGTCGTTGCCCGTCTGGTTCGTGGTGATGGACCGGTCCGTCTACGTGCGCACGCCGAGTCGGAGCAAGAAGGTCGCCAGGCTGACCAACGACGACCGCGTCTCCTTCCTCGTGGAGGGCGGCACGGCGTGGCGCGAGCTGCGCGCGGTCGTGGTCACCGGCCGCGCCGAGGTGGTGGAGGACGAGGACGCGCTGGACCGCGTCGACCGCCTCTTGGCCGAGAAGTACCGCGCCCATCGGGAGTCCGGCGAGGCGTTGCCGGGGGCGACTCGTCGCCACTACTCGGTGCCCCGGACCGTCGTGCGCATCGCCCCGGTCGAGCCCCTGATCTCGTGGGACAACCGCAAGATCCGCCTGCGGTGAGCCACGACGAGCCCGCGGTGGCCCGGCCGTGAAGGCCGACGCCGGCCTGGCGATGGCGCGGGTGCCCCTCGACGAGGTGGGCGCGACGGCCGCGGCGGCCGAGTCGGCGGGCTACGACGGGATCTGGGCGGGCGAGATCACCCACGACCCGTTCGTGTCGCTCGCGCTCGCCGCCGAGGTCACCGAGCGCATCGAGCTCGGGACGAGCATCGCCGTGGCGTTCGCCCGCAACCCCATGAGCGTGGCGTACGCGGCCCGCGACCTCGGCGAGTTGAGCCGCGGCCGCTTCGTGCTCGGCCTGGGCTCGCAGGTCCGGAGCCACGTCGAGGAGCGCTTCGGCATGCCGTGGTCGCGGCCGGCGGCGCGGATGGAGGAGTTCGTGCGGGCGGTGCGCGCGATCTGGGCCTGCTGGGACGAGCAACGGGCTCTCGACTTCCGCGGGGAGTTCTACGAGCACACGCTGATGACACCGTTCTTCGATCCCGGGCCGAGCGAGCACGGCTCGCCGCGGATCTTCCTGGCGGCGGTCGGCGAGCGCATGACCGAGGTGGCGGGCGCGGTCGCCGACGGCGTGATGACCCACGCGTTCACGACCCCCCGGTACCTGGAGGAGGTCACGCTCCCGGCGCTGCGGCGAGGGCTGGAGCGCTCCGGTCGGGGCCTCGACGACGTGGAGGTCAAGGCCGCGGTGTTCCTGGCGACGGGCAGCGACGCCGCCGAGATCGAGCGTGCGGTGGAGACCCAACGCCGGCACGTGGCCTTCCACGGCGCCACCGGCACCTACCGTCGGGTGCTGGCCCTGCACGGGTGGGAGGACCTCCAGCCGGAGCTGCGCGCGCTGGCGCGCCGGGAGCGGTGGTCGGAGATGCCCGCGCTCGTGCCGGACGAGCTCCTGGACCACTTCGTCGTGTCCGCCCCGGTCGAGGGCGTCGCCGCGGCGGTGGGCGACCACGTCGGCGGGTTCGCCGACCGGATCGGTCTCCAGCTCCCGTTCCCCCTGGACTCGGCGACGACCCGTGCCGTCGTCGAGGACGTCCGACGATTGCCGGTCCGAGCGAAGATATAGGATACTGATCTATCGGCCGGGCGCCTCGTCGGTGGCACCGACGCCGCACCGGAACCCAGCCGGGACCGACGGCGTCCCGACGGCCGGTCGAGCCCGCCAGCACGTCGACACGAGGAGGAGTCCGTGGACCAGGTCAGCGGTGGTGAGGCGGTGGCCCAGACCCTGGCGGCCCTGGGCGTCGAGCACGTCTTCGGGATCGTGAGCGTCCACAACCTCCCGATCTACGACGCGGTGGTGCAGCATCCCGACCTGGAGATGGTCGCCGTCCGCCACGAGCAGGGCGCGGTGCACGCCGCCGACGGCTACGCGAGGGCCACCGGACGCCTCGGCGTGGCGCTCACGAGCACCGGGCCGGGCGCGGCGAACGCCATGGGCGGCCTCTTCGAGGCCGGGTACGCGTCGGCCCCGGTGCTCATGGTCACCGGGCAGGGCGAGACCGCCTTCTACGGGAAGGGCAAGGGCGCGATCCACGAGGCCGAGCGGCAGCTCGACATGCTCCGCTCCGTGTGCAGGCGGGCCGAGACGGTGCGCTTCCGCGAGGAGATCCCCGAGGTGCTGCGCTTCGTCGCGACCGACGTGCTGACCGGACGGCCCCAGCCCGGCGCGATCGAGATCCCCGTCGACCTCCAGTACGGGAAGGGGAGCCCCGCCCCGACCGACCCGCTCGAGACGCGCCGGGTCGAGCCCGCGCCGGCGCTGCTCGACCAGGCGGCCGAGGCGCTCGCCGAGGCCCGGCGACCGATCCTGTGGGCCGGCGGGGGCGTGATCTCGGCGGACGCCGCCGAGGCGCTCCGACAGCTCGCCGAGCGCCTCGACGCCCCGGTGGTCACCTCCATCGAGGGGCGCGGCGCGATCCCCGAGGACCACCCGCTCTCCCTCGGTGCCAGCTCCGACATGACCGTCGTGCAGCGGCTGATCCTCTCCGCGGACCTGGTCTTCGCCGTGGGGACGCGCTTCCAGATGGCGACGCGGATGCACCAGCTCATGCGCATCCCGGGGCGCCTCGTCCACCTCGACGCCGACCCCGGCGTGATCGGCCGGAACCACCCGCCGAACCCCGGCATCGTGGGCGACGCCCGCCTCGGCCTCGAAGGCCTGCTGGAGCGGGTCTCGGGTGGTGCCGTGGAGCCCGACTTCCCGGACCGCGCCCGCGCGGCGCGCGCCGAGGCCGAGGAGGAGGCCCGCGAGTCGATGGGTGCCGACCACGAGCGCATCGTCAAGGCGATCCGCTCGGAGCTCCCCCGCGACGCCAACCTGGTCAAGGACGCCACGATCGCCGCGTACGTCTGGGCCAACCGGACGTTGCCCGTGCTCGAGCCCCGCACCTCGATGCGTCCGACCTCGATGGCCATCGGGCCGGGGCTGGGCCTCGCGATCGGCGCCGCGGTCGGCAGCGGCCGCAAGACGGTGCTCGTCCAGGGCGACGGCGGGCTCATGCTGAGCGTCGGCGAGCTGGCCACCGCGGTGGAGCAGCGCCTCCCCCTGATCGTCTGTGTGTTCAACGACAAGGGCTACGGGATCCTGCGCTTCGTCCAGGACATGATGTTCGACGGCCGCCGCGCGGGCGTGGACCTCAACACGCCCGACTTCGCGGCGCTCGCCCACTCGGTGGGGATGGCCGCGGAGAGCGTCCACGGTGTGGAGGAGTTCGAGGACGCGTTCGCGCGGGCCGCCGCGTCCGACGAGCCGTGGCTGCTCGACATCGACCTGGCCTCGCTCGCCCCCATGGAGATCCGCCCGCAGCAACCCCCCGAGGAGTGAGGGTGTCAGTTCCACACAGGAACGTCGGTCTCCGGGGGCTCAGGCCTCCGGGGGGCGCATGACCTCGACCGTGTGCTCCTTGCCCGGGACCGGGCCGAGCGCGAGGGTCCGCAGCACGCGCGACACGCACGAGTAGAACGCCGCGGTCAGCGTCAGCTCGACGATCTCGTCGGAGTCGAACCGGCGTCGCATGGCGTCGAAGGTGGCGGCCGAGGCGCCGACGTCGCGGGTGACCTCGTCGGTGAAGGCCAGGACGAGGCGCTCCTCGTCGGAGAAGGCGTCGCTGTCCTCCCAGCCGGCGAGCTGCTCGAGCTGCTCGGACGTGACGCCGTGCTCGACCGCCATGTCCCAGTGGGCCTGCCACTCCACCTCGGCGTCGGTGAGCTGGGCCACGCGCATGATGATCAGCTCGCGCAGGCCGCGCGAGCTGCGGGCCTTCCCCCGGAGGGGCCAGGCGAAGCGCGTCCACGCCTTGAGCATCTCGGGAGCGTTCCCGAGCGTCCGGTACAGCTCCGGCACGGGGCGCCCGTCGTCCCGGAAGTGGTCGAACACCTGGGCGAGGACGGGATCGTCGCTGTCGTCGGGCACCGGCGGTAGACGGGGCATGCGTCGTTCCTCTCGTGGTTCGCCGGTCGTCTGTCGGTGGCGCTCGGTCACCGAGGGCGAGGGAAGCGTCGGTCGAAGCGTGGACGGAGGCGCCGGAGGCGGAGCGGCGTACGCTGCTCCGCCTCCGGGCACCCGGCCGTCACGACGTGAGACGGAAGCAGCGCTCCGCGTTCTCGCTCATGAGCTTCCTCATGGTCTTCTCGCCCAGCGCGCTCTCCCAGCCGAGCACGACGTCGGGGGACTCGGGGAACATGCACTGGTCGTGCGGGTAGTCCGACTGGTACATGATGGCGTCGTCGCCGATCCCCTCGATGACGCTGCGGGCGATCGCCTCTCCCTCGTAGAGCTCGATGCCGCAGAACACCTTGCCGTTCTGCGCGTACTCGACGGGTGAGTGCTTCAGCTCGGGGAGGGTGGGCGCGAGGTAGTCGGCCTGGCCCTCGAGCCGCACGAGCCAGGAGGGGAGCCACCCGCCGCTGCACTCGGCGAACCCGATGCGGAGGTTCTGGTAGTCGTCGAGGAGTCCGCTCAGGATCAGGTACGCGAGCAGGCGCTGCGCGCCCCACGGGTGCGCAGCCGCGCGGGCGACCGCCACGTGGCCCCACACGTCCCGGTACCCGGGGAAGTAGGGGGGCTCGTAGAAGAAGGAGTGGTGCAGGATGGGGAGGTCGGCGTCGTCCATGGCCTGCCACACCGGGTGGAGGTCCGGGTGGTCGACGGGGATCCCCTCGGGGAGGACGGGGGTGACGGCGGCCACCCACGGCTCGCCGGCGAGCGCCTTGATCTCGGCTGCCGCCCACTCGGGGTCGCTCGCCGGAGCGAGCATGGTGCCCTTCAGCCGCTGGGGGTCGGCCGAGCAGTACTCGGTCATGTAGCGGTGGTAGGCCGCGTACAGCTCGAGCGCCAGGCTCTGGTCGATCCCGGTGATCGCGGTGGCGAAGGTTCCGGGGATGATGATGTCGACGTCGCGGCCCTCGCGGTCCATGTCCTCGAGGCGTCCGGCGGAGTTCTGGACCTGCACGCCGTCGGAGGGAGGCGACTTCACGTTGGAGCCGATCTTGCCCTTGAGCGCGGGCTTGCCGCCCTTCTCGCCGGCCTCCGCTTCGGGCCTCTCGCCCATCATCCGGCGGTAGGGGACCGGAGCGATGCTGAGGCCGATGCCGTCACGCATCTCGATCTCGTAGGGCTCGAGCTCCGAGCGGCGGCGCTGGAGCTCGGAGCTCCCGTGCTCGTAGAGGACCTCGACGGGAGGTCCGACGTGCGTGTCGGTGTCGATGACCCGGTATCCGTTCTTCATCCGCGCTCTCCCGTTGCTGTCGCTCGTCTCGTTCGTGCCTGTCACCGTTCGCGCCCCGGACGCCCATCGCGCCCGCGGTCGTCGCCGGCGCGGTCCCGACCGACCGGATGGACGTCGGGTGGCTGCCGTGTGGCAACCGTGTGCCGCACCTCACGATACAGGATACTCTATGTCTCGCCAGCGAGAACCCCGCGAAAACAGTACACTGTTCAGGCGACACCGCGCCGCTGTCCCGGCGACAGCGGCGCACCACTCGTGCGAGACCCGCGCGAGACACTGTTCGAGCGACACCGCGCCGGTGCCGAACCCGGCCGGTCGATCGCGAGGATCCGCATCGTCGACGGAGGCCAACATGAGCGAGGTCGAGAACGTCCAGCTTCCCTCGGGAGCTCTCCTGATCGGAGACCAGTGGGTCGACGAGTCGTCGGAAGGTCGGGTCGACCAGGTGAACCCCGCCACCGGCAAGGTGCTCTCGAACTGGGTGATGGCCGGCGAGGCCGAGATGGACGCGGCGGTCCGCAGGGCCCGGGAGGCCGCGCCGGAGTGGCGCGCGTGCCCGCCCCCCCAGCGGCGACGGATCCTCTTCGACATCGCCCGGATGCTCGAGGAGCGCATGGACGAGTTCGCCGTCATCCGCACCCTCGAGACCGGGACTCCCCTCAAGCGGGGCAAGCGCATGTCGCTGGCCGCCGAGTGGTTCCACTACTACGCGGGCTGGGTCGACAAGATCGAGGGCTCGGTTCCACCGGCCTACCCGGGCACGTCTGTCGACTACACGGTCCGCGAGCCCTACGGCGTGGTCGCGATCATCATCCCGTGGAACGGCCCTCTCGTCTCCGCGGCCATGAAGGTGGCCCCCGCCCTCGCCGCCGGGAACACCGTCGTGCTCAAGCCCTCCGAGCTCGGCCCGCTGGCGACGCTGCGGTTCGCGGAGCTGTGCCTCGAGGCCGGGCTTCCGCCCGGAGTGCTCAACGTCGTCCCCGGCGGGCCGACCGGTGGCGCCGCGCTCGTGAGCAACCCCGACGTCGACAAGATCAGCTTCACGGGAGGTGGGCCCACGGCGCGCAAGATCCTCTCCGCCGCGGCCGAGACGCTCACCCCCGTCGTCCTCGAGCTCGGCGGCAAGTCGGCGAACGTCATCTTCGGCGACGCGGAGCTCGACAAGGCGGTGGGGATCGGCGTGCAGGCCGGCATCGTCAACATCGCGGGCCAAGCCTGCTCGCTCCCGACCCGGATGCTCGTGCATCGCTCCGTCTACGACGAGGTGCAGCGCAAGGCGACCGAGATGGTCGGTGCGATCAAGCTCGGCGACCCCTTCGACCCCGAGACCACCATGGGTCCGGTCATCAGCGAGGGTTCCTGCGAGCGGATCATGTCGGTGATCGAGCGCGCCCGCTCGAACGACGAGGGGCGGATCATCGCGGGCGGCGAGCGCCTCGGCGGCGACCTCGCGGACGGCTACTTCATCGAGCCCACCATCTTCGCCGACGTCGACAACTCCGCTCCGCTGGCCCAGGAGGAGATCTTCGGGCCGGTCCTCTCGATCATCCCCTTCGACTCCGACGACGAGGCCGTCGAGCTGGCCAACGACACCAAGTACGGGTTGGCCGGATACGTGTTCACGAACGACCTCAACCGCGCGCACCGGGTCGCCGGCCAGCTCGAAGCCGGCTACATCGGCATCAACGCGTTCCCTCCGATGTCGCCCAACAGCCCGTTCGGTGGGGTGAAGGAGAGCGGCTTCGGGCGCGAGGGTGGCTTCGCGGGGATCGAGGAGTTCCTGCGGCTGAAGAACGTGTTCGTCGGCCTCGACTGACCCGCGGGCAGTGGTCGACGACACAGCCCGGCGGGCGACAGCGCCGGTGGGTGACACAGAGCCGGTGAGCGACACAGACATGGAGACGAGATGAGCGACCTACTCCGAGGGGTCCGCGTCCTCGAGGCGGCGGTCCTGTTCAACGGCGACTTCGTGGGGATGACCCTCGGCGACATGGGCGCCGACGTGATCAAGATCGAGTCGCCCTTCCAGGGTGACTACCTGCGGGACATGCTCGGCCAGATCACCCCGCACCACAGCCCCGCCCACATCCAGATCAACAAGAACAAGCGCAGCGTCACCCTCGACCTCCGCAAGGACGAGGGGCGGGAGATCTTCTGGAAGCTCCTGGCCACCGCCGACGTGTTCGTCGACGGGTACATCGCCGGCACCTGCGACCGCCTCGGCATCGGCTACGAGGCGCAGCGCGAGGTCAAGCCCGACATCGTGTACTGCCACTACTCGGGCTTCGGGGGGCGCGGTCCCTACTCGAAGATCCCCACCCACGGGAAGATGATGGACGCCCTGGCAGCGGCGGTACCCCTCCGGATCGACGAGGAGGGGGTGATCCGCCTCACGACGAGCGACGAGCCGATGACGGGGACCTCGATCGGTGGCGACGGGACCGCGGCCGGCGGGATCCACGCCGTCGCCCACGTCCTCGCCGCGCTCTGGCGGCGCGAGCGCACGGGCCAGGGCGCGTACCTGGACGCCGCGGGTGCCGACGGGGTGATCGCCTCGGGGTGGATCGGCGCCACCTACTCGCTGAACAACCACCGGATCACGGACCGCACCGGCTTGCGCACCTCGGACCAGGACCCCGAGCGGGGCGCCAAGTACCAGTACTACGAGACCAAGGACGACAGGTTCGTGCTGTTCTGCGGGATCGAGCAGAAGTTCTGGGAGAACTTCTGCCGAGCGATCGAGCGTCCGGACCTCGTCGGGGGCCACGACGGCTCCACCCCCGTCGACTTCGCCCACGGCGACGACGCGCTGCGCCGCGAGCTCCAGGAGATCTTCCGCGAGCGCACACAAGCCGAGTGGGTGGAGCTCGCGCGCACCGAGGACCTGCCGCTCGGGCCGGCCCACCAGCGCGCCACCGACCTCCCCGAGGACCCGCACCTCCGCGAGCGCCAGATCATCGTCGAGGGCGAGCACCCCGAGGCGGGCGAGTTCACCTACGTCGGCGAGCCGGTGATCGTCGACGAGGAGCCCTACCGGGTCCGCCTGCCCGCACCCGGCCTCGGCCAGCACACCGACGAGCTGCTCGGCGAGCTCGGCTACGGCGAGGACGAGCTGAGGGCGCTCCACGACGCCGACGTGATCTGATGGGCGACGGGCGGCCCGAACGGGGGGAGCGCCCGCCCCGCGAGGGTCCCCTCCAGCCCGGGGCGGTGGCCGCCGAGGCGCCCGAGCGCCCGGCCCACGTCATGGCGGGCAGCGGGCGGACCGTCACCTACGGTGAGCTCGACGAGCGCTCCAGGCGTCTGGCGCGGGCCCTCCGCGACGCCGGGATCCGCCCCGGCGGCCACGTGGCGCTCCTCATGGAGAACCACGAGCGGTTCTTCGAGGTGTGCTGGGCGGCGCTGCGCTCCGGGATCTACTGCTCCCCGGTGAACCCCAAGCTCACCCCCGAGGAGGCCGCGTACGTGGTGCGGGACTGCGGCGCCGAGGCCCTCGTCGTCTCCGCGAACCTCGGCCCGAGGGCCGCGGAGGTGGTGGGAGCCTGCCCCGAGGTCGGCCTCCGCCTGTCGGTGGACGGACCGCTCCGGGGGTGCGATCCCTACGAGGCCGTCCTCGACGCCTCCCCGCCGTCACTGCCCGCCGACGCCGAGGAGGGCTCGACGATGATCTACTCGTCGGGGACCACCGGGCGACCCAAGGGGGTCAAGCGACCGCTCAGCGGCCTGCCGCCCGGCTCCAGCAACGTGCTCGAGCCCTTCATGGGTCACGTCTCGCTCGGCCCCGACACCGTCTACCTCTCACCCGCGCCCCTGTACCACGCGGCGCCGCTCGGGTGGTCGCTCGGCGTGCAGCGCTTCGGGGGGACGGTGGTGGTGATGGAGCGCTTCGACGCCGAGTGGGCGCTCGAGCTGATCGAGCGCCACCGCGTCACCCACGCCCAGCTCGTCCCCACCATGTTCAGCCGGATGCTCGAGCTCCCCGAGGTCCGGCGCGTGGCGCACGACCTCTCCAGCCTCGAGCAGGTGCTCCACGCCGGCGCGCCGTGCCCCGTCGAGGTCAAGGAGCGGGTGATCGAGTGGCTCGGGCCGATCGTCGACGAGTACTACTCCGGCACCGAGGGATCCGGGATCACCTACGTCACCGCGGAGGAGTGGCTCGAGCACCGCGGCTCGGTCGGACGCCCGATCCTGGGGGAGGTGCACGTCCTCGACGACGACGGGGAGGAGCTGGGCCCGCACGAGATCGGCACGATCTACTTCGCCCGCGGCGGCACCTACGAGTACCACGGCGACGCGGAGGCCACCGCGGCCCGCCGGGAGCGTCGTGGCTGGACGACCCTCGACGACGTGGGGTACGTGGACGAGGACGGGTACCTGTACCTCACCGACCGGCGCGACCACATGATCGTCTCGGGCGGGGTCAACGTGTACCCCCAGGAGGCCGAGGACGTCCTCGCCGTGCACCCCGACGTCCACGACGTGGCGGTCTTCGGCGTGCCCGACGCCGACCTGGGTGAGCGGGTCCTGGCGCTGGTGGAGCCCGCCCCGGGCGTCGAGCCCGGGCCGGCGCTGGAGGCGCGGTTGACCGAGCACTGCCGCGAGCGCCTCGCCCACCACAAGTGCCCGCGCTCGGTCGACTTCACGGACCACCTCGGCCGCGAGGAGACCGGCAAGCTCAAGAAGCAGCAGCTCCGCGAGCGCTACTGGGAAGGCCACACCACCCGGATCGTCTGAGCCGATCGGTCGTCTCGGAGCTGTGGGCCCGGTTCCGCAGCTTCGGGGACCTCCGCCACGACCTCGGCGAGCGATGCTCGACGTGTCCACGGGCGGTCCGGTGGCCCTGTGTCGGATCATCCGCCGATGACGGTTTCCGGGCGAAACGGTTGCCCAGTCCGACTTGAGCGGCTACATTGCTTGCGCAGAAGGGAGTCCGATGCACCGAGCGGTTCTCCGTGACAGTTCCGGGTCGTGGGCGGTCGTTCGGTGGGAAGTGCAGTGTCGGACTCGCGTGTTCAGGGCTCGAAGTCGTCGGTCCGGGCCCGGGCGAGAGGGCGGAATCTCCTGCTCGCGGTGGTCGTCGCAGCCATCGCGACGCTGGTCGCACAGACGGTTGGTGCCGCAGCGACAGCTACCGATTCCACCGTTGAGCAGGACGATCACGACCAGCAGCTGAGCGAGGACCGCGACTTCGGTCTGGGTCTCAACTGGGAGCTGGGACACGCAGTCCTGGATGATCTCCATGAGCGATACGGCCGCTCGATTCCGGCGAGCTATCCCGGGCCAGGTGAGGTCTCGGATGTCGAGATTACGATGGGTGAGGTTCGTGAGGCAGCGGCTCAGGCCCTCGCGCAGGCTCGGACGCACGAGGCTTCCGAGCCGTCAGGCGACGACCTCGTTGACACGGCCGCTGACCTCATCCGCTCGCGCGCGGACGAGATCGAGGCATGGCTTGACATCTCTGCCCCCTTCGCGGACGAGGTCGTCGTGCGACCAGGTGGTTCTGCGACCGCCGAATGGGCGGTGTACACGATCCTTTCCCAGTCCGGCGGTGGTCTTGTCACCCAAAATGGCGTTTGGGATGAGTTCGCTGACCTGATCATCGCCGGTGTGGGTGTGGTAGCGGCAATTGACAGCTGCCTACAGGACATTCCGAACGTTCCTGGGTGTGCAGCCGGATTGACCACAGCGGCATTCGGCGTTGTCAACGCGACAGTAGATCTCCTAACTGGGTTGACAGGCAGGGATTCAGCCGTCGGTGCGAGTAATGCGATATTTCGGTGCCCTTTCTACAACGTCTGCGTGATACATGACCCCCTGGTTGAGACAAACGGCAACCTCACTGCGACACGCGTTGCCGTGGACTTCACGGCTGTCGGCCTGATCCCGGTTACGGCCAATGCGTTCGCCTTTGATTGCGGGGGACCCCATACTGGTATTTACCACTACACGCCCGTGACGAGCCACAGCGAGATTTACGATTGTTGGCGGAAGGTGGTTCTCACGCCGAGCCCTGCAGCAGTGACCCAGCACGACTTTAGGAGAGCAAGTACTGCACGGTATTACGACAACTTTGCTGAATTGAGTTCTAATGCGTACCTGCAGTTCGCGTGTAGCTCACAGGTCACTGTGACGCTCCAACTCACATTCGACTCAGGCCAGCATGCCTTCTTCGATGGAGCGACGGGCAAGCCCACGAAGTCTGGGTGCTAGGCGGCCGTCCATGGATGTCGGCAATGTCGAGGCTCGTCGCGGCGTCAGAGGGAGCCGCTGACTGTGCTGATGAAGGGGGTCTTTCTTGACTTGTTGGGGAGTGTTGAGATGGCCGCTCACCGCATTCGCGGGCACGTTCGGCGTCGGGTTCCTCCTATTGGCAGTCGTAGCCTCACAAGCTACCGTTGAAGTGAGCGGGTGGTTGGTTGTCGCGTATCTGCTCGTCGGGGTGGAGGGAGTGGCATTGGCTGCGCTCGCAGCCTTTCGGCCTGATGTACGGACGTCAGAGGAAGGAATCCACGTGGTGAGGCTCCCCCCCCTCGGTTGGGTGCGGACGATTGAATGGAAGGACGTGTCGGAGTGTCGTGTGACTGGTCGCCTCTTGCTGGGCGTATCGGTGACGACAGTGTCTGGCGAAGAGATCAAACCGGGTGAGATCGAGGACGCTTGGTCAGCTGCTAGGCAGATTCGCCAAATGATGAGGGATGCTCGTTGTGAGGCCAGACCTCCTGACATAGGAGGTTGATTCAGCCGTTTCGGGCCCAGAACGGCACCTCTCTGTTCTGGAGTGCGATAACCTGTTTGAAGCCTTTGGTGCTGTGGATCGTGGTTGGATGTGGGCATGACCGCAATAAGCAACGTTCAGCCGCCGCTGCCGATGGCCCCGGCCGGTGCGGTGATGGTGGCCCCGGGGGTGGGGCTGATCGTCGACGAGGGCGACGACGGGACGGTGTGGCTGCAGGGGGCGGTGGCGTGGTGCTGGCGTGCCGGCGACGAGGCGGTCCGGCTGGTCGAGACCGGCACGGCCCGCCAGCGCGACGTCGTGGCCGCGTTCTCGCCGCCTTGGAAAGCGAACTTGACGACACGGAGGAAGAACTCGAAGAAGCGAACGATCGGGTCGAGGCAGCCGAGATGGAGGCCGAACGGGCGGCCGACCGTGCTCGTCAAGAGGTTCAAGACGAGTTTGCTGAGCGGCAGACTGCGCTTGACGAGCGGGCCGCTGCACTCGACGCGCGAGAAGAAGATCTCCTCGAGCGTGAAGAAGCCGTTGGGCTGCGGGAGGCAGAGATCGAGGAGAACTCGTTTGCGGATGGGCTCTGGGAAGTCGGCGTCGACATCACAGCAGGCAAGTACAAAACAGGCTCAACTGACGCGCCCTCGACGAGGTCCGCCGCGGCGAGTGGAACCGCCTCTGCCGAGCCGGATCCGCCAAGGCAGCGAAGGAGTTCAAGGGCCTGCGGTTCTTGCTGCGACGCAACTGGGAGCACCTCACCGGCGCCCAACGCGGCGTGATCCGGGATCTCGAGCGAGCGAACCGGCGGACCTTCCGGGCCTGGCAGCTCAAGGAAGAGCTTCGAGACATCCTCGCCCTGCCGCTGCTGGCCGCACGACGGGCCCTCGACGACTGGCTCGCCTACGCCAGCCGCTCCAAGCTCGCCCCCTTCGTCAAGCTCGCCCGCACGATCCGCAGCGACCGGGCATCGATCGAAGCGACCATCGAATGGAAGCTAACGAACGGGATCGCCGAATCCAACAACGCCGCCATCGGCCGGATCCGAGCCAACGCCCGCGGCTTCCACGACCCCCAAGCGTTCATCACCATGATCATGCTCGACCGAGCCGGCCTCACCCCTGACCTCCCCTGGACTACCACCTCATGACCCACGGCTTCGTCAGTTGTCCCGAGTTTACGGCGGTTGCGGATGCTGCTCTAGGGGCGAGGATTGTGACAACGACTGGTTCGCCAGCGCGGAGAAGCTGGAGGAGTTTCAGGCCCGGATCGCGGACGCTATGAGGGGTTGAGTAAATTGCAGCTCACGAGACGCCAGGTTATTGGCATGTGGTTGGATCCACTAGTTTGTGTAGCCTTCGCTGTATTGGGTGTACGAGACATCATATCTGGGGAGCTAACGGAAGGGGTCGTATGGCTCGTGGGGAGCGTGGCCTTTGCTTCGCTATTTGTATCGTTGTACCGACGCCGAAAACGGGATACACGGTAGAAGGTGCGTCCGCTGACCACGGCGGCCCCCACCACTGCGCGGGCAGCGAGGCGGCAGGGGAGATCGAGGCGCTCGGAGACGTGGGCGCCGGCGGGGGGCAGCGAGCAGGGTTTCGACGAGATGCATGCGGCGATCCCGGCCGGGATTTCGCCGAGCCGGGTCCTTGCCTCACCTGTTCGTTCGGTGCATCCTCGGTCGTGGTTCGACGGGTCAGGACCGGGAGTGCGGCGTGAGCACCACCGACGCCAACAAGCAACTCGCCCGGCGTGTGTACGAGGAGGGCCTCAACCAGGGGCGCTTCGACGTCCTCGACGAGATCGTCGACCCGGGGTTCGTGAATCACGCCGCCCCGGCCGACGCCCCGCGTGGTTCCGAGGGGGTGAAGGCGGTCTTTGCCATGATCCGCTCCACCGCTCCCGACTACCACCTGGAGGTTGAACACGTGATCGGCGAGGGCGATCTCGTTGCGCTCCACGGCATCGGCGTGACCGGCCCGATGCAGGGCGTCGACGTCACCGGCCGGTCAGCGCGGATACCGCAGGTGCACATCTTTCGCTTCGACGGCGGTCGCATCGTCGAGCACTGGGGCATCCGCCACGACCTGCCCGCCATGCAGGAGCTGGGCGTCATCGACGGGCCGGCGACGCACTGAGACAGGCGACGAACTCGACTGCTGTCAGTCAGCCGGTCCTTGGCCATGACGGAGACCTGCTTGCCGTCGGCTCGGCCGGCCTGGGTGTCGCGGTTACCCGCGCGGAACGCCTCGGCCGCCTCGTCGCGCCGCTTCACCTGGGCAGCGAAGGATCTGGTCGACTTCGGCGTCGTCGACGTCGCGGGCGCTCTCGCCGGAGACCGCGTGATCCGCCGTGCGCAGTGGACGTGACCGGACCCCGTCTGTTGGTCCACCCGCTATGAGAGTTCGGGTTGGTGTTCGGTCCGCCACTGCCGAGCGAACTCGGTCGGGGTGAGCATCCCGAGGGCGGAGTGGGGACGGTAGTCGTTGTACTCCTCTCTCCAGTCGGCGACGAGGACCTGGGCTTCGAGCAGGGTGTCGAACTGCTCGATCGCCAGGAGCTCGCCGCGCATGCGGGAGCCGTAGGACTCGATCCAGGGGTTCTGCCAGGGCGAGCCGGGGTCGATGTAGCTGGTGCCGGCACCGCTGAAGCGACACCAGTCCCGAAGGGCGTTGGCGGTGAGCTCGGGGCCGTTGTCCATCCGGACGAGGTGCGGGCGGGTGCCACGCCAGCCGACGATCTTGTCGAGGCAGGCGACGACGGCGTCGGCGTCGATGGAGAACGCCACCAGGTCAGCCAGCGACTCCCGGGTGAACTCGTCGACGACATGGAGGATCTTGAGGGGGGTGTGGATCGAGGTCGCGGACACGGGGGAGTGTGGATGGAGCCGGAGAAACGGCGCAGGCGCGTTCGGGAACACGGACGCGATCTCTTCGCCTCCGCTTTCGCATGGCCGTCAGAGAGAAGGAAAGAACGGGGGGGGTCAGAAGACGATGGCGGAGCCGCCGCGGCGGGGGTCGGCGCCGGCGAGCAGCTCGCCGGTCCGGTTGCTCGCCACCTGAGCGCCGCCGAAGCCCTCCGGCCCACCCGGGTTCGCGGCGGCGTCGGGGTCGACGCTCGCGAGCTCGTGGCCCTCCTCGAGGGCGAGAGCCCCGCCCATGGCGATCTTGAACCTCGGCGCGTCGATGGCCTCCTGGGGGGTCATGCCGTAGTCGAGCATGCGCACGAGGAGCTGCACCTGCGTCTGCGGCTGCATGAGGCCGCCGGCGACCCCGAGGACCTCCCGCAGGTCGCCCTCCGAGGTCACCAGCGACGGGATGATCGTGTGGGGTGGCTTGCCGGGGCGGATCCCGGCGCGGGCGAGGCGCACGGTCGTGGCGCGGTTGTGGATCGGCCCGCCCAGCGCCTCGACGCCGAGGTGGGCGCCGAAGTCGCCGAAGACGCTCGTGATCAGCGAGGCGCCGCGCCCGTCGCCGTCGATGCAGGCGATGAAGGTGGTGTCGCCCCGGCCCTTGGACCGGGACCCACCACCGATGGCAGCGGGGTCGAAGCCGGCGTCGCGCATCCCGAGCCGGACGGCGTCGACCACGGCCTCCCACGGCGGTCGGGGCGTGTCGCCGAGGGCCTCGAGCGCGGTGATGACGGCCGGGCCCTGGGTGGGCTGGGGGAGCTCCCAGACGCGGGAGTCGCGGAACGGCACCGAGAGCAGCTCCATCGGGAGGGTCTCGTGGGCGCGGAGGTCGTCGAGGGTGAGGTACCCGCCGTCCGCCCGGACCCGATCCACGATCGCCTCCCCGATCGGGCCCGAGTAGAGCGCCGCCGAGCCGTCGCGGGCGACGGTCTCGAGGCACTCGCCGAGCGCGGGGTTCACGATGCGGCGGCCTTCCTGCACGGGCTTGCCCTCGGGGGCGTACAGCGGGCCGAGGACGGGGTCGTCGGCGAGGCTCTCCGCCGCGCGCTCGGCCGTGGCGGCCAGGCTCGGCCGGACGTCGAACCCGTCGCGCGCCAGCTCCACCGCGGGCGCGACGAGCGACGCCAGCTCGGAGCTCCCGAACCGGCGTACCGCTTCTTCGAGCAGCGAGAGCGCGCCGGGCACGGTCACGGTGCGTCCCCCTCGCGCGGGGACCTGGTCGAGGCCGTCGCGCTGGAGCGCCTCCTCGCTGAGACCCGCCGGGAACGCGCCGGCGCCGTCGAGGGCGACCGGCTGCTCGCCCGGGCTCGAGTGGATGAGGAAGGCGTCGCCGCCCGGTCCGCACGACTGGGGCTCGACCACGTAGAGGGCGAAGGCGGCCGCGACCGCCGCGTCGAGCGCGTTGCCGCCCTCGTGCAGCACCCGGGCGCCGATCTCGGTCGCCCGGGGGTCGGAGGTGGCGATCGCTCCGTGCTCGGCTGCTGCCATCGGTTCGCTCCCGTCGCTGGCGTGCCCGTCCGGTGTGATCGGGCAGCCCGAATGTACAGGACACTGAATTCCGGGTCACTCTACGTCGGCCGTCTGTCGGCGTCGAGGTACGCGCGCCGGCCGGGAAGCCCTATGGCTCCACCTCGGTCGCGCCGTGCAGGAAGACCGACCGGAGGAGGTCGGGTCGCTGGATGAGCTCCTGTGCCGGCCCGTCGAAGCGCATCTCCCCCTTCTCCATGAAATAGGCGTGTTCGACCAGCGAGAGCGCGATGTTCACGGACTGCTCGACCAGGACGACCGCCGTTCCCTGTTGGTTGATCAATCGCACCATGTCGAGCAACTCGCCGACGACGATCGGCGCCAGGCCGAGGGACAGCTCGTCGATGAGGAGGAGCTTGGGTTCGAGGATGAAGGCCTTCGACAGTCCCAGCATCTGTTGCTCACCGCCGGACAGCGTCGAAGAAGGCTGGTTGCGCCGATCCGCGAGCTGCGGGAACGCGTCGAAGCTCCGTTCGATGCCCTGTTCCACCGCGGACCGGTTCTTCCCGTGGGTGAACCCGTAGACGCGCAGGTTCTCCACCACCGTGAGCGACGGGAACACGGCCCGTCCGCCGGGGATCTGCGCGATCCCGAGCGTGAGCCGGCGCTCGGCGTCGAGATAGGTGATGTCCGCGTTCCGGTAGTGCACGCGGCCTCGAGTGGGGAGCCCGAGCCCCGAGATCACCTTGAGGAGGGTCGACTTCCCGGCGCCGTTGGTCCCCAGCAGGGCCACCATCTCGCCCTCCTCGACGGCGAAGTCGACGTCGAAGAGCACCTGGAGCTGGCCGTAGGAGAAGTCGATGTGTCGGCAGGCGAGCATCGGCAGACGCACGCCGCGGCGTTCGAACGCACGCACCTCTTCGTCCTCCACGATCTCGTCGATCACCCGGTCGACGTCCGCGTTGATCGACGATCGGACCGAGAGGAGGACCAACGCCGTGATGATGCCCGGGACGGAGAGCGAGCCCACCGCGACGCTGATCCCGAAGCGGCTGTCGATGCCCCCCAGCAGGAGCAGCCCGCCCATGCCCCCCACCGCTGCCAACGCCATCCCCGCCAGCGCCGAGACGTGCGGGCGCATGTTGGGGGGGACGACCGAGAGCATGATCGTGTGCAGCGCCGGCATCATCATCGCGAAGCAGGCGAAGGTGACCGCCAAGAACACCACCACGAGGGAGAAGACCGGAGAGGCGACGGCGAGGAAGACCCCGGCCACGATGCCCAGGACGAGATAGCTCGTGACCTGCACGAGGGAGCGCGGATCCCGCTGGAAGAGGGCCTCGCCCCGGCGCCCGAAGACGAACAAGGCGGGAATGGCTGCTGCCGCCATGCCGGCGAACAACAGCGATCGGCCCCCTGGTCCGAGTCCCCAGCGCTCTTCGAGGAAGAAGAAGATGAACGTCTGGAGCGGAACCTGGAACATCCCGAACAGCGCCCAGGTGGCGAGCATGCGGCGCACGGTCGGGATCAGGAGGAGGCGGTTGACGATCTCGAAGAAGCCCAGCGACGTGTCCACCGTGGGATGCTGGCGCTCCTCGGTCCTGCCCTCGCGATCTCCCTCCCGGCGGACGACGTCGCGGACGCGGTCGGTGTCCCAGCGCCCGAATCCCGGGTCGCGGAGCCGGATGCTGAACATCGAAGCGACCAGGCTGATCGCTCCCATGACGAGGAAGACCCCGCGCCAGGTGAGTCCGAAGAGCACCGTGGACACCCCGACGATCACCGGTGCCAGGATGCTGCCCACGGCGTCGCCGCCTCGGTAGAAGGAGAAGGCGCGCACGCGCGCGCTCGGAGGGTAGGAGTCCATGAGCAGCGGTGGGTGCACGGTGCGGACCGAGCCGGTCGCTGCTCCGTGCACGACGAGGACGAGCAGGAGCCCCCAGGCGTTCGCCACGAAGGCGGTGAGGCCCTGCACGGTGCTCCACACGAACGCGGTGACGACGCTGATGGCACCGCGGCGCGGGCGCTTCTGGACGTACGCGGCCATCGGAAGCGTGGCCAGCGTCAGCGCCAGGAGCTCGACGACGACGAGGGTGCCGAGGAGCTGCTTGCTGATGCCCAGGGTCCGGCTGATCTCCGGGCCGAGGACGAAGAACGCGTACCGCTGGAACTCGTCGACGATGACGAGCACCGTGAGGACCAGGAGCGGGTACCAGCGCGCGCCCGAGCGCGCGATCTCCTCCCGGAGTCGCGCCTGTGGCTCGTCTGACCCCGTGATGCCCAGCGCGTCGCGCGCGGCCCAGCGCACGCGCTCCTGCTGCTCCTTGATGGAGTCGAGAACCTCGGTCTCGGCCGAGAACCGTCCGATCCGGGAACCATGGGGGGAGCGCGCGGAGCCGTCTCCTCCGCGGCCGTCTCCGGCTCGGGCCTGCCCCGTCGGCTCCACTCCTCGCGCCACGTCTCAGCTCCCTCGCGTGTAGTACTCGAGCGTGAACGCCGACTCGCCGATGCGTCGGTCGTCCTCGTCCATCAGGACGATGGTGATCTCGTGGAGATCGCGCTCGCGGAGGTCTTCCAGGTCCACATCGGGGACCGTGTCGATGTGCAGGGAAGTGTCCGTCGTGAGGAAGATGAACCGGTCCTCGAGCCACTCCTCGTCCGGGCAACCGGGCGTGCGCTTGCATGAGTCGTTCCCCAGGGCGCGCAGGTGCTGTCCCGGCGCCATGGGCGACCGGTCCAGGAAGACGGCGAAGTAGTTCCCGCCGCCGCCGATCGTCCTCGTCCCCACCTCGAAGTCCTCCACCGTCCACCGCAGCTCGAACGGCGGCGTGACCTCGTCCCTGTCCCCGGGAGTGATGATCTCCACGCGCTCGTCCTGTTTGAGGTTCAGGCCCTGGGTGGTGAAGCAGGCGGACGTGATCGTCGCGCCGACGAGCAGCCAGGCACACCACACCAGGCGGCTCCCCACCCTCACCGCACGGTCCTCCCGGTCCGTCGGTGCTGCCAGCACACCCCGTCGGAGTCCGCCGGGCGAGAGCAGGGCGATCCCTGGCGGGTCAGCTCCTGGCAGCGACCATCGGCGCTCGGAGCGAGGATCCCGGATCGGGCGATCGCCTCTCGATCTCCACCGAGGTACGACTCCACGACGCGCACGTCCTCCTGCACGACCGCCGGTCGGTCGTCGGCGATCACCCGACCCGACTCCATGGCGACGATCCGGTCCGACATCCCCATGACGAGCGGCATGTCGTGCTCGACGACGACGAGCGTCAGGCCGAGCTCCTCCTTCAGGCGCACGAGGAGCTGTCCCAGAGCTTCGGTCTCGCGCTGGGCGATCCCGGCGGATGGCTCGTCGAGGAGCAGGAGGGTCGGCTCGAGAGCGATCATGCACGTCAGCTCGGTGATGCGTCTGGTCCCCGTGGAGAGCTGGTCGATCGGCGTGTGGCGGTACCGATGGAGGCCCATCGTCCGGACCAGCTCCCGTGCCCTGGCCTCCTTCCTGCGCTCGTCGGCGTGCGATCCCAGCACCGTCCGGAGGAACGAGGTCGGCGAGGACCGCTCGAGCGCGAGGCGGACGGTCTCGACGACCGTGAGGGTTCCGAAGAGCTGCGCGTCTTGGAAGGAGCGGATCAGCCCCAACCGCCCGCGCTGCGCCGCGGTCAGCCGCGTGATCTCGCGACCCGAGAACAGCAACAGGCCGTCGTCCGGACGGGTGAAGCCGCTGATGAGCTCGAGCAGCGTCGTCTTGCCCGCCCCGTTGGGCCCGATCAGACCGACCGTCTCTCCCGCCCGCACCTCGAGGCTCACTCCCTGCACGGCGTGGACCCCGCCGTAGCTCTTCGCGAGGTCCTCGACCCGCAACAGCGGCTCCTGTCCGGGGACCGGACGTCGCTCGGTGGGTCGGACGAGCGGCGCTGTCGAGACCCCCGGTGCGTCCGGAGCGTCGGCCGTCTCGTCGCGAGCCTCGGCGGGGTCCAGTCCGGCGCGGCGGGCCAGCAGGTCGACAGCGCGATCACGCAGCGGTCGCACCAACTGCGCGATCCCACCGGGGAAGTAGAGGACGAGGATGAGCCACCCGAGCGCCGACGCCGCGAGCCCAGCGCTGTCGAGGGGCACGAACGTGGGAACGCCGATGATGTACAGGGCACCGATGAGCGGTCCGGCGAGGATCCCGATGCCGCCGAGCACGGTCATCGCGGCGACGTCGATGCTCGCACCGACCGGGAAGGCCGACGAGGTGAGCCGGGTGAGCGCGTGACCGTAGACCGCCCCACCGACGCCGGCGACGAACCCCGCCAGGGCGAAGATGCGCAGCTTGGTCAGCGTCGGAGGGATGGTGAACGCCTGGGCACCATCCTCGTTGTCACGCAGGGCCCGCGCCTGGAGTCCGAGACCTCCGCGCCAGACGTTCCGAGCGAGCCACAGTCCGAAGACCAGGAACACGAGCGCGAAGAGGTAGTACTTCTTGCCCGTGTCGGCGACGAAGGATCCGAAGATGGGGCGGCCCGGGTTGATGCCGTCGCCGAGCATCCACGGTTGCTCGAGGAACCAGGATTGGGCCGCGAGCGCGAAGCCGAGCGTCGTGACCGCGAGCATGAGGCCGCGGATCCGAAGGGCCGGGAGCCCGACCACGAGCGAGGCGGCCGCCGCCGCGAGACCGGCGACGAGGAACGCCAGGGGGAAGTTGCCCGTCGAGGTCGTGATCCAGGCGGACGCCGTGGCACCCACGCCGGCCAGCGCGAACTGGCCGAGCGTGAGTTGTCCCGCCAATCCGGTGACGAGCCCCAGCGACACGCCCACGAGCGCGAACGCCATGATGGTCACGAGGATGATGGCGGTGGCGTTGGTCACCACCAGGGGGAGCAGGAGCCCGACGATCAGCATGCCCGCTGCGAGGATCGTGCCGAGGTTCCGGATCGACCAGACCGCGGTGAGCGCCTCCGGGAGTGGCGGCCACGGCAGGACCGCGGCCCAGCTCCCCTTCTCCTCGCTCCTGCCTCCGCGCTTGGGGCTCTGGACCAGCAGCCCGACCAGGATGACGAGGAAGAGCGCGGCTTCGACCAAGCCGCTTCTCGGGTGGTTCCACAACAGGAGCTGCTCGGTGACTCCGACGGCGACGCCGGCGGCCAGAGCGACCGGCAGGCTCACCATGCGGGCGACGACCGCGGCGGCGAGCGCCCGCAGCAGGAGCCCGGGTCCCAGGAACTCGGCGCTCGTGAACCCGCGGGTGGGTAGGACGAGGATCGCGGTGAAGGCCGAGAGCGAGCCGCCGATGCTCCACGCGAGGGTCGACATCCTCGTGGCGCGGATGCCGGCGAGCCGGGCGGTGGCGCGGTCGTCTGCGGAGGCGCGGATCGCGAGCCCGTAGCGGCTCCTGCGCAGGAACGCGACGAGCCCGACCACCAGCAGAGGGGTGAGGAGGAGCATCCCGGAGAACGCAGGTGTGACGCGCAGCGCCCCGATGTCGAAGTCGGGCAGCAGCGCGGGCTGGGGGAACGTCTGACCGGTGGCGACCTCCGCGTTGACGACCATCGAGAACATGAGCAGGAACTGGCCGAGCCCGAGCGTGGCGACGATGCTCATGAGGGGTGGGGCCTTGCGGAGGCGGCGCACCACCATGACCTCGCTCAGGCCGCCGACCGCTGCGGCCAGGGCCAACGCCAGGAGGAACGCGATCCAGTACGGGACCCCCCACCGGGTGACGACGAGGCCGAGCAGCGCGGCGGGCAGCGCGCCCATCTCTCCGTGGGCGAAGTTGATGATCCGGCTCGAGCGGAAGATGAGCGTGAGGCCGACCGCGAGGATCCCGTAGGTCATCCCGACGATCATCCCGAGGATCAGGACCGAGGGGAGGATCTCGAAGCCGGCGAACGTCATCGGGCGGCCTCCGCTGGTGGCGTACGCCGTCGTCCCACGAGCTGGACCCTCCTCGGAGCGCCATCCTCACGGTCGCCTCGTTCCCCGCTAGTCAGGAACAAGCAGACAAAAGAGTACACTTTTCAGGCTTCGCTGGCCAGTGTTCAGTGTCCTGAAAAGATGCAGCGTCCTGAAGGAGCGCGCTCCTCGATGAGGCGCGTACCAGGAGCCCTCACGCGGCGCCGTGAGCGGGAACCGGGACCCTCACGGCCTCGATCCGTCCGCTCCCGGTCGGCGTCGGTTCGGACGATGCCGAGGGATCGTCCGTGCAGATGAACAGGGTCCGTCCGTCGGCTCCTCCGAGGGTGCACGCGAAGGCCGCGAGGTCACCCACGGAGACCCGGTCGGTGACCTCACCTCCCTCCCTCACTCGCACCACCTCGCGGGTGAGGGGCGCAGCCAACCAGACCGCTCCCTCGGCATCGATGCAGATCCCGTCGGGGACGACGGGATCGAGGTCGGCCCAGGTACGACGCCGCGAGAGCGACCCGTCGGGCGCGACGTCGAAGGCCAGGAGCCTGCGCTCGGCGGACTCGGCCAGGACGAGCGTGCGCCCGTCGTCGGTGAGCTCGGCACCGTTGGGGAAACCGATCTCGTCCGCTGCCACACCGACCTTGCCGTCCGGTGTCACGAGCACCAGCGAAGCCTTGCGCGGCGAACCGCTACCGGGCTCGTAGCCGAAGTGCCCGACGTACGCACGGCCGTGGGCGTCGACCACCATGTCGTTGCACTTCCCGGTGGTCAGCGGGCGCAGGTCTGCGACCTCGCGGAGTCCACCGGGGTCGAGTCGGAGGAGGCGGCGCGCGAGCTGGGACACGACGAGGAGGCGGCCGTCGGGTAGCCAACCGATCCCACCGGGCTCGTCCTGCGTCTCGACGATCCCCTCGTGGTGGCCCGTCTCGTCGACCCTGCTGACGCAGCGGCCGCGCTTCTCGGAGAACCACAGCCAGCCGTCCCGCCAGCGGGGGCACTCGGGAAAGCCCACGCCGTCGACGAGGACCTCGGGCGCCTCCACGGTCATGGCCGCACCCCGCGGATCGGGCACGGAGGAGACGTCCAGCTCGTGTCCGGTCGACGCGGCTCGCGTCGACCGGCGTGGGCCGTCACCACGTCTCGGGTCACGTCCTCAGGCCGCGTTGCTCCGCCGGACGAGCTTGCCGGGGAGGGGTCCCAGGTGCTCGCCGTCGCGGAACACGACCTCTCCCGAGACGATGGTGGCGAGGAAGCCCAGCGCCCCCTGGGTGAGGCGCGTGGCGCCGCCGGGGAGATCCGCCTCGGCTGCGGGGAGGTCAGGCTCCACCCGATCCGGGTCGAACACGTTGAGATCGGCCACGAAGCCCTCGCGCACGAGTCCTCGATCAGCGAACCGCCAGGCCGTCGCCGGTACCAGCGTCATCATCCGGATCGCCTGCTCCAGACCGAGGAACTGGCGCTCCCTCACCCAGTCGGCCAGGACGTGGGTGTGCATCGAGGCGGTGAGGAACTGACCGACGTGCGCGCCCGAGTCCGTGAACGTCATGACGGTCCGGGGGTGCTCGACGATGGGCCGAACCTTGTCGGGATCGGAGTTCCCCGCCACGCGGCAGAAGAACTGCTCGAAGTCGCTCTCGAGCGAGAGGTCGATCATGGTCTCGACCGGGTCAGCGTCTCGTTCCCTCGCGACGCTCGCCACCGTGGGATTGGGGCCGATCGCTCGCCGCACGACGAAGATGCGGTCGTAGTCCGGCTCGGAGAAGACGCTCGCGCCGCCCGCGGTGTAGTCATGTTGCTGCGCGGCCTTCACCAGCCGGGCGCGCTCCTCGGGCCGGCGGAGGAGCTCGGCCTGCTCGGCGAGCGGTAGACCCCGGATCTCGCGCCACGCGGGAACGGAGTCGAACGGGAGTCGGGTCTTGAACGAGTACAGAGCGCTCATCTCCATGGCGAGGCTCTGGCCGAACATCTGTCCCCCGGCCTCCGTCGTGGCGTCGAGCAGCGCCAGGAGCTCTTTCCAGCGGTCGGAGTCGCCGAACGCCGTGATGCCGAACGTCGTCGGTACACCCGTCGCCACCGCGAGGTCTCGGAGCCGGTCCGTGTACTCGGCGCGCACCTCGGGATCCTTCGATGACACCGCGGACTCGTGCGCCAACTCGAAGATCCCCCCACCGGCGCTCGACATCGTGTCCACGAGCGCGCAGAGCTCCTCCCAGCGAGCGGCCCTCGACGCGATCGGACGGCCGTCCGGCATCGCGTGACTCGAGCTCCGGGACGTCGTGAACCCCACGGCTCCGGCGCCGAGCGCGTCGCGGAGCTCGTCGGCCATGGCCTCGAGCTCCTCGTCCGTCGCCGGCTCGTCGAAGGCCCGCTCGCCCATGGCCCACGTCCGGAGCGCCGAGTGACCGACGTAGCCGGCGTAGTTGATCCCCTTGGGAGCCCGGTCCACGAAGTCCAGGTACTCGCGGAAGTGCTCCCAGCTCCACGGGATGCCCTCCGCCAGGGCCTCGCCCGGGATGTCCTCCACACCCTCGAGGTTTCGGATCAGGAGCTCTCGCTGATCGTCCTTGAGCGGCGCCAGCGTCAGGCCGCAGTTGCCCATGACGACGGTGGTGACCCCGTGCCAACACGAGGAGGTGCCGAGGGGGTCCCAACAGACCTGGGCGTCCATGTGGGTGTGCCCGTCGACGAAGCCCGGGCACACCACGTGACCGTCCGCGTCGATCTCCTGATCGCCCCGGTCGCGGATGCGGCCGACAGCCACGATCCGATCCCCGCGCACCCCGACGTCGGTGCGTTGACCGGGCATCCCCGTCCCGTCCACGACGGTCCCACCGCGTATCACCAGGTCGTACTCCGCCATCAGACCCCCCAGATCCGTGGACTCGACACCGCCTGGAATCGAGGCAGCGCCCCTTTCCTTGCACTGAATAATACCCTATACTGAATTCTCGGTGGGAATCCCCAGGAAGGTCCGGTTGGTCGTTTCCAGCATGCGGTGCGGCATGTGTTCGGGCCCGGGAAAGGACGGTTCCAGATGAGACGTTGGTTCGCGTTGCCGGTAGCCGTGTTCCTCGTGCTGGCGGCATGCTCCTCGACCGAGACCGAGAACGCCTCGACGCGGGCAGAGCGTCCCTCCACCAGCGCACCCGGTGTGAACGGCACCCAGGACGACGACGCGGCCGACGAGGTGCCCGTCGATCCGGCCGCGCCGTCCGACGCCGGGGCCGACACGGGAACCGATACCGGACAGGGTGGTGACGCCGCAGAACCCCGCCGTGATGCCCCGGCGGACGGCCCGACCCCGAGCGGTGCGGACGGTGAGCGACAAGGCGGCGAGAGCTCCGGGTCCGGAGATCGCGGCGACATGGGACCGTACGGCCAGGGAGTGAGCGACTCCGCCGTGAAGGTCGGGGTCTGGCTCCTCAACACGGACGCCGCCTGCAACGCGACGGGGGCCGCAGGCCAGACGGGGCGCGGCAACTGCGAGGAGCGGAGCCACTCCGCCGAGGCCAACGCCCTCACGGCCTGGGTCAACGACAACGGCGGCGTGGCCGGACGGGAGCTCGACGTCGTCATCCACGAGACGCACGCCAACAACTCGAGCTGGGCCGCGCAGGCGGAGTCGGCGTGTGAGAGGTTCGCCGAGGACGAGAAGGTCTTCCTCGCCATCTCCGAACCCCAGATCGGACGCCCGCACTTCATGAGGTGCATGGCGAACAAGGGAATCCCCGTCATCGACCCGGGAACCTGGGCATGGGACAGCCACGACTACCAGGAGCTGTTCCCGTACATCTACCAGCCCAGCCGGGTGGTGGCCGACCGCTGGCTGCCGGCCTACGTCGACGGCCTCGCCCAGCGTGGCTTCTTCGAGGGCGACGTTCCGGGCGACGTCCGGGTCGGGCTGGTGCGCTACGACTCCCCGGTCCACGAGCGCGCCACCGAGGACGTCCTCCTGCCCCGCCTCGCCGCCCACGGTGTGGACGACGTCGAGGAGGCGATCGTCGAGACCCCCGGCGGCATGAGCGAGCTCGGTGACATGAACGCCGAGCTGAGCAACCACATCCTCCGCTTCAAGGCCAACGACGTGAACCGCGTCCTGTTCTTCGCCAACGCGGAGATCCAGTTCTTCTTCTACAACCAGGCCGCCTCGCAGAACTTCACCCCGCGGTACGGACTGAGCAGCAGCGATTGGCTGACCCTGGCTGCCGACAACGCGCCTGACGGTCAGCTCGACGGGGCGATCGCCGTCGGCTGGGCACCCGGATTCGACACGCCCCGCGAGCGTGACCCGGAGACCAACGCGGCGATACAGACGTGTCAGGAGGCCCTGGCCTCCGCCGGCATCGAGGACAGCTACGGCGGGCGCAACGTCAAGTGCGACCAGTACTTCTTCCTCAAGGAGGCCCTGGACACCGCCCCCGCTCTCAACGTCGAGGGCGTCCGCGCCTCGGTGGAGGCATTGGGCACCGACTACCAACCGGTCGCATCCTTCGCGACCACCTTCGGTCCCCGCCGGTACGACGGCCCGTCGGTGTGGCGGCACCTGAGCTACCAGGGCGACTGCGACTGCTTCGTGTACGAGGGAGGGGCGAGCTCCTTCTGACGAGGGCCTCCTGGCACTCCGAGGCGGGCCTGGTGGGAGAGTCCGGCGCCTCGGGTCCGGCCTGAGCTCGGTCGACGGCGCTCTCAGGCCCCTTCGGAGGCCCTTTCGGCGGGCGACCGTGACCACGCCACCCTCGAGCTCGGCGGGACTGCTCGCGTCGAGCTCGACGGGACTGCTCGGCACCGTCCAGCCGCTCGCGTGCGAGCCGCGTGGTATATAGGATACTGAAATCTGGTTGGTTGTGGTTGTTGGTTG
>CAYTKN010000035.1:0-10625 GCA_964438505.1 uncultured Burkholderiales bacterium
GGGGGGGTGCGCGCGCCCGGCGGGGGGGGGGGTGGGGTGGCGGTCGGGCTGCGGGGGTGGGGCCAGCGTGCGAACCCTCTCCCCCCCGCGACCCCCGACCACCGAGCACCGAGCACCGAGCACCGAGCGATCGCGCCGCGGCAACGACAAGTGACGAGCTCAGCTCCGCTCGTAGCGGTAGCCGACGCCACGGATGGTGACGATCCGCTTCGGCTCCGCCGGGTCCTCCTCGATCTTCGAGCGCAGCCGCTTGACGTGCACGTCGAGCGTCTTGGTGTCGCCCACGTAGTCGGCGCCCCACACCCGGTCGATGAGCACGTCGCGCGACAGCGCCATCCCGGCGTTGAGGAGGAACAGCTCCAGGAGCTCGAACTCCCTCGGCGGCAGGTGCACCTGCTCGCCCCGCACCGTCACCTCGTGGCGGACCGGGTCGAGCGCCACGTCGGCGACCTCGAGGATCTCGTCGCTCCGGGCACCGCCGTCGCCTCGCTCGCCGACGGGAGCGCGGCGCAGCGTCGCCCGCATGCGCGCCACGAGCTCGTGGACGCCGAAGGGCTTCGAGACGTAGTCGTCGGCGCCGACCTCCAGGCCCACCACCGTGTCGATCTCCGAGTCCCGCGCCGTGACCATGATGATCGGCACGTCCGAGCGCGACCGGATCTCCCGACACACGTCGATGCCGCTCATCCGGGGCAGCATCACGTCGAGCAGCACGAGCACCGGTCCTCGGCCGGCCCGCTCCAGCACCTCCCAGCGCTCCAGCGCCTCCACGCCGTCGGAGGCCAGCTCGGCGTCGAAGCCCTCCCGCCGCAGCGCGACCTCGAGCGCCTGGCGGTAGCTCTCCTCGTCGTCGACCACGAGCACGACGGGATCGCTCACCCCGCGGCCCCCACCATCGGCGAGCCCGACGTCGTCGCCAGCGGCAGCACCAGGGAGAACGTGGAGCCCTCACCCTCGGCGGACTCGACCCGCACCTCGCCGCCGTGCGCCTGGGCCACGTGGCGGACGATGGCGAGACCCAGCCCCGTGCCGCCCGACTCGCGGGAGCGGGCCCGGTCGACGCGGTAGAAGCGCTCGAAGATGCGCTCCCGGTCGCGGGTGGGGACCCCCATCCCGTGGTCGCGCACCCACAGCACCACCCTGCCGGCCTGCTCGTAGGCACCGAGCTCGACACGGGCCGGCTCCTCCCCGTCCGGCTCCGAGTACTTCACCGCGTTCTCGAGGAGGTTGAACAGCGCGCTCACGAGCTGGCGACGGTCGCAGAGCACGACCATGTCGGCGGCCGGGCTCTCCGCGTGGATCGCGACGCTCCCCGCCTCGGCGACGCCGCGGACCCGGTCCACCGCCTGCTCGAGCAGCAGCCGCACCGGCACCGGCTCGCGCTCGGGCGCCTCCTGACCCTCGATCAGGCTCAGGTCGAGGAGGTCGTCGACGATCCGAGCGAGGCGCTCCGCCTCGTGGAGCATCCGGCCGGCGAGGCGCCGCATCGTCTCCGGTTCGTCGTCGTCGGCCAGGGTGCCCGCCAGCGCGGTGAGCGCCCCGATCGGCGTCTTCAGCTCGTGGCTCACGTTCGCGACGAAGTCGCGGCGCACGCTGTCGACCCGCCGGGCGCTCGACACGTCACGGACGAACACCGCCGCCCCGCCGACGTCCGCGAGCGGCACGCCGCGGACCTCGAGCGAGCGCTTCGGCGGGCCGAACACCTGCACCTCCCGGGTCGAGGCGCGCCCCGCCAGCGCGCCCGACAGCACCTCGTCGACGGTGCCCTCGACCAACGCATCGCCGTGGCGGGCCCCGGCGAACTGCTCGGCGACCGGGTTGCGGAAGACCACCCGACCCAGCGAGCTGGCGACGATCACGCCGTCCTCGATCGCCTCCAGCGCGGCGAGGAGGCGGTCGCGCTCGATCGTGGTGTCGGCGAGGCGCTCGTTGGAGCGCTCCGCGGTGCGCTCCAAACGGGAGAGCGCCGACTCCAGCCGCCCGCCCCCGCGGTGCTCCACCTCGGAGGGTCGCTCGTCGAGGCGGTTCACGACGCCCGACACGCGCCGGATGGCGTGCCTGCGCCCCCTCGCCCACGCGAGGGCCAGGAGGAGCAGGACCCCGAGCCCGACGGCGATCCCGACGATCATCGTCGCTCAGTGTACGGGGCACCCACCCGGATCCACACGGCGCACCCCCGGGCACCCGCTCAGCCGAACCTCCCGGTGATGTAGCCCTCGGTGCGCTCGTCGCCGGGGCGGGTGAAGATCACCTCGGTGCGGTCGAACTCGACGAGCTGGCCCACCCGCGAGCCGTCGTCACGCACCTCGGCGGTGAGGAACGCGGTGGCGTTCGAGACCCGCGCCGCCTGCTGCATGTTGTGGGTGACGATCACGATGGCGATCTCCCTCTTGAGCTCGTCCATGAGGTCCTCGATGCGGGTGGTGGCGATCGGGTCGAGCGCGGAGCACGGCTCGTCCATCAGCAACACGTCGGGCTCCACCGCCAGCGAGCGGGCGATGCAGAGCCGCTGCTGCTGCCCGCCCGAGAGGCTCAGCGCGCTCTCGCCGAGACGGTCCTTCACCTCGTCGAAGAGCGCGGCCCGGTGCAGCGCCTGCTCGACGGTGGCGTCGAGGCCCGCCTTGCGGCCCAGGACCTTGGGACCGAACGCGATGTTCTCGTAGATCGACTTGGGGAACGGGTTCGGCTTCTGGAACACCATGCCGATGCGGCGCCGGACCTCGACCGGATCGACGTCGCCGCCGTAGAGGTCGACCCCGTGGTAGGTGACGCGGCCGGTCACCTCGGCGCCCGGGATCAGGTCGTTCATCCGGTTCAGGCACCGCAGCAGCGTGCTCTTCCCGCAGCCCGACGGCCCGATCAACGCCGTGATCTCCTTGTCGGAGATCGACATGGAGACGCCGTCGACGGCGGTGTCGCCCGAGTAGCTGACGGCCACGTCGGCCAGCTCGAACACCTCGCGCGCCGCCGGCCGCGACGCTGCGCCCGGCCCGCCCCGGTCAGCGGGGACCGGCGGCTGGGAGAGCATCTCGCGCATCGAGCTCACCATCGGGGCGACTCCTCGGCATCGTCGGGCACGATACCCTCGTGCCTCGTCGTCCGTGACCACCGGAACGTACCTCGGGGCGCTGACCGATCCGTGTCCACGCCGTGAACGCCCGGTGAACACGCCGCGAACCTTCCCGGTCCGGCAGCAGGAGGAGCACCGATGGACTCGGAGGAGCACCGCAAGGGCTTCCACCACCAGCTCGACGAGCTGGTGGCCGACGTCGTCCGCCTCTCGGCGCTCTCGGCCGAGGCCGTCGCGACGGGCACCCAGGTGGTCCTCGACGGCGACCTCGAAGGGGTGGGCCGGGTCGTCGCCCACGACCGGGACCTCGACCAGCTCACCCACGACATCGAGGAGCGCTGCTACCTGCTCCTCGCCCGCCAGCAGCCGATGGCCTCCGACCTGCGCAAGATCGTCTCGATCCTGCGCGACATCCACGAGCTCGAGCGCATCGGCGACCTCGTGGTCAACATCGCCAAGGGGGCGCGCCGCATCTACCCCAAGGCGCTGGAACCGAAGGTCCGCGGCCTGGTCGAGCGCATGGGCCACCAGGCCGCCGAGCAGATCCGCCTCGCCACCGACGCGTTCGCCGACGAGGACCCCTCCAAGGCCGCGGCGCTGCCCGACATGGACGACGTGATGGACGACCTCCAGAAGGAGCTCTTCCGTGCCATCTTCGCGGCGGGCGCCGACGACGAGGAAGAGCTCCACAAGGCCGTGCAGATCTCGCTGATCGGCCGCTACTACGAGCGGATCGCCGACCACGCCGTCAACATCGCCGAGCGGGTCATCTTCATGGTGACCGGCGAGATCCCGGGCACCCACCACGAGATCGGCGACCTCCTCGAGGAGACCTGAGCGAGGCGCCCGCGGCGACCCCGCGGCGACGCAGCAGCGGTTCCGCGGCGGTGCAGCCACGATCCGGAAGCGATCCCGCGGGCGCCGGCGGCGTGCCTACGTTGGGGATCGTGCACCACCCCGCGCCCCTCGTCGACCGCCGGGAGCTCCTCCGCCGGAGCCTCGCCGGGGCGGGCGCGGTCGCGCTCGGCTCCGCCTCCCGGCCGGCGGCGCTCGCCGCGACAGCGCTCGCCGCGCCGGCGCGGCGCGGCCCCGGCCCCTACGGCGCGCTCCTCGAGGCCGACGACGACGGCGTCCGCCTCCCGCGGGGCTTCCGCGCGCGGGTGGTGGCGCGCAGCGGCCGGCCGGTCGGCGACACCGGCCACACCTGGCACGCGGACCCCGACGGCGGCGCCACGTTCGCGACCCGAGACGGCGGGTGGATCTACGTCTCGAACTCCGAGACGGGCGGCACCGCCGGCGGGGTGGGGGCGCTGCGCTTCGACCCCGGCGGGCGGATCGTCGACGCCTACCCGATCCTGGAGGGGACCAGCCGCAACTGCGCCGGTGGTCCGACGCCGTGGGGCACGTGGCTCTCCTGCGAGGAGCACTCGGAGGGTCGCGTCTGGGAGTGCGACCCGACGGGACGCGAGCCGGCCGCGGCCCGCCCGGCGCTGGGGACCTTCATCCACGAGGCCGTCGCCGTCGATCCCGAGGGCGAGCGCCTCCACCTCACCGAGGACCATCCCGGAGGCCGCTACTACCGCTTCACCCCCGACGCCTACCCCGACCTCTCGGCGGGCACCCTCGAGGTCGCCGCCGTCGGGGACGACGGCTCGGTCACGTGGCTGGCCGTCCCCGACCCGTCCGGGGACGCTGCCCCGACGCGGGAACAGGTGCCGGAGAGCACGGCCTTCGACGGGGGCGAGGGGATCTGGTACGACGACGGCTCCGCCTTCTTCACCACCAAGGGCGACGGTCGGGTCTGGCGCCACGACCTGGCGCGCGACCGGATCACCGTGCTCTACGACCCGCGAGACTTCGACGACCCGGTGCTCACCGGCGTCGACAACGTGACCGTCGGGGACACCGGCGACGTCTTCGTGGCCGAAGACGGCGGCGACATGCAGCTCGTGCTGATCTCCGCCGGCGACCACGTGGTGGCACCGTTCCTCCAGGTGGTCGGCCACCAGGGCTCCGAGATCACCGGCCCGGCCTTCGACCCCTCGTCGAACCGCCTCTACTACTCGTCCCAACGAGGCGCCGACGGCGACGGCGTCACCTACGAGGTCAGCGGACCGTTCCGCCGCGACGAGACCGGTCGGGGCACGGACGAACCGACGACGACGTCGATCCCCCGGGCGATCCGCGATCCGGGCACGCCCTCGGGCGGCCCGCCGGAGGGCTCGTCGGACGGTTCGTCGGGCGGCTCGTCGGGGGTGTCCCTCGGCGCCGCGGGTCTGGGCCTCGCGGCGCTGGGCGCAGCTGCGCTCGGTCTCGCCGCCCGTCGCTCCCGGGTCTCCAAGAGCTCGTGAGCTCCCCGGCGACGAGGAGCTACTCCTCGGTGTCCTCCGAGGCAGTGTCCTCCGAGGCAGTGTCCTCCGAGGCAGTGTCGCCCGAAGCAGTGTCCTCAGCGGTGGGGTCCTCCGAAGCGGGGTCCTCAGCGGACCCGGCGGGGCGCGTCTCGGTGGAGGCCTCCTCGGCGGTCCCGCCCGTCTCGCCCTCGGTGGCGGCTGCCTCCTCGGCGATGGCGACACCGGCCGCCGCGGCGTCGTCCTCCTCGGCGACCTCGGCGGCGGCCACCTCAGGCGTGGTGGTCTCTGCCGGCTCGAAGCCGACCGCCTCGCCGATCGGCTTGTCGCCCAACGCCGTGGCGTCGCCCGCGCCCTCGTCGTAGCCGAGGTCCCAGGTCAGCTCGAAGCGCTCGCGCTCCGCGTCGCGGTTCACCCGCTCGCGGTTGCGCCGGAACTGCGGGTCGTGGGGAGGGAGGAGCTGGAGCCGGGCGATGGCGCGGTAGCGGAACTCGTCGATGGCGGCCTCGTCGCCCTCGACGCCCTGGATGTCCCAGTGGGGAGCGACGGGACCCGTGTAGACGATGCGCACGCGCCCCTCCGGCTCGAGTGGCTGCTCTTCTCCTTCGAGGAGGTCGTCGGGTTCGATGCTCATCGGCACCCCGTGGCGCTGGTGGCTGGCTCTGGTGGTCGGGTCCGGCAACGACACGGACGGTCGGCCGGCGGCGTCGCCGTGCCGGGTGGCGGATCGCCGCCCGGCGGCTCGCTCGTGCCCGTCAGCCTACACGGCGGACGCGGGCCGGCCCGAAGGCCGAGAACCCCCGCGTCCGGCACCCGCGTCCGGCACCCCCGGCCTCGCGCCCGCTGCCGGCGCTCAACGCCCGGCGGCGCGTTGGCCCAACTCGGCGGTGGTCGTCTCGCGCTCGCCCGCGCGCAGGTACGTGATCTCGATCTCGTCGCCGGGTTCGCGGGAGCGGACGATCTCGCCGACCTCCGCGGACTCCTCGACCTCCTGGCCCTCGATCTCGACGATCACGTCGCCGCGGCGCAGGCCCGCCAGCTCGGCGGCCGAACCGGGCACGATCTCGAGGACGAGCGCGCCGGTGTCGGCCTCGATGTCGAACTGGCGCGCCACCTCCTCGTCCATGCTGATCGTCTGCACGCCGAGGAAGGGCCGGACCCTGACCTCGCCCGTCCGGAGCTCCTCGATCACGGGCATGACCTCGTTGATGGCGATCGAGAAGCCGATGTTCTCGGCGCCGCCGATGATGGCCGTGTTGATCCCGACCACCTCGCCCTCGGAGTTCACCAGCGGGCCTCCCGAGTTGCCGGGGTTGATGGCCGCGTCGGTCTGGATGAGCGGTTCGAGCTGCCCTCCGCCGGGGAGGCCGAGGGTGCGGCCGAGCGCGGAGATGATCCCCCGGGTGACCGTCGGCCCGCCCTCGAGCGCGAGCGCGTTGCCGATGGCGATGACGTCGTCACCGACCCGCAGGGCGGACGAGTCGCCGATCGTCGCGGTCGGGAGGTCCGTGGCGTCGACCTTGAGGACGGCGACGTCGAAGTCCGGGTCGCGCCCGAGGACCGCCGCCTGGGCGGTCTCGCCGTCGGGGAGCACGACCTCGATCGTCTGGGCGTCCCGGATGACGTGGTTGTTGGTGACGATGACGCCGTCGGACCCGATGATGAAGCCGGTGCCCGCACCCTCGCTCGGCACCGGCTCGAGGAAGGCGTTGAGGTCCAGGGTGCGGGTGCGCACCGACACGACCGACGGTTCGATCACCTCGAGGATCGACTGGACGTCGTCGGCGATCTCGATGACCGAGCTGTTGGGCCCTGCCTCGCGGGTCGAGCGGGTCGCGTTGCTCCCGTCACCGGCGTCGTCGTCCACGATCACCACGCCCGCAGCGACGCCGCCCCCGACCAGCGCGCCGACCAGCGCCGAGATCAGCACCAGGGTCAGCCGCCGCGGACCGGTCTGCTCGCTCGGCCGGGAAGCGGGCATCGGCGGCGGTGACGGCGGGGGCGTCGGCGGCGGTGTCGGCCTCGCCGCTCGGTCCCGGCACCTCGGAGGGCGGCGGTGGCGGCGGGGAGCTCGGCTCGTCACCGGCTCCGGCCCGTCCGGAACCGGGGAAGGGGGACGGTCCCGCGTCTCCCGAGGATCCGTCGGGGTCCGGCTGGTCGGGAGGGATGCGATCGTCTGGCATCAGCGGTCCTCGGCAGGGGCTCCGGTCGTCACGACCCTACGAGCGTGGCACGGTGGAGTCGACGCGTCCCGTCGCGCCCCGATGCCGCCGGTCCGCGGGTGATGCCCCCGGGGCGATCGGCCATCCGGTCCCCGTGGCGGGTCCGAACAGGAAGGCGGGAACGAAACGCGGCTCGCGAACGTTTCAATGGGTGACCATGGTCTCTGACGGGCACGAAGTCGACGAGAGCAACGAGTGGATGCTCCGAGCGCGCTGTCGCGGGTACGACGCGTCCGAGTTCTTCCCCTCCGACGGCGTCGGTGTCGAGCAGGCGCGGAAGATCTGCGCCGATTGCTCGGTTCGAGTGGAATGCCTGGAGTATGCGCTCCGCCACCGCATCGACCACGGCGTGTGGGGCGGGTGCTCCGAGCGGGAGCGGCGGCGGATCCTGAAGCGGCGCCGCCGGCTGGCGCGTGCCCGCAGCGCTGACGCGTCGAGCGCACCCGATCCGCCGAACGAGTGACCGAGCCCTCGCCGGGACCCGCTCAGCTCTTCTTCTTGCGCTGCGCCTTCTGCGCCTTCCGTCCGCCGGCCTGCTCCTCGTCGGCGTCGCCCCGGTCGTCCTCGCCGGGTTCGCCTGCCTCGTCTGCCGAAGCCTCCGCTTCGTCGACGCCCCGCCGGAACTCCTTGGAGGCCTGACCGATCGAGCGGGCCAGCTTCGGCAGACGGCTGGAGCCGAAGACGATCAGGACGATGACGAGGATGATGATCAGCTCACCGGCACCGATGGTGGGCATGGCGTCCTCCTTCGATTCCTCCCAGCAGGGTACACCGGCCACGCCGGGCGGGGCCCTCGGGCGTCACACAGCGCCCGTGAGCGCATGTGCGGCGAGGGCGACGTCCTCGGGGTGGCTCACCGCGAACGGCAAGGGGCCCACGCAGGCGACGAGCTGATGGACACCCAGCTCCTTCCAGTCCCGGAGCTGGGCACGGACCTCGTCCACCGTGCCGACCAGGCGACCCGCGCGCCACTCGTCGAGGCCGACGCCGTCGAGCATGCCTCCGGGCGCCTGCTCCTGCATCCGCCGGTAGCGGGCGGCGAGGTCGGCCTCGTCCTCGCCCACCAGCGTGTAGAGACCCAGGGTGCGCCAGGCCCGAGCCGGGTCGCGACCCACCTCCTCGCAGGCGCGTTCGAACACCCGCAGCCGCTCCGCGTAGGCCTCGGGCTCCCAGACCCACACCGTGTTCCACCCGTCCGCGCGCTGCGCGGCGAGGCGGATCATGCGGTCGCCCTTGGCCCCCACGAAGACGCGGGGGCGCGGCGTCTGGAGCGACGGTGGCTTGGCCACGGCGCTGCGCACCGAATGGAACCGGCCCTCGTAGCTGTACGGCCCGCCGCCGATCACGCCGGTGACGATGTCGAGCGTCTCGCCGAGGCGGGTGACCCGTTCGCCGGCACCGGGCACGTCCATCCCCAGCATCTCGTAGTCGGGGGTGTACCAGCCGGCGCCGAGCCCGACGTCGAGGCGGCCGCCCACGATCCGGTCGAGGCTGGCGAGCGTCTTGGCCAGCACACCGGGTGAGCGCAGCACCTCGCAGAGCACGAGCGTCCCCAACCGCACGCGGGGCACCTCGCGCCCGAGCGCGGCGAGCGTCACCAGCGCCTCGAAGGTGCCGTACTCGTCGGGACCCCCGCCGTACTTCGCGACGTCGAAGACCAGGTGGTCCGAGACGTACACGGCGTCGAAGCCCTGCGCCTCGGCGTCACGCGCGTACCCGAGGAGCGTCTCCCAGCTCAGCGGGTTCTCGCCGGGCACGGAGAAGTCGTAGTGGGGCAGTGCGAGGCCGATCTCCACGGCGGCTGATGCTATCGGGCCGCTCGCCGGCTCCTGCGTGCATTCCCGAGTGCACTCCGACGTGCCTGCCGGCTCCTACGCTTCGTGCCGTGACCGCCTCCGCTGCCTCCGCCGCCTCGGCCCCGGCGCTGCGCGGCTGCTTCGAGTGCGTGGCCAACGTGTCCGAGGGTCGCGACCGAACCGTGGTCGACGCCCTCGCCTCGGCGTGCGGCGCCGCGCTCCTCGACGTCCACACCGATCCCGACCACCACCGCTCCGTGCTCACCCTCGGCGGTCGGCTCGAGACGGTGGAGCTGGGGGCCCGCACGCTGGCGCGGCGCAGCGCCGAGCTGCTCGACGTCGGCCTCCACCGCGGGGGCGTGCACCCGCGCCTGGGCGCCCTCGACGTGGTCCCCTTCGTGGCCCTGGACCCCGGCGACCGGCAGGAGGCCGTGGACGCCGCCCACCGGTTCGCCGGCTGGCTCGGTGGCACCCTCGAGGTCCCCGTGTTCCTCTACGAGGATGCCGACCCGCAGCGACGGTCGCTGCCCGCGGTCCGCGCGGAGGCGTTCGCCTCCCGTCCACCCGACTTCGGCCCGGCCCGCCCCCACGCCACGATGGGCGCCGCGGCGGTGGGCGCCCGAGACCTGCTCGTGGCCGTCAACGTCCGGCTCGACCGCGACGACCTCGACCTCGCCCGACGCCTCGCGCGGCGGGTCCGGGAGCGCGACGGCGGCCTCCCCGGTGTCCGGGCACTCGGCTTCCGCCTCGACTCGCAGGCCGCAGCGCAGGTGTCGATGAACCTCGTCGACCTGGAGCGCACCGGCCTCGAAGCGACCTTCGCCGCGGTGCGCGACGCCGCCCGTGCCGAGCGCGCCGAGGTCGCCGCCGTGGAGCTGGTCGGGCTCCTGCCGGCCGTGGAGCTGGAGCGGTGCAGCCCCGAGCTCAGGGCGTGGGCCGGCCTCGACGACGGCGACACCGTCGAGGCGCGCCTCGCACGAGCCGGGGTGCTGTCCTGACGCGTCCCTCCGGAGCTCTGCTCCCGCTTCGGGGAAGCCCGGGTGGCCGACGTGGGCCCATGTGGCCCCTTGCGGTGGCTCCGACACGAACAGGGTCGTGGGGGCCCCGGGGTGGGAGGGGGGGACCACCCCGGGTGTGGGGGGAATCGGGGGAGGGGGGGGGGGGCGGCCCCCCCCCGCGGGGCGCGCGG
>CAYTKN010000035.1:10635-30885 GCA_964438505.1 uncultured Burkholderiales bacterium
GCAGGCCCGGGGGGCCCCGGCGGGCCCATGGGGCCCTTTGGGGGGCCACCTCCACCACCGGGGGCGCGGCGCCCGGGCGGTGGCCGGGCCCGACGACCCTGTGTGTGCAGGAACTCGGGTCAGGCGGGGCGTCCGGCCGCCGCCGCTCGGCGAGCGAGGGTCCGCTGGCGGCGGATCCGCCGGCGCTCCCGCTCGGAGAGGCCGCCCCAGATCCCGAACTTCTCGCCGTTGCGGAGCGCGTACTCGAGGCACTCGAGGCGGACCTCGCAGCCCCGGCACACCCCCTTGGCCTCCTTGGTGGAAGCGCCGCGCTCGGGGAAGAACAGGTCGGGATCGACGCCCAGGCAGTTGGCGCGCACCTGCCAGCTCCGATCCCCCACACGCAGTTGGGCATGGAACGATTCCACCGGTCGCCCCCTTGACGTCCCGGGAGCCCGGCTCGCGGACGTGGGAGGCGGGAACGACTCCCGCACCGCGAATCGGGCCCGTGTAATTACAACAATGTCACCATGCCATGCGGAGGCCACGGGCGCAAGGGGGGAATTTCACGGTTCGACGCCCTGGGTGGTCGATCCGACGCGGAGCGCGGCTCGACCCGGGAAGCCGGGCGGAAGACGAGCCCGCCCAGACCACCCACGATCGCCGACGCGCTGGGTGGGTGGCGCTGCGTGGGTGGCGCTGCGTGGGTGGCGCTCGCTCCGAGTTCCTCGAGCGGGAATCAGGCGTGCTCGTCCACGCCGAGGTCCGCGAGCGCCTCCTCGCGACGCCGGCGGTGGTCCTCCTCGCTGCGCTGGAGCACCTCGTGGATCACGTCCACCAGACCGTCCATGCTGAACGGCTTGGTCACGTAGTCGGCGGCGCCGAGCCGGTAGGCACGCGCCAGATCGGCGGGCGCGGCCTTCGCCGAGACCACCACGACCGCCGGACGCTCGCGGGCCTCACCCGTGAGGGACTCCAGGACCCCCCAACCGTCCAGGACGGGCATCATCACGTCGAGGAGCACCACGTCGGGCGCGTGCTCGCGGATCTGGTCCAGGGCCGTCTCCCCGTCGGCGGCGAGGATCGTCTCGAACCCCTCGCCCTCGAGGTTCACCCGCATCATCAACAGGATGTCGGGCTCGTCGTCGACGATGAGCACCTTCGTCCGGGCCATGGTCCCCGCGGTCGTCAGCCGGCCTGAGCGGCACTCACAGTACCGGAGCGTGGCGCGCCCGCGGCGCGATGCCCGTGTCCACCGGCGAGGGGGATCGCCACGCGGAAGGCCGCGCCGCCGCCGGGAGCGTCGTCCACCCAGACGCGCCCGCCCGAGGCCTCGGCCACCTCCCGCACGATGGGGAGACCGAGCCCCATCCCCGATCGACCTCCGTCGGCGTCCAACCGGCAGAAGCGCTCGAAGACCCGCTCGCGAGCCTCGAGGGGAACGCCGTCGCCCCCGTCGACCACCGACAGGATCGCCATCTCGCCCCGCACGTCGACCCGCAGCTCCACCGGCTCGGATCCGTACTTGTGGGCGTTGTCGAGCAGGTTCCAGAGCACGTGCTGGAGGCCCTCCGAGTCCACGGCCACGACGCACTCCCGGGGAAGGGTCCGGATCACCGGCCGGCCGGTGCTCTCGAAGTCCTCGACGACCGTGCAGGCGACCGCAGCGAGGTCGCTGGCGGCATCTCCCGACGGACGGCGGTCCTCGAGTCGGCCCGCCACCAGGAGCTGGTCGACGAGCGAGGCGAGTCGCTGCGCCTGACGCTCGGCCGTGCCGAGGAGCTGCTCGCGCTCCGCGGTCGTCAGAGCGGCCCGGCGGATCGTCGAGACCGAGCCGATGATCGAGGTCAGCGGCGTCTTGAGCTCGTGGCTGACGGTGGCGAGGAACTCGGACTTCAGCTCGTCGAGCTCGGTGAGCTCGGCCACCCGCTCGCGCTGTGCCTCGTAGAGGCGCGCGTTCGCCACGCTCACCGAGACGTACTCGGCGAAGACCACCAGCAGCCGGAGGCTGTGCTCGTCGAACTCCTCGTCGGCGGTCGCCCCGATCTCGAGGACACCGAGGAGCTCCTCGCGGTGCACGAGCGGCACGAACAGACGGCCGGGAAGCTCGCCGTCCGCCTCCGCGCGCTGCGGCACCCGGGTGCAGGCGGCGAGACCCACGTAGCCCGACTCCAAACCGGCCGTCTCGCCCGTGACGCGGCGCTCGCCACGCACCGCGGCGGCGCGCAGGATCGGCGACGACCCCTGTGCCGTGGGCATCTCCTCGACCAGCATCACGGCGCCGTCGGCGCCGTCGACGACGTCGATGGCGCCCGCGAGGAGCGCGTCGAGCACGTCGGCCAGGGCCAGCGACTCGTTCACCGCGTGCGAGGCGCTCACCAACGACTCGAGCTCGGCCGCACGCCGGGCGTAGGCGGTGGCGAGGACGCGCTCGTCGATGAGCATGGCCTGGAGCCGGCGGAGCTGGAACTCCTTCTCCATGACGTACATGAAGAAGCCGATGGCGAGCAGCGCGAGCGCGAGCCGCAGCAACCACAGCGGCGTCGTGGCGAGGACCCCGGGCAGCTCCTCGGAGATGACGGTGCCCAGCACCGCGCTGGACGCGACCACCAGCAGCGCGAGCATCCAGAGCTGGATGCGGCGGCGGTCGACGTCCGCGAGGGACAGCTCCTGGCGACGCAGGCCGACCGATCGAGCTTCGTCGGTGATCGATGGGGCCACGGGAGCGACCTCGCCTTCCTGCGGAACGATCGGCCGTGGAGAGCATCGGCGCCCGACGGAGACCACTTGAATTCCCCACCGTCACCAGAACCGTGCGAACGGCCCCTTCTACGCGAGCGCGACACCAGGACGATGCAAGCTCGTGACGCGATGCGGCTTCTGGGTCCCGCGCCCCGTTCGGCCCCTCGTGGGGTGCTTCACCCCCCGCAGCCCCGACGGCTGCGCCCGGTGACGAACCCGGCGGCGCCGGCGCCTCAGCTCGCCCGGCGGCGCTGGCGCTTCTGGTCGATGAAGTCGACGAGCACGTAGTCGCCCAGGGTCTCGGGCGACGTGAAGAACGCCCGACCCCGGTTCATCCGGGTCATCCGCTCGACGAACTCCCGGAGGTGGTAGCTGGGGTCCAACATGAACGTGTTGATCCGGATCCCCTCCGCGGTGGCACGCATCACCTCGCGCAGGGTCTCCTCGATCGTGCGCGGCACCGGCGGGTAGGAGAAGAAGACCTCGCCGTCCGCCTCGACGTGGGCGGTGGGCTCGCCGTCGGTGATCATGATGATCTGCTTCGTCCCCGGCTGCCGGGCGAGCATCCGCCGCGCCAGCAGGAACCCGTGCTGCATGTTCGTCCCGTAGACGAAGTCCCACGACACCTCGGGGATCTCCGCCGGCTCGATCTCGCGAGCCACCTCGGAGAAGCCCACGATCCCCAGGAAGTCGCGGGGGAAGCGCTCGGAGATGAGCGAGTGCAGCGCCATCGTCACCTTCTTGGCGGCCAGGAAGTTGTCGCGCATCGGCATCGACAACGACAGGTCCACCATGAGCACGGTCGCCGAGCGGGTGAGGTGCTCGGTCCGCTCGACCTCGAAGTCCTCGGGTGAGAGCGTCACCGGCGTGCCGGGCCCGACCCGGCGTATCGCGTTGCGGACCGTCTCCTGCACGTCGAGGCGGAACGGATCGCCGAACTCGTAGGCCTTGGTGGAGAACTCCGGCTCGACGCCGGCCCCCGAGTACGTCGACTCGTGCCGGCCGATCCGGTCGCGCGCCAGGCGCGTGAAGAGGTCGCCGAGCGCCTGCTGGCCGATCCGGCGCATGCCCCGCGGCGTGAGCTGGTAGCGGCCCTCCCGCTGCTCGATCAGCCCCGCGTCCTCGAGCGTCCTCGCGAGCTCGGCCAGCCGCTCGAGCGAGTGGGCGGCGTCTTCGCCGAGCAGCTCCGCCGCCTTGTCGAAGTCGACCTCGGCCAGCGCGCCGGGCTCGGTGGCGTCGCGCATGAGCTGCTCGAGCGCGTCGATGTCGTCGAGGCGGTCGAGCAGGCCGGCGGCTCCCGCCATGTCGAGTGGCTCCTGGCCCGAGAACTGCATCTGCCGCTGCCACGGCAGGTCGGGGAACGCCTGCTGGAGGTTCTGCGCGAGCTGGTCGACCTGCCAGCGCAGGTCGAGGTCGTCGAGGAGGCTCTCGCCGAGCTCCTGGAGCTGGCGCCGCTGCTCGGGTGTCATCGACTGGAGGAGCGACTGCATCTGCGCCATCGAGCGGGCCATCTGCTCGAGCAGCTCGTCGAGGTCCTGGGGGTCGCCGGGGAAGAAGTCCCCGTAGCGGTCCATGAAGCCGTCGAAGTCGGGCTGCTCGCCCCGCTCGCGCTGTTCGAGCATCTGGTTCAGCTCGGCCATCATGTCCTTCATCCGCGCCATCTGCTCGGGCGTGACGTTCTCGAGCGCGCCCTGCATCTGGTTGAAGGTGCTCTGGAGCAGCTCCTGGCGCAGCTCGTCGACGAGCCCCTCGAAGCGCTCCCGCGCCTCGTCGTCCATGAAGTCGTACTGCTGGAGCGACTGCACCCGCCCCGCGAGGTCCGGTGGCATCTCCGCGAGCTGGCGGCGGCGCTCGGCAGCGAGCTGCTCGACGATCTCCTCGCGCCGCTGGTCGCCCTCCTCGTGCACCTCGTCGAGGCGCCGCTCGATGCCACGGTGCTCCATGTCGAGCACCTCGTCGAGGCGCTCGGCCACGTCGCCGTAGACGCCACCGAGGTCGTAGCGGTCCAGCTCCTCCTGGCGCCGCTCCCGGAGGCGCTCCATCAGCTCCCGGAGACCCTGGAGGCGCTCACCCTCGGGGCCCTCGGATCCCTGCTGCATGAGGCGGCGCAGCGCCGCGTCGAGGTCCCCGTGGTAGAGGAGGTCGTCGCCGACCTCCTCGAGCAGCGCGTCGGCGGTGAGGTCCGGGACGGCTTGGGTGCCGTCCCAGACCGAGTAGCGGAACGAGTGAGGCACGGAACCGAGGTTACCGGGTGACCGCCGGCGACGACCCTCGGGTCCCCCGTCGTCCGTCGTCCCTCGTGGTCCGTCGTGGTCCCTCGAGGGCGCGGGTCAGTCCCCGCCCCGCTCGCCGGAACCGCCCGAGGCGAGGCCGCGCCCGCGGTAGCTGGCCCGGGCGCCGACCGCGTCCTTGTTGAGCCGCTTGGAGAGGTGGAGGCCCTCGAGCACGAACTCGGTCGCCGAGGCGATCCCCGCCGGGGTCTCCCCCACCCCGAGCTCCTCCAGGGCGCCCCGGAGGCCCGGCAGGTCGCCGAGCTGCTCCGCGTAGCGCTCGGCGGCCACGTCGTCGCCCACGTCGACCACGAGGCCCTCCTGGAACCGCTCGAGGAGCTCGCCGAACCGGTCGGCGCCGAGGCGCTCCTTGAACACCTCGAGGATCGCGGTGCGCACCAGTCGGTCCACGATCTCCCCGTCGCGCCCCTCGTCGAGCATCTCGACCTCGATCTTCCCGGCGGTGGAGGCGGCGATGGCCTCGAGATCGGTGACCCGCGGCACGACCTCCCGCTCGCCGGCCCGCAGCGCCCGGCGGGCGGCGTTGGCGACGAGCGTCTCGTGGTTGGCGATCGAGAGGCGGACCGAGACCCCGGAGCGCTGGTTGACGTGCGGGGACTGGCGGGCGAGCTGGCTGAGCCGCCCGACCACCTCGTCCATGAAGCGGGGGACCTCGACGCGGAGCCCCTCCACCTCGAGCGTCCGCTGCTCCTGGTCGACGACCGTCATCTCGTGGTCGAGGTCGAGCGGGTAGTGGGTGCGGATCTGGGAGCCGAACCGGTCCTTGAGGGGCGTGATGATCCGCCCCCGGCTCGTGTAGTCCTCGGGGTTGGCGGACGCCACGAGCATCACGTCGAGCGGGAGCCGGATCTTGTAGCCCCGGATCTGCACGTCGCGCTCCTCGAGCACGTTGAGGAGCCCGACCTGGATCCGCTCGGCGAGGTCGGGGAGCTCGTTGATGGCGAAGATGCCGCGGTTGGTGCGCGGCACGAGCCCGTAGTGGATGGTCAGCTCGTCGGAGAGGTAGCGGCCCTCGGCGACCTTGATCGGGTCGACCTCGCCGATGAGGTCCGCGATCGACGTGTCGGGCGTCGCCAGCTTCTCCCCGAAGCGCCGCGACCGGTGGATCCACTCGATCGGCGTCTCGTCGCCGTAGTGGGCGACCATCTCGCGCGCGTAGCGGGACACGGGCTGGTACGGGTCGTCGTTGATCTCGCTCCCCGCGATGGTGGGGGCCCACTCGTCGAGCAGCCCGACGAGGCCCCTGATCATGCGGGTCTTGGCCTGGCCGCGCTCGCCGAGGAAGATCACGTCGTGGCCGGCGAGGAGCGCGTTCTCGAGCTGGGGCAGCACCGTCTCGTCGTAGCCGACCAGGCCGTCGACGAGCGGCTTGCCCTCGCCGATGCGAGCGACGGCGTTCTGGCGGATCTCGTCCTTGACGGGGCGCGACACCCACCCCGAGTACTTGAGCTGGGCGAGGCTCCAACGCTGCTGGGTCATGTGCTGCTCCTCCGTCGAGGTGTCGACCCGGCTGTCGAGGAGACTAGCGCCCGCTCCCACACACGCCGCCCGCGCGCGGCGAGCTGCCCGAGGGACCCCGAGGCTCACGAGCAGACCCCGCCGGTCCTGTGGTATCGCGGACCCCGCGGGTGGCGGCACCCGGTGTCGGCCGCGGATTGTGCGTCGCGCCCGCGTCTGGGAAACTTGACCGAGCAGTCAATTCCGATGGTGACGCGATCACGCCGACGCCGACGCGATTCCGGTGGTGACGATCCGAGGGAGGTCCGCCGTGGCTGTCGTCGAGGAGGACATCCAGGAGTCGAAGGAAGCCCGGGAGCTCCGCGACGAGGTCCGGGCCTGGATCGACGACAACTGGGACCCCGACATCACGATGCGCGAGTGGTGGAAGCGGCTCTTCGAGGGGCGCTGGACCCAACCCGCCTGGCCCGAGGAGTGGTACGGGCGGGGCCTCTCCGGCGAGCTCGCGAAGCTCGTCTCCGACGAGATGCGCGCCGCAGGCGTCCCCGGCGGTCCCGGCGGCCTCGGCGTCATGCTCGCCGGCCCCACCATCATCAGCCACGGCACCGACGAGCAGAAGCGCCGCTACCTCCCCCCGATGCTCAAGGGCGAGGAGGCTTGGTGCCAGCTCTTCTCCGAGCCCAACGCCGGCTCCGACCTCGCCGGCATCCAGACCCGCGCCGAGCGGGACGGCGACGAGTGGGTCGTCACCGGTCAGAAGGTGTGGTCGTCTGGAGCCCAGCACGCCAGCCTCGGGATGCTCATCGCCCGCAGCGACTTCCACCTCCCCAAGCACCAGGGGATCACCTACTTCGCCATCGAGATGGACCAACCCGGCATCGAGGTCCGGCCCATCAAGGAGATGACCGGGCGGGCGCTGTTCAACGAGGTGTTCATGGACGGAGCTCGCGTCCGACCGGGCTGCATCATCGGCGACGAGGGCAACGGCTGGGCGGTCGCCAACACCACCCTCGCCAACGAGCGCTCCGGCCTCGGTGGCGGGAGCGACGCCGCCGGAGGGTTGCCGCCGGGCGAGAAGGCCGGGCTCCTGGACCGCCGCGCCGGGGACCACACCCCCAAGCAGGGCCCCCGCAGCGGCACCGGCGCCGTCTTCGCCGCGTTCGGCTCCCGGCTCATGATCGAGGAGGCACAGCGCTCCGGGAAGGCCGGCGACCGCGTCCTCCGCCAGGAGCTCGCCACGCTCTACACCCTCGAGCAGATCAGCAAGTACACGTCGCTGCGGGTGAAGGCCAAGGCCAAGGCCGGCAAGGGGCCGGGAGCCGAGGTCTCGACCATGAAGCTGAACATGTCGCGGATCATCCGCCGAGCCCGCGACACCGGCCTCTCCATCCTGGGCGCCCACGGCATGCTCATGGGCGAGGACGCCCGGACCGGAGGCATGATCCAGGAGATGGCCCTCTTCAGCCCCGCGCCGTCGATCTACGGCGGCACCGACGAGATCCAGAAGAACATCATCGGAGAGCGCGTCCTCGGACTGCCCCGCGAGCCACGCCACGACAAGGACGTCCCCTTCGACGAGCTGAAGCAGAACAAGCTGGAGGCGACGGCCTGAGCCCGGCCCCCTCGTCGCCCCGCCTCCCGGTGGCCCGCGCCCGCGACCCGTGGCAGCAGAGGTGAGCGACATCCTCGACCTGTCGGGGACCTGGCGCGCCCGTCCCGGCGAGGGCGACCTCCACCGGCGCTTCGCCGAACCCGACCTCGACGACCGCGACTGGCTCGAGGTGCCCGTCCCCGGCCATTGGCGCTCGGTGCCCGAGCTGGCGGACTCGGACGGGCCGGTCCTCTACCGCCACCGCTTCGAGACCGACCCGCCCGCGCCGGAGCGGCGCCGGTTCCTCGTCCTCGACGGCGTCTTCTACGACGCCGACACCTGGTGCGACGGCGCCTACCTCGGGGCGACCGAGGGCTACTTCCTCCCGCACGCCCACGAGATCACCGAGCAGTCCACCGAGCGCTCCGAGCACCTCGTCGCCGTGGAGGTGGCCTGCCCCCGCCAGAGCGACCGCACCGCCAAGCGCCTGATCACCGGCGTCTTCTCCCACTGGGACTGCCTCGACTCGACCTGGAACCCCGGTGGCCTGTGGCGTCCGGTGCGGATCGTCGAGACCGGCCCGGCGCGCATCGCCCGCATGCGGACGGTGTGCGTCGAGGCGACCGAGGAGCGGGGGCGCCTCAGCGTCGACCTCACGATCGACGTCCCGCGCTCGGGCGTCGAGGCCCCGCTGCCGGTCCGGCTCACCGCCCGCCTGACCGGAGCCGGCCGCGAGATCGACTGGACCCGCGACGAGCAGCTCGCGGCGGGCCCCAACCACCTCGAGTGGCGCCTGGAGGTGGACCGGCCGCCGCTGTGGTGGCCGCGACGCCTCGGCGAGCAGCCGCTCTGCGACCTCGAGGTGGAGGTCGAGGTCGACGGGGAGCCCAGCGACCGGAGCCGGTGCCGGACCGGCTTCCGCGAGGTCCGCCTCGTCGACTGGAAGCTGCACGTCAACGGCGAGCGGACGTACGTGATGGGGTCGAACCACGGGCCGACGCGGATGGAGCTCGCCGACGCGTCACCCGACGAGCTGCGTCGGGACGTGGAGCTCGCGGCCGAGGCGAACCTCGACATGCTGCGGGTGCACGCCCACGTCACGCGACCCGAGCTCTACGAGGCCGCCGACGAGGAGGGCCTGCTCCTCTGGCAGGACTTCCCCCTCCAGTGGGGCTACGCCCGCGGCGCCCGCAAGGAGTCCGCCCGCCAGGCGCGGGGCATGGTCGACCTGCTCGGCCACCATCCCTCCGTCGTGCTCTGGTGCGCCCACAACGAGCCGCTGGCGGTCGACGTCCCCACCGGCGAGCGCCCCACCCCCGCGGGCGCGGCGAAGCTCGTGGCCTCGATGCTCTCCCCCACCTGGAACAAGACCGTGCTCGACCGCACCGTCCGCCGCGCCATCGAGCGCAGCGACGGGTCCCGCCCCGTGAACCCCCACTCGGGGATCCTCCCGGGGCCCGCCCACGGCGGCACCGACTCGCACCTCTACTTCGGCTGGTACCTCGGCCACCTCGCGGACCTGGCCGGGACCCTGCGGCGGTGGCCGCGCCTCGCACGGTTCGTGAGCGAGTTCGGCGCGCAGGCGGTGCCCGCCGACGCCGACTTCATGGAGCCAGGGCGGTGGCCCGACCTCGACTGGGGGCGACTCCTCGAGCGTCACGCCTGCCAGCGCCTGTACTTCGAGCGCCACGTGCCGCCCGGCGACCACCCCGACTTCGACTCGTGGCGGGACGCCACCCAGGCGTACCAGGCCGCGCTCGTCCAGCTCCAGGTCGAGGACCTGCGGCGCCTCAAGTACCGGCCCGGGGGCGGCTTCCTCCAGTTCTGCTTCGCCGACGCCCTCCCCGCCGTCACCTGGTCGGTCCTCGACCACCGCCGCGAGCCCAAGCGCGGGTTCCACGCGCTCGCGCAGGCCTGCCGGCCCGTGCTGCCGATGGTCGACCCGCGCACCGGCGACCTGCACGTCGTCAACGAGCGCCGCTCCACGCTGGTGAGCGCGGAGGTGGAGGTCGAGACCTCCGAGGGCACCCGCCGGAGGTGGTCGGGAGGGATCCCGGCCGACGCCGTGACCTACGTGGGCTCGCTCGGCGGCCCGCTGCGGGCCGACGCGGCCTCGGTGACGCTGCGCCACCCCGACGTCGGCGTGGTCGTCAACGACTACGGACCGCTGCTCCTCCACGCCGTCCAGGAGCGCCTCGGCCTCTCGCACCACCGCGGCTCCTGACACCCGCCGGACGTGCACGGCGAGCCGCCACGTCCGCGCGCTCGTACCGAAACGCGGAGCCGGGTCGCGGCGCGACGCGGGGCTCAGTCGTGCTGGGAGGCGAGGCGGCGGTTCGTGCGCTTGGCCTTCAGGTAGTCGCGGTTCATCAGCGCGATGAAGTCGATGCTGATCGACTTCGGACACGCGCGCTCGCACTCGCCGTGGTTGGTGCAGGAGCCGAAGAAGTCCTCCATCGTCTCCACCATCGCCTCGGTGCGGCTCCAGCGCTCCGCCTGCCCCTGGGGCAGCAGGTTGAGGTGCGCGAGCTTCGCGGCGGTGAAGAGCTGCGCGGCGGAGTTCGGGCAGGCCGCCACGCACGCCCCGCACCCGATGCAGGCCGCGGCGTCGAACGCGGTGTCGGCCACCTCCTTGGGCACCGGCACCAGGTTGGCGTCCGGTGCGCTGCCCGTCGGCGCCGTGATGTACCCGCCGGCCTCGACCACCCGGTCGAAGGCGCTGCGGTCCACCACCAGGTCCTTGAGCACCGGGAACGCCCGTGCTCTCCACGGCTCGATCTCGATCGTGTCGCCGTCGCGGAACTTCCGCATGTGGAGCTGGCAGGTCGCGGTGCCGAGCTCGGGGCCGTGCGCCTGCCCGTTGATCATCAGACCGCACGACCCGCAGATCCCCTCGCGGCAGTCGTGGTCGAAGGCCACCGGCTCCTCGCCCTGCGCCGTCAACCGCTCGTTGAGCACGTCGAGCATCTCGAGGAACGACATCTCCGGGCTGACGTCGTCGAGCTCGTGGGTCTCCATGCTCCCGGGACGACCGGGACCGGCCTGACGCCACACCTTCACGGTCAACCGCAACCGAACCACCTCCGGGGGGTCGTCGGCGCCGACGGTCGCGGGGCCGTCACTTGTACGACCGCTGGGTCGGCTTCGCGTACTCGAACTCGAGGGGCTCCTCGTGGAAGGTCGCCTCGCCGGGGTCGCCCGTCCAACCCCACGCGGCGACGTACGAGAAGTGCTCGTCGTCTCGCAGCGCCTCGCCCTCCTCGGTCTGGTGCTCCACGCGGAAGTGCCCGCCGCAGGACTCCTCGCGGTGGAGGGCGTCCCGGCACATGAGCTGGGTCATCTCGAAGAAGTCGTCGACCCGCCCCGCCTTCTCGAGGCTCTGGTTGAGGGTGTCCGCGCTGCCCAGCACCCGCACGTCCTTGCGGAACTCCTCGTGGAGGGCCGGGATCTCCGACAGGGCCTTCTCGAGGCCCTCCTTCGAGCGGGCCATGCCGCAGTGCTCCCACACGATCCGGCCCAGCTCGCGGTGGAAGTCGTCGACGGTACGGCTCCCGCCGACCGAGAGCAGCCCCCGCACCTGGTCCTCGACCGCCCGGGCGCTCTCGCGGAACGCCGGATCGTCGACGGGGACGGTCGGATCGCCCAGCATGCCGGCGAGGTAGTCCCCGATCGTGTACGGGAGGATGAAGTAGCCGTCCGCGAGGCCCTGCATGAGCGCGGAGGCGCCCAGCCGGTTGGCGCCGTGGTCCGAGAAGTTGGCCTCGCCGATCGCGTACAGGCCCGGGATCGTCGTCATCAGGTTGTAGTCGACCCAGAGCCCGCCCATCGTGTAGTGGGGAGCGGGGTAGATCCGCATGGGGACGCGGTAGGGATCCTCGTCGGTGATGCGCTCGTACATCTCGAAGAGGTTCCCGTACTTCTCCTCGATCGCCTCGACGCCGAGGCGGTCGACCGCGTCCTCGAAGTCCAGGTACACGCCGTTCTTGCGGGGCCCGACACCCTTGCCCTGGTCGACCATCCGCTTGGCCGCCCGGGAGGCCACGTCGCGGGGGACGAGGTTGCCGAACGCCGGGTAGATCCGCTCCAGGTAGTAGTCCCGCTCGCTCTCGGGGATCTCGTCGGGAGGGCGGGGATCGTCGAACTGCTCGGGCACCCAGACCCGCCCGTCGTTGCGCAGGGACTCCGACATGAGCGTCAGCTTCGACTGGAAGTCCTCCGCCGGGGGGATGCAGGTGGGATGGATCTGGGTGAAGCAGGGGTTGGCGAACAGCGCGCCCTTGCGATGCGCCCTCCACACGGCCGAGACGTTGCAGCCCTTGGCGTTGGTCGAGAGGAAGAAGGCGTTCGAGTACCCGCCGGTGGCCAGCACCACCGCGTGCGCCGAGTGGGTGCTGATCTCTCCGGTGACCAGGTCGCGCACGACGACGCCGACCGCTCGCCCGTTCTTGACGACCACGTCGAGCATCTCGGTGCGGGTGTGCAGATCGACGGTGCCCTCGTCGACCTGGTGCATGAGCGCCTGGTAGGCGCCGAGCAGGAGCTGCTGGCCGGTCTGGCCCCGCGCGTAGAAGGTGCGGGAGACCTGGGCACCACCGAAGGAGCGGTTGTCGAGCAACCCGCCGTACTCGCGGGCGAAGGGGACGCCCTGCGCCACGGCCTGGTCGATGATCTCGACGCTGACCTGCGCCAGCCGGTGCACGTTGGCTTCCCGCGAGCGGTAGTCGCCGCCCTTCACCGTGTCGTAGAAGAGGCGGTGGATGGAGTCGCCGTCGTTCTTGTAGTTCTTCGCCGCGTTGATGCCGCCCTGCGCCGCGATCGAGTGGGCTCGCCTGGGCGTGTCGTGGAAGGTGAAGACCTTGACGCGGTAGCCGAGCTCGCCGAGGCTCGCCGCCGCGGACGCGCCGGCGAGGCCGGTGCCGACGACGATGATCTCGAACTTCCGCTTGTTGTTCGGCGCGACCAACCGCATGTCGAAGCGGTGGTTGTCCCACTTCTCCGCGAGCGGACCCGGAGGGATCTTGGCGTCGAGCGCGAGCGTGTCCGTCGTCATCACATCACCTCGGTCAGTCGACGACGCCGACCTGGACCATGATCGGGAACAGGACGTTGCCGACGGTGATCACCGCCGCGAAGGCGACGGCGAACAGCCGTCTCAGGTGGTTGAAGCGGGGGTGGTTGGCCCCGAGGCTCTGGAACATGCTCCAGGCCCCGTGGTAGATGTGCAGCCCCAACGCCAGGTTGGCCACCACGTAGGTGACCGCCACGGGCACCCGCTCGAAGCTGGCGACGAGGTTGGCGTACACGGCGCCGCGCTCGAACTCGGGGTTGGCCTGCCCCCACGTCAGGTCGAAGAGGTGGAAGACCAGGAAGAGCGCGACGATGACGCCGGTCCACCGCATCGTGCGGCTGGCGAAGTCGGCGGCGACGTAGTCGCGCGAGCCCGCGTACCCGCCCGCGGCCCGGGCCTGCCGGTTGATCCGCGTGAGGCCGTACGCGGCGTGGATGTGGAGCACGAACGCGGCGATCAGCACCGCGCGCACGAGCCACAGGATCAGCGTGCGGGAGAACAGCGGCTCGCCGAAGTCGCGGAGGCCCTCGGCGTAGGCGTTGAACCGCTCCGGCCCCTCGTAGACGTGGAGGTTGCCGACCATGTGGAAGAAGACGAAGCCGAGCAGCACGATGCCCGTGACCGCCATCACGTACTTCTTCCCGACCGACGTCGAGTAGAGGTCGAGGATCCAGTTCCGCGACCGGCGTCGGCGCCGAACCGGCTCCGGTGCCGGCCGGCCTCCGGTCTGCTCGCCCGTCTCGGTCAGCAACGCTCCCTCCCGTGCCACCGTGCGAAGTGCGCCAGACACTACCGGGAGGGCTCCGCCGACCTCGATCCGGCCCTCACCCGGCGCAGGCCCGGCTCACAGCCCGGTCCGCGCACGGGCGCGAGACGCGCCTCGCTCGCACCGCGCCCACCTCGCGCGCACCCCGTGCACCCTCCTCACACCCAGATCGCGGTGGGGCGCCCGGCCGGGTCCTCGGGCGGGTCCTCGGGCAGCGTCCGCGCCGCGCCGGTGGCCCACCGGTGCGCCGACCACGCCGCGGCCGCCGCGTCGAGGACGTCGTCGGGCGCCGCGGCGCCCGCCCCGCCCAGGTCGCCCCCCACCTCGATCCCCTCGGCGGCGAGCAGCCGGCGGCGGAGCGCCAGACCGTTCCAGGTCTTCTTCGACCACGGCAGCGGCCCGCCGTGCATCGCCGCGAACGAGACCTCGGGGTGGGTCTCCACCACCCGGTCGAGCCGTCCCGACCGGAGCAACCGCTCGGCCTCCAGGACGTTGGCCGCCAACGCGTGCGCCTGCCGGCTGAGGCCGCGGCCCCAGACGCGCCGGGCGCGAGCGAGCGCCTCCCGGTAGTCGCTCGCCTCCAGGACCTCGAGGGGCGGGACGGCGAAGACGCTCGCGCCCCGGCGGCCCAACACGCGGCGCGCCGCGGCGTCGGCGGGACGGATCGACTCCCCGACCGGCAGGCCGATCGGGACGTCGACCCCGAAGCCGTCGACCTCCGCGCGCTCCAGCACCGCCTCGAGCGCGTCGAAGGCCCTCGCCCCGGCGAAGCGGCCCCCGAGCAGCTCCACGCCGACCCACCGACCCTTCCATCCGTCGACTCCGAGGACCCGGACGGTCGCCGGCGACGAGGCGGCGCGCGCGTCGCCCGATCCGCTGCTCACGCGTCGGCGACGAGCCGCTTGACCTCGGCGAGGCGTTCGATCGAGGCGACCGCCGCGCGCTGGTCGTCGACGAGCTGACGGACGATCGCGTCCGTGAACCCGGCCTCCGCGTAGCGGACCAGCTCGGAGGCCACCTCGTCGGCCGTCCCGGCGATCGGCGCCGCGGGGTCGAACCCGCGGTAGCCGGCTTCGAGGACCGGGCGGGCGTGGCGCTCCACCTCGGCCCGGTCCGCACCGACGAACACGTCCCGGCGGATCGGCACGCACGCCGGGGCGCGCCCGTGACGCTCGCACGCCCGCCGGTACTCGCGCAGCCGCTCCGCTGCCGTCTCCGGGGTGAGCTCGGGGCCCGCCAGCCACGCGTCCCCGAGCCGGGCGGCCCGGTCGAGCGCCGGGCTCGCCGTCCCGCCGACCCACACCTCGACCGGATCGGTGGGCGTCGGGGCGATCCGCACGCCGTCGAGGGGGAAGGGCCCCGAGGCGCTCACCTCCTCGCCGGCGAGCAGTCGCCTCACGACGTCCAGCGCGGCTTCGAAGCGCGACGGCCGCGTGGAGAGCGCACCGCCCATCGCCGCGAACTGACGCTCCCCGGCCCCGATGGCGCACTGGAGCACGAACCGGCCCTCGGCGAGCGCGGCGAGCGTCCCGACCTGCTCCGCGACGAGCACCGGGTTCCACAGGGGGAGCAGGTAGAGGGCGCCGGCGGGCGCGTCACCCCACTCGGCGAGGAGGCGCCCGAGGATCACGCTGTTCTGGTAGTAGGGGACGGGGACCGCGTGGTGGTCGCCGACGAACAGCGAGTCGAGCCCCGCGCGCCGCGACGCCGCGGCGCGCTCGACCATCCACCGTGCCCCCTCCCGGGGATCCTCCACCACGTGGGCGCTCTTCAGGGAGACACCGAGTCGCATGCGCGCCTCCGAACGGGTCCGCTCGAGCTCGCCGTATCGTCGCGCACGGCGGCTGCCCGGAACAGGAGACGCTCGCCCTCGAGGGGCCCGACGGGCCCTCGAGGGGTCGTCGACGGATGCTCCCGGGCCGCGACAAACCCGGCGCACGCCGCGAGCCGCGCCGCTCGCGCGCGGATGAGGGCTCACCGGGCAGGAGACGGTCGCCCCGGCGGCGAAGCACACGACACCTCGTCCACCGCCCCCGGAGGTGTCGTGCGCAACCAGACGTCCCGGCCCATCGCGCCCGAATCGCCCGTCGCGGCCCTGACGCCGTGGACCGGGGCCCGGGTCGTCCTCCGGCTGCTCCGGCTGGCCGTCCGGGCGGCGACACGCCGGAGCCCCGCGAGCGGAGCACGCGCGGGCGGAGCACGGCGGACGCCGATCGGCCCCGAGGTCCGCGTCCTCGCCGGCGCGATCGCCGCGCTGCTGGTGCTCGGCACCGCAGCGCTGGTCACCGTCGACGACGCCACCCGCGCCGAGCTCGACACCCGCGTCGCCGGCCCCGTCGAGCTGAGCCGGCTCCGCGTCGACCTCCCCGAGCCCGCCGACGACGAGCACGAGGAGCAGGCGGATCCGGCGGAGGCCGACACCAGCGGACAGTCGGAGGTCGCCGTGGCCGGCACCACCGTCGGCCGGGTCGAGCCCGACGGCGAGTCGACGCCGAACCTGCTGCCGGTCGGCAAGGGGATGTGGTTCCACCACATCGAGCACACGGGCCGGACACCGGAGCAGCTCGTCGAGTCGGCCCGCGCCGCGGGCCTCACCCACCTGTACGTGCGGCTCGGCTCGTCGAAGGGCGGGTTCTACGGTCACGCCGACCTCGACCGGCTGCTGGCACCCGCGCACGAGGCCGGACTCAAGGTCGTCGGATGGGACTTCCCCTACCTCGACGACCCCGTCGCCGACGCCGCGCGGGCCGCCGCCGAGATCTCCTACGTGACCCCCGACGGCCACCGGATCGACGCGTTCTCCGCGGACATCGAGACCGTGAGCGAGGGCGTCCAGCTCACCACCGAGCGGGTCACCACCTACGCCTCGGTGCTCCGGGAGCGGGTCGGCCCCGACGAGTCGCTGATCGGCACGGTGCCGAACGCCTGCCTCAACGAGTCCTTCCCGTACGCGGTGGTGGCGGAGCACTTCGACGCCATCGCGCCGATGGTCTACTGGATCACCCGCGACCCGGCCGCGGACGTGGCGTGCAACATGGAGGAGCTCGGCCGCCTCGGCCGCCCCGTCCTCCCCATCGGCCAGGCCTACGACCCCGCCATCGACAACCCCGAGCTCGTCGGCCTCGTCCCCCGCTACGAGGACCTGGCCCGCTTCATGGAGCAGGCGGCCGCCCGGGGCGCCGCGGGGGTGTCGTTCTGGGCGTGGCACACCGCCACATCCGAGATGTGGCAGGCGATCGTCGACAGCACCGACTTCTCGCTGACACCCATGGAGCCCGGCCATGCCGACCCTCGCTCGGTCGCGGTGCTCCAGCGGACCCTCGTCGCCCACGGCTATCCCGTCGCCGTCGACGGCGAGTACGACGCGGAGACCGCGCACGCCCTCGCCGCGCTCCAGGAGGACCTGGGGATCGCGGCGACCGGGTCGCTCGACGACGCGACCGTCCGGACGCTGCTCGGACCCTGACCCCCTCCCGGGCGCTCCGCGCCCGACAGGGCGGCCCGCCGCTCCCGGCCCCCTCCCGCGTCCGGGTAGCCTCCCCTCGACATGGAGCACGCTCCCGACTCCCGAGCGACGTTCGCGTACGCCCGCATCTGGACCGAGATCGCCCGGGTCGCCCCCGAGCGGGAGGCCGTCGTCGGCGCCGGGCGCCGGACGACCTTCGCGGAGCTCGACCGGCGATCCGACCGCCTCGCCCGAGCGCTGCGCGCCTCCGGCCTGCGGCCGGGGCGGCAAGTCGCGATCCAGCTCCTGAACACGCCCGAGTACCTCGAGGTGTTCCTCGCCGCCCTCCGGCTCGGCTGCGCTCCCGTCAACGTCAACTACCGCTACGTCGGCGAGGAGGTCGCGTACCTGCTCGACAACGCGGACGCCGACGCGCTGGTGTTCCACTCGGAGCTCGCGCCCGCGGTCCGCGACGCCCTCGGCCACCTGGAGCGCACCCCGGTCCTCCTCGAGGTGGCCCACCGCGGCGAGACCGGCACGATCCCGGAGGCCACGGCCTACGAGACGGCCCTGGAGACCGCCCCCGACGTGCCGATCGACCACGAGCCCTCCGGCGACGACCTCGTCCTCCTCTACACGGGCGGGACGACCGGGATGCCCAAGGGCGTGATGTGGCGCAACGAGGACCTCTACCGGGCGCTGTGGGCCAGCGCCCGGCCCGGCCGAGAGCTGCGCGACCCGGTCGAGGCGGTCACCGCCGGCAAGCGGGCCGCGACCACGCTCCCCTCGTGCCCCCTCATGCACGGGACCGGCCTCTTCGCCGCGCTGAGCGCCCTCTCGGGCGGCGGGACGGTCGTGCTGCTCGACACGTTCCGCCTCGACCCCGAGGCAGTCTGGGACGCCGTCGAGCGCGAGGGGGTCGCGCAGCTCGTGATCGTCGGCGACGCGTTCGCGCGTCCGCTGCTCGCCGCGCTCGAGGCGCATCCGGACCGCTGGGACCTCTCGTCGCTCGCGGCCATCACCTCGTCGGGGGTCATGTGGAGCTCCGAGACCAAGCGGGGCCTCCTCGAGCACGTCCCGCAGGCGACCCTCGTCGACTCGATGGGGGCCTCCGAGGGTCTCATGAGCCGCTCGGTCGCCACCCGCGACGACACGTCGATGGCGGGTGGCCGGTTCGAGGCCAGCGACCGCCTCCGGGTGCTGCGCGACGACGGCACCGACGTGGAGCCGGGCTCGGGCGAGGTGGGCATGCTCGCGGTCGGCGGGGCGCTCCCCCTCGGCTACTACCAGGACCCCGAGAAGACCGCGGCGACCTTCCGGGAGGTGGGTGGCCGCCGCTACTCGATCCCCGGCGACGCGGCGAGCGTGGAGGCCGACGGCAGCATCCGGCTCCTCGGCCGCGGGTCCCAGTGCATCAACACCGGGGGCGAGAAGGTGTACCCGGAGGAGGTCGACGAGGTCGTCAAGGCCCATCCGGGGGTGCTCGACTGCGTCACCGTCGGCGTCCCCGACCCGCGGTGGGGCGAGAAGGTCGTCGCGCTCGTGCGTCCCCGCGAGGGAGCCGCCGTCGACGGAGCGGAGCTCACCGAGTTCTGCCGGGACCGCATGGCCGGGTACAAGCGCCCGAAGGCCTTCGCCATCGTCGACGACCTCCGCCGCTCCCCGTCGGGCAAGGCCGACTACGGCTGGGCCCGCTCCTACGCCGAGGAGCACCTCGCAGGCTGATCGGGCAACCGGGGAGCGGGGTGCCGGGGGGTCGATCGCGCAGCCTGGCGGGTGGGTGGGACGCAGGAGCAGGGCGACCTGGCGACGCTGAGCGAAGCGACCGAGTGGCCAGCGATCGAACCCCCGGCACCCCGCGACCGTCCGAACCAGGCGCGACGCTCAGCGAGCCCCCGGGACCTGGAGCCACTCGGCCCAGCCGATCCCGGTGCCCTCCTCGGCCGAGAACCGGCACAGCGCGCGGGGCAGGCGCGACACCCGACCGCCCGCCGGATCGTCCACGATCACGGGGGCGGCGGCGAGCACCTCGACGTCGACGTCGAGGCCGTTCTCGAGCGAGTAGCGCGCCGAGCGCGGGATGCCCTCGTCGCCGAGCTCGGTCTCCACCCCGGCGCGCAGCACCGGGTGTGGGTCCTCCCCCTCCACGGCGACGTAGCCCGTGGCGTGCTCCGAGCCCGGCCGGTCGGGGCGCGCGACGCTCACCGCGAGCCCCTCGCCGAGGCGGAACGCCGACCAGTGCCAGCCCACCCCCCACCAGTCCCGCGGACCCCAGAACCGGTCGCGCTCGCCGGTCGCGTCGAACTCGATCACGTCGCTGCCGACGAGGACCTCGCCGTGGACGCGGCCGGGATGCTGGAAGTGGCCCCTGCCGGGTCGTGCCTCGGCGCCCGGATGGTCGAAGGGCGGCGCCAGCGCCTCCCACTCGAGGTCGAAGCCGAGCGGAACCCGCTCGCCGAGCTCGCCGCGGTACACGTCGCCGGGGTCGTCGAGGCGCACGGCGAAGGCCTCCAAGCCGAACGTCCAGTGCACCATCGGCGTCTCGCAGATGAGGTCCGCCCACAGGCTGTTCCCCCGCACCTCGAGGCCGGCCCCCCGAGGGAGCGGGACGTCGTCGGCGCGGACGGTGACCAGGCGCCCGGGCTCCACCCAGCACGCCCACAGCCACGCCGTCCGCCGGTGCGGGAGCTTCGCCAACCGCAGGAACCCGCCACGGCCGGCGTCGTCGCCGAAGTCGACGTACCACGACTCCTCCCAGGAGGGGTCGTCCCCCGGCTCGTGGGGCCGGTCGTCGGCGCGCTCACTCATCGCCACCCGCCGATCTCGCGCCGGCGCCCGCCGCCGCGAAGGCGGCCTCCCAGCCGTAGGGGTCGATCCCGAGCGCCGCGAAGCGCTCGCGCGCCTCCCCGA
>CAYTKN010000036.1:0-29379 GCA_964438505.1 uncultured Burkholderiales bacterium
CGGTCGCCGCGGCGGCCTGGAACGCGCTCGCCCGGGCCGAGGCCGGGCGTCCCGAGCACCTGCCGGCCCGGGCCACGAGGGCGGCGCGGGCGCTGCGCCGCTGACGGACTCGAACCCATCCGGGCGAGGTCGATGACGCTAGAGTCACCGCCATGGTCGGAGCCATCGCCATCGTCCTCGTCCTCGTCGTCATCGGCCCGATCGGCCTCCTGTTCGGGGGCGCCGTGTGGTCGGCGATCGTCGGCTTCTTCGCGGTCGACGACGCCGAGCGGCGCCACGAGGGGAGCGACTTCCTCGAGCACCGCGCTTGGTAGCGGCGCCCGGCGCGTCGGGCCGGGCTGAGAGGACGCCCCGCCGTCCCCTACGCTTCAGCGGCATCCACTTCCCCCCACCCCAGGGTCCTCAGTGCGACACCCTGTAGCGTTCCCCGCCTTGGTGACCGCTCTCGCGCTCGTCGCGGGAGCCGTCGTGCCCGCCGGCACCGCGTCGGGGCACGGGCTCGACGAGCGCCGTCGCGAGGTCGCCGAGGAGCGCAGCGAGGTCGAGGAGCAGATCGAGACCGCCGAGGCGTCCAACCAGGAGCTCGAAGCGGAGCTCGGTCGCCTCGAGAGCAGGTTGGCCGAGCGGCGGGCGGCTGCCCGCCACGCCCGCGACGAGGCCGTGGCGGCGAACCGGGCCGTGGATGCCGTGAAGGCCGACGTCGAGCGGCTGCGCTCCCGGGTCGCCGAGCTCAGGGCCGTCTTCGACCGCCGCGTGGCCGACGCCTACGTCCACTCCTCCACCCGCCCGCTTGCGCTCATCCCCGAGGCCGAGGACTCGGCGCTCGACGCGTTCCGCCGCCAGTCCCTCGCCACCCGGGTCGCCCGCACCGAGGAGACCGCGCTCGACGAGCTCCGCGTCGCCGAGAGCGACCTGGTGGAGCGCCAGGCCGAGCTCGAGGAGGCCCAGGAGGCGGCCCGGCTGCGCCTCGAGGCAGCCGAGCAGGCCGAGGCGGAGGTCGAGTCCGTGGTGGCGCGGCGCCGCTCGGTGCACCAGACGCTCGAGGCCCGCATCGCCGAGCTGCGCGCCGAGGCCGACGCCCTGGCCGCCGAGGAGGAGCGTCTGCGCGAGCTGCTGTCCTCCCGCCAGGCGCCCCGGCCCGACGTGGACCCCGTCACCCTCAACCCGGGCGGGTTCATCTGGCCGATCACCGGCCTGGTCACCTCCGAGTACGGGCCCCGCTGGGGTCGCATGCACAACGGCATCGACGTCGACGGGAACACCGGCGACGCGATCCGTGCCGCCGCTCCCGGTGTGGTGATCTCCGCGGGTTGGCGCGGAGGCTACGGCAACGCCGTGGTCGTCGACCACGGCAGCGGGGTGGCCACCCTCTACGCGCACCTCAGCAGCATCGGCGTCTCCGACGGGCAGTCGGTCGACCAGGGCGCCGTGGTCGGCGCCATGGGCTGCACAGGGTCGTGCACCGGCTCGCACCTCCACTTCGAGGTGCGCGTCAACGGCGATCCCCGGAACCCCCGCCCGTACCTACCCTGACCGGCACATGCTCTTGCGCTGAGCGGCACCCGCTGCTCCCGCGGGGGTCCCGCCCAGGAACTGGGGGCGTCGGGGTCAGTCCGAGCCGGTCCCCGAGCCGGGCTCTGAGGCCGTGTCGGAGCCCGGCTCCGAACTGGTGTCATGGGCCGCGGGCTGCCAGCGCGACTGGCCGAAGCGGTACCCGACCGAGCGGACGGTCTGGATCAACCCGGCGTGCTCCTCGCCGAGCTTCGCCCGCAGACGCCGCACGTGCACGTCGACGGTCCTCGCTCCTCCGTAGTACTCGTAGCCCCACACCCGCGACAGCAGCGTCTCGCGGGTGAACACCTTGCCGGGGTGGGTGGCGAAGAACCGCAGCAGCTCGTACTCCATGTAGGTGAGGTCGAGGGGGCGGTGCGAGAGGACGGCCTGGTAGGTCTCCAGGTTCAGCATCAGCGGCCCGTACTCGACGAGCTCCGGTTTGGTGCCCTGCCCGGAGCGGTAGAAGAGGTGGCGCAGGCGCGCCTCGACCTCCTGGGGGTGGAACGGCGTCAGCGCGAAGTCGTCGAAGAGGTCCTCGCTCAGCTCCAGGTCGCCGAGCTCGGTGCCTGGGACCAGCAGGAGGATCGGCTCGACGGTGTGCTCGCGCTTGCGCAGGGCCCGGCACATCGCGAACGCGGCCTCCGGGTCGTTCTCGGCTGAGATCACCGCCCCGCCCCACCCGTCCGGCGGCTCCTGCTGGGCGGCCACCGCGGCGTTCTCGACCGCCTTCCAGGTGTAGTCGGCGAGGTCGAGCGTCTGGGCCAGCAGCGGCGGCGGTGGATCGGGCCAGACGACGAGCGGATCCATGAACGGGCGCTCCGTCACAACACTTCGAGGTAGCGGTCGAGCTCGAAGGGGGTCACGTACGCCTTGTACTCGTCCCACTCCTCGCGCTTGTTGCGGAGGAAGTACTCGAAGAGGTGCTCGCCGAGCGCCTCGGCGACCAGCTCCGAGCCCTCCATCACGTTGAGCGCTTCGGCGAGGTTCTCGGGCAGCGCGTCGATGCCGGCGGCCAGGCGCTCGGTGGCGGTCATCTCGTAGATGTTGTTGGTCGCCTCGTCGGGTAGCTCGTAGCCCTCCTCGACCCCCTTGAGGCCGGCGGCCAGCATCACCGAGAACGCCAGGTAGGGGTTGGCGGCGGGGTCGGGCGCCCGGTACTCGATGCGGGTCGACGACTCCTTGCCCTTCTTCGGGATCGGCACCCGCACGAGCGCGGAGCGGTTGTTGCGCGCCCAGCACACGTACACGGGTGCCTCGTAGCCGACGACGAGGCGCTTGTAGGAGTTGATCCACTGGTTGGTCACCGCGGTGATCTCGCGGGCGTGGCGGATGAGTCCCGCCACGAAGCCCCTGCCCGCCTTGGAGAGCTGGTGGGGCTCGCCGGGCTCGTAGAAGGCGTTGACGTCGCCCTCGAACAGGCTGAGGTGCGTGTGCATCCCCGACGACCAGGTGCCGTTGAGCGGCTTCGGCATGAAGGTGGCGTGGTTGCCGAACTCATTGGCGACCTCGCGGACGACGAGCCGGAAGGTCATGATGTTGTCGGCCATCGTGAGGGCGTCGGTGTAGCGCAGGTCGATCTCCTGCTGGCTGGGGCCCAGCTCGTGGTGCGAGTACTCGACCGGGATGCCCATCTGCTCGAGGGTGAGGATGGTGCGCCGGCGCAGCTCGGAGGCCATGTCGGCGGGGGTGAGGTCGAAGTAGCCGGAGTGGTCGAGCGGCTCGGGATCCTTCGCCGAGCTGAGGTAGAAGAACTCCATCTCCGGCCCGGCGAAGAACGTGAAGCCCTTCTCGCGGGCCCGCTCGAGGTTGCGCTTGAGCACGTGGCGCGGGTCGCCCTCGAAGGGCTCGCCGGTGGGGAGGCGCACGTCGCAGAACATGCGCGCGACGGGCGCCTCGTCGCCCCGCCAGGGGAGCAGCTCGAAGGTGTGGGGGTCCGGGTGGGCGAGCATGTCTGCCTCCTGGACCCGCGCGTAGCCCTCGATCGACGAGCCGTCGAAGGTCATGCCCTCCTCGAGGGCGTTCTCGAGCTCGGCGGGGGTGATGGCGAAGCTCTTGAGGAACCCCTGGACGTCGGTGAACCACAGGCGGATGAAGCGGACGCCGCGCTCTTCGACCGTCCGGAGGACGTAGTCCTGTTGCCGTTCCATGGCGTCGAGTATGCCTTCCGGGCGCGGCGCCGTCAGCACCTCGCGCGGCGATCGCGTCCTCGATGTGCCTGCGTTAACAGAGCGTTCACATTGGAGCAACGGCCGAGAAATCGCGGGGAGGCATCCTGCGAGTGTTCGACCGCGGGGCTGGCGTGCCCGAACCGACGACGATCTAGGCTGCGTCGGTCGCCGCGGACATGCACCGAGATGGAGGTTGTCGTGGAGGATCGCACTCCCGCAGATGTCGTGCAGTTGGCCCAGGACGAGGGGGTCGAGTTCGTCGATCTCCGGTTCATCGACCTACCGGGTCTGCACCAGCACTTCTCGCTGCCGGTCCACATGCTCGACGAGGACGGCTTCGAGGAGGGGTTCGGCTTCGACGGCTCATCGATCCGGGGGTTCCAGGAGATCCAGGAGTCGGACATGCTCCTGGTGCCGGACCCGAGCACCGCGGTGATCGACCCGTTCACCGCTCGCAAGACCCTCAACCTGAACTGCTTCGTGCGCGACCCCGTCACCGGCGAGCCGTACTCGCGTGACCCGCGCACCATCGCCAAGAAGGCGCTCGACTACCTCAACGGCACCGGCATCGGCGACACCGCGTTCTTCGGTCCCGAGGCCGAGTTCTTCATCTTCGACTCGGTGCGCTTCCACTTCGACCCCCACTCGGCGGGCCACCACGTGGAGTCGGAGGAGGGCATCTGGCGCTCCGGTGAGGCGACCGAGATCGACGGTTCGCCCAACCTCGGCCACAAGCCCCGCCACAAGGAGGGGTACTTCCCGGTCCCGCCGATGGACCACTTCCAGGATCTGCGCTCCGAGATGGTGTCGGTGCTCGAGCAGGTCGGCATCGAGATCGAGATCCACCACCACGAGGTCGGCACCGCCGGCCAGGGGGAGATCGACATGCGCTTCGACTCGATGCTGCGCATGGCCGACAAGGTGATGCTCTACAAGTACGTGGTGAAGAACGTCGCCCAGCAGGCCGGCAAGACCGTGACGTTCATGCCGAAGCCGATCTTCCAGGACAACGGCTCGGGCATGCACACGCACCAGTCGATCTGGAAGGGCGGCGAGCCGCTGTTCTTCGACGAGAAGGGCTACGCGGGGCTCTCCGACATGGCCCGCTGGTACGTGGGCGGCCTGCTGAAGCACGCGGGGGCGGTGCTGGCGTTCGCGGCTCCGACCACCAACTCGTACAAGCGTCTGGTGCCGGGCTTCGAGGCGCCGGTGAACCTGCTGTACTCGCAGCGGAACCGCTCCGCGGCGGTGCGGATCCCGCTCTACTCGCAGAGCCCGAAGGCGAAGCGCATCGAGTTCCGCTGCCCCGACCCGGCCTGCAACCCGTACCTGGCGTTCGCAGCGATGCTGATGGCCGGCCTCGACGGGATCCAGAACCGGATCGAGCCACCGGACCCGATGGACAAGGACCTCTACGACCTGCCACCCGAGGAGCTCGCGCAGGTGCCGCAGGTGCCCAGCTCCCTCGAGGAGAGCATCCAGGCGCTGCGCGACGACCACGAGTTCCTCCTCGCCGGTGGGGTCTTCACCCCCGACGTGGTGGAGACATGGATCGACTACAAGACGGAGGCGGAGATCGACGCGATGCGTCTCCGCCCGCACCCCTACGAGTTCTACCTGTACTACGACATCTGAGTCCGTGGGCCGCTGACCTGCGCACACGCGGGTCAGCGCGCCTCTTGGGCCGTCTGTGGTCAGTCAGCGGTCGCCCGGAACATCCGGGCGACCGTGGCGTGACGAGGCGTATCCTGGAGTCATGACCAAGGTCGTGGTGCAGATCACCGATTCGTTGGCCGCTCGTCTCACCGAGCAGGCCGAGCGCCTCGGCGTGCCTGTGGAGGAGCTCGCCCAGCGAGCCCTCGCTGCCTATCTCCACGAGGACCCTTTCGAGTTCGTCGGTGCTGCCGACTCCGACGAGGTACGGGGACGGGATGCCGACGAGCAGCTTTCGGAGTTCGGCTTCGGTCGTTCGTGATCCTCGACACCGGGCCGCTGGTCGCGGCGGCCAACCGGTGAGATCCGGATCACGACGTCTGTCGCGAGTTGATCTCGGGGACGACGGACTTCTTCGTCGTCCCCGCGCCTGTGGTCGCCGAGGCCGGGTTCCTCATCGCCCGCGCAGGTGGGCCGCCAGCGGAGGCGGCCTTCCTTCGGTCGCTGTGCTCCGCGTGGTTCCTCGTGGAGGTACCGACAGACGAGGACCTGCACCGGGCTGCGGACCTCGTGGAGCGCTACGCCGATCTCCCGCTCGGCACCACCGATGCGATGATCGTGGCGACTGCGGAGCGCCGTCGAGATTCGGTGATCGGCACGCTCGACCGGCGGCACTTCACCGTGGTCCGCCCCGCTCACGTCGAGGCATTCGAGCTGGTTCCGTAGTTCGTGCGGCGGCGTCTTGCGCGTCTTCTGGACGTGAGGAGCCGAGTACCTGGCGGTCACCGTGTTGACGAGGACGGCCGGTTACGCCGGTCCAGGTGGAACCGTTGACGGATCGTCACGGGCGCCTCGCGGGTGACCTGCTCGTAGTCGCAGTGCGCACCCGACTCCTCCAGCACGGTGAACGTGACGTTGTGGTGGACCGCCGAGCGCTCATGGTGTCCCACGTCGGCGAACTGGGCACGCACCACGTCGACCGGGCGATCGATGGTGCAGGAACGGGTGGCGAGGTGCATCAGCACTTCCTGTGACGTGGGATCGCATGAGCGTGTCATGACGCCCTGAGCACCTCAACGACGACCGGCGTACGCTCCCGGTTGTGGAGCAGCGAGTCAGCATCATCACGCTCGGCGTGGAGGACCTCGCACGGTCGCGTCGCTTCTACGAGGAGCTGGGGTGGCGTGGCCAAGAGGTGGAGGAGACGGTGTTCTTCCAGGCGGGCGGCTCGGTCGTCGTGCTCTGGAGTCGCGACGAGCTCGCTGCCGACTCCGGAATCAGCGATGACGGGTCGACCTTCGGCGGGATCGCCCTGGCCCACAACGTGCGCTCACGCCAGCAGGTCGACGAGGTGGTCCGTCGTGCAGCGTCGGCAGGTGCGAGCGTCACCCGCGACCCGAGCGAGACGTTCTACGGCGGCTACGCCGGCTGCTTCCGAGATCCCGACGGGCACGTCTGGGAGATCGCCTTCAACCCAGGGTTTCCACTCGACGAGGACGGCAACCTCACGGTGCCCCCACTGGGGTGATACCTCGTAACACGACGGTGTCCAGCGGCCGTGGCGTTCGCCGCGTCGGTGGTGCCGTGCTGGTCCGGAAGTTGCGGTTCGAGCCCCCCGGCCGTCGGTTATGTCTCCGAAGAGGACACACGAACCGGGAGGCCGTGGTGCGACCCACGCGAACGCGTTGCGTCTGGCTGGCGGCGACGGTGCTGCTCACGGGAGCGGCGCTCGCCTGCACGCCCCCGTCGTCACGCGACGAGGGCACCGTGAGCTCCGGCACGGGCTTGCCTGCCGACGCGCCCTCCTGGTTGGAGTCCGTCTCGCCTGCTCCGGGTGCACGGCTGAGCGGCGCGGCGATGGTGACCGTGAACACCGATTTCGTCACCGGCAACCAGGAGGTGCGCCTCGAGATCGACGGAGTGGACGTCACCGAGCTGGCGGTCGCGCAGCCGCCGAGCAGCGAGCAAGCCGAGGTCGTCACCCCCAACCGCCTCGTGTACGACCCCCGGGAGGTGACCGATCCGCCGGTCGTCCTCGACCCGGGTCGACACACCGCCACGGTCCGGGCGCTCGACTTCGCCGGGTTCGAGTCCGGGCAGTCGCGCAGCAAGGGCACGTTCACATGGACGTTCGAGGTGCTCTGATTCCCTATGGAGGATCGGCTGTCAAGTCCTTCTGGTTCCGGTGAGCCACGGCGGCGCCCCACCCGTTGTGGAGACGCGCAGGTTTGCTGGTCGCGGTGCTAGACGGTCGTGTGCGCGTTGATCGCCTCACGGACGACTGCTGGGTCGAACCCCTGCTGTTGGGCGTCGAGGACGAGCTCGCCGTCGACTCGGACCTTGAAGACGCCGCCTTCGCCGGTCTTGAGCCGGACGGCTTCGAGGCGTCGACCGAACTCCTCGAGGAGCGCGCGCTGGAGGTCGATAGCCCGTCCGAGGTGGCCGCAGGGGACGCAGTATTCGATCTCGACTTCCACGGAAGCCCTCCTGTCGCGTGCGGTCGGCGTGCTGTCGGCACGGTAAGGGCTCGAGTCGGGTCGAAGGTCAAGGCCTCGCGCGCACGGCACGCCGCGACGGCTGGGCGGGGCGGGGCGGCACGCGCCGGAGGCGGTGGCTCGACCTTCGAGTCGACTCGAAGGCACATGGCATATGGTCGTGTGCATGGTCGAGTACCGGATCTCCGAGGTGGCGGAGCGCACCGGCTTCCCGTCGTCGACGCTGCGGTACTACGAGGAGGTCGGCCTGTTGCCGGAGCCGGGGCGCACCCCGGCCGGGCATCGCGTGTACGGCGAGGAGCACCTGGATCAACTGGCCTTCGTGGCGCGGGCGAAGCGTCTGGGGTTGTCGCTGGAGGAGATCGGGGAGTTGGCCGCGTTGCGCGCCGACCGCGACTGCCGCTCGACGCGGGTGCAGCTCGTGGGGCTGTTGGAGTCGAAGTTGGCGCAGTCCCACGAGGAGATCGTGGAGATGACCCGCTTCGCCGATCAGCTCGAGGCGGTGTACGAGCGCTTGACGGGACGCCCGGCCGCGGAGGGGCGGTGTGGTTCCGACTGCGGGTGCTCCCCCGACATCCCCGACTCGCCTGTCGACGGCGCGGACCCGCAGGGGCGACCGCGCCTCCAGTCCTCGACCTGAGCCGCGGCGCGCGTGGAGCGCGGGGTGGGTCGGTCCCGCCGCCGACGGCCTTGACCTTCGACTCGCCTTGAACCCGTAGCGTCACGACCGCCTGACGACATCCGAGCGAGGAGCACACCATGACCACCCGCACCGCCACCCGGCACGCACCACCGGCGAGTCCCGACGTCGTCGCGGCGAGACACGGCGCCGTGGTCCGCCGCATCGCCGCCGAGTGCGACCTCGGCCCGGCAGCCGCCCGCCGTTGCTTCGAGGAGACCGTGCGGTTCCTCGACCTCGTCGCCGAAGGGCACGGACCGCTCGTGCCCTCCCGGGCGCTCGACGACGCCTGGCACGCGTTCGTCCTCCACACCCGGGCGTACGCCGCGTTCTGCGAGGAGCGCTACGGCTTCTTCGTCCACCACGACCCCGACGACGGCGGAGCGAGCACGGCGAGTCGTGACGGCTATCTCCGCACGCGGGCGCTGGTCGAGGCGCGGTTCGGTCCACTCGACCCCGACGTCTGGCCCGAGCCCCGCGCCCACGCCGACTGCGGCGGGGAAGGCCAGCGCAAGGGGGAGGGCAACTGCAAGGCGGATTGCAAGGCCGACTGCGACGGCGACTGCTCCGGATCCGAATGAGCCCTACCGCAGGCCGATGCGCTCCGGCAGCAACCCGAGCCCATGCCCCCTCGGGGCGGGCGACCCCTTGACGGGGTGGTCGAGGGGATCGGTGACGGGGCCTCGTCTGGCACGGTGGTGGCGGTGGCGCAGCGTCGGATCTACAGCGTCGGCTACGAGGGTCTCGAGGTGCAGGAACTCGTCGAGCGTCTCGCCCGAGCCCGGGTGCGCACGCTCGTCGGCGGTGCCGACTCTTCAGGTCGGTGGGAGCTCGACGCTGCATTCGATGCCGGGTGAGCGCGCCAGGCGATGGTCGAGTGTGAGCAAGGCGCCGCCGAGGGTCTCGGCGAGGGCCACGTACCAGGCGTCGTAGGCCGTGAGGTTGGACCGGAGCTCCCACACCCGAGGGCCGAAGGGCTCGAAGGCGAACAGCTCGATGTCCAGCTCGAGGAGGTCCGCGTGCGCGAGGGACGCTTCCTCGTCCGCCACGTCGCCGGCGAGGCGGCTGCGACGGAGGATGTTCGAGGTCTCCACCGGGGCGAGATGGGGTGCCGCGAGCGGGGACTCGATCAGTCGCTCCTCGGCCCACCGCCCCGTGTGGCCGTCGTCGAGGAGCGCCGCGACCAGCACCGAGGAGTCGACGACCGCGAACCTCACCTGCGGTCGGCGGTTCGATGCTCGAGGATGCGCTCCGCGGGGAGCTCGGTGCCTGTGGCGGCCTTCCGGGCACGCACACGATCGACGAGCTCGGAGGTCGACGGGCGTTCGGCGATCCGGACGAGCTCGCCCAGCACGAGCTCCTGGAGCGACTTGCCCTCGCGGGCAGCCCGCGAGGCGAGCTGCCGGTGAACCGCCTCGGGGACGTGGCGGATCGTGACGCTGCGTTCCGTCATGTCAGCATTCTACCAGCAACAGCAGCATTCTGCTGCGAGCCCTGCGGGGTCGATGTCCGACGAGGACACCCGCCGCCACGCCGATTCCCACGACGAGCCGGCTGACGACATCGAGGAAGGCAGCCCGCCTCTCTCGGCGGACGTCGACGAGGACGTGCGGAAGGGGGTCGCGGACGGGGGTCAGGCGGCCTTGGCGATGAGGGTGGCCAGCTCGTCGGGCGCTTCGAGCGGGAGCATGTGGCCGGCGCCGTCGAGGGTCTCCAGCTCGGCGGCGGGGATGGTCTCCGCGAGCTCGCGCGCGTGGCGCGGTGCCGTGAGCTGGTCGTGCGTGCCGACCACCACAGTCGTGGGAACCTTCATCGTGGCGAGCGGCTCACGCAGGTCCATCTCCAGCATGGCTTCGAGCAGCTCCCGGCGAGCCTCGGGGGGACAGGCGACGAAGAGGTCGCGGGTCAGCACGAGGTGGTCGCGGCGCGGGGTCCGGCCGACCGCGCCGCGGACGAAGCTGTGGCCGATGCGGGAGCGCATGACCCGGTCGAGGCCTCGGGCCGCGACGATCGGTCCGGCGAATCGGTCGCGCCGGCCGCGCCCGAGGCCCGCGGCGGCGGTGGCTACGAGCACCAGCGCGTCGGCCCGCTCGGTGAGCACGTCAGGTTGGCTGCCGGCCAGCGCCATGATCGACATGCCACCCAGGGAGTGCCCGGCGATCACCGCGTCGGTCACGTCCGTCTCGCTCATGACAGCGGCCAAGTCGGCACCCAGACGGGCGAGCGCGTATCCGTCACGCCCACAGGTGGACGCGCCGTGCCCGCGCTGGTCGTAGAGCACCACCCGGCGGCCGGCGTCGACGAGTCGGTGGGCGACCGGGGCCCACACCTCCCGAGCGCCGGTCCAGCAATGGGCGAGCACCACGTCGGGGCCTTCCCCGGCCACCGTGACCGCCAGCTCGGCCCCGTCGTCGGTGACGACGGTGAGCGACTCACCGTCTGGCAGGTGCCGGTGCTCGGGGGCGACGTCGTCGGGCGCTCGTGCCCATCGACGGTCGAGCTCGCGAGCGGCGAGAGCGGCGGCCGCGGCGCCGATGCCCACGCCGGCGACGGCGAGCGTGTGGGCCCGGTCCATCAGGCCACCTCGGCCGCGACGGGGTGGGTGTCCTCGGCCGCCGGGTTGGAGAACACGAGGGCGTCGTCGGTGACCGCGCTCCTCTTGAGCGCCCGGTAGTCACGCAGGTAGCTCTGATACACGCGCCACGGCGCGCGCGAGCCCTGCTTCGGGAAGCGGTGGGCGGCCCGTTGGATGTAGCCCGACGAGAGGCCCAGCAGGGGCTCGGGAGCGACGTCGGCATCGGTGTTCTCGGGCGTGCACTGACGGAGACCGGTGGCGCGCATGTGGTCGAGGATCCGGCACACGTAGTCGCAGGTGAGGTCGACCTTCAGGGTCCACGAGGCGTTCGTGTAGCCGACGGCCATCGCCAGGTTCGGGACACCCTCGAGCATCATGCCCTTGTAGGTGAGCCTGCTCGCCACGTCGAGCGGCTCACCGTCGACCGACACCTCGATGCCGCCGAGGAACAACAGCTCGAGGCCGGTGGCGGTGACGACGATGTCGGCCTCGAGCTCGGTGCCGGACTGGAGGCGCAGCCCCGTCTCGGTGAACGTGTCGATGTGGTCGGTGACCACGGAAGCGTGGCCTTCTCGGATCACCTCGAACAGGTCGCCGCCCGGCGCCACACAGAGGCGCTGGTCCCAGGGGTCGTACGTCGGGTTGAAGTGGGTGTCGACGTCGTAGCCGCGGGGAAGCCGACGCTTCACTCCGGCGCGCAGCACCCGCCGCACGAGGCCGGGGAAGCGCTGGCTCACCTGGTAGAAGAGCTGGGTCATCACGGCGTTCACCCAGCGGATCGCCCGGTTCGCCCGTGGCGCGGGGAGCAGCCGGCGCAGCAGGCGGGTGAGGGGGCTGGCGTCGGGAAGGGCCAGCACGTAGCTCGGCGACCGCTGGAGCATGGTGACGTGGGCGGCGTCGCGGGCCAGCGCCGGGACGAGCGTGATCGCGGTGGCGCCGCTCCCGATCACGACGACGCGCTTCCCCGCGTAGTCGAGGTCTTCCGGCCACTGCTGGGGGTGCACGAGCGTGCCCTCGAAGCGGTCCGTGCCGGGGAAGTCGGGCTCGTGGCCGTGGTCGTAGCGGTAGTAACCGCTGCACGAGAACAGGAACCCGCAGGTCAGCTCCACCCTTTCGCCAGTGTCGGTGCGCTCGGCGGTGACGTGCCAGCGGGCGTCGGCCGTCGACCACTCGGCGCGCACGATGCGGTGGCGGAAGCGGATGCGACGGTCGATCCCCTCCTCGGCGGCGGTGCCCTCGATGTAGCGCAGGATCGAGTCGCCGTCGGCGATCGACTTCTCGCCGTCCCAGGGCCGGAACGAGTAGCCGAGGGTGAACATGTCGGAGTCGGAACGCAGCCCCGGGTAGCGGAACAGGTCCCAGGTGCCCCCGATGGCGTCGCGGGCCTCGAAGATCGCGTAGTCGGCCCACGGGCACTCGGTCTGGACGTAGTGGGCCGCGCCGATCCCCGAGAGGCCGGCCCCCACGATGAGGACGTCGAGGTGCTCCTCGGTCATGCCGCCCGTCCGTCCCGTCCACCCCGTGCGCTCGCGAGGTGGTCGTTGAGCGACCCCTGCTCGCCGAACAGCTCGTTGCGCCATTGTTCGACGAGGGCCGTGTTGTCGTGGTCGTCGGGGTGGAAGTCCGGGCGGTTGTAGTCGCGCAGCGTGCGCCACACCACCGGGCGCAGGAAGGGCGCGTGCCGGAAGCGACGGATGCTGCGCCACAGCGTCCGCGGCCGGTAGGTGGCCGGGTCGCCGAGCAGCGACATCACCATCTGGACGGTCATGCCGACGAGGAAGCCGGCGGTGATGCCGTTCATCACCCACCGCCGCGTCCGCTCGCTGCCGCCGACAGCCCGGTACACGTCGAAGGCGACCGCCTTGTGCTCGGACTCCTCGAGGGCATGCCAGAGGAAGAGGTTGCGCACCTGGTCGTGGCCGAACAGGTCGCGGGTCTCCTGATCGGAGAGCAGCAGCTCGGCGAGGGTGGCGGTGTAGTGCTCGAGCGCGGCCGTGGCCGCCAGGTTGCCCTTGGGCGACGCGATCCGCTCGCGGAGCGCGAGCCCCCTGCGGGTGACCCGCTCGACGAACTTGGTGGGGTAGCCGAGCTCGGCGAGCCGGTCGTTGAAGGCGCGGTGCTCGCGTCCGTGGGTGGCCTCCTGGCCGAGGAACCCGGCGACCTGGCGCTTCAGCTCGGGGTCGGTGATCTGGTGACGGAAGTGCCGCACCGAGCGGACGAAGAACTCCTCGCCGTCGGGGAACACCGCCGACAACGAGGCGGCGACGTGGCTGTGGAGGAGGTCGCCGTCGGCGGCGAAGTGCCGGGGCACGTCCCGGAGGGACTCCTCGAACGAGATGCGTCGGGTCGGGACCTTCTGGGTGGTTCGCTGTGTCATGGTTACCGACGGTAACAGGATTTGAGTGATTGAGTCAATCCCTCAAATCCTGTAGCATCGGTCACATGCCTGCGGAGACCGCCACCGTTCCGGCCACGGCGAAGGGGGAGCAGACGCGTCAGGCCATCCTCGACGCGGCCGTCGTGCGCTTCGGTCGCGACGGCTACCGCTCGACGTCGGTCGCCGACATCGCCCGCGACGCCGGGGTGAGCGGCACCGCGGCCTACGCGTACTTCGCCGACAAGGAGGACCTGTTCTTCGCCGCCGTCGACGAGGACGCGGCCGGCGTCATCGAGGAAGGCGTGCCGAGTGTGCTCGACGGCAGCGCGGACGTCGCCGAGCTCCAGCAGACGCTGATCTTCACCTTGCTCGACGCGGTGGACCGCCACCCGCTGGCCCGGCGACTCCTCGCCGGGCTCGAACCCGACGTCACCGAGCGGGTGCTCGAGATCCCCGCACTCGAAGAGCTCCGCGAGGCGGTCGCCGATCGCCTCCGTGCCGAGCAGCGTGGTGGCAACGTCCGCTCCGACGTCGACCCCACGGCCATGGCCAACGGTCTCGTGGCCATCGTGATCTCGGTGCTGATGTCGGTGGTCCAGGTCGGTGGGCGGGCTGCCGAGCTCTACGGCGAGGACGTGGCCGCGGTCTTCGGGGCGGCCCTCCAACGTCCCTGACCCGCCGGCCGACCACCGGCGCGTGGAGTGCCGCGGGGTCGGTCCCGACGCGTGCGGCGGGTGGACCGATCCGTCGTGTCGCTCAGCCTCGTCGACGCGTGCGGCGGTCGCGTGGCGCCGTGTCGAGGCCGGCGAGGCGCCGGAGCGACGCGAGGCCGACCTGCGTACCGCCCCAGTGCTCCTCGAGGACGGCGGGCCCGGCACGGCGGACCACCGATCGGAGCACCACCGCCACGACGACCACGTCGTCCGCGTAGCCGAGGACGGGCACGAAGTCGGGGACGAGATCCACCGGCGACACCAGGTACGCGGAGAGCAGCAGCAGTCGTGCCCGCACGCCTCGACCGAGCGATGGATCCCCGGCGAGATCCTTGACGAGGCGAACCAGGTCGGGGAGGAAGCGCTTCGCTTCCGCCAGGTCGACACCGCGGGGGCGCGACAGGGCGAGGAGCGCCAGCAGCACGAGCCACGTCGCGACGACGGCGACGACGAGCCGGATCAGGATGTCGACGGCTGCCACGAGCCCAGTCTCGCGGGATCGCGGCCGCGCAACGGCTCGATGCCCACCGGCATCACGGAAGACGAGGCACGTCGATCAGCCGGTGCGCCGGCGCGCAGTGGAACCGGCGCACCTCGCGGTCCCACCTCCGACGTCGTCCCTGTGTGCCGCCTTCAAAGTCGATGCCCGACGAGGACACCCGTCGCCGCCGCGCCGACTCCCACGACGAGCAGGCCGACGACGTTGAGGAAGGCAGCCCGCGTCCCCGCTCCACCCGCCGAATCGATCAGCTTCACGCTCTCGACCATCCACGTCGAGAACGTCGTGAACCCGCCGAGGAAGCCGACCCCGACGACGTGGAGCGCATCGTCGGAGAACCCCGCGCTGTCGTGGAGACCCACCAGCACGCCGAGGGCCAGTGCCCCCACCACGTTGACCGTCGCGGTTCCCCACGGCCGCGTCGTACGCAGGGCCCGTTGTACGTGCCCCGACACGCCGACACGCGCCAGCGCGCCCAGCCCGCCGGCGACGACGGCGAGGCCGACGATCACGGCCGACTCCGCGCCGCGCGGATCCCGGCCAGCGCCAAGGCGAACCCGACCACCACGCTGATCAGCCCGTAGGTCAGCGCCAAGGCGCTCCGGCCCGCGTCGAGGAGGCGCCACACCTCGACCGAGACGGCGGAGAACGTCGTGTAGCTGCCGATCACCCCCTGGCCGATCAGGGGCACGGTCAGGGCCGTGTGGGGAGCGACCTCCAGGAACCGCGTCACGAGGTACGCGAGGAGGAACGCGCCGGTCATGTTGACGAGGAAGGTGCCCCACGGCCAGCCCGTCTCCGAGGCGGGCACGAGCGAGACGGCTGATCGCAGGCCCGTCCCCACGGCGCCACCCACGAAGATCGCGATCCGCCGTCGCCACGCCGGCTCCAGCCGCCTCCGGACGACGGCCCGCGGGCGCGCCAGCAGGCGGAGGAGCGCGTACGGCTCGGCCGTGAGTTGTCGTTCGTCGGGAGGCGCGGTCGCCATCTCGTCCCTGTCGGGTGTCGAGCGACTGTCGAACAGGAGCCATCAGCCCAACGGGCGGTTCCGGCGAGCCCCATCGCCGGGGCGGAGGCTACCTGTTGTCCGACCGCACGCGTGAGCGGATCGCATGCCTGCCACATCTTCGTCGCAGGTCTGGCATGTCTCGTCGCGGGAGGAACCGCTTCGGGCCGCTCGTGCGAGCTTCCGCGTCCGTCAGCGGGGGACGAGCTGGAGGATCGGGATGGTGCGACCGGATCGCGCCGCCCGCTCCCGGTAGGTCGCGTAGGGCGGGAAGACACGGTCGGCCAGATCCCAGAGGCGTTCGCGCTCGAGCTCGTCCTCGACGACCTCCGCCCGGAACGGCCGGCCGGCGAGGCGGACGTCGGGGTTCGCCCGCGCGTTGTGGAACCAGGACGGGTGCTCGGGCAGGCCGAGCTTGGAGGCGACGAGCGTCACCCGTTCGCCGTCGTGGAAGTAGATGACGCCGTTGTGTCGCAGGGCGCCCGTGCGCGCGCCGCGCGTCTCCAACAGCGCCGTGGGGAGCACGAGGCCCAGACCGCCGCGGCCGCCGGTCAGGCGCATCAGGAGAGGATCGAGCTTCCACACGACGACCCGTGCCAGCCATCCGGCGACGCGGGTGCCGAGGAAGCGCGTGTACGCCCGGTAGATCGAGCTGCGCGGGGCTCGGGGATCGACGTGGGGCAAGGCGTGGTCAGTGGAAGGCATCGCATGGCCCCTGGTGGGTGTTCGCTCGAGCGTTGTCTACCGCGGTCACGCTCGCGCGCTCGCACCTACTCGTCGACCCCGTTCCCGAGCCGCGCCGCCGGGCTCCAGTGGCCCGACGTCGTCCCACGTCACGGTCTCGGGGGTCACCGTGTCCGCGGGAGGTGGCTGGCGGGCTGGAAAGCGAGAGGAGAAGAGAAGAGAAGAGAAGAGGTGAGGGACGGTGGCGTGCGAGACCGGAGGCGATCGCGTCTTCCGGTTCGGCTGACGACCGGGGGCACACGGTCGCCCAGATTGTTTCGCGCTGTGACTTGACATGCGAACATCAGTTCGCTATGGTGTGCTCGATCGCTCGTGAGCCGGCGACAACGGCTCTCCTTTTGGTTCGTCCGTCGCGCCCGCCTTCCGTGTGGGGGTGAGTGCTGGTTCGGAGGGGAGAGCTGGATTCGTGTCGGTGTTGGCCGCCTGTGAGGCGCTGCGAGTGTCGCTGTCGGGGTTCGACGCCCGTCTGCTCTCGGGTGAGGACGCCGCGGCGGTCGTGGAGGCGTTGGCTCGTGTGGAGAAGGTGTGCGCCGCCGCGCGGGTGCAGGCCGCGTCGCGGGCCGCGGAGTGTGGGGCGCATCGCGAGCAGGGGTACGCGAATCCGAGCGAGTGGCTGGCCCGCGAGACGGGTTCGAGCTCGGGGGAGGCCCGCGGGGATCTCGAGCTCGCAGCGGGTCTCGAAGACCTCGACGACACCCGCGCGGCGGTCGAAGCCGGCGAGTTGTCGTTGAAGGAGGCCCGGGAGGTGCAACGCACCGAGGAGGCCTGCCCCGGCACCGAAGCCGACATGCTGGATGCGGCCCGCCGCGAGGGACTGCGTGGGGTGAAACGCCGCGGGCGGCGCAAGCGCCAGGAGGCGATCGACCCGGACGAGCTCGCCAGGAAACGTCACGCCGCCCGCGAGCTGCGTCATTGGAGCGACGAGCTCGGCATGATCTGCGGCCAATTCCGCCTCGAACCCGAGATCGGCGTGCCGATCATCCGCCAACTCGACGCCGAGGTCGACCGGCGATGGCGAGCCGGCGACGACCACTACCGCCAAGAGCCCCGCGACGCGCGCGCCGCCGACGCGCTCGCCACCCTCCTCCAAGAGAACAGCAACGGTTCGCGGCCCCGGCGGCGTCGCGTCGATCTCGTCGCCGTCTACGACATGGCCACCGGGCGCGCCCACATCCCCGGCGTCGGCCCCATCAGCCACGGCACCCTCCGCGCCCTCGCCACCGACGCGCTCGTCACCACCCTCCTGCACGACGGCACCAAACTCGACAGTTTCGTCCGCTACGGACGCCACATCCCCGAAGCGCTCCGAACCCTCATCGAGATCGGCCCCGCCCCCGACTTCGACGGGCCCCGCTGTCTCGACTGCGGCCGCCACTTCCACCTCGAGCTCGACCACGTCGACCCCGACGCCAACGGCGGCCCCGTCAGCTACGACAACATCAAACCCCGCTGCCCCCACTGCCACCGCACCAAAACCCAACAAGACCGCCAAGCCGGCCTCCTCGACGGCGGAGGGCGCGCCCCACCATGAAACCCCCGCGGTCCACACCCACCGGCCGACACCTGTTCCGACCTGACCCGCACCACCCCCCAACGACGCGCATCCCGACGACGCGCGCCGGTGTTCGACGCGTTGGGGAAGCGAAGGCGAGAGGGATGGAGCACACCTCGCGCGTCGCGCGACACACGGGGACGAAGCACGACGACCGCACGATCCAGCGACCACCCACCCCCGCGCGGCCGGCGTGCGTGTACGCAGGCACGCGATGGCACCTGACGACCCACGGATCAGCCAGGAGACCCCGATCTTCTCGTGCCGTTCAGAGCGGGGAGTCGAGCTCCTCGGGTGCCACGCGTACCCGCCTCGCCTCCCCTCGGGTTCGGTGCACCCCTCGGCCTGGTCCTCGACCCGGGCGCCGGTGCAAGAGCCGTCTCCCGCGCCGGCGACCGCGGGCATGCTCCGGTCGGGCTGTTCACGGGCCGCTCGACGGTCCCGGATACGGGGTGGTCGGGCGTGCGAGGCCCCGTTGCTCAGCGACCCCCTAGAGCTCCGCGAAGGTGCTGTCGAGGTCGTCGAAGCGCTCCTCGGCCTCCTGGCAGGTCTCCCTCTCCTCCATGAGCTCGTCGAGGTTGCCGGGACCCTCCCGGTCGAGCGACTCGAACGGGTCGCCGAGCGCCGCGCCCGGGTCGCCGATCTCCTCCATCTCCTGCATCACCTGCGCGAGCTCGTCGAGGGTCATGTCCTCGTCGAGGCCCTCGAACACGCCGGTGACCTCCGCGAGCGCCTCGACGCCCTCGTCGAGCGCGCCAGTGAGCTCGTCGAAGAACTCCTCGCCGCCCTCGACCGGTGGAGGGCCGAGCGAGCGGATGTCCGCCGCGAAGTCCTCGAAGGCCTCTCGCATGTCGGCGAAGCCCTCGCCCATCCCCGCGAACGCGGGGCCGATCTCGTCGGGTGACGGGCTGGAACCCTCGAACGTCGAGGCGAGCTCCTGGAACGTCTCGCCGACACCCGCGACCTCGTCGGCGAGGTCGATGCCCGCCTCGCACACCGAGTCGACCCACGCCTCCGGGCTGTCGGCGGAGCCGCCGCCGTCGTCGCCGCACGCCGCCATGACCGTGACCACCGCCGTCGCGACCGCCAACCCCGCGAATCTCCGCATCGTCGCTCCCGTTCCGCTCGTTCCGGTCCTCGTCGTCCCGTCCCGGACCCCGCCCGTGGACCAGGTGATCCTAACGCTCGGCGCCGGACGCGTCCCCGAGCGGCCTCAGCCGTCCTTGCCGTAGAAGACGCGCTCCACGACCCGCCGGCAGCGCCGCGTGAGGCGCTTGTAGTCCTCGCGCAGCGACACCAGCGGGCGCTCCGTGTACCCGAGCATCCGGGCGAGGTGCGCGGCGGCGTCGGGGTCGCTCGGCAGCGCGTCCGCCGCCCGTCCGGTGTGGAGGAACCGGTAGTTGCGGGCCCGCTCGCAGAAGCGGTAGGCCTCCACCAGGGCCTGCCCGTCGTCTCCCGCCAGCACCCCCGCACCCACGAGGCGTTCGATCGACCCCACCGTCTCGGTGCCCCGCAGCTCGGGGCGCGTGCCGCCGTGGCGGAGCTTCAGGAGCTGGACCGTGAACTCCACGTCGGAGAGCGCTCCGGGACCGAGCTTGAGGTGGAACTCGGGGTTCTCGGTCGGCGGGATCCGCTCCGCCTCGATCCGGGCCTTCATCGTGCGGATCTCCCGCACCGCCGCATCCGGGAACGAGTCGCGGTAGACGAAGGGGTCCACGAGGGCGAGGAACCGGTGGCCGAGGATCGGGTCGCCCGCCACGAAGCGGGCCTTGGTGAGCGCCTGGAGCTCCCAGGTCTCGACCCAGCGCTCGTAGTAGCGGCGGTAGCTGTCCAGCGAGCGCGCCATGGCGCCCTTGCTGCCCTCGGGCCGCAGCCGCGCGTCGATCTCGAAGAGCTCACCCTCCGCGGTGGTGGCCCCCACCTCGCGGATCAGCGACAGCGCGGTGCGCTCCGCGACCTCGAAGTCGCCCGGCGCGTTCCCGTCGAAGACGAACAGCACGTCGACGTCCGACGCGTACGAGAGCCCGTTGCCCCCGAGCCGGCCCATCCCGATCACGGCGAAGGGCACCGACGGCTCGAGCGCCCGCAGCGCCGCGTCGACGGTGGAGTCCGCGAGCGCGGCGAGCTCCCGGCCGACGGTCTCGACCTCGGCGAAGCCGAGCAGGTCCCGGCACGCCACCCGGACCAGCTCGCGACGCTTCAGGCGGCGGATCCCTTCCCGGTGCGCCTCCGCGTCGCCCCGCCAGGCCAGCGCCTGGCGGGCCGTCTCGCCGTAGCCATCCCGGCTCTTGTCGGTCTCGAGGTACTCGTCGTCGGCGAGCGACGCGACGAGATCCGGGTTCCTCCGCAGGGCCTGGCCGACCACCCGGCTCGAGCCGAGCAGGTGGCAGAGCCGAGCGGCGCCCCCCGCGGACTCGCGGAACGCGCGCGCCAGGTTGGCCGAGCGCGCCGGACCCTCGGAGAGGGTGCGGAGCTGGAGCAGACCCAGGTCGGGGTCCGGCGACTCGGACAGCCACTCGAGCAGCAGCGGGAACATCTGCTCCATGAGCCGCGACTGGCGGCGGAAGCCCACCGTCAGCTCCCGCAGAGCCCCGCGGATCTGCGCCGCGTCGCGGAACCCGAAGGCGGTGAGACGTGCCTCGACCGCCTCGGGCGAGAGCGGACCCGCGCCGGCGAACGCCTCGAGGAGTGGCCTGAAGAAGAGCCGCTCGTGGATGGAGCGCACGAGGGCCTGGTGTCGTCCGAGCTCCCGGTGGAAGAGGTCGAGGGCCGACTCGTTGCCGCGGTCGCGGTAGCCGAGCACGCGGGCGAGGCGGGTGCGGCGCGCCTCGTCGGTGGGGAGCGCGTGGACCTGCTGCTCGTCGACGAGCTGGAGCCGGTGCTCCACCGTCCGCAGGAGCCGGTAGGCGGCGTCGAGCGATCGCGTCTCGTCGGGGTCGACGTAGCCGTGGCGGGCGAGCGCCTCGAGCGCGTCGAGGGTCCCCTTCGCCCGGATGCCCTCGTCGTGGCGACCGTGGACGAGCTGGAGGAGCTGCACGGCGAACTCCACGTCGCGGATGCCGCCCGGGCCGCGCTTGAGCTCGCGCTCGCCGACGCCGCGGCGGCGCAGCTCCGACTCGGAGCGGGCCTTCATGGCGCGGATGGCGCGCACCGCGTCGGGGTCGAGCTCCTCCCGCCACACGAAGCGGTCGGCCTCGGCGGCGAACGCGGCGCCGAGCTCCGGTGCTCCCGCGACCGGCCGGGCCTTGAGGAGCGCCTGGAACTCCCACGCGTCGGCCCAACGCTCCCAGTAGGCGACGTAGGCCGGGAGGTCGCGGCTGAGCGCTCCCGAGCGCCCCTCGGGACGCAGGTTGGCGTCGGTGCGGAACACGATCCCCTCGGCGGAGGGCTCGGCCATGATCGACAGGACGGCGCGGGCGGCCCGCTCGGCCGCCTCCGCTGCGGCGCGCCCGCCGTCCTCGTGGACGAAGAGCACGTCGACGTCGCTGGCGTAGTTGAGCTCGGCGCCGCCGAGCTTGCCCATGCCGACGATCGCCATGGGCACCTCGGGTGCCGCGAGCTCGAGCGCCGCGTCGAGGCAGGCGCCGGCCAGCGCGGCCAGCTCCCGGCCCACCGCGGGGAGCTCGGCCATGCCGAGGAGGTCGCGCACCGCGATGCGCAGCAGCTCGCGGTGCTTCCAGCGTCGCAGCACCGTTCGGGGATCGCCGCCGGCGCTCCCGACGACGGCCCCGAGCGCGGCGCGGTAGTGCTCCTGGTCCCACTCCTGCGCGAGGCCCACCCGGTCACGGAGGGGAGCCAGCATCGACAGGTCGGCGCGGATGCGGTGGGTCAGCGAGCGGGACGCGGAGGCGACGGCGACGAGCGCGGAGCGGACCAGCTCGTCGTCGCGGATCTCGTCCGCGACCTCCGGGTGCTCCTCGACGACCTGGCGGAGCTGCGTCGCCACGTCGTCGGGGTCGGCCGACCGCTCGATCGCTTCGCGCAGTGACGGGATGTCGGCGAGGGCGTCCACCGCCGCAGTGTCGCGCGGGTGCCGAACGGGCGTCGCGTGGTCGCGCGCCGTCGCGCGTGGGGGACCGTCGGTGACCGGTGCGGCCGCGCGCGCCCGCCCGGCACGTTCCCCACCTCGCCCCCCGGCACGCTCCCCACCGCTCTCCCGCCCCTCGCTCTCCTACGCTTGGGCCATGGCCCTGCCGAGGGTGGCGCTCGCCCAACTCGACCTCACCGTCGGTGACCTGAGCGGCAACGCCGAGCGGATCGGCCGCGCCTACGAGGAAGCCGCCGGAGCCGGAGCCGACCTGGTCGTCTTCCCGGAGCTCGCCGTCACCGGCTACCCGCCCGAGGACCTCCTGTTGAAGCCGGCGTTCGTGGCGGGAGCCGCCGAGGTCCTCGACAAGCTCGCCGCCGGCACCGGGGCGGCCACCGCCGTGATCGGGTTCCCCGAGCCGAACCCGCGGGGCCGTCCGTACAACGCGGCGGCGGTGTGCCGCGACGGTCGGGTCGAGGCCGTCTACCGCAAGCACCTGTTGCCGAACTACGCGGTCTTCGACGAGGAGCGCTACTTCGAGGCGGGGACCGACACGCCGCTCGTGCGGGTCGCGGGGACGCTCACGGGCGTGTCGGTGTGCGAGGACGTCTGGTCGGACGACGGTCCCCCGGGCGAGGCGGTCCGGGCGGGTGCCGAGCTGGTCGTCAACGTCAACGCGTCTCCCTTCCACGGGGGACGCCAGCGCGAGCGCGAGGCGATGCTCACCGATCGCGCCGCCCGGTTGGGTCGCCCGATCGTCTACGTCAACATGGTCGGCGGCCAGGACGAGTTGGTCTTCGACGGAGGGTCGCTGGTCGTCGACGGGAACGGGTCGGTCGTGGCCCGCGCCCGCCGGTTCGTCGAGGATCTCCTCGTGGTCGACCCGGACCCGGCCGGGCCGTCAGCCCGCCTCGAGGAGCCCCTCGGTGAGGACGCCGAGGTCTACGAGGCGCTGGTGACCGGCACCCGCGACTACGTGCGCAAGAACGGCTTCTCGGCCGCCGTCGTCGGCCTCTCGGGGGGCATCGACTCCTCGTTGGTGGCCACCATTGCCGCCGACGCCCTCGGCCCGGAGCGGGTGACCGGGGTGCTCATGCCGTCGCGCCACTCGAGCGCGGGCAGCCTCCGGGATGCCCGGGCGTTGGTCGAGAACCTCGGCATCCGCTCCCTGACGATCCCGATCGAGCCCGCCCACCGGGCGTTCGAGGAGATGCTCGAGGAGCCCTTCGAGGGCACCGAGGCCGGGGTGGCGGAGGAGAACACCCAGGCCCGCATCCGCGGCACGCTCCTCATGGCGCTGTCCAACAAGTTCGGATGGCTGGTGCTCACCACCGGCAACAAGTCGGAGCTGGCGGTCGGCTACGCCACCCTCTACGGGGACATGGCGGGCGGCTACGCGGTGATCAAGGACGTGTGGAAGACCCGCGCCTACCGGCTGGCGTCGTGGCGCAACGTCCGCGCCCCGGCGATCCCGCAGAACGTGATCGACAAGCCGCCCTCCGCGGAGTTGGCGCCCGACCAGCTCGACACCGACTCGCTGCCGCCCTACGAGCACCTCGACCGGATCCTGCGCGCCTACGTGGAGGACCGCCGGTCGGTGCGGGAGATGGAGCAGGAGTTCGAGGCGGAGATCGTCCACCGCGTCGTGGGCATGGTGGACCGCAACGAGTACAAGCGACGGCAGGCGCCCCCGGGGGTCCGAGTGACGCCGCTCGCCTTCGGGAAGGACCGGCGCCTCCCCATCACCAACCGCTGGTCGGGTTGACCCGCACGGGCGTCGCCGCGCAGCCGTGCAGCCGCGTCGCCGGGTCGCCGCGCAGCGATGGGCCATGCCGCTGGGGCGCTGCGGGCCGCAGCGGGGCTGTGGCGGGCGCGCCAGACTGTGGGATCGGGCCGAGGGGACGCCGCACCCCGGTGGGACGCCCGAGCGGCGCCGCGGACATCGTGGGCACCGCGCACGCCGCGGACATCCGAGCGACACGGGAGGCTGGACAGCGATGGTCGACGACGGGACGGAGCGGGTCTCGAAGGCGGTGCTCGTCACCGGATGCTCGAGCGGGATCGGTCGCGCCACGGCCGAGCGCCTGGCGCGGCGCGGGCATCGCGTCTACGCCACCGCGCGGCGGCCGGAGTCGATCCGGGACCTCGCCGACCTCGGCTGCGAGGTCCTGGCCCTCGACGTCACCGACTCGAACTCGATGGCGCGGGCCGTCGAGACCGTGGAGGAGGCCGAGGGGGCGGTCGGCGCGCTGGTCAACAACGCGGGGTACAGCCAGGGCGGTGCCGTCGAGTCCGTGCCGGTGGACGCGCTCCGGCGCCAGTTCGAGACCAACGTCTTCGGGCTCGCCGAGCTCACCCGGCGCTGCCTGCCCGGGATGCGGGACCAGGGGTGGGGCCGGGTCGTCAACATCTCCTCCATGGGTGGACGCTTCACGCTCCCCGGCGGGGGCGCGTACCACGCCAGCAAGCACGCGGTGGAGGCGCTCAGCGACGCGCTCCGCTACGAGGTGGCGGGCTTCGGCGTCGGGGTCTCGCTCGTCGAGCCGGGGATCGTGCTCACCGACTTCGCCGGGGCCCACGCCGGGACGTTGGCCGAGGCGGAGGGCAGCGGACCCTACGCCGAGTTCAACGCCGCGGTGCGCCGGCGGGTCGACAGCGCCTTCGAGGGCCCCCTCGCCCGCACGGCCTCGAGCCCCGAGAAGGTCGCCCGGGTCGTGGAGCGGGCGATCACCGCGCGCCGGCCGCGGTCGCGCTACCGGGTCGGGGTGGACGCCCGCACCATCATCCTGCTCCGCAGGCTCATGCCGGATCGCGCCTTCGACCTGTTCCTCCGCGGCCAGTACCCGCGCCCGGCGGCTCCTCGACCGCGTCCTTGACCGCGGCGTCGGGCGGGGGTAACAACGCCGCACGATCCGCGGTGCGGACTGTCGTGCCGTGACGACCGTCGTGCCGTGAAGACCGTCCTGCCTTGAAGACTGCGAGGGGTGCGCCGATGGCCGAGCCGTCCACACCGCGTCCGGGCTCCGCGCCGCGGGACCGCCGCGAGCCGCCCGGCCTGTTCAGCCTGGGGGAGACCGCCAGGCGGGTCGGCCACTACCGCTGGGTCGAGATGCGGCTCTTCGAGGTGCTCGGGGGATGGGTGGCCACGGTGCCCGAGACCGACGCCAAGACGATGCTCGCTCGTCACGCCAACCACCACGCGTGGCACTCGGAGCTGTGGACCGAGCGGCTCCCGGAGCTGCGGACCCTCGACGTCGACGAGCTCACCGGGCCACCCAACGCAGCGATGCGGCGCTTCGTGGAGAAGCTCGCCGAACCCGAAGACCGCGGCCTGACCGTCGAGAAGCTCGTCGGCGCGTACAGGGTGGTGCTCCCCCACAAGATCGCGGCCTACACGTTCCACCGGAGCGCGGCGAGCAGCGTCGCCGACGCGCCGCTCCTCCGCTCGCTCGACTTCGTCCTCCAGGACGAGACGAGCGGCTGGAGGGACGGTGAGATGCTGCTCCAGCGCCTGATCGGGACCGTCGAGGAGGTCGAGCGGGCCGCGAGGTGGCAGGCGGACCTCGAGGCCTTGCTGGTGGAGGCCGGCGGCATCGCGGGTCCGGGGACGATCGGCGCCGGTCCGGTCCGCGACGGCGACGGGGCGTCGGTGGGCTGACAAGGTCGTCGCGTTCGGCGGTCTCGGATGGCGTGGCGGGTGCGGGTCGACGTCCGGCCGCGGCGCTCTCCGGTCGTCTCCCGGGCGTTCCTCTTGTCCGGTTCACACTGAAGATCCCCGGTCGTCGGGGAGCGATCGGGGTCCGGGGTCGCGATCCGCGAGCTTTGGTGGTTGCGTTTCTCCCGGCGGTCCTTCATATTCGATCTCTGAGGACATCGCACCGGCACGTCGCACCGGCACGTCGCCCGGGCGCCTCGTGAGGCGGCGCACGGGGTCGACGAACGATCTTCCCGGATCGACTCGGAGGTCGACGAAGGAACACGAGATGCCTGTGGAGAATGTAGTCGTGAGGGCCGATTGCGACCTTCGGCGGTGCCGGAGCACGGCAGACGCCGGGACGACCGCTGCGGCGCCGCGAGCACGGTCCGATGCGGGGACCCGGCGGCATACGCTGAGAGGCGTCGCGTCGAGCCCACGGGTCGCAGACTGAAGAACGGGAAGGCTGCATGGCCAAGGAACGAGTCGAGCGGGACGAAGAAGACCTCGTACGGCTGTACCTCACCGACATCGGCCAGTACCCCCTCCTCACCAAGGAGGACGAGGTCCGGTTGGCCCAGCAGATCGAAGCGGGCAACGAGGCCAGGGACGAGCTCCAGGAGGCGGGGAAGCTCTCGGCCTCGAAGAAGCGGGAGCTGCGCCGCGCCGCTCGGCGCGGCGACTCGGCGCAGCGCACGTTCGTGCAGTCGAACCTGCGCCTCGTCGTGTCGATCGCCAAGAAGTACCAGGCCTCCGGGCTGCCGCTGCTCGACCTCATCCAGGAGGGCAACCTCGGCCTCATGCACGCGGTCGAGAAGTTCGACTGGCGCAAGGGGTTCAAGTTCTCGACCTACGCCACGTGGTGGATCCGCCAGGCGATCACGCGGGGCATCGCCAACACGGGCCGCACGATCCGCCTCCCGGTGCACGCCGGCGACACCCTCACCCGACTCCAGAAGGCCCGCTCGCGCCTCGAGCTCAAGCTGGGTCGCCCTCCCACGCTCAAGGAGCTGGCGATCGAGGTGGAGATGCCCGAGGACAAGGTCACCGAGGCCTTGCGCTTCGCCGCCGAACCCCTCTCGCTCTCCGAGCCCCTGCGGGAGGACGGCGACGCCGAGCTCGGCGACATCGTCGAGGACCGCTCGGCCGAGTCGCCCTTCGAGGTGGCGGCCACCGCGCTGCTCCCGGCGGAGATCGACAAGCTGCTCAGCCCGCTCGACGAGCGTGAGCGCCAGATCCTGGCGCTGCGGTTCGGTCTCGACCGCGGCGAGCCCCGCACGCTCGAGGAGGTGGGGGAGCACTTCAACCTCACCCGCGAGCGCATCCGCCAGATCGAGGCGCGGGCGATGAGCAAGCTGCGCCACCCCTCGGCCGACACCGGCGCCCGCGACCTCCTGGCGGTCTGAGCGCCGGCTCGCGCCCGTCTCGTCGCCCTCGTGCGGTTCCCCGGGGCCCGGGAACGTCGCGTGTCGTCGCGTTGGTGTCGCGTCACACGTCCTCGCAGCGCGCTGGTCGTCGTCCCCGGCGGGCGGTCGAGGGGCCGGGCTCGGGAGGGGAGACGCCGGGGGTGGGGTGGGGTAGAGTCGCCACCACCGGCCGAACGAGGAGGAGCAAGCGTGAAGAAGCTGCTGCTGTTGATCCTGGTCGTCGCGCTCGGAGTCGCCGTCGCGCGCCGTCTCCAGGAGGGCTGAGCGCCCCGAGGTCCGTTCCCCGGTCCGCCGCGCGCGGCCGGGGAACGTGACGACCGTCCTCCGGGGTCACCACCCCGCCCGTCCGCTCATCTCCGCGCTCGTGCCAGCTCCCGACCGAGGTCGGCGAGCCGGCTTCCCGTCTCGGTGGCCGCCTCGCGAGCTGCACCCGCTGCCCGGAGGGCCGGTCCCCGCACGCGGTCGAGCCCGCGGGGCCGGGAGCGTCGGCGCAGCACCCACAGGAGCACCACTCCGGCGGTGGCCGCCACCAGTCCGCCGCCGACCACGGCGGTCGGCCCGGGAGGCGGCACCGGCATCCGGTCGCGCAGGCGGACCGGGTGGCGGAACTCCAGCTCGGGCCAGCCCCGCTCCTCGGCGATCGCCTTGAGCTCCCGGTCCGGGTTCACGATGTGCGGGTACCCGACCGCCTCCAGCATCGGCAGGTCGGTGACGGAGTCGGAGTACGCGTAGGAGTCTCCGAGCTCGATGCCCTCGCGCTCGGCGATCTCGCGGATCGCGGCCGCCTTGTAGGGGCCGTACGCGTAGAACTCCAGCTCGCCGGAGTAGTTCCCCTCCTCGTCGAGCAGCGCCCGGGTGGCGATCGCCTCGTCGACGTCGAGGTACTCGCCGATGGGCTCGACGATCTCCATCGGCGACGACGACACGATGAACACCTTGCGGCCCGCGCGGCGGTGCTGTTCGAAGAGCTCGAGGACCTCCGCGTAGATCAGCGGCGTGATCGCCTGGTCGAAGGTCTCCCGCACGATGCCGGCCACGTGCTCCTGGTTCCACCCGCGGGTGAGGGCCAGCATCGACTCGCGGACTCGCTCCATCTTCTCCTCGTCGGCGCCCACGAGCATGTACACGACCTGCGCGTAGAGCCCCTTGACGATCGTCGCCCGGCTCAGCAGGCCCTCCCGGTAGAAGTGCCGGCCGAAGGCGAGCACCGAGCTCTTGGCGATCACGGTCTTGTCGAGGTCGAAGAACGCGGCTTCCATGGGAGCTCCTCTCGCGCGTCCGTGACGGGTCTGCGTCGCGCCGGAGCCGTGGGCCCCCGCGGAGGATACGCCGCGGGGACGGCGCGTCGTCGTGGTGCCGGCCGCCCGCAGGCGTCGCGTTCGCCGGACTCCCGGCGCGTAGCGGCCCCGATGCTGCTCACCGTCTGGTCGCCCAAGGGTGGTTCGGGAACCTCGGTCCTCGCCGCCGCGCTGGGCCTGCACCTCGCTCGCGCCGGCGGCGCCGCGCTCGTCGACCTCGGCGGAGACCAACCGGCGCTGCTCGGGTTGGCCGACGACCCGGGCGTCGGTGTCCTCGACTGGCTCGCCCGGCCGGCGGAGGTGCCCGCCGGGGCCCTGGAGCACCTGATGGTCGAGGCGGCACCCGACCTGGGCCTGCTCCCCCGCGGCTCGGAGCCCCGCGATCGTCCCCCGCCGGAGCGAGTCCGCGAGCTGGCGGCCGCGCTGCGGGGGCGGTCCGCGCCGGCGGTCCTCGACGCCGGCTCCTCGGGCGGCTCGTTCCGCCGGCTGCTGGTCGAGGAGTCCGACGCGTCGGTCGTGGTGGCGCGCGCCTGCTACGTGACGCTGCGCCGGGCCACGGCCGACGAGCTGGTGTCGCGAGCCGACGGGCTCGTGGTGCTCGAGGAGCGCACCCGCGCCCTCGGAGCGCGCCACGTGCGAGAGGTCCTCGACCTCCCCCTGCTCGCGCGCGTGCCCGCGCGGCCCGAGATCGCCCGGGCCGCGGACGCCGGCACCCTCGCCGCTCGCGTTCCCCGTGCCCTCGACCGCGCGGCGGCCGCGGTGGTGGCGGCGCTCGCCGTCGGCGAGCGGACCGACCGATGACGCCCGCGGGCACCGACGAGATCCGCAGGGCCGTGCGGCGCCGCCTGGCCGACGGCGCCGGGCCCGCCGCCGCGCTCGCGCGGGGCCGCGAGGGGCGCCGCGACCTGCGGAGGCACC
>CAYTKN010000037.1:0-27250 GCA_964438505.1 uncultured Burkholderiales bacterium
GCACATGTCCGGATCGACGACGTTCGGGCTGACGTTCGGGCTGACGTTCTGGGCGACCGGGGCGGCCGCCCCGGGCCCCGAGAACGAGAAAAGGCGCCGCTCCCGACTCTCGGGGAGCGACGCCGTTGTCGCAGGACCGAGTGTAGGCGCCTCGGTCGCCCTCACACCACCTCGCGGGTGCTCACCGCACAGCACCCGCCTCGCGGAGCTTCGCCACCTCGTCGGACGAGAAGCCCCAGTGGGCGAGCACCTCCTCGGTGTGCTCTCCCGGGGCGGGGGGCGGGCCCTGGATCTCGGCGGAGGTGCGCGAGAAGCGGGGGGCGGGGCCGGGTTGGGTGACACCCCCGACCTCCACGAACGTCCCGCGCTCTCGGTTGTGCGGGTGCTCGTGCGCCTCGGCCATCGACATGACCGGAGCGAAGCAGACGTCGGTGCCCTCCATGATCTCCATCCACTCGTCCCGGGTCTTCTGCTTGAAGACCTCCGCCAGGCGCTCCTTCATCTCCGGCCACGACCCACGGTCCATCTGGGCGGGCAGGTCGGCGTCCTCGAGCCCGGTGAGGCGCAGCAGCTCGGCGTAGAACTGCGGTTCCAGCGAGCCGACGGAGACGAACCGGCCGTCCTTGGTCTCGTAGACCTCGTAGAACCAGGCGCCCGTGTCGAGCAGGTTCGTACCCCGCTCGTCGGTCCACATGCCCATCGCCCGCAGGCCGTAGACGAAGGTGCTCAGCACCGCGGCGCCGTCGACCATCGCGGCGTCGATCACCTGGCCCTCGCCCGAGCCGCGGGACTCGACGAGCGCGCAGGCGATGCCGAAGGCGAGCACGAGGCCCCCGCCACCGAAGTCGCCCAGCAGGTTGAGCGGCGGGACCGGTCGCTCGCCCGCCCGGCCGATCGGGTCGAGGGCGCCCGCGAGGGCGATGTAGTTGATGTCGTGGCCGGCGGCCTGCGCCATGGGGCCCTCCTGGCCCCAACCGGTCATCCGCCCGTACACGAGACGGGGGTTGCGCTCCAGGCACACGTCGGGCCCGATCCCCAGCCGCTCGGCGACCCCCGGCCGGAACCCCTCGATCAGCGCGTCGGCGCCGTCGACGAGGCGCAGCACGGTCTCGACGCCGTCGGGGTTCTTGAGGTCCACGGCCACCGAACGGCGCCCGCGGTTCATGACCTCGGCGCGGCTCGCCTCGGGGTCGCCGCCGGCGCGCGACGCCCGGTCGACCCGCACCACGTCCGCGCCCATGTCGGCGAGCATCATGGCGCAGAACGGACCCGGCCCGATCCCGGCGATCTCGACGACCTTCACACCCTGGAGCGGTCCCACGGTTCCTCCCTGTCGACGTCGTGGCACCCAGGCTCACACGCGCCGGACGCGCCCGACCACTCGACGGCACCGACCCGGTGCCGCGTCGTAGTGTCCGGTCAGTGTCAGCATCACATCCAGGATCACCGGCAGGATCACCGGCAGGATCACCGGCGTCGTCGCCGGCGTCACCGTCGGCGCGGCTGCCCTCCTACGAGCAGCTCCCCACGGTCGGCGGCCACCGGGTCTCCTGGGGGCTGTGGGGCGACGACGACCGGCTCGGGTCCCTCAACCTGGTGACCCCCGAGCGCGCCGCGCGCGGCGCGGGCCTGGTCCGGCGCGGCGAGGCGTTCTCCCTCGACGCCGGCCTCCACGAGCCCGACCCTCCGCTGTTCGGGCGACCCGCGCTCGCCCACCGGGTGAGCGAGTGGCCGGGCGGGCGCGCCCTCGACGACGAGGTCACGCTCAACACCCAGTCGTCGAGCCAGTGGGACGGCCTCGCGCACATCCGCGAGCCGTCGGGCGACCACTACAACCGGCGCTCGCGGGCGGACCTCGGGATGGACGGTTGGCCGCCCCTGGTCACCCGCGGGGTGCTCGCGGACGTCGCCCGCTGGCGCCGGGAGCAGGGACGCCCCCTCCGACCCGACGCGCGCGACGCGGTCACCGCCGCGGAACTCGAGGCGACCCTCGCCGCACAGGGCGTGGAGGTGGAGCCGGGCGACGTGCTCCTGGTGCACACGGGCTGGCTCGACGCCCACCGGCGACGAGCCGCCGACCGGTCGACCGCCGCCGGCCACGGCGAGCACCGCGAGCACCGCGAGCACGAGGAGCGCCACGGGAACGGCCGGAACGACCAGGACGCGAGCGAAGCGGTCGAGGAGGCTGCCGAAGCCGGCAAGACTGAGGAGGCTGCCGAGGACAGCGGCACACCCGGCCTCGAGCACGGCGAGGAGATGGCGCGCCTGCTGTGGGACCGCCGCGTCGCGGCCGTGGCCGCCGACAACCCCGCGCTCGAGGCGAACCCGACGGGGGAGCCTTCCCTGCACGTGCTACTCATCCCCCACCTGGGCATCCCCATCGGCGAGCTGTGGGACCTCGGCCGCCTCGCCGCGGACTGCGCGGACGACGGGTGCTACGAGCTCATGCTCACCTCCGCGCCCCTCCGGGTGCGCTCCGGCGTCGCGTCGCCCCCCAACGCCATCGCTGTCAAGTGAGACCTTGCGTCAAGCGAGACCTGCGTCACGTGAGACCTGCGTCACGTGAGACCTGCGTCACGTGCAGAGGCCCGGCACGGCGGGACGCCGCCCGCCGGGACGCCGCACGGCGGGACGCCGCGCGCCGAGGCGATTCGCGCACGTCCCGATCGGGGTGGTAAGCACCGGAGCAGTTCTGTCGAGCCAGTGCCGTTGAGCAGGAGATCCCGATGCCGACCGACCTGACCATCCGTCCCCACGACGAGCCCGGCCGACTGGCCCGCGTCGGCGAAGCGCTCGGAGGTGCGGGCGTGAACATCGAGGGGTTCCTCGGGATCGCCGCGGGCGGCCGCGGCGAGGTGCACGTCCTCGTGGAGGACGCCTCGGCCGCGCGCTCCGCCCTCGAGGGCGCCGGCCTCGAGGTGACGGCCCGCAACGAGGCGGTGGTGGTCGACTGCGAGGACGCTCCCGGCGAGCTGGGCGCGATCGCCCGCCGCGTGGCCGACGCCGGCATCAACCTGACCTTCGCCTACCTCGCGACCGGCACCCGTCTCGTGCTCGGCGCGGAGGACCTCGACGCGCTGCGGGAGGCACTCTGAGCGAGCGCGGCGGCGGCGCGGCCTTCGAAGCTGCCCTCGAGGCAGCCCTCGAGCGCCACGTCGGAGCCGGCGCCCGGGTCCGGGGGTTGCAGCGCCTCACCGGAGGGGCCTCCCGCGAGACCTGGGCGTTCGAGGCGGTCGGCCCCGACGGCACCAGCGAGGAGCTCGTGCTGCGACGGGACCGCTCGGGCGGACTCGGAGCGGGCTCCGCCGTCGAGCGGGCGCTCCTCGAGGTGGCCGAGCGCGGGGGCGTCCCCGTGCCCCCCGTGCGGTTCCCGCTCGAGGAGCGCGACGGCCTGGGCACCGGCTATGTGATGGAGCGCGTCCAGGGCGAGACCATCCCCCGCCGCATCCTCCGAGACGACGCCTACGCCCGGGCACGACCTCGCATGGCACGCCAGGCGGGGGAGATCGCGGCGCGCCTCCACGCGCTCCCGCTCGGGGAGCTCCCCGACCTGGCCGGCTCCGCGGACGACGGCAACCCGGCCCTCGAGCGGGTCGCCGAGTACCGGGAGCTGCTCGACTCCTTCGGGGAGCCCCATCCCGTCTTCGAGCTGGCGTTGCGATGGCTGGAGGACCACGCGCCGCCCCACACCGGCACGACGCTGGTGCACGGCGACTTCCGGAACGGCAACTTCATCGTCGGCCCCGACGGCATCCGGGCGGTGCTCGACTGGGAGTTGGCGCACCTGGGCGACCCCATGGAGGACCTGGGGTGGCTCTGCACCCGCTCCTGGCGGTTCCGGGTGCTCGACAAGCCGGTGGGTGGCTTCGGCGACTACGACGACCTCTTCGCCGGCTACGAGTCCGTGAGCGGGACGCCCGTCGATCCCGACGTGGTCCGGTACTGGGAGGTGTTCGGCACCCTCCGCTGGGGGGAGATCTGCATCGTGCAGGCGTTCAACCACCTCGAGGGCCGCCACCGCTCGGTGGAGCTCGCCGCGATCGGCCGTCGGGTGTGCGAGACGGAGCACCACCTCCTCGAGATGATCGACTGACGCCGTGCAGGACCGACCCACCGCACCCGAGCTCCTGGAAGCCGTCGTCGAGTTCCTCGAGGGCGACGTGATGCCGCTGGAGGGCAGGGTCGGCTTCCACGCTCGTGTGGCCCGCAACGTCCTCGAGATCGTGCGGCGCGAGATCGAGCTGGGCCGCGAGGCCGATGCCCGGGAGCGTGCGGGGCTCCAGGACCTCCTCGACCGCGACGCACCGCCGAGCGACCTGCGGGAAGCCAACGCGGAGCTGGCCCGCCGCATCCGCGCCGGCGAGCTCGACGACCGCCGCGGGGAGCTCCTGGACCACCTGCGCCGGACCGCCGTCGACAAGCTCCGCATCGCCAACCCCAAGGAGCTGGACGAGCGGTGAGGATCGCGACCTGGAACGTCAACTCGCTCAGGGCGCGCCTGCCCCGCGTCCTGGAGTGGATCGACGACGCGCGCCCCGACGTCCTGTGCCTCCAGGAGACGAAGCTCGCCGACGACCAGGTGCCGGCGGTCGACTTCGAGGAGCGCGGCTACACGATCGCCCACCACGGCGAGGGGCGCTGGAACGGCGTCGCCATCGCGTCGCGCGTGGGACTCGACGACGTCGAGTCGGGCTTCGGCGACGCGTTGGTGGACCCCTACGAGGGCGACGCCCGCCTGGTCGCAGCCACCTGCGGCGGCCTGCGCGTCGTCGACGTGTACGTCCCCAACGGCCGGGAGGTCGGCTCGGACACCTACGAGCGCAAGCTGGTGTGGCTCGACCGGCTGCACGAGTGGCTGGACGCCCGCCACTCCCCCGACGAGGCGCTGGTCGTCGCCGGCGACTGGAACGTCGCTCCCGACGACCGGGACGTCTGGTCGCCCGAGGCGATGGCCGGGGCCACCCACGTCACGGCCGCCGAGCGCGACCGCCTCGGCCGCCTCCGCGAGTGGGGCCTCACCGACCTCTTCCGGGAGCGCTTCGAGGAGGACGGCCTCCACACCTGGTGGGACTACCGGGGAGGGAGCTTCCACAAGCGCCGGGGGCTGCGCATCGACCTCCTCTACGGGACCGCTCCGGTGGCCGAGCGCCTCGGCTGGGTGCTGACCGACCGCAACGCCCGCAAGGGCACCAAGCCCAGCGACCACGCGCCGGTCGTCGCGGAGCTCGCCGGGGACCTCGCCGGGAACGACTGACCACCCGAGATCCTGTGTGTGCATCTGGAACTGGCGGTCACCCGTCGGCGGAGCGGCACTCCTCGCACGGGCACCAGGCGCGCAGCACGTCCCAGGCGTAGATCCCGGTCGTGTGCCCGTCGTTCCACTCCAGCGCGAGGCCCCACCCGCCGGTGAGCTCGGCGTGGACGATCTCGAGGGGCTCGGGGGCACCCGGGCGCGGCCAGACCTCGCCGCCCTGCTCGCGCACGTGACGACACGTCGCGCAGGTGCAGCTCCGCCGCAGGGGCACCAGCGGAAAGCGGCTCACGTGGCCGTCGGCCCAGGTGACCACCACCGCCTCGGTCCGCTCGACCTCGACCTGCTCCGCCTCGGTCGAGCCCCGGGGCCTCACCCCACCGAGGTGACGGAAGTCCGCGGGATCCTCGGGCATCCCCCCGGTCCCCCCGGTCCCGTCGGTTCCCCCGTCCCCGGGGGTTCGGTCGGGCGGCGTCGTCATCGCCCGGCGGAACCGGCGGGATCGTGCTCGGGCACCGAGGCCAGGTGGGCGCAGTCGTTGAACCGCACGAGCTGCCAGCCCGCGACATCCCGCCGGAACGGCACCGGGCCGTAGCGCCACTCGGTGATCGACGCGTTGTCGGGGCGGAACCACGCCTGCTCGCCGTCGGTCGGGATCGGGGCGAGACCCAACCAGCGGGCCATGGCGTGCAGGATCACCCCTCCGTGGCAGCCGACCACGACCGTCTCCCCCGGATGGCGCTCCACGAGCCGGTCGAGGCCCGCGGCCACACGGCGGGCCATCTCGTCCCACGTCTCGGCACCCGGCGCGACGCGACCGTCGGGGTTCGGGCCGTCGGCGGAGGGCGGGAAGCGTCGCCGCAGCTCCTCCCACGTGAGCCCGTCGACCTCGTCACCCGGGTGCATCTCGCAGAACGCGCAGTCGCGCACCACCTCGCCGTCGTCCAGCGACACCGGCGCGAGCGCTGCCGCGACGATCTCGGCGGTCTCCACCGCCCGCGGCATCAGGCTGGTGTACACGGCCGCCACCCGTCCCAGCTCCCCGGTGGAGCGCAACCGCTCGGCGAGGAGCTCGGCCTGGAGCCGCCCGAGATCCGACAGGCCGCGACAGCCCGTGTGCCCACCGACGATCTCCTCGACCTGGGCCACCGACTCACCGTGGCGCAGCAGCACGAGACGGGTCCCCTCCATCACCTCCACCCTACGTGTCCACCACCACAGGTCCGCCGTGACGGGGCGGAGTCCACCGTGCGACCGGCCGGTCCCCCGATCTGCTGCAAGGGCGAGCGTCCGGAGCGCAGCGGAGGCGCGAGCCCGGGGACACCGCTACTTCGGAGGCATGCGCAACCCGCCGTCGAGGCGGAAGATCTCCCCGTTGAGGTAGGAGTTGGTCACGATCGCCTCAGCGAGCGCTGCGTAGTCGGCGGGCTTCCCGAGCCGCTTCGGGAACACCACGTCCTTGGCCAGCGCGTCGCGCTGCTCGTCGGAGAGGAGGCCGAACATGGGCGTGTCCATCACCCCAGGAGCGATCGTGCAGACACGCACGCCGACCGGAGCCAGGTCCCGGGCGGCGTTGAGGGTGAGGCCCACGACACCGGCCTTGGAGGTCGCGTAGGCGACCTGCCCGATCTGGCCCTCGAAGGCTGCCGCCGAGGCCGTGTTGACGACCACTCCCCGCTCGCCGTCCTCGCCCAGGGGCTCGTGCTCCGAGATCGCGCTCGCGGCGCGGCTCAACACGTTGAACGTCCCGATGGTGTTGACCTCGATCACCTTCCGGTAGACGTCGAGGTCGTGGGGCGAGCCGTCGCGCCCGATCGTCCGCTCCGCCCAGCTGATGCCCGCGCAGCTCACCACGATCCGCAGCTCTCCCAGCGCTCCGGCCTCGCCGATCGCGCCGTCGACCTGCTCGGGGTCGCTCACGTCGGCCTGCGCGAACGCCACGGCGTCACCGAGCTCCTCGGACAACGCCTTGCCCTTGTCGGCGTTCATGTCGACGATCACGGCTCGGGCTCCGGCACCCACGAGTCGGCGGACCGTGGCCTCTCCCAAGCCGGAAGCCCCGCCCGTGACGAGCGCGACTGCGTGCTGGATCTCCATGGTGGTGGTGGCTCCTGACGGTCGACGGGGACGTCGCGGGGGCGGCGTCCGGCTGCGGTTGCCGGGCAGCTTACGGAGCGTCGTCGGTCCGGGCCGACTCGCGCGGCACCGCCGGAGCGACCACCTCCACGCGCTCGACGCGGTGGCCGCGCATCCTGCGGACCTGCAGCAGCCACCCGTCCCAGGGCATCTCGTCGCCGACCTCGGGGACCCGACCCAGACGGCTCATCAGGAACCCCGCGACCGTGTCGTAGTCCCCCTCGGGGATCGCGAGCCCGAGGTCGCGCTCCATCTCGTCGGGCCGCATGCCCGCGTCGACGATCACCCGGCGGGGACCCAGCCGCCACACCGACCCCTCCGTGTGGTCGTGCTCGTCGCGGATCTCGCCCACCAGCTCCTCGAGCACGTCCTCGAGGGTGACGAGGCCGTCGACGCCGCCGTGCTCGTCGACCACCGCGGCGAAGTGGCTCCGCTGCCGGCGCATGTCGGCCAGCAGGTCGGGGAGCAGCCGCGACTCGGGGGCGAGGAGCATGTCGCGGACCACCGTCGAGGGCAGCGCGCGCTGCGACTCCTCGCGCGAGAGGGCGAGCAGATCCTTGACGTGGACGAATCCGACCATGTCGTCGAGCGACTCGCGGTAGACGGGCAACCGGGAGAGGCCGGTCTCGACCGACAGCGCCTCGGCGGAGGCCACGGTGGCGTCCACCGAGACCGCCACCACGTCGGTGCGGGGGATCATCACCGCCCGGGCGTCGAGCCGGTCGAAGGTCAGCGTGCGGGCCAACAGGCCGTGCTCGAACGCCTCGATGACGCCCTCCTCGCGCGACGCCTCCAGCATCGACGCGATCTCGCCGGCGCTGTGGGCAGCCACGAGCTCGTTCCGGGGCCGGATCCCGACGAGCGCCAGCACGCCGTTGGCGAGCAGGTTGAGGAGTCGGATCAACGGGCCGAAGATCGTCGTGTAGAGGCGGAACGGGCCGGCCAGCCAGAGCGCGGATCGCTCCGGCTCCGCGATGGCCAGGTTCTTGGGCACCATCTCGCCGAGCACCATGTGAGCGGACACCACGATCCCCAGGGTCACCACGACCTCGACGCCGCCCGCGACCGCTTCGGGCAACGACTCGAGGGGAGCGTGGAGGAGGTCGGCCACCGCGGGCTCGGCGACGAAGCCGAGGCCCAGCGACGCCATCGTGATGCCGAGCTGGGCACCCGCGAGGACGAAGTTCAGGTCGCTCATGGCGCGGATCGCGGCGGCGGCGCGACGGTTCCCCGCCTCGGCGAGGCCCTCGATCTTCGTGCGGCGCGCCGCGATCAGGGCGAACTCCGCCCACACGAAGAAGGCGTTGGCCACCAGCAGGGCGCCCGCGGCGACGAGCGGCAGCGCGGTCACTCCCGACCCTCCCGCTCCGTCTCCCCACGCCGGCCCGGGGGCGTGACCCGCACCCGGTCGATCCGCCGGCCGTCCATCGAGACGATCTCGAAGGCCCACCCGTCGTGTGTCACGGCCTCCCCGGCCCGGGGGAGGTGGCCCAGCTCCGCGAGGAGGAACCCTGCCAGCGTGTCGAAGTCACCCGCCGGGAGTTCGAAGCCGGTCTCCTCCGCGAGCTGGTCGGCGTGGAGCATCCCGGTCACCACGTAGTCGCCGGCCCAGCGCGCGGCCGTGGGGCGCGCCGGATCGTACTCGTCCTCGATCTCGCCGACGATCTGCTCGAGCACGTCCTCGGTGGTGATGATCCCCTCGGTGCCCCCGTGCTCGTCGACGACGACCGCGAGGTGGTGCCCACCGACCCGCATCTCCGAGAAGAGGGACGCGAGGTCGCGGGACTCGGGAACCACCGGCACGTCGACCACGAGGTCGGCCACCGACGTGCGATCCCACTCGTCCCTGGGGATCCCGGCCGCGTCCTTCACGAGCACCGCACCGACGACGTCGTCCAGGTCGGGCCCGACCGGGAAGCGGGAGTGCCCGGTCCGCACCGAGGTCGCAACCAGGTCCGCGACGGACGCCTCGGGGGTGAGGGACACGACCGACGTGCGGGGCACCAGGGCCCGGGCAGCCGTCTTGCCGGTGAACGAGATTGCGCGGGTGATCAGCGGATAGGTGGACGCGTCGAGGGTCCCCTCCTGCACCGAGGAGCGCACGAGCAGCTCCAGCTCGTCGAGGGAGCGGACCGCGCTCAACTCCTCGCGGGGCTCGACACCGATGAGCCGGACCACCACGTTCGCGGCCTCGTTGAGCGCCGTGATGAGCCACCCGAACAGGTACGCGAAGGCGCTGAACGGCCAGACCACGATCTTCGCCGTCCCCAGCGGCTTGGCGATCGCCCAGCTCTTGGGCACCAGCTCGCCCGCCACCATCTGCACGACGGTGGCGACCGCCAGCGCCACCACCACCGAGGTTCCCGAACCCGGCTCGACCTCGACGCCGGGCAGCCACCGCAACACCGGTCGGAGGAGCTCGGCGATGACCGGTTCGCCGACGAAGCCCAACACGATCGAGGTGATGGTGATGCCGAGCTGGGCGCCCGAGAGGTTGAACGACAGGCGCCGGATCGCCCTGAGGACCCGGGCGGCGCCCCGGTCGCCCTCGGCCGCGAGCTGCTCGACGCGGGTGCGGTCGACGGCGACGAGCGCGAACTCGCCGAAGACGAAGAGGGCGTTGCCCAGGATGAGCAGGACGACTGCGGCCAGCCCCCACGCCTGGTCGATGACGATCCCTCCCGTCGATGCTCGTCGCGCTCAGGCGACCTCGGCTCCGGCGTCACGCCGGACCCCGCCGAGCTCGACCCGGCTGAACCGGTAGCGGGGCTGGTGGCGCCGCTCCGGATCGTCGGGGTCGATGCCCTCGAAGCGCAACTCCGGCGTGAGGTCGAGGACCCGCGCCGAGGGATCGTAGAAGGCGGCTTCCACCTCGTCGACGGTGGCGGCGTCGTCGAGGCCGCGGAGAGCGAGCGCCTCGTCGTAGGCGCGCCCGAGGCGTCCCCCGAAGAGCGTCTGGACGAGCGCCGGCAGGGTCTCGGGATCCTTGAGGGGCCAGGAGTGGGTGGCGCGGTGCACGACCACCAGGTCGCCGCCGGAGCGCTCGGCGGCGTCCCGGGCGGTGGCCAGCGGCACGACGTAGTCGCGCTCCCCGTGCACCACCACGGTGGGCACCGCGAACCTGCGGATGCGCTCCAGGAGGGTGCGGCTGGACCCCGAACGGAGGATCGCGGCCGCGGGTGCGAGCAGCCGCCACGGCTGGCGCACGTGGCGCAGGAGCGTCGGCCCGAGGAGCCGGAACAGCTTGGCCGCCTGCCTGCGGTTCCCGAGGAGCGGGAACGTGGAGGCGGTGTCGAGCAGGATCACGGCGCCGAGCCAGGCGAGCACCGGTGGGAACACCCGCGCACGGGCCACGATCCGGTCCCAGGGCCGGCCGAGGATGGGGTCGATGAGCAGCAGCGCGATGGCGCGATCGGGGTTCCCGGCCGCCAGCTCGGCGACGATCCGCCCTCCCATCGAGTGTCCGGTGAGCACGGCGCTGCGGATCCCGAGGTGGTCGAGCGCCCGCTCGAAGAGCTCGACGTAGGCGTCGAAGTCGTACTCCGAGTCGGGGAGCACCTCGGTGCCGCCGTGACCGGCGGTGTCGACGGCGATCACCTTGAAGCCGAGCCCCACGAGGCGGCTGAGGCTCTGCGCATACATGAACCCCTCGGCCATGAAGCCGTGGACCACCACGAAGGGGACGCCGTGGCCGGCGACGGCGACGGTCACCTCGTGGCCGTCGTCGAGTCGGATCACGTGGCGGCTCAGGCGTGGGGTGGCCGGCCGTCCGGTCGCCTCCTCGACCTCGGCCTCGGAGCGGACGACGGCCCGTCGGTAGTCGCGCAGCGGTGCCCGGAGATCGTCGGTCGGGCTCCGGTCGTCACTCGGGCTCCGATGGTCGCCCTCGTCACCGTCCACTGCGGCATCTTGGGACGCGGGCGCTCGCGCTTGCAAGCGCGAGCGGGCGCGGGCGCGGGCGCAAGCGCATCACCCGGCCTCGCATGAGCGCCCCGCTCGGGCAGCACCCCGCGCCGCCCTCCCGCGGGCGAGGGCCTGCGCGCTCGCGACGAACATGAGGAGCATCGGGAACACCTCGAGGCGCCCGAAGAGCATGAGGAACATCAACACCCCGCGGGCGGGCCGGGTGAAGGCGAGGAAGTTCGACGCGGGGCCGGCGTCGCCCAAGCCGGGGCCGATGTTGCTCAGCGAGGCGATCACACCGCTCAGCGAGGTCGTGAGGTCGGTGCCCAGGGCGGACACCGCGACGAAGCCGACCAGCACCGCCAGCATGTAGATGATCAGGAACCCCGCGATCCGTCCCACGATCGCCTCGGGCACGACACGGCGGCGCACCTTGAGCGCGAACACCCCGCGGGGGTGGCGGGCGCGGCGCAGCTCCCGGGTGGCGTACTGGAACAGCACCTGGAACCGCAGGATCTTGGCGCCCCCGGCGGTCGAACCGGTGGTGCCGCCGACGACCATCGCGAACAGCAACACGAGCTGCGCGGCCGGCAGCCACAGCGCGAAGTCGGCCGTGGCGTAGCCGGTGGTGGTCGCGATCGCGACCACGCTGAACGCCGAGTCGCGCAGCGCCCCGCCGAACGCGGCGCCGTCCACGAGGTTGACGACCGTGACGAATCCGATCGATCCGACGACCAGGCCGGCGAACGCGCGGAGCTCGGGGGTCGACGTGTACGCCCGCGGCTCGCCTCGGGAGGCCCGGTAGTGGAGGGTGAAGTTCACCCCGGCCAGGAACATGGCGACGATCAGCACGACCTCGACGGCGACCGAGTCGAAGTGGGCGATCGACGCGTCGTAGGGCGAGAAGCCACCGGTGGAGAGCGTGGTGAACGCGTGGGCGACGGCGTCGTAGGGGCTGAGGCCGGCGAGGGCCAGGGCCACAGCGGTGGCGCCGGTGAGGCTGCCGTAGACGATCCACAGCCGCTTGGCCGTCTCGCTCACCCGCGGGCTCAGCCGGTCCGAGGTGGGCCCCGGCGCTTCCGCCTTGATGAGCTCGAGCCCACCCACGCCGAGGAACGGGAGCACCGCCACGGCGAGGACCACCATGCCCATCCCCCCGTACCACTGGGTGAGCTGGCGCCAGAACAGGATGCCGGCGCCGTTGCCCTCGATCGGGACGAGCACCGTCGCGCCCGTGGTCGTGAACCCGGAGATCGACTCGAAGAGGGCGACGTCGAGCGCGCCGAAGGTGCCGGTGGTGAGGTACGGGACCGCCCCGACCACCGACGCGATGATCCACGTCCACGCCACCGCGGCGAACGCCGAGCCGGCGGACACGTGCGCGGGGACCCGGGTGACCCGGCGCAGCGCCCATCCCCCGAGACCCGTGCCCGCCGCGGTCAGCCCCAGCGCCCAGGTGTCGCCACCGCCGTCGATCGCCTCGACGACCGCCGAGGCGAGGATCCCCACGGCGAGGAACAGCGCCGCGAGGCCGCCGACGTGGAGCGTCGTGTTGGGAACCGGCCACCGCCGGTGGAGGATCAGGCCCCGACCGGGCGCTCCGCGCTCGACGACACCGGTCGCCGCCTCGTCCTCGACGTCGCGAGCACCCACGCCGGAAGGCTACCGGCCACCTTCCCGGCACCCGCGGTGGGCGAGACGTCCCGCGGGACCGGACCCGGCGAGCACCTGGGTTCCGGCCGGCCGATCAGCCCCGCGACTTCAGGGCGTCGATCAGCTTCGGCATCACCTTGTGCACGTCGCCGACGATCCCGAGGTCGGCGATCGAGAAGATCGGAGCCTCCGGGTCCTTGTTGATGGCGACGATGTTGTCGGAGTTCTTCATCCCGACGAGGTGCTGGGTGGCACCCGAGATGCCGCAGGCGATGTACACCGAGGGCTTGACGGTCTTGCCGGTCTGGCCGACCTGGTGCGAGTAGGGGACCCACCCCGCATCGACGATCGCCCGCGAGGCGCCCGGCGCGCCATTGAGCAGGCCGGCGAGCTCCTCGACGAGCGAGTAGTGCTCGGCGGCGCCGAGGCCCCGACCACCGGAGACCACCACGGGCGCCTCCTCGAGCTTCGGTCCCTCCTGCTCCTCGATGTGGCGGTCGACGATCCGCGCCGAGCCCTGGCGCCCGACGTCGACCGCCGGCGCGGCGACGACCTCGGCGGCGCCGCCGCCCGCGGGTTCGGCGTCGAACGACTTGGGACGGATGCCCCCCAGGTAGGGGGTCCCGCCGGTGAACTCGGTGGCGACGATCTTGGTGCCGCCGAAGATGCCCTTGACCACCCGCACCGAGTCGCCCTCCACCTCGACGTCGATGCCGTCGGTGACCACCGGCCGGTCGAGCCGGGCGGAGAGGTGGCCCAGCACGTCACGGCCCTCGTAGTCCATCGGGAAGAGCACGAGGTCGGGGGACTCGGCCTCGACGAGTTGCGCCATCGACGCCGCGCCCTGGGCGCCGGCGAGCGTCTCGCCGCGCTCGAGGGCGTGCACCTTCGTCGCTCCGTGCTCGCCCAGGGGACCGGCGAGTGCCTCGCCGTCACCGATGAGGAACGCCTCGACGGTGTCGCCGATCTCGCGCGCCTTGGTGAGCAGCTCGAGCGTGCTGGAGGTGGCGGTGCCGTCCTCCTCGGACTCGGCGAACACCCAAACCTTCGAGAGGGCCATCTGGTCTGCTCCTTCGTCTGCTGGGGAGGACGGGGCCTAGAGGACCTTGAGCTCTTCGAGGAACTGGACGAGCCGCTCGTGCGCGTCGCCCTCGTCCTCGATCTTCTCGCCCGCCTCCCGCTCGGGGGCCGGTTCGATCGAGACGATGTCCTCGCGGGCTCCGGCCCAACCGACCTCGGAGGCTTCGAGACCGAGGTCGGCGACGCCCACCGTGTCGACCGGCTTGTTCTTGGCGGCCATGATCCCCTTGAACGACGGGTAGCGGGGCTCGACGACGCCCGCGGTCACCGAGACCACGGCCGGGAGATCGCACTCCACCACGTCGTAGCCGGCCTCGGTCTGGCGGTTCACCGTCACCGACTCGCCCGACGTCTCGATGTGCTTGGCGAACGTGAGGCAGGGCCAGCCGAGCAGCTCCGAGAGCTGGGCCGGGACGGTCCCGGTGTACCCGTCGGTCGACTCGGTGGCGGTCATCACGAGGTCGACGTCGCCGGCCCGCTCGACCGCCTTGGCGATGACCTTCGCGGTGCCGAGCGCGTCGGTGCCCGCCAGCGCGTCGTCGGAGACCAGGATGGCCTTCTCGGCTCCCATGGCGAGCGCCGTGCGCAGGCCCGAGGTCGCCTCGTCGGGCACCATCGAGACGAGCGTGACCTCACCGCCGCCGGCGGCCTCCACGAGCTGGAGGGCCATCTCGACGCCGTAGGAGTCCGACTCGTCGAGGATGAGCTTGCCTTCGCGCTTGAGGGTCTTCGACTCCTCGTCCAGCTCGCCGGGCTGGGCCGGATCCGGGATCTGCTTCACGCAGACGACGATGTTCATGACGCTCCCAAGAGTTCTGTGGACCGCGACGCGAGCGCGGTCGACACACCGTGTGCCAATCGGACGGGGCGATTGTGCCGGAGGAGCGTCTGCCGTGTCGAAACGGCCCCCTCGGGCTCGCCGGCCGGCTCGCCAGCCGCTCCGGCACCGCGGAGCGCGCCTCCCTACACTGGCGCCGGTGAGCTCGCACGAAGCCATCGACGGGGTCGCCCGGCGCCTCGCGGCGGGCGCGGGCACCTCGTCGCCGGGAGCCGACCGGGCGCCGTGACCCTCACGTCCCCCGACACCGACCTCGTCGTGGTGGGCGGCGGCCCGGCGGGCGCCGCGGCGGCGATCGCCGCGGCGCGTCGCGGCCTCTCGGTCGCGATCCACGACAAGGCCGGGTTCCCCCGCGACAAGACCTGCGGCGACGGGCTCACCGCCGACGCGCTCCGCCGGCTCGAGGCCCTCGGCCTGGACCCCGGTGCGGCACCGTCGTGGTGCACGGTCGAGCAGGCCGTGCTGCGCTCACCGGGCGGACGGCGCGTGCCCCTACCGGTCCCCGACGGCGGGGCGTTCCTCGCGATCGCTCCCCGCCACGAGCTCGACGCCGCGCTCGTCGACCTCGCCCGCGCCGCGGGCGCCAAGGTCCACGAGCGCAGCGGGATCGAGGACCTCGCGATCGAGCGCGACGGCGTGCGCCTGCGCTTCGGCTGCGGCGTCACCCGCCGCGCCCGCTACGTCGTCGCCGCCGACGGCGCCTACTCCCCCACCCGACGCCTGCTCACACCCGGGCGCGGACCGCAGCTCGGACGCTTCCACGCCTTCCGCCAGTACTTCTCGGGCGTCGACGACCCCCGCCTCCACGTGCTCTTCGAACCCGACCTGCTCCCCGGGTACGTGTGGTCGTTCCCCCTGCCCGACGGGAGAGCGAACGTGGGCTTCGGGGTGGTCCGCGAGCCGGGGATGCGCACCCGCTACCTGGCCGGACTGTGGCGGGAGCTCCTCGAGCGGCCCTCGGTCCGATCGGTGCTCGGCGACGCCTCGCCCGAGGGTCGCCACACCGCCTGGCCGATCCCGGCGGACCTGGCGATCGGCGACCTGGCCTACGGACGGGTCCTCTTCGCCGGCGACGCCGCCGCCGTGGCCGACCCGATGACCGGCGAGGGCATCGCGCAGGCGCTCGCCACCGGCACCGCCGCGGCGGAGGTCGCCGCCGGGACGCTCCACGCCCACGGCCCCGACCGGCCGCTCCACACCGCACAGGCCTACACGGCGCGCGTCGTTCGCGAGCTCGGCGCCGACCACCGCTTCGCCCGCGACCTGAGCGGCCTGCTGCGGACGCCCCTCGGGGCGCGGGGGGCGGTGCGCGCGGCAGGCCTGTCCGAGTGGACCCGGCGCAACTTCGCCCGCTGGCTCTTCGAGGACTACCCGCGTGCCCTGCTCCTCACGCCCCGCCGGTGGCACGCGGGGATGTTCCACGGGCCGGGCGCCTACGCCGGGTCCGGCAGCGGCGGGGACGGCGGCGGGAACGGCGGCTGGGACCACGGCTGGGACGGCAGCCGGGGCGGCTGACGCCGGTGGAGCCACGCCTGCGCGCGATCGCCGAGGCCACCCGCGGGTTCCTGCCGCCCGCGGAGGGCGAGGCGCTCCACGACGCGGCGCTGGACGCGCCCCACGGGCCGTTCGTGGAGATCGGCTCCTACTGCGGCAAGTCGGCCGTGTACCTCGGTGCCGCCGCGCGGGCACGGGGCACCGTCGTCTTCACGGTCGACCACCACCGGGGCTCGGAGGAGAACCAGCCGGGCTGGGAGCACCACGACCCCGAGCTCGTCGACGCGGACAGCGATCGGATCGACACGCTCCCGTTCCTGCGACGCACGCTCGAGCGTGCCGGCCTCGAGGACACGGTGGTGCCGGTCGTCGGCGACTCGCCGACGGTGGCGCGCCACTGGGCCACCCCCGCGGGGCTCGTCTTCGTCGACGGCGGCCACGGGAGCGAGCCGGCGCACGCCGACTACGAGTGCTGGGCACCCCACGTCGCACCCGGCGGCCTGCTCCTCCTCCACGACGTCTTCCCCGATCCCCGCGACGGCGGGCGGCCTCCCTACGAGGTGTACCGCCGGGCCCTCGAGTCGGGCGCGTTCGAGGAGCGCTCGGCCACCGGCTCGCTCCGCGTCCTCGAACGCATCGCGAACAGCCTCTGAAGACGATCCCCTCTCCGAACTTGGCTTCTTTGCTGCTCCTCTACGACAGCAAAGAAGCCAAGTTCGGAGAGGATGGGGGCGTCAGAACGCGTCGTCGGGGTCGATGCCGGTGGGGAGGTGCTCGCCCCGGAACAGCCCGCCGGCGGGCGTGTACCCGTACAGCGCGTCCGCTGCGAGAAAGACCGCGCCCGCCGTCCACGGCGGACAGCGGCCCGGCCAGTGGACGTCCTCGGGAAACACCCATCCCTCCTGGTAGGAGCCGTCGGGCTGGCGGAGGAACTGGACCTCCTCGAACATCCGCCGTGCGGTGACGGTGTCGCCGAGCTTGTCGAGCGCGAGCACGAGCTCGCACGTCTCGGCGGCGGTGACCCACGGGGCGTCCGACACGCAGCGACAGCCCCGGCCCTCCACCACGAACCGGCTCCAGTCGCACTCGATCCGCTCGGCCCCGGCCTCGCCGTGGAGCGGGCCGCAGAGGACCGGGTAGTACCAGTCCATCGCCCAGCGGTCCTTGCGCATGAACGCGTCGGGCCGATAGACGATCGCGTGGGCGACCATGCCGATCGAGAGCTCCCAGTCGGGACGCTCCTCACCCAGCTCCTCGGCGATGGCGACCGCGCACCGCAGCGAGAGGTGGATGCTGGAGCTGGCGCTGAGCAGGGCGCGCTCGTCGACCCAGCCGTCGGGGTGGCGGGTCCAGTAGATCTCCCCGCCGGGCGCCTGGAGGGCGAGCACCATGTCGACGGCCCGCTCGACGACCGGCCACATCTCGTGGAGGAAGCCCAGGTCTCCGGTGACCCGGTAGTGGTGCCAGACCCCCACCGCCACGTAGGCGCACATGTTGGCGTCCACGTTGGGGTCCTCGTAGCTCCCGTCCTCGTGGTAGTAGGCGGCCCACGACCCGTCCGCGCGCTGGTTCGCCACGAGCCACTCGTAGGCGCGCTCGGCCGCCGCGCGCTCTCCGGCGACGTCGAGGCCCATCGCGGCCTCCACGTGGTTCCAGGTGTCGGTGTGGTCGCCGGGGTGCCAGGGCAGGCGACCGTCGGCGAGCTGTTGCACGACGACGGTCGCGGCCGTCGCGGCGAGGTCCTCACGGGTGAGGACCTCGGGAGCGGTCCTCGATTCACGAACCACGGTCGACTCCCTCGGTCGGTTTCGTCAGGTACACGACCAGGCTCTTCCCGATCGCGGGTGTGAGCACCGCTTCGGCGACCCGCGTCGTCACCGGCCGTCGCTCGATGTCCCACACCAGGATGCGGTGGTAGAGGCGCACCGCCAGGGCACGCTCGTTCTCGACGCCCACGGCGCACTTGAGCCACCAGTACGGGGCGTGGAGGCCGTGGGCGTGGTGGTGGCCGCAGGGCAGCAGGCCCGCGGCCCGCAGACGCTCGAGGAGCTCGGAGCGCCGGTAGATACGGACGTGGCCGCCCTCGGCCTCGTGGTAGGCGCTGGAGAGCGCCCAACACACCAGCTCGGGGAGCATGCGCGGGACGGTCACCGCGAGCACGCCGCCCGGCTTGAGCACGCGCGCCAGCTCGCGCATCGCCGCCCGGTCGTCGTGGACGTGCTCGAGCACCTCCGAGGCCACGACCCGGTCGAAGCGCGAGTCGGGGAACGGCAGCTCGAGCGCGTCTCCGTGGAGCGGCGCCGCGGCGGCTCCCTCGGGCGCCTCGTCCGCCTCGTCGATCGCGACGAGGGTGCGCGCCACGTCCTTGAGCTCGGTGTCGTCGCGGTCGAGAGCGATGACGTGGGCGCCGCGCTTGTAGAGCTCGAACGCGTGGCGGCCCGAGCCGCAGCCGAGGTCGAGGACGCGGTCGCCCGGTCGCAGGCCCAGGCGGTCGAGGTCGACGGTCAGCACGCCGCGATCCCCGCCAGGTTGGGGGCGAGGGTCGCCGGGCCGTCCGGCAGCGGTCCCGACAGCCCGGCGTGGTGGGCGAGCACGGCCCGGTAGTAGTGCGCCGTGCCCTCGGCGGTGGCCCGCCACGTGAACCGCTCGAGGACGCGCCGCCGTCCCGCCGCGCCGACCCGCTCCCGCAGGTCGGGGGCGTCGAGCGCACGGTGGATCCCGGCGGCGAGGGCCTCGGGGTCGCCGGGCGGCACGAGCAGGCCGGTCTCGCCGTCGCGCCCGAGCACCTCGGGGATGGCCCCTCCGGTGGTGCCGAGCACGGCCACGCCGCTGGCCATCGCCTCGACCGCCGGGAGCGAGAACCCCTCGTAGAGGGAGGGCACGATCGCGAGCTGCGCCTCCGCGTAGAGGCGGACGAGCTCCTCGTCCGAGATCCCGCGCACGAAGCGGACCGAGCCCTCGAGGCCGAGTCGCTCGACGGCGGCGAGGACCCGCTCCCGGGGCGTGCCGACGACGACCAGCTCGACCTCGCGCTCGCTGCGGACCTTCGCCACCGCCTCGAGCAGCGGGAGGAGGCCCTTCATCGGGACGTCGGAGCTGGTCGTGGTCATGAGCCGGCCCGGCACCCGAGCGACGTCGTCCCGGGGGCCGAAGACCGTCTCGTCGACCCCGACGGGCACGATGCCGACACGGGCGGGGTCGACCCCGAGCTGCTCCGAGATGTCGCGCCGCGAGGACGCCGAGACGGTGACGAGGTGGTCGAGGCGGCGGATCACGCGCTTCTGGGCCCGCAGGAACGAGTACCAGCGGCGGAGCTGGAACCGCTTCCATCGGCTCCGCTCGTGGGTCAGGTCCAGGTCGCGGTCGACGGTGATGGGGTGGTGCACCGTGGTGAGCAGCGGCCATCCCGCCGTCTGGAACCTCAGCATGGGCGTCGCCAGGCACTGGTTGTCGTGGACGACGTCGAACTCGTGGCGACGGTCGCGCAGCAGCCGCCAGATCCGCTTGGCGAAGGTGTGCGGCTCGGGGAACGCCGCCGTGCACATCATGAGGAACTCCTGCACGTCGACGAGGTCGCGGAACTCGCCCGGCCGCGGGATCCGGAAGGGGTCGGGCTCGCGGTAGAGGTCGAGGCTGGGGACCCGCACCAGCTCCACCCCTTCGCCCACGTGGGGGTACGGCGGTCCGGAGAAGACGGTGACCCGGTGGCCCAGCGCGGCGAGCTCGCGGCTCAGGTGGCGGACGTAGACGCCCTGCCCGCCGGACAGGGGGTTCCCGCGGTACGCGAGCAGCGCGATCCGGAGGGACTCGGGAGCAGCCATGAAGCGCCAACGATAGGCCGCGAGTTGACCGCGCGGTCAAGTACACGAGGGCCGCGCGACGGCGGGACGCCGCGAGGCCCGCCCCGGTAGGGTGCGAGCGTTCGCGCGCCGCGCACCCGGACCCCGAGGAGGAACCACGCCGTGGACTTCAGCTTCAGCCCCAAGGTCGAGGAGCTCCGTGAGCAGCTCCTCGACTTCATGGACTCCCACGTCTACCCGGCCGAGCGCACCTACCAGGAGCAGGTGGAGGCCTCGGGGGACCCCCACCACCACCCGGCCGTGATGGAGGAGCTCAAGTCCGAGGCGCGGGCGCGGGGCCTGTGGAACCTGTTCCTGCCCGACGACGAGTGGGGAGCGGGCCTCACCAACCTCGAGTACGCGCCGCTCGCCGAGATCACCGGTCGCAGCGCCATCGCCCCCGAGGCGGTCAACTGCAACGCGCCGGACACCGGCAACATGGAGATCCTGACCGAGTTCGGGACGCCCGAGCAGAAGGACCGCTGGCTCGTGCCCTTGCTCGAGGGGGAGATCCGCTCGTGCTTCTCGATGACCGAGCCCGACGTCGCCAGCTCGGACGCCACCAACATCCGCACGCGGATCCGCCGCGACGGCGACGACTACGTGATCCAGGGCCGCAAGTGGTTCTCGAGCGGCGCGATGGCCGAGCGGTGCAAGGTGGCCATCCTCATGGGGGTCAGCGACCCCGACACCGACACCTACCACCGCCAGTCGATGATCCTGGTGCCCCTCGACACCCCGGGGGTGAAGATCGAGCGCAACCTGTCGGTGTTCGGCTACGAGCACGGCGGCGGCCACGCCCAGATCCACTACGACGACGTGCGCCTGCCGGCCTCCAACCTGCTCGGCGGGGAGGGAGACGGCTTCGCCATCGCGCAGGCGCGCCTCGGCCCCGGCCGCATCCACCACTGCATGCGCACGATCGGCGTCGCCGAGCGCGCCTTCGACCTGATGTGCGCGCGGGCCCACGAGCGCGCCCCGTTCGGCAAGCCGCTCGCCGACCAGGGCGTGATCCAGGAGTGGATCGCCAACTCGAGGACGAAGATCGAGCAGGCACGGCTCCTCGTCCTCAAGACCGCCTGGCTGATGGACACCGTCGGCAAGAAGGGCGCCCGGGTGGAGATCAGCGCCATCAAGGTGGCCGCGTTCGAGGCCGCCGAGTACGTCCTGGACAAGGCGATGCAGATCCACGGGGCGGCCGGCGTCAGCCAGGACCTCCCGCTGGCCTCGATGGCGGCCGGTGTCCGCTCGCTGCGCTTCGCCGACGGCCCCGACGAGGTGCACCGCATGGTGATCGCCCGCCGGGAGCTGCGCCGCTACGCCCCCGAGCAGGCGGCGTCGGGATCCTCCTGACCGTCCCGCCGCCCGCGACCGGCGCTCACCCCGGCGGGTCGGCGGTGCGGCTGCGGCCGGGACGCGCGCTCACGGGGTGCGGTCGACGAAGTCGAGGATGACCTCGACGAGACGCTCGGGGGCGTCCTCCTGGACGAAGTGCCCCGCCCCCTCGATGGTGACGTGCGGCTGGCCCCGCGCCCCGGGGACCGCCTCCTGGAGGAACCGGTCGATCCCGCCGGTGATGGGGTCGGAGTCGCCGAACGCGGTGAGGAACGGCCGGTCGAAGCTCACCAGCGACTCCCAGGCCTCCCTGAGCATCGCCGAGGCCGGGTCGTCCGCCGACTCGGGCACCAGCGCCGGGAACTGGCGGGCCCCCTCCTTGTAGGACTCGTCGGGGAACGGGGCGTCGTAGGCGGCGAGCTCCGCGTCGGAGAGCTCGGTGGACATCACGGTGCCCCCACCGCCCACGATGCGGGCGACCGGGAACTCCGGGACCTCCTGCGAGTAGCGGCGCCACTCCTCGAAGGCCTTCCCGAGGTCGACGTCGCGCCCGGGCGGCAGCGCGGTGTTGGAGGCGACGACGCGCCGGAACCGCTCGGGGTGGAAGGCGACGAGGACGAGGCCGATGAGGCCGCCCCAGTCCTGGCCGAAGAGGGTGATGCCGTCGAGACCGATCGCCTCGATCGCCTCCCACGTCCAGTCGACGTGGCGGCGGTAGGTGTGGTCCTCGCGCCGGGCCGGCTTGTCGGACTTCCCGAACCCGACCAGGTCGGGGACGACCACCCGGTGCCCGGCCTCGGCGAGGGGCGGGATCATCTTCCGGTACAGATACGACCAGGTCGGCTCGCCGTGGAGCAGCAGGAGCGTCTCGGCGGCGTCGCGGGGGCCCTCGTCCACGTAGTGGACGCAGACACCGTCGCGGAGCTCCACGTAGTGGGCCTCGAACGGGTAGCCCGGCAACCCCTCGAAGCGGTCCTCGGGTGTGCGCAACAGCTCCATCGGGTGGCTCCTCCTCCGTTCGGGCCTTCCGCTCCGCTCCGGTCGAGCGGACCGGACGTGATCGGGGGAACCCTACTGGCGTGCGTACCGGACCTCGCCGGCGAGCTCGTACTCGCCGGGCTCGTCGAGGGCGACCTCGGTGGAGACGCTCGCCCGCTCGCCCGCGCCGAGCTCGGTCACGGCCGGGTCGGACGCCTCGAGGGTGCGCCAGGCCCGGCCGTCGCGCTCGACCGAGACGCGCACCGACAGCCCGTCGCGGAAGACGATCGCCCCATCGGTCGCGTTCTCGACCGTGGCGCGCACGACCGCCCGGTCGCCCTCAGCCGATCCGCTGACCGTGAGGACGACGCCGTCGTCGGGTCCCACCACCGCGGCGGAGCCCGCGACCTCGTCACGTGGATCGACTCGGTAGGTGAAGAACGCGTCGCCCTCGCTGGAGGCGACCTCGATCTCGCCCTCGCCGGCGTCGCTGGTGACCCCGAGGACCTCGGTGTCCTCGGGATCCCCGTCACCGCCGCCGGCGACGACGACCACGACGAGCGCAGCGAACAGCAGCGAGACCGCCAGGCCGACCGCCGCCAGGGTGCGCGACCTCCCGCGCGGCAGCTCGCGCGTCGCAGCCGCGCCGCGGGCGGCCCGAGGGCGGGCCGGTCGATCGCTCACCACACCTCCCCGATGAAGCTCGCCGGTGGCGCACCGCTGCGGTGCCCCACCCCGACGGTAGCCTGCCGCCACCCGGCACGAAACAGTCGGAACGGACCAGGGAGACGCCGTCGAGCGACGCCGGCGCCGGGGCGCTCAGGGCCCGGCGACGCGGCGCACGATCGCCTCGCGGGCCCGGTCGGGCAGCGCTCGCGCCATCAGCGACTGGACCTTCGCGTCGCGGCCCACCACGTAGCGGGTGCGGGGGCGGGACGCGAACAGGGCGTGGCGCACCGAACGTGCGACCACCTCCGGCTCGACGCCCTGACGCTCCTGCATGTCGATGCCGTCGCGGATCGCCTCGATGTGCGGCCGGTACCGCTCGCGCGCCTCCTCCGAGAGCTCGGCGTCGAGCCGCTCGGCGGTCTCGCGCCCCTTGCGCCAGATCTCGGTGCGCACCGCTCCCGGCTCCACCACGGCGACGTGCATGCCCCAGGGACGGAGCTCGTGGCGCAGCGACTCGCCGATCGCCTCGATCGCGAACTTCGACGCGTTGTACGGACCCATCAGCGGAGTGGCGACCCTGCCGCCGATCGACCCGACGAAGACGACGCGGCCCTGGTCGCGGCGCAACAGCTCCAGCATCGCCCGCGTCACGGCCACCTGGCCGAAGACGTTGACCTCGAACTGCTCGCGCCACTCGTCGACGGGGAGGTACTCGAGCGGGCCCCCGCGCGCGACCCCCGCGTTGTTGACCAGACCGGCGAGGGTGCCGCCGTGCTCCTCGATCGCCTCGCGCGCGGAGTCGATCTGCCCGTCGTCGGTCACGTCGAGGCGGACCGGGACGAGACGATCCGACGTGCGCTCGCGCAGGCGCTGCTCGTCCTGCTCGGAGCGGACACCGGCGAACACGCGGTGCCCCTCCGCGTCGAGGAGCAGCGCGCACGCCTCCCCGATGCCCGTGGAGGCTCCCGTGACGAGGACGTTCCTGGCCATCCCGGACAGGCTCGCGGACCAGACGCCTCCTGTCGAGGCCACCGCGGGGCGCCGCCCGGCTCCGGGATGCCGAGGGCCCGGTGCTCCGGCCCGGTGCTCCGGCCCGGTGCTCCGGCTCAGGGCGTGGGGGGCTCGGAGGGCGGCGGCTCCTCGATCCCGCTCACCGGCGACGCGTGGTGGAGGACCATCCGCCAGGTCTCCCCGCTGCACACGAAGATGTTGACGGCCTCCGCCGTGGCGTCGCCGAGCAGGCTCTCGGCCACCTGCCCGCCGTGGGTGTCGTGGGCCTGGAGGACGTTCTCCTCCACCACCACCCACGCCACGTCACCGACGATCTCCACCCGCTGCTCGGTGAGGAAGAACTGGATGAACGGGGTCTTCTCGAAGATGCTGTCGAAGGAGGCCAGCACCTGCGACCAGCCCTTGAGGGTGGGCCAACCCGGGTGGGTGCACGCCGCGCGGTCCGAGCGCTCCCACACCGCCGACATGGCGTCGACGTCGCGGGCCTCGAACGCCTCGTAGAACGCCTGGTTGGCGTCCGCGACGGCCTTCTCGTCCGGTGACACGAGAACCATGGTTCCACACGCGCATACGATGCGCCTCCGAACCCGAGAGGCGCCCCCTCCCCGCAGACTCCCCGAAGTCTCCTTGCAGACTCCTTGCAGACGCTGCCGGGGCACCGGTGGGGGCGCCCCGCGAGCGGGTGGATGAGCGAACCGAGGAGCGGGCCGAGGAGCGGGATGCCGACGCGCTGGACGAACTGGTCGCGCCTGTGGGAGTGTCACCCGGCCGCGATCGACGAGCCCACCACGACCTCCGAGCTCGCGCAGCTCCTCCGGGTGGCGCGGCGCCTCGACCAGGGCGTCAAGGTGGCCGGCTCCGGGCACTCCTTCACCGACGTCGCCTGCACCGACGGCCGCCTCGTGCGCCTGGAGCGCTACGACCGGGTCCTGGAGGTGGACCGGGACCGCCGTCGGGTCACCGTCCAGGCCGGGATCACGCTCGCGGAGCTCAACGAGCGTCTCGCCGAGGAGGGCCTGGCGCTCCCCAACCTGGGCGACATCGCCTACCAGAGCGTCGCCGGGGCGATCTCGACGGCGACCCACGGGACCGGGATCGGCTTCGGCAACCTCGCCACCCAGGTCGTCGCGCTCGAGCTGGTCACCGCGGACGGGTCGCTCCTGCGCGCCTCGGCCGACGAGGAGCCCGAGGTGTTCCAGGCGGCCCGCGTCGGCCTGGGCGCGCTCGGTGTGATCTCGACGGTCACCCTCCAGTGCGTCCCCGCCTTCGACCTCGAGGCGGTGGAGACCAAGGAGCGCCTCGACGACCTCCTCCCCGACCTCGACTCGCACGTCGAGGGTAACGACCACTTCGAGCTCTTCTGGTTCCCCCACACCGAGTGGTGCACCGTCAAGCGGAACAACCGCACCGGGGCGCCACGGCGGCCGTGGGGCCGGTGGCGCTCGTTCCGCGACGACGTCCTGGCCGCCAACGCGGCATTCGACCTGGCGTGCCGACTCGGTCGCCGCCGCCCCGAGCGGATCCCGGGCATCATGCGGCGGGTCACCTCGCAGCTCGGCCACCGGCGCTGGGTGGACCGCAGCGACCGGGTGTTCGCCAGCCCGCGGCTCGTGCGGTTCAACGAGATGGAGTACGCGATCCCCCGCGGCGAGGTCCCCGGAGCGCTCGCCGAGCTGCGCCGCGCCGTCGACGAGCGGTACCTGGTGAACTTCCCCGTCGAGGTCCGCTTCGTCGCCCCCGACGAGATCTTCCTCTCGCCGTCGAACGGCCGCGAGACCGGCTACGTCGCCGTGCACCTCTACCGGGGCATGGACTTCGAGCCCTACTTCCGCGCTGTCGAGGAGATCATGGTCCGCCGGGACGGGCGGCCCCACTGGGGCAAGCTGCACTTCCGCACCGCTGCGGAGCTCGCCCCCGCCTATCCGGACTGGGACCGCTTCCAGGCGGTCCGGCGACGCCTCGACCCGGAGGGCCGCTTCGCCAACGCCTCCACCGACCGCGTGCTCGGACCGCTCAGGTGAGCGTCGAGGTGACCACCGAGCGCTTCGACGCGGGCAGCGTCGCGCTCGCCGTCCACACCTGGGCGGGCGCCGACCCGCGCGGGGACGCCCGACCCCTCCTGCTGTGCCACCCGACGGGGTTCCACGGCCGGGTGTGGCAGCCGGTCGCGCAACGCCTCGTCGCGGCCGGCCACTCGGTGTGGTCCCTCGACTTCCGCGGTCACGGCGACAGCGACGCCCCCGACGTCGAGTACCGGTGGGACGACTTCGCGGACGACGTGCTCGCCGTCGTCGACCACCTCGGCCTCGCCGAACGCGACGACCTCGCGGGGATCGGCCACTCCAAGGGCGCCGCCGCGCTCGTCCTCGCCGAGGCCGCCCGCGCCGGGACCTTCGAGCGGCTGTGGCTCTACGAGCCGATCATCTACCCGAGCGATCCCCCGCCGGGCCCGATGCACGAGAACCCCCTCTCGGTCGGCGCCCGCAAGCGGCGCGCCGTGTGGGACTCCCCCGAGCAGGCGCTCGACGCCTTCTCGTCGAAGCCGCCCCTCGACGCGCTGGCGCCCGAGGCCGTGCACGCATACGTGGAGCACGGCCTGGCCCGCCGCGACGACGGGCGCTTCGAGCTGAAGTGCCCGCGCGAGGTCGAGGCGCGGATGTACGCGATGGGCTCGGCCCACGACGCCTACCGGCACCTCCCCGCCGTGGCCTGCCCCGCCCTCGTCGTCTGCGGGGAGCGCACGGAGGCCATCACGCCGGCGCTGGGCGAGAAGCTCGCGGGGCGCCTCCCGGACGGACGCTTCGAGGCGGCCGCGGGCCTCGGCCACTTCGGCCCCCTCGAGGATCCCGAGGCCGCTGCCACGTCCGCGCTGGCGTTCCTCGACAGTCCCTGACGGCCTCCCCGGGCTCGCGCCTCCGCTTCGCTCCCTCATCGGATCGACGAGGTGCGGTCGGGTCCGGGAAGCCCCCGCTGGCCACTCGGTCGCTGCGCTCCCTCGCCCCACCCACGAGCGGGCGGGGGGGGGGGGGGGGGGCCGCCGCGGGCGCGCGGGGGGGGCGGGGG
>CAYTKN010000038.1:0-26897 GCA_964438505.1 uncultured Burkholderiales bacterium
ACCGACCAGACCGGTAACCAGCATGACGGGCCCGCGCGGGCGGACACGCGCGCCGGGGTCGCGCGCCACCGGGCGACCCCGACACCACGCGACCCGGCCCCGAGCGGCACCCGAGCGCAGCGGTAGGGGTGCGACGGAGTGAAGTGACCGAAGAGCTAGCGAGGGTGCTCCTGGGAGCGGGGAGTGAGCCGGAAGTAGGGGATCGGGCGTCCCGAGCGGCGCTCGTAGGTGGGCGCGTCGGACCACCGCTCGAAGGCTTCCCGGCGGACCCGCTCGTATTCCTCACCGACGAGCTCGCGGGCGAGGACCGGGATCCGTCGCCGGCCGATCCACACGTGGGCGCGGGGGAGCGCGCGGAGGTTCGCGACCCAGTCGACACGGGTCATCCCGCCGGCACCGCCTCCGACGAACAGGTCGCCCGCGGCATCCCGCCAGTACGCCACGGGAGCGCGTCGCAGCCGGCCGCTGCGCCGTCCCGTCGTCTCCAACACCAGAAGCGACCGCCGACGTAGCAGCGACATCACGCTGACGCCGAGGTGGCGGAGCTGGGCCGCCTCGACTCGGTTCGCGACCCGCAACACCCCGCGCAGTCGGTCGATCCGGTTGCGGCGGGGTCGCGTCGTGGCCACCGGGACAGTCTGTCTCGCCGTGGGACCCGCCGACTCGCCCGGTTCGCAGCCGGGTCGGTGCGGGCGACCGGGGAGCAAGGGGGCGAAGAGAGCAAGGGACGAGGCGGGGATCAGGCGTCGAAGGATCCCGAGGGCCCGGTTCGCCCTGCCGCACCCGGGGCTGGTCCGTCGCGTCCAGCTCCCGGGCGTGGGAGCGCATCCGGCCTACGGGGTGGCGGCGCCGTCCGCGCGGTCCGAGAGCTCGTCGAGGGGGATGCCGTAGACGCGCGCCGCGGTGCGGTGGAAGAGCTGCGCACGCTCGTCGGCTCCGAGCTCGGCGGTGACCTCCCGGTAGGCGTCGACGAGTTGGCCGTACTCCGCGACGAGGCGCTCGATGGGCCAGTCGGTGGCGAACATGCAGCGGCCGGGGCCGAAGGTCTCCACGCAGTCGAGGATCCACGGACGGATGCTCTCGACCGTCCAGTCGGGATCGGAGGCGCCAGCGACGGCCGAGATCTTGCACACGGTGTTCGGGGCGCGGGCGAGATCGCCGATCGCGGCACGCCACTCGGCGCGGCGCTCGGGCGTCCGCTCCACGGGCAAGCCCGCATGGCTGAGGACGAGGGTCATGTCCGGCCAGGTCTCGGCGATCTCGCGCAGGACGTGGAACCGATCGAGGGGAAGGCGCAGCTCGACTGACAGTCCGCGCTCGGCGAGCACGTCGGCGGCCCCGGCGACGTCGGCGGCCGCGGTGATCTCGTCGAGGTCCCACACGTCACGCACCCCGCGCAGGCGGGGATGCTCGGCCTGGCGGGCGAGCAGGTCGGGCGCTTCGTCGGCGGCCAGTGGGCAGGCTCCGACGATGGCGTTGGGCCAGCCGTGCTCGTCGGCCAGCGACTCGAGCCAGGCGGTCTCGCGCTCGGGATGATCCGTGCGAGCCGAGGCGTTGACGTGGACCATCCCGACGAGACCAGCCCCCGCGGCCTCCTCGCGCAGCTCGGGGACGGTGTAGCGGGGAGCGTCGAGGCGGTGGGTCTCGGTGAGGCGGCGGTGGGTGAACCTCGGTTCGAGCCACCGCCACGCCAACCCCTCGAGTCCGTGGTCCCAGAAGTGGACGTGGGTGTCGACGAAGGCGTCCGGGTCCAGGCCGGCGTCGCGAGCGCTCACGCCGCAGGTCCCAGGAACGCTTGGCGCAACACGGCGAACACGTCGCGCTCGACCGGCGGGCTCTGGTCGACGCTCTCCACGGCAGCGCCCAACGCGGCGCCGAGAGGCCGGATGGTCACGGTGGGATCCTCCGGATCGGATGCTCCGGGTCGGTCGATCACAGCGCGGCGAGCCCCTCGAAGTCGTCGACGGCCTCCCAGCGGTCCGCGGTCGCGCTCCAGCGCACCGGTCTGGCCTGGCGGATGGCCCAGTGCTCGCCGGCCGCGAAGCGGGCGTCGCCCCCGCCGGCCAAGGTGAGGTGCCCGACGGACTCGAGCCCCGCCACGAGGGAGGATCGGTCGAGCGGTGAGGCCGCGGCGCGCAGCCCCGCGGCGAGGAGCGCCAGCAGGTCGTGGACGATGAACACGTTCGTGAGCTCGCCGCTGCTCCGCCACCCCGTCCGCTCGAGGTGCCTGCCGCTGTACGCCTCGAAGGCCTCGAGTACCTCCACCGAGAGGGGATGGAGGCCGGTCGAGGAGGCCGCCTCGCCCACCCGGTTCATCGTCAGGGCGCGCGTGCCGTCGTAGATCTCGGCCGGCGCGAAGTGCGCGGTCACGTCCGCGGTGTGCTCGCCGGTCTCGAGATCCACGACCGTCGGCCGTGCCCCGCGTCCGGCGAGGGCCGCGAGGAGCTGGATCAGGCTGCTGCCGCTGACGAACGGCAACACCGCGTCGACGCCGGCGTCAGCGAACCGCTCGGCCGCGACGTCGTCGTGGTCACTGCCGTACCCGGCGCCGTCGGCCGAGACGTGCACGGCCACGTCGTGGCCCAGCGCGCGCAGCTCCTCGATCGCCGCGCGGGTGCTCTCCCGGGTGAAGCGGTCGTCGAAGACCCCCAGGCGAGCGTCACGCACGAGGCGCTCGCGGTGTGCCCAGCGGACGAACGCACGGTAGAGGAGGTCCTGGGCGGCGCGCAGGGTGAACATCCACGGCGCGGTCCGCGCCAGCAGCGACGACGGGACGGCGTTGACGTCGATCACGGGAACGTGGTGGCGCTCCGCGAGGCGGACCGCTCCGTAGGTGAAGTCGCGCGCCCCCACGACCGCCAGCACACCATCGTCGGCGAAGCGGTCGGCCACCTCGCGCTTGCCGGCGGTGTCGGCGGCGCCGAAGGAGCGGAACCGCAGCTCCAGGTCGACGCCGTCGGGGAGGTCGCCGCGACGTCGCAGCAGGTCGAGCGCCGAGAGGGCCTGCTCGCGCTGGTCGCCCACGCCGAACGCGGGCTCGCTGTCCGCGAAGTCCGAGACGTCGGGAACGGCGACGCCGATCGGGACGGTCTCCACCGTCATCGGTCGTTCCCACGCGCGATCGGTTCCATTCGTGACACTCTCCCGGCGCCGACAGGCTGAGCAATAGGGTATCCTCCTTTCTTCGCCCGGCCGTCAGACGAGCGTTCGGGCGTCAGGCGAGGCTGCCGCACGTGGTGCCTCGAGGCGGTGGTCGCTGGGGGGCATCCACGACAGCATGGTCATCGAGCCGACGATCGCCGACCTGACGATCCCCTTCGTCGGGTTCGAGGTCCCCTTCGAGCTGGTGGTGATCGGGACGATCACCGGTCTCACCTACTCGCTGCTCGGCATCGGTCTCGTCCTCGTCTTCACCAGCTCGCGGGTGCTCAACCTGGCGGCCGGCGAGATGGGCGCCCTCCCCGGCCTCATGGTGCCCATCCTCGTCCTGAGCCACGGCTGGCCCTACTGGACGGCGGTTCCGCTCGCGCTCGTCGGCGCCACGGTGCTCGGCGGGTTGATCGAGTTCCTGGTGATCCGCCGGCTGGCCCGCGCCAGCCGCCTCACGATCCTGGTCGCCACCATCGGCCTGGCGCAGGCGTTGCTGGGCATCGGTCTCCTCATCCCCCGAGGCGGCGTCCTCGTCGGCAAGAGCTACCCGACCCCGTTCGACGCCCGGGTCGACGTCGGGGGCCTGACGCTGGGCGCAGGGCAGCTCCTGATCCTGGTGGTGGTGCCGCTCGTCGCGATCGGACTCAGCGTCTTCCTGCGCCGCAGCGCGCTCGGTCGGGCGAGCCGAGCCGCTGCCGACAACCCGGAGGCGGCCTCCCTCGCCGGGATCCCCTCCGAGCGGATCTCGTTCGTGATCTGGGCGCTCGTGGGGTTGCTGGCAGGGCTCGCGGCGGTGCTCATCGGGCCCACCCGGCCGCTGAACGTCTCCCAGGCGCTCGGGCCGTCGCTGCTGCTGCGGGCGCTCGGCGCGGCGATGATCGGCAGCCTCACCCGGATCCCCATGACCTTCGCCGGCGGGATCGTGATCGGGATCGCGGAGGCCCTCGTCCTGTTCAACTACCCGAACGGGACCACGCTCGAGCTGGTGCTCGCCGGCATCATCGTCGTCAGCCTGCTGGTCAAGCGCGACCTCGGCGTGTCCTCCCGGGAGGACCGCAGCTCGCAGTGGTCCGGCCTCGCGTCGATCCTGCCGCTGCCGCCGCCCCTCGCCCGCCAGCCCCGCATCCGGCTCGCGCGGTGGGCGACCCTCGCGGCCGCCGGCCTCCTCGCGGCCGGGGTTCCGTTCGTCCTCACGCCGTCCTCGCAGTTCCTCGCCTCCAGCGTGGTGCTCTTCGGGTTCATGGGGCTCTCGCTCGTGGTGCTCACCGGCTACGCGGGACACGTCTCGCTCGGGCAGTTCGCGTTCGTCGGCGTGGGCGCGGCGGTCGCCGGCCGCCTCTACCAGCTCGGCTACCCCCACCTCGTCGGCGCCGCCGCCGTGATCGTCGTCGGTGGGCTCGTCGCGTGGGTGGTCGGCCTCCCGGCGCTTCGCGTCCGGGGCCTGTTCCTCGCGGTCACCACGCTGGCGTTCGCCCTCGTGGTGAGCGGCTGGATGTTCGCCCAGGATTGGCTGGTCACCTCGACCGTCGAGTTCGGGCCGTCGTTGCAGCTCCCGCGTCCCGAGCTGCTGGGGCTCGACTTCGAGGAGGAGCGCGCCTACTACTGGCTGTGCCTGGGGGTGCTCGCGGTGGGCGCCGCGCTCGTGTACCGGCTGCGGCGCAGCTCGCTGGGGCAGGCGATGATCGCCGTGCGCGACAACGAGGCGGCGGCCGCGAGCCTCGCGTGGTCGCCGTCGCGGGTGAAGCTCACCGCGTTCGTGGTCTCCGGGGCGATCGCCGCGCTCGCCGGGCTCCTCTTCGGTGGCCTGCTGACGCGCTTCTCGAGCGACCCGGCAGCGGTCTTCGGTGCCGACGAGTCGCTCAACCTCATGGTGACCGCGGTGTTCGGCGGGGTCACCACCGTCACGGGTGTGATCCTGGGAGCGGTGTGGATCCAGGGCATCCCGCGGCTCCTGGGGGAGGGGTACGCGCTGGTCTCCTCGGGCTTCGGTCTCGTGCTCATCCTGATCCTGCTGCCGAACGGTCTGGCGTCGCTGGTGTTCAGGGTCCGCGACCGGGTCGTCGCCGCCCTCGCGTCGACCTCGGGCGAGGCGACGGGCGGTGAGGCGAGCGCGGCGCCGGTCGACGGCACCGACGGCCGTGCCCCCCGTGGGCCACGCGCCGCGACGGTCGCCACGCGGGCCGCGTCGGGTCCGGTCGCCCCGGCGGGGCCGGCGGGGACAGGCAGCGACGCGGCGATCCCGCTGCGCGCCGAGGAGGTCACCGTGCAGTTCGGCGGGATCCGCGCGCTCTCCTCGGTCTCGATGGAGGCCCGGCAGGGGGAGCTGCTCGGCATCATGGGCCCGAACGGCGCCGGCAAGACGACCCTCCTCGACGTTCTCTCGGGCCGGCAGGCGCCCCGGCAGGGACGCGTCCACCTCCACGGGCGCGACGTCAGCGGCGTCTCCGCCCACGGGCGGGCGCGGATGGGCCTGGGCCGCTCGTTCCAGCACGGCCGCCTCTTCGCGGACCTCACCGTCGTGGAGTGCATCGCGCTCGCCCACGAGCGCCGGGCCCCGACCCGGGCGCTCCCCGCGGTCCTCGGCACCCCCGGCGCGCGGCGCCGCGACCGGGCCGCGACGCAGGCGGCCGGCGAGGTCATCGAGTTCCTCGGCATCGGCGACTACGCGCACCGACCGGTGGGTGACCTGCCGACCGGGATCCGCCGGTTGGTGCAGCTCGGCTGCGTGAGCGCCCTCGAGGCCGACGTCCTGCTGCTCGACGAGCCGACGGCGGGGTTCACGCCTCGCGAGGTGGCGTCGTTCTCGCGGGTCGTCGACGAGGTCCGCACCTACCTCGGCGCGACGATCGTCGTCGTGGACCACGACGTCCCGATGATGCGGGACCTCGTCGACCGCCTCTACGTGCTCGACCTCGGTGAGGTCATCGCGGAGGGCCCGCCCTCGCTGCTCGACACGGACACCGCGGTCGCCACCGCGTACCTGGGCCGATGAGCGCCACCGACGACCAGCGCCGGGGCAGCGAGGCCACCGAGGCCACCGCGGCCACCGCGGTCACCGCCGATCGCACGGCGCTCGCGCCCGAGCGCACTCCCCGCGCCGAGTTCCAGCTCACCCGCCGGCTCGTCGGCGCGTCCCGCTGGCCGCTGATCCTGCTGACCGCGATCTACGCGTTCAACGTCACCGACCAGTTCATCGTGCCCACCGTCTTCCCGCTGCTGAAGCAGGAGTTCGGGTTGTCGGACACGAGCCTGGGCGTCCTGAGCAGCTCCTACATCGTCCTGCTCACCGTCATGACCGTGCCCTTCGGGACGATCGCCGACCGCTTCAACCGCACCCGCATCATCTCCTGGGGCACCACGGCGTGGGGCGCGACCATGATCATGGCGGGCCTCGCGTGGAACTACGCCAGCCTGCTCGGCTCCCGCATGCTGCTCGGCGCGTGGGACCCCGTCGACAACCCCACCTCGCAGTCGCTGCTGGCCGACTACTACCCGGTCCGCCAGCGGGCCAAGGTGATGAGCGTCTACCAGACGGGCCAGCTCCTCGGGGTGTTCCTCATCCCGGTCGCGGCGGCGATGGCGACCCAGTGGGGATGGCGCTCCGCGTTCTTCTTCCTGTCCGTCCCCGCGTTCGTCGTCGCCATCCTGGCCCGCCGGCTGCCCGAGCCGGTCCGCGGCGAGCAGGACCGCCGGAGCCAGGAGTTCGAGGGCAACATCGAAGCACCCTCCGAGTACGACTCCCTGCCGACGAAACAGGCCTACCTGGCGCTGCTGCGGGTCCCGACCTTCACCCTGGCGATGTCGTCCTCGGTGATCGGCACCCTGTTCTTCGGGAGCCTCGGCACGTGGTCGCCGACGTTCTTCGTCCGCTTCCACGACCTCTCCGTCTCGCAGGCCGCGTCGGTGCTGACGGCGTTGGGGGTCGGGGGCCTCTCGGGTGCCCTGCTGTCGGGCTACGTCGCCGACTACCTCAACTACCGGGGGTACCGCTCGGCCCGCGTCCTGGTCGCGGCGGTGGCGCGGATGTTGACGTTCCCGATCTTCTACCTGGCGTTCGTGCTCGAGAACACGCCGCTGGTCATCATCCTCTTCAGCGTCGGCTCGCTCACCCTCATCGCCCCGCAGGCGGTCCTCAACGCCGCGCGGGCCGACGTGTTGCACCCCAGCCTCCGGGGCCGGGGCACCGCGCTCGACACCGTGGCGCAGAGCATCGCCGCGGCCGTCGCGCCCGTGTTGATGGGCACACTCGCGGACCTGACGTCGCTGCGGACCGGTTTCCAGATGCTCGTACCCCTCGTCGGGATCGCCGGCGTGATCCTGCTGTTCGCCCTCGCGACCTACGTGCGCGACGAACGGCGGGTCCGCGAGCAGGTCGCCGAGGAGGCCCGAGCCGTCCTCCGCGGCGGGACGACGGCGGCCGCGGTCACCCGCGCCGAGGGCCGGACGGAGGAGCAGCGAGGCGCCGAGCCGGTCGACATCCTGCGCCTGGAGGACGTCGAGCTCTCCTACGGACCGATCCAGGTGCTCTTCGGTACGAGCTTCGCGATCACCGCCGGCGGATGCCACGCGCTGCTGGGACGCAACGGCGTGGGGAAGACCACGCTGCTCGACACCGTGGCCGGCCTCCTCGAGCCGCAGGCCGGTCGTGTCGTCTTCGACGGCACCGACATCACCGGCGTCCCACCCGCGCAGCGCGTGCAGCTCGGCATCACGCTGATGCCCGGAGGTCGCACGACGTTCCCGAACCTCAGCGTGGCCGACAACCTGTGGGTCGGCTCGTATCCCTTCCACACCGACCGAGCGCTGGTCGAGGAGCGACTCGAAGCGGTGCGTGAGGTGTTCCCGCAACTGGACCAGCGGATGGACCAGACGGCGGGAACGCTCTCGGGCGGCGAGCAGCAGATGATGGCCTTGGGCCGGTCGCTGATGGCGGGGCCCCGCCTGCTGCTGATCGACGAGATGTCGATGGGCCTCGCCCCGATCGTGACCTCCGAGCTGTTGCGGGTCGTGCGCCGCATCACCGAGCTCGGCACGACGGTCCTGCTCGTCGAGCAGTCCGTGACCACCGCGCTGGAGATCGCGGACACCGTCTTGTTCATGGAACGGGGCGACGTGGAGCACCTCGGCCCCGCCTCGGCGCACGGCGACGGCTCGGACCTGGTGCGCCGGATGATGACGGGACAGCCGACATGAGCCCGGGTGCGGACCGCGACGGCGTGCCCGGTGTCGACACGGCCGAGGAGGCCGACCCGCGGCGTCGCCTGTTCCACCTGGTGGCGGTGGCGGGCATCGTCATCGGCATGACCTTCGGGATCCTCGAGGTCCTCGACCGACCGGTGATCGAGCTGGGCGAGGAGCGTGTCCGCAGGGACGGCCTCGTCGCCACCGCGCAAGTGCTCGCCACCAACACGAGCGACGACACCACCTACTGCGTCGAGGTCAGGATCGGCGCGCTGGACCGCGAGGGCCTGGACCTCCAGGACGTGCCCGCCGAGCCCCAGGACGGCGAGGGCCGGATGCGCCCGGGGCGGACGCTCAACTTCACGGCCGTGCTCGACGAGCTCGACGAGCAGGACTACGAGGAGGAGCTCGACGAGTTCGTCGCCTACGTCGACGAGCGGAGGGAGTGCTGAGGGACTGCGGCGTGGACCGCGAATCCGTCCCTCCACCGTGGCATCGGAGCGGACGCGGTGGGGGCGTGCCGGCTGCCGAGGAGCCCTCGGGGAGCCGGTGGCACCTGCTCGGGTGAAGGACTGCTCAGGTGGAGGACTGCTCCAGGGTGGAGCGCGCCAGGGCCGTCCTGATCAGCAGGAAGTGCACCCCGTCGTCACCGACCTCGAAGCCGTACACGGTCCCCGCCGAGATGACGGCGGTGTCCTTGGGCCCGAGCTGCTCGACTTCGCCGTCGGCCTCGAAGCGCATGCTCCCCTCGACGACGATGACCAGCTCGCTGTGGTCGTGGCTGTGGGGGTCGACCACTTGGCCGGCGGGCATGGTCACGTAGGAGGCGAAGAAGCCTTCCTCGCCCTCCGCGAGGCCCTTGCGGCGGACCTGGCGCGCCCGCTCGACCAACTCCGGAGGGAGGTCGTCGGGGATCCTGGGATGGGACCACTCCTCGGTGGCGAACCTCGTGATCTTCACCCGTGACGAGGCGGTCATCCTCGGACTCCCCCTGTCGTGGACCGTGCCGCCGTGCGTCGCGGAATGATCCCTGTTTCGACGGGAAGGTTCCTGGCGCACGGCCAGAGAGGAGTATACCGTATTCCTGCACATGGGGTCCCTGGAACGCCGGCACGGCGAGGACTCCGAGGCAGAGCCGATCGAGCTCCGAGTGGGGTGCGGGTCGGGGAGGGAGCAGGAACGGATGTCGATGAACACCCGGTCGGGGAAGACGAGCGCGCGCGTGGTGGGGCTGTTGCTGGTGCTCGCGCTCGTCGCCGCGGCGTGCGGCGGCGACGACGACGGCGACGGCGAAGGCGCAGGCGAAGGCGCGACCGGTGACGGCGGCGGGGAGGTCTCACGCACGATCACCGTCGGAGTCGCGTACCCGGACCTCGAGACGTTCGCCGACATCAACCCCGCGTACTCCATCGGCGATCCCGAGGAGCAGGCCCAGGCGGTCCTCAACGCCTGGCGGGAAGCCGGCCGCCTGCCCGTGAACGGCGTCGACATCGAGTTGGCGATCCGCGCGTTCGATCCCATCGACGACACCGACAAGCTCGCCGTGTGCCAGGCGTTCGCCGAGGAGGACGACGTCTTCGCGGTCATGGCGGGGCGGATCTACGCGGCCGGCGCCGAGTGCCTCGCCGACCGGTTCGAGATCCCGGTGATCAGCCAGGACCCGGGCCCGGCCAGCGTCTACGAGCGGGCGGCGCCCTACTACTTCACCCTGCGGGCGGACGAGTCGCGGGTCGCCCGCAACTTCGTCGCCTGGGCGGACGAGGCGGGCCACCTCGAGGGCCGGGCGATCGGCCTGTACCACGAGGCGAGCGCCGAGGAGGCCGTGGACGCGCTGAAGGACGAGCTCACCAGCCGGGGCTACGAGCTCGCCAGCGAGGTCCAGACCGGTGGTCAAGGCGTCGGCAGCGAACAGGACCAGGTCGCCATGCAGCGCTTCGAGGCCGACGGCGTCGACCTGGTGATCCCCATGGTCGGCGGCACGAGCACCACCGCGATCATGAGCATCGCGGACGAGCAGGGCTACGAGCCCGAGTACCTCGACTTCGACTACTCGGAGCACATGAGCGACGTGGCCGCGCTCGGGCGTCCCGAGTCGCAGCAGGGCGGGGTGCGAGCGGTCACCACCAACCTGATCGGCGACCTGGAGGACGGGGAGCTGGTGCCCGAGGCCGAGGAGTGCCTGAGCGACTACGAGGCGTTCTCGGGCAACGACTACCCGCGGGAGCTTCCGGCGAGCGGCGAGCTGACGAACGTGCTGATCACGTGCAGCCTCGGCGAGGTGTTCCTGGAGGCCTTGACCAACGCCACCGACTCCGACGAAGAGCTGACCAAGGACAGCTTCGTCGCTGGGTTGGAGGCGATCTCGGACTTCCCGGTGGCCTTCTGGGACACGATCGGGTACGGCCCCGACGACCACGCGGGTGCCGAGACCCAGCGTCCCGTCGTCTTCGACGCGGACTGCGGCTGTTGGGTGCCCGACGGGGAGTTCGAGGCCTTCCCCGTCTGAGGTACCCGGTTCGCCCACCCGGATCGCCCGACCGAGCAGGGGGCGGGGCGCAGCGTCGCGCCCGTCCCCTGCTCGGTCCGGGAACCATCGCCGTCGCCCGTCGACGGGAACAGCCCCGCGACCGGGACACGGCTCCGACGGGCAGGGCAGGCACCCTCCCGAGCGCCCTCGACGGGGTCAGACCGCGAAGACGCCGTCGACCGCCATGGCCACCGCCACCACGGCGAGGAGCGCCGCGAGCAGGCGAGCCAGCCAGCGCTCCACCCGCGCCCGCGGCGTCGCCGGCGCTGCGGGCCCCGCCGCGGCGACGGGGAGCAGCAGGGCGGCTCCGAGCGCGGTGGCCGCGGCGACGAGGCCCACACCGCCGTCCACTCCGGCGCTGACGGCCAGCACCGCCAGGTGCGGGCGCGCCAGGAGGGGGACGGTCACCGGCACCGCAGCCGCTCCCCATCCCGCCAGCGCCGGCTCGGCCGCAGGCGGGCGGGCGAGCAGGTCGTGGACCGCGACCACCACGAGGAGCACCGCGGTGCCGATGCGCACGGTGGGAGCGCTCACCGACAGCCAGTCGAGCAGCGGGCCCGACATCCAGGCGATCCCCGAGAGCGCGGCCACCGCGGCGACGCCACCGGCGGCGACGACGCCGACACGGCCGCCGCGGCCGCGCCCGGCGTCGGGCACCGCAGCGGCGGCGCGAGCGGGGTTGAGCGCCGCCAGCAGGGCCAGCACCAGGAGGACAGCGCCCGGCCCGCCCGACCCCAGCGGGCGGGAACCGGGGGAGGCACCTGGCGACGCGCGCCTCGCCTCGGCGATCGGCAGCGCCCTCAGCACCGCCGAGAGGGCGTGCTGCTGGTCGTCCATCTGCGTCACGCCGGACGCGAACCAGGCGCCACGGGTCCGGCGCGGGTCGGACGTCCCCTCGGCCTCGGCGGCGCCGACCTGACGCCCCGCGAGCATCGAGGCGGCACAGACCGCCCGCTCGCCGAGCGGTTCGCGCAGATCCGCCAACCGCTCGTCCTCCCCGGCGGCGAGCCACAGCGAGGTGAGCGACTCGCCGATGGTCCCCAGGCCCGCGCCCGGCGCGCGACGCCCGCGAAGCCACCGGTTCGGCCAGCCGTCCGTGCGCTGCGACTCCCACCGCACCTGCATGCCCCCGAGACCGGCCTGGCGCCGGGCGTACCCGACCTCCTCGCCGGTCAGCGGACGCTCCGCCGACGCGGCGTCGGGCCACGACGCGGTGACCGCGAGGCCGTACGCTGCCCAGTGGTCGAAGATCCGCGGGAAGACGTCCTCGGCCTCGTCGCGCTCGGTCGCCAGGTACCGACCGACCCGCCGTGCCGGCTCGTCCCACCCGGCGTCGGGGAACTCGGTGTGCAGCAACGCCAGCGCCCAGTACGCCTCGCCGGTGTAGAAGATCGAGTACCTCCCGGGAACGGCGGTGCGGCGCTGCGGGTCCCAGTAGGCGAGGACCGCCCCCGAGGGCTCCGTCTGCGACACGAGGAACCGTCCCATCGCCTCGAGCTCGGCGTCGTAGCGGTCGTCGCCTCCCGTCGCCGCCCGCCGGTGCACGAGACCGGCGACCAGCAACCCCGTCGCCCCGGTGGTCGCCCACCCCTCGTCGGGGTGGAACGCGGCCCACCCGTCGTGGCGGACGAGGTGGCCGAGGGCGTACTCGGCGCCTCGATCCGCGACGGCGAGGGCGTCGTCGAAGCCCGCCTCGGCGGCCTGGTAGAGCGACATCGTCACTCCCGCGTGGCGCACCGTGTTGTACCCGCCGAGGTCACGGTCCTCCCTCCGGTCGTAGCGATACAGCCAGCGCCCGTCGGCTCGCTCGTTGCGGTCGAACCAGCCGACGGCCTCCGAGACGCTCGCACGGAGCCGCTCCACCGAGACGTCCCCGCAGCGCTCCGGCATCGCGACCACCCCCCGGAACGCCGCGACGAGCACCACCCACGCGGCCAGCGCGGCCAGGACCCGCGCGAGGGGAGTGGTGGGTCGGAGACGCCCGGCGAGCGGCGAGGCCGCGAGGGCGCGGGCCGGCCTCAGCGGGACCCGTGGACGACGACGTGGACCGGGGTGAGCTCGAACGAGGCGACGTCAGAGAACCCGTGGCGCTCGAGCAGCTCCAGGTACGCCGAGGTGGGGAGGAGCTGGTCGTCGATCATCGCCTCGAAGAACTGGATCCCCGACATCACCCGCCCGGGCACGCTGCGCAGCCCCTCGGTGGTCTCGGGGAACGGGAAGTCGGAGATCACGAACAGGCCGCCCGGCTTCAGCGCCCGGTGGACGTTGGCGGTGGTGCGCTCGATGTCGCGGCACTCGTGCATCGAGATGCTGATGAAGGCGAGGTCGAACCGCTCCTCCTCGTCGAGCTCCTCCAGCGGGGAGCGGACCAGCTCGACGCGATCGCCGATCCCGGCCGCGTCGACGTGCTTGCGGGCCAGGTCGAGGGAGTACTGGTCGCCGTCGACACCGACGAGCTCGACGGCGGGGAAGGCCCGGGCGAGGCGCTCGAGGCCCACGCCCGCTCCGGAGGCCAGCTCGAGCACGCGACCGCCGCCGGCCAGGCGCTCCTCGACGCCGGGGACGCGCTCGAGCGCGTCGGGAACGGCACGGGTGTAGAAGGGGCGGCCCGTGCCGGCCACGGCCCGGATGAAGTCGGGGCTGCACCGGTCCCACCACGTGCGCTCCCCGGTGGGGAGCCGCCGCGAGAACTCGTCGAAGATCTCCGGCTGCTCGAGGACCGTGAAGACGGCCCCGAGGTAGCCGGGGGCGTCCCGGTCGAGGAGGAGGGTGTCGACACCGCCGGCGAGCCGGTAGCCCTCGCCGTCGGGATCGATCACGCCGGCGGCGCACGCCGCCCGGCACCACACCTCCACGTAGAACGGGTCGAGGCCGACCGTCTCGGCGAGCTGCGCCGGGGTGGTCGCACGGTCGCTCGCCAGGGCCTCGAGGAGACCGTGGCGCAGGCCGATCTCGACGGTGCGGAACCCCACGTAGCCGGCCATCTGGCCGAGCAGCTCGCCCGCCTTCGCCTGCACCTGCTCCGGACCTGCCGTCGCTGCCATCGCGACCCCCTCCTCGTCACACCGTCGATCCGCCCCAGGCTCGCGGGGCGCTCGCCGTTCGGGCAAGCGGCGCCGCGCCCGCTGCGCTGTCGCCGTGCGCTGTGCGCTGCCAGGAACGCGGCGCGACGGGCACCACGCGCGGTGGACGTCTCCACGCGGACGCTGCCCCCGCCCTACGATCGAGGTCCGCACGAGCCGCCGGCGCCCCACGATGCGATACCACTTCGACCGCTACACCCTCGACCTCGACACCTTCGAGCTCCTCGACGACGGTCGGCGCCGGGAGGTCGAGCCGCGGACCTTCGCCGTGCTCGCGCACCTGCTGCGCCACCGCGACCGGGTCGTGACCAAGGAGGAGCTCCTCGACGAGGTGTGGGGCGACCGGTTCGTCAGCGAGTCGGCCCTCACGACCCGCATCAAGCACGGCCGCAAGGCGCTCGGCGATGACGGGCGCTCCCAACGGGTCATCCGTACCGTCCCCCGGGTCGGCTACCGATTCGTGGCCCCGGTGCGAAGCGTGGCCGGGCCCTCGGAGCCGACGGAGTCGGTGGAGCCATCCGGGCCGGCGGAGCGGACCGGCGGCGAGGCGGTCGGGCCCGGCGCGCCGGCACCCGCCCCGGAGGACAAGCCGCTGTTCGGGCGCGACGACGACCTCGCGGAGCTGGTGGAGCGGCTGTCCGACCACCGGATGGTGACGGTCACGGGCCCCGGCGGCATCGGCAAGACCGCGCTGTGCTCCCTGCTGCTCGCCTCGCCGCAGGCCGCCGCCCTCGGGGAGGGCTGGCTCGCCTCGCTGGCCAACGCCCGCGAGGCCTCCACGCTGCCCAACGTCGTGCTCGCGGCGATGGGGGAGCGCGAGCACCAGGACGCCGATCCGGTCGAGTCGGCGCTGCGCTTCCTCGAGCGCCGTCGCGCCCTGTTGGTGCTCGACGGCTGTGAGCACGTGGCCGACGCCGCGGCGTCGTTCGTGGGCCGGGTGCTCGGCCGCTGTCCGGACGTGCGGGTGGTGGCGACGAGCCGCGTGCCCCTCGACGTCGAAGGGGAGTCGGTGGTGCCGCTGCGTCCCCTCCCGCTCGACGACGCCGTGGCGTGCCTCGTGGCCCGCGCGCGCGACGCCGGCGCCTCCCTGACGGCCTCCGACCCGGCCGTCAGCGAGCTGTGCGCGCGGCTCGACCGCATGCCGCTCGCCCTCGAGCTGGCCGCAGCGAGAGCGCGCCTCCTCGGACCGCGCGACATGGTGGAGCTGCTCGGCGACCGCTTCCGCCTGTTGCACAGCGAGGGCGCGGGCGACGACGAGCGGCACCGGTCGCTGCGCGACGCGATCGCGTGGTCGTGGGACGCCCTGAAGGCCGAGGACCAGCACCTGCTGGCGAGGCTGAGCGTGTTCGTCGACGACTGCTCCCTGGAGGACGTGGTGGGCGTCGTCGGCGGCGACGCGCTCGACGTGGTCGACGGCCTCGAGCGGCTCGTGCGCTCCTCCCTGCTCCAGGCCACCACGGGGCCGTTCGGGCGGCGTCGGTTCCGGCTCCTCGAGTCGGTGCGCGACTTCGGCGCCGCACAGCTCGCCGACCCCGACGCCGTCCGCCGGCGGCACGCCGCGCACTTCGCGGCGCTGGCGGAGCAGCTCGACGAGGCGTGCCAGTCGGAGGCCGTCGACGAGGCGCTCGCCGTCATGGGCGCCGCGTGGGACAACCTGCGGGCGGCCGTCGAGTACGCCTCGGAGGCCGGCGACACCACCACGGTGCGGCGCATCGTCCGGGGTGTGGGCGCCTACGCCGACCTGTACCAGGTCTACGAGGTGCTCGACTGGTGCTCCAGGGCGGAGCTCGAAGCCCCGGTCACCGGCGGTCACGGTGCCGGCCGCGACGCCCGTGACGCCGACGACACCGCGCTCTTCGCAGACGCGCTGGCCGTGCGCGCCCGATTGCTGGCGCACCGGGGCGACCAGGAGCGCGCCGCGGCGCTGGCCGCCGAGGCCCGGGCGCTCCACGAGTCACACGCCACCGAGCTCGCGCGGGTCTGGTGCGCCTACTACGGCGGCGACCTCGAGCAGGTGGTGGAGGGAGCGTCCCGTCTCGACCTCCTGAGCCGCGGGGACCGGGGTCTGGAGCGGGCCTACGCGGAGGGCTTCCAGGCCATCGTCGCCGCCGTGCGCCAGGTCGCCGAGCTCGAGGTGACCACGGTTGAACCGCGGGACGCGGAGCGCGGGATCCTCGGAGCGCTCGACTGCCTCACCGCCGGTCTGCGGTTGTGCACGGCCGATCCCGAGCGCGCCGGCGAGCTGCTCGAGGCGGTCGTGGTGAGCGGGGTCCGCCACGACTACCGGCTGCTGCTCGGCGCGGCGGCCAGCACGCTGACCCAGATCACGCTGCCCATGCGTCCCCCCGCGGAGGCCATGCGGACGTTGCGCCGCACGCTCGGCCTCTACCGGGACCGGAGCATGTGGGTGCTGATCTCAGCGGACACCGTCATGGCGGCGAAGCTGCTCGCCGACGCCGGGGAGCGCGAGACCGCGAGCCGCCTGCTCGGCGCCCGGCACGCGTCGGGCTACCGGACCGGGCTGTCGGAGGTGCTCCGCGGGCTGCTCGAGGACGAGCTCCGGACGGAGCTCGGCGACCGCTTCCACGACCTCGCCGCCCAGGGCGCGGTGTGGAACCCACCCGAGGCGGCTGACGTCGCGATCGCCGCGCTCGACCGCCGCCTCGACGAGGCCGGTTGAGCGGCGCGTTTCCGTTCCGACGTCGACGCGCGTCGAGCGCCGACCCGCCCCGGTGGAGGCGGGCCGGCGCTCGAGCGCGGCACCACGGGCTTCCCCGATCAGGTGCGCTTGCGCGCCCGGAACGTGTGACCGTGGACGTCGAAGGTGCGCGCCTTCTCCTCGCCGCCGGCGCCGCCGAAGGTGTCGGTGGCGAGGCCGACGGCCACGTCGGTGAAGTCCGCGCCCGTGATCAGATCGCACCACGTCTCGACCGAGCGCCCACCGGCGATGCAGTCGGTCCACAGATCGATGTCGCAGCGGGCCTCCTCGGGCACCTCCGCCTCGACGGCGATGTCGGCGAACTGGAGCACCCCGCCGGGGCGCAGCACCCGCCACGCCTCGGACAGGACCCGGTGCTTGTCGGCGACCAGGTTCAGGACGCCGTTGCTGATCACCACGTCGGCCCAGCCGTCCTCGACCGGCAGGTCCTCGAGGATGCCCTCGCGGAACTCGACGTTGGTCAGCCCGAGGCGCTCGGCGATCGAGCGGGAGCGCTCGACCATCTCGGGCGTCATGTCGACGCCGAGGACCCGACCGCGGTGGCCGACGAGGTGGCTCGCGACGAAGCAGTCGAAGCCACCGCCGGAGCCGAGGTCGACCACCGTGCTGCCCTCGGGGATCGGGGCCGCGGCGAACGGGTTGTCGACACCGGCGAAGGCCGCGACCGCCTCGTCGGGCAGCTCGGCGAGGATGCTCTCCCGGTATCCGAGACGCCGCGCGAGCGGCCGCCCCGTGTGGAAGTGGAACTCCCCGCCGGGGTTCGTGGCCACGTCCCGGTACTTGGTGCGCACCTCGGAGCGCAGCGCCTCGGGGTCGACGGCGAGCTGGTCTTCTGTGGTGGCCATGGTTCCTCCTCGTGGACGGTGCCGGCGTCCGTGCCGGCACGTTGGTGCGTCTCGAGGACCAGCATCCGGCAAGCGAGAACGGAAGTCTTGGCGAGGGGATGGCGAACCGGTGGCGATCGGATGGCGATGCGCAGCGCCGCCGGAGCGAGCGCCGAGACGCCGCGAGAGGGGGTGAAGCGGGCGCGGCGTGACCGCGCGGAGCGATCAGGCCCGGTCGAGGCGGGCGGCGAACCAGTTCGCGATGCGGGCCTCGATGGGCTCGGCGTCGGGCTGCTCGAACTGGAGCACCGACGACATCGTGATCCCGATCCCGAGCCCCCGGTACACCTCGAGCCGGCTGGTGTCGGGGTCGCCGGCCAGGTAGGCGTCGACGGTGGCGCGCAGGCCCTCGCGGTCCTCGGTGGAGACCATGCCCAGGACCGGCCGCTCGGCTCCGTCCAACGCGGCGGCGAGGCGAGCGGGGTGGCGGGCGGAGAGCAGCGCGATCGCGGTCGCCCGCGGGTCCGACACGGCCGCTTCGACGGCGTCGGCTGCGGTGTCCTGCTCGGTGAGCAGCGCGAGGCGGTCCCCGTCGACGGCCTCGTGGGCGGCGGCGTGGTCGAGGGCGGCGCGCACGTCGTCGCTCACCCGTCGGCGCTCCCTCGGCCCCATGCGCGCGTAGGCGACCGAGCCGAGGCTCGTGCCGCGCCCGCGGATGTCGAACCGCAGCGAGGCGACCCCGCGCTCGGCGAGCGCGGCGGCGGTGGTGTGCCAGGCGTCGCGCTCGTGGCGGGAGCCGGCCACGGCGACCACCGTGGGCGCCGGTCGGTCGCCGTCGGGAAACTCGAACAGGCCCGCGAGGGGCCAGCCGTCGGGTGCGGTGAAGGTCGTCTCGGTGACGCTCATGGGGCGAGGACCTCCGCGAGCCAGTCGACGATGCGAGGCTCGAGCGAGGGGTCGAGCTCGAAGAGCTGGTAGCCGATCGCGGCGCCCGGGTACTCGATGAACCGGGTCTTCGGGCTCGACGACGCCTCGTAGAGCTCCCGCATCGCCGTGGTCGTGATCGTCTGGTCGGTGCTGGTCACGTAGAGGACGTCGACGGCGCCGCTGGTGAGGTGCGGCGCCTCCTCGGGCTCCTGGGGCCGGTAGCCGGTGAGGGCGACCACGGCCTTGACCCGCGGGTCCCGGTGGGCGGCGCGCGCCGCGTACTCGGCTCCGTGGACGACGCCGACGGTGGCGAGGCGGTCCTCGTCGACCTCGGGGCAGGCCGCGAGGTGGTCGAGGGCCGCGAGCGCGTCGCGCCAGGCCGCGGCCTTCACGTCCGAATCGAGGTCGAAGTAGGAGCCGAGGTTCGTGCTCTGACCCCGGCCGCGCCACTCGAGGTTCAGCACCGCGATGCCCGCCTCCGCCAGCAGACGCTCGAGGCGTGCGTACGCCGCCCGGTCGCTGCGTCCGGTGTGCAACAGGACCACGCCGGGGACGGGCCGGGGACGTTCGGGCAGCCAGCGGTTGCCGTGGAGCACCCAGCCGTCCTCGCTCTCGAAGACGACCTCGTCGACGCGGGCCGACTGCTCGACGCGGCGGGCGAGCCAGTCGGTGGCGCGACCGAGCATGTCGCCGTCGACCGAGCCGACGAGGAGGTCCGAACCGCCGTGGGCCGAGGCGAGGAACGCGTCGACCGCGGACCGCAGTCCGGGACGGTGGGAGGGATCCGCGACGCCGAGGACCGGCATCTCGGGCCACTCGGCGACGAGGTCGACGTGACCGGCCTCGAGACGAGGGCCGACGAGCGCGAGGGCCGCGACCCGGCCGTGCTCGGCGGCGACGTCCACCGCATCGCCGGCGAGGGCGCCGATGCCGACGACCGCGACCCGCCGGCGCGGCGCGTCGCCGGGCTCGTCGGGCAACAGCCGCTCCAGCGTCTCGCCCGCCTCCTCCGGCTCCGGCTGGAGCCACGCGAGGCGATCGTCGCCGGAGAGCATGTCGCCGACGGCGGAGCCGGCGCCGTGCGCGAGCACGACGCCGACGGGCTGGTCTCCTTCGGGGACCTCGACCGATGACATGACAAATGAGTGTACTCCATTCTCGGCGGATCGGCCGGAGTCGGGCCCGGGACCCTCGTCGCTCCTCGTGGTCCCTCGTGGTCCCTCGTGCTCCGGCGCCGCAGCCGCGCTCGCGTCGACACGACACCTCCGCTGGACACGACACCTCCGCTGGACACGACACTTCGGCCGGACACGCCCGCCCGCTTACACTGCGGGTCGATCGTCATGGCGACCACCACCCCGAGCGAGAGCACGGCCCCGAGAGACAGCGACGTGTCGGGCGGGCCCGCGCGGTTCTTCGCCCTCTCGCTCACCCCCACGGGCGTCGCCCTGGCGGGCACCTGCGGGCGGGGGATCAGCCGATCCGACGACCGTGGCCGGTCGTGGGAGCCGGTCGAGGGCCCCGACGGCGGCGGCTCCGTGCACGCCTTCGCCCTCGAGCCCGACGGCAGCGTCCTCGCCACCACCGGGTCGGGCCTGCACCGCTCGAGCGACGAGGGCCGGACGTGGGAACCGGTCGGCCTGGACGGCAACACCCTGTTCGGGTTCGACGCGCTCGACGCGACCGGGGAGCTCGTCGTGGGCTCGGAGGGCGCGGGTGTGTGGTGCTCGCAGGACCGGGGAGCCACGTGGGCGGGACCGCAGCCCGGCCTGCACGACGCGACCGTCTACCGCGTCCTGGGGCTGGCCGACGACCGCGTCCTCGCCGCCACCGAGGAGCGAGGCGTCTGGTGCCGGGAGCGGGGGACGTGGCGGCCCTCCGGCCTGGAGGGCGTGACCGTCTACGCGCTGGCCGACCTCGGTGGCGGCGTCGTGCTCGCGGGCACGCGGGGACACGGCATCCACCGCTCGGTGGACTCCGGCGCGAGCTGGGCCCGGGTCGAGACCGGACCGGACGACCCGGTGGTCCACGTGCTCACCGTCGCTGCCGACGGGGCGGTGCTCGCCGGGACCGGCCGGGGCGTCGTCCGCTCCGAGGACGGTGGCTCGACGTGGGAGACGATGGGGGAGTCGCTGTCGGACCGGCGCATCTTCTCGCTCGCCGCCGACTCCGAGGTCGTCCTGGCCGGCAGCTACGACGCCGTCTTCCGGTGGTCGACGGCGGAACCGGGGTGGACCCCCGTCGAGACCGGCCTCACCGCGGACGAGACCTTCGCCGTCGGCGTCGGAGGAGACGGTCGCGCCCTGGCCGGCACCAAGGTGGGACCCGTCGAGTCCCTGGACGGGGGCAGGAGCTGGACGGCGCTCGACACCGGCATGGACGGTGTGATCGCCTACACGTTCCGGTGGACCTCCTCGGGCCAGGTGCTCGCCGGGACCGCGGACGGCGTTCGGGCTCTCGCACCCGGCGAGCGGGCCTGGAGAGCCGCCGGTCTCGAAGGTCATTGGGTGTACTCGCTCCTGGAGCTCGAGGACCGGCGCGTGCTGGCCGGCACCATGGGCAGCGGTGTCTTCGCGCGGAACGGGCCTGACTCCGACTGGATCCCGAGCAGCGACGGTTGTCCCAACCCGCTCGCGTTCGACTTCGTGGCGACCCGTGCCGGCGACGTGCTCGTCGCGACGGGAGTCACCGTCGACGGCGCGAAGACCGGTGCCGTCTTCCGCTCCTCCGACGGCGGGCGCTCGTGGACGCCGACCGACGGCGAGCCGATCGTCGTCTACCGGGTGGTCGAGGACTCGGCCGGTCGGGTGTTCGCCGGCGCGCAGCGCTGCCACGTGCTCGTCTCGGTCGACGGGGGCCTCACCTGGGAGCAGCACGTCCCGGAGCTCGCCGAGGGCCTGAAGATGTACAACCTGGCGATCGATCGCGACGACCGGCTCTACCTCGGCGCGGGAGCGCGGTTGCTGCGCAGCGACGACGGCGCCGAGTCGTGGCACGAGGTGGGCGACGGTCTCGACGGCGTCACCGTCTACGACCTCGCCGAGCAGCCGGACGGGGTGCTCCTCGCGGCGACGAGCGCGGGCCTCTTCACGAGCGACGACCACGGCGTCTCGTGGCTCCCGCCAGAGCGGGATCAACCGCCCTCGTCGTGAGGCCGGCGGACCGTGACGCCGGGAAGCGATGGTGTCGGGGCGGCGTTCCGAACACCGACATCGTGCTGACGGCGCTGCGCTGACACCGCGCTGACACCGCGCTCGCGGCACCGAGGCGGCATCGCGCTCGCGGCATCGCGCTCGCGGCACCGCGGCGGCGTCGCGCTGACCGGTACCCATCCTGCCCGGCGAGGTCGGTCACCCGGGTTTCACGCGCGCTGGGTGGCGGTCGCGCGGATCCTGCTGGAAGGCCCGGAACACGTCGTGTGAGAAGCTGCGCGCGTGCCGCTCCAGGCTCCCACCAGCACACCGCCGGGCGCGGGCGAGCGCGACGACCCCCGCGTCGTGGCGGCGTTGCGACGCGCCCGCGAAGGCGTCGCCACGCCCTACGGATGGGCTCCGCTGTGGGCCATGGTCCTGGTCACGCTCGTCGACCGCATCGAGACGAGCGTCGTCGCCGGGGTCCTCCCGCTGCTCCAGGACGAGTGGGGTTTCTCCGACGCGGCCGGGGGAGCGATCCCCGCCGCGGTCGGCGTCGCGGGGATCCTGATGACGCTGCCGGCTGGTCTGATCGCGGACCGCGTCGACCGTCGCCGCTTCATCGCCGCCGTCGTCGCGGTGTGGTCGCTCGTCATCACCGGCTCGGCGCTCGCGACCGGCTTCGGCATCTTCTTCGCCACGAGGGTGGCGCTGGGCTTCGCGGACAGCCTCGACGGCGCGTCCACGGCGAGCCTGCTCAGCGACTGGTACCCCCCGAAGGCCCGAGCGCGCGTCTACGGGTACCAGCGGATGGCGACCTTCGCCGGCGCGCCGATCGGGGCGCTCCTCGGTGGGGTGGTCGGCGAGCTGCTCGGGTGGCGAGCGGTGTTCTTCCTGATGGTGGTGCCCGGCCTCGCGGTGGCGTGGTTCGTGCGCCGCCAGCCCGAGCCCGGGCGGGGCGAGATCGACCGGGAGGTCGCCACCAGGGAGACCGCAGGCGCGGGCGCCCGGTCGGGTACGGACTCCGAGCCGGCCGCGGCCGGGACGGGGGCGCTCGCAGGCGCGGACGCCGCGCCCGGTCTGCGCGCGCAGATCCGGCGCCTCATGGGGATCCCCACCGTCTCCCGCCTGTACGTCGGCCTCCTCGTGTTGTTCCTCGGCCTCGGAGGCGTCGCCTTCTGGCTCCCGAGCCTGTTCGAGCGCAGCTACGACATCGGCGAGGGGGCGGCAGCGGCGCTCGCGGCGGGTGTGGGGCTCGTCGGGATCGGGGTCGGAGCGACCGTCGGCGGGATCCTCGGCGACCGCATGCACGGGCACGTCCCGGGAGCGCGGGTGGCGATCGGCGGGACCGGCCAGCTCCTCGGTTCCCTGCTCGGCGTGGTGGCCTTCCTCGTCGAGGCGCCGGGCGCCCGGGTGCCGCTGCTGACGGTCACGGTGGTGCTCCTGTCGTTCGGGGTGCCGAACATCTCGGCCGCCGTCGCCGACGTCCTGCCGAGCCGGAGACGCGGCGTCGGCTTCGCGCTCATGAACTTCATGGTCGCCCTCGGCGGCGCGTTCGGACCGTTCCTCGTGGGTGCGGTGTCCGACGCGCTCGGCTCGCTCGCCCACGCCCTGGCGGTGCTCGCAGCGCCGATGGTGCTCGGAAGCCTCATCGTGCTGCGCGCCCGCACGAGCTACGAGGACGACGCGCGCGCCGTGCTCGACGAGGCGCGCGGCTTCGCTCGGTAGGGGCGAGAGGGCGCCGCGGACCCGGCAGAGGTGATGCCGGGCGTGAGCAACGGGTGGGATCGCGTGCTTCGGGGTGCTTGTGTCGCGTGCCGTGGGGCACAACACTGGATGTGCATGGCAGACGCGGGGAGGTGAGCTGCCGGTGCGCGCGTCGACGTCGCCGAGCGAGGCGGGAGCCACCGCGGCGCGTGGCGCTGGAGCGCTCCTCTCGGTGCGCAACCTCGAGGTCGTCTACAACGACGTCGTCCTCGTCTTGCGGGGGGTGAGCCTCGACGTCCGGGCTGGTGGCCTGGCGGCGGTCCTCGGTGCCAACGGCGCCGGGAAGACCACCCTCCTGCGGGCGCTCACCGGTCTCCTCTCGCCACACCGCGGCGAGATCACCAAGGGTCACGTCCTCCTCGACGGCGAGGAGGTGACCCGCGCGGACCCCGCCGCGATCGTGCGCCGCGGGGTCGCGCAGGTGATGGAGGGGAGACGCACCTTCGCGGAGCTGACCGTCGAGGACAACCTCCGTGCCGGGGCCGTGACCGTGCGGGACCGGGCGAAGGTGCGCGAGTCGCACGAGCGCGTCATGGAGATGTTCCCCGTGCTCGCCGAGCGGCGCCACTCGACCGCCGGGTACCTCTCGGGAGGCGAGCAGCAGATGCTCGTCATCGCCCGGGCGCTGATGTCGTCCCCGCGGCTGCTGCTCCTCGACGAGCCGTCCCTCGGGCTGGCTCCGATGCTCGTCGAGCAGATCCGCGACATCATCGTCGACATCAACCGGGCCGGCACGGGGGTGCTCCTCGTGGAGCAGAACGCGACGATGGCCCTGTCGATCGCCGAACACGGGTACGTGATGGAGACCGGAAAGATCGTCCGCGACGGGCCGGGTGGGGAGCTCCTCGAGGACGAGGACATCCGCGAGTTCTACCTCGGCATCGGCGGAGAGGCCGGGCGCCGCTCGTTCAAGGACGTGAAGTCGTACCGGCGGAAGAAGCACTGGGGCGGATGAGCGCGCAGCCACGAGTCGACCCCGGACCCGGTGGCGCGGCCGGACACGCCGCGGTGCCCGACCGGTCACACGCGCTGCTCCGGGTCGAGGACGTGACCCTGCGCTTCGGCGGGGTGGTCGCGCTCGACGGCGTCAGCTTCCGGGTGGAGCCCGGCGAGCTGTTCGCGACGATCGGTCCCAACGGCGCCGGCAAGACCTCGATCTTCAACTGCCTCAACGGCGTCTACCGCCCCCAGGAGGGCCGGATCCGCTTCCGGGGCGAGGACCTGCTCGGCAAGAAGCCCGCAGCGGTCGCCCGGCTGGGCATCGGGCGCACGTTCCAGAACCTGGGTCTCTTCGTGAACCTCGACGCGGTCGACAACCTCATGCTCGGCCGCCACCTCCTGATGAGGACCGGGTTCCTGGCGGGCGCGCTGTGGTGGGGCCGGGCGCGCCGCGAGGAGGTCGAGCACCGCCGGAGGGTCGAGGACATCATCGACCTCCTCGAGCTCCAGGCGCACCGGGGGGTTCCCGTCGGGATGCTCCCGTACGGCATCCAGAAGCGCGTCGAGCTCGGCCGCGCGCTGGCGATGGAGCCCGCGCTGCTGCTCCTCGACGAGCCCGTGGCGGGCATGAACCTCGAGGAGACCGAGGACATGGTGCGCTACATCCTCGAGGTCCGCGCCGAGCTGGACCTGGCGATGGTCCTGGTCGAGCACGACATGCACGTCGTGATGGACATCGCGGACCGCGTCATGGCCCTCGACTTCGGCCGGGTCATCGCCACCGGCGAACCGGACGCGGTGCAGCGCGACCCGGCGGTCATCGAGGCGTACCTGGGAACGGCACACGAGGGGAGTGGTGCCACATGACCACGATCGTCGAAGAGCGCCCCGGCCCCGCCGGTGCGCCGCAGGGGGCCCCGCAGAGCCTTCCCGCCCTGCTGGTCCGTCACGCCCGCGAGCGCCCCGACGTCGTCGCGATGCGCCACAAGCACCTCGGCCTCTGGAGCGAGCACACATGGGCCGACTACCTGGAGCAGGCGTCGCTCGCGGGCCTCGGTCTGCTCGAGCTGGGCCTCGACGCCGGCGACCACATCGCCATCCACAGCGAGAACCGGCCCGAGTGGGTGTGGGCCGACGTCGGCGCGCAGGGCGTCGGGATCGTCTCGGTCGGCGTCTACCCGACGAGCCCGGCCGCCGAGGTCGAGTACCTCCTCGGCCACTCGGAGTCGCGGGTGGTCGTCGTGGAGGACGAGGAGCAGCTCGACAAGACGATGGAGGTCCGCGATCGCCTCCCGCTGCTCGAGAAGATCGTGGTGATCGACACCCGGGGCGTGAAGGTCCTCGACGACCCGATGGTGACGACCTGGGACGATCTGGTCTCGCTGGGCCGTGCCCGTGACCGCGAGGAGTGGGAGCGCAGGGCGCTCGCGCTCGACCCCGACGCCTGCGCGGTCATCGTCTACACGTCGGGCACGACCGGGCCGCCCAAGGGGGCGATGATCTCGCAGCGGAACATGCTGGCCGTCGGCGAAGCCTCGCAGGCCGGCTTCGGCGTGCGGCCCGACGACGAGGTGCTCTCGTACCTGCCGCTCTGCCACGTGGCGGAGCGCCTCTTCTCGGTGATCGACGCGCTCTACAACGGCTACGTCGTCAACTTCGGCGAGGGCGGCGAGTCGTTCATGAGCGACCTCCGGGAGGTGCAACCCACGCTGTTCCTCGGGGTCCCGAGGGTGTGGGAGAAGATGCTCGCCGGCGTGCAGATCCGCATGTCGGACGCGTCGAGACTCAAGCGGACGCTGTTCCGGTTCTGGGAGCGGCAGGGCCGCAGGATCGGCCGCGAGCGCATGGCGGGGACGATGGGCCTCCTCGACCGCGTGCTCGCCGCGCTCGGTTGGGTCCTGCTGTACCGGCCGCTGCGGGACAAGCTGGGCCTGCGACGGGTGCGGATCGCGATCTCGGGGGCCGCACCCATCGCGCCGCAGGTGCTCGAGTTCTTCTGGGCCCTGGGCGTGCCGATCGTCGAGGGGTACGGCCAGACCGAGAACACCGCGCTGTGCACCTACACGCCCCGAGACGACGTCCGCATCGGGAAGGTCGGCACGGCGCTGCCGAGCGTCGAGGTGAGGATCGACGAGGACGGTGAGATCCTCACCCGCTCGCCCGGCGTCTTCCTCGGCTACTTCAAGGACGAGGAGGCCACGCGCGAGACCCTCACCGAGGACGGCTGGTTGCGCACCGGCGACGTCGGCGTGCTCGACGAGGACGGGTTCCTCGCCATCACCGACCGGAAGAAGGACGTGATCATCACCTCGGGCGGCAAGAACATCTCCCCGTCGGAGATCGAGAACCGCCTCAAGGTGTCGCCCTACGTCCGCGAGGCGGTCGTCGTCGGCGACCGCCGCAAGTACCTCACCGCGCTGATCGGGATCGAGATGGACACGGTCGCCGACTGGGCCACCCGTCGGGGCCTCGCGTTCACCACCTACGAGGACCTGAGCTCGAAGCCCGAGGTCCGCGACCTGATCCAGGACTGGGTCGACGAGGTCAACGCTGGACTCGCCCAGGTCGAGCAGGTCAAGCGCTTCGCGATGCTCCCCAAGGAGCTCGACCACGAGGAGGGTGAGCTGACCGCCACCCAGAAGGTCAAGC
>CAYTKN010000039.1:0-26558 GCA_964438505.1 uncultured Burkholderiales bacterium
TGACCCCGCAGCACTCACAGCACCGGAACAAAACCGCGGATGGGACGAGCGAGCGCAGCGAGCGAGTGGCCAGCGATCGAGCTCCCGACACCACGCGACCAAGCCGCCTCACAGGTCCTTGCGCATTTGCACGGTGGTGCGGCCGTCGATCCAGTCGTCGAAGGTGGGCGTGACTCCAGACCTTCGAGTGCCCTGGTGACTGGTGTGGTTGGTGTTACCGTTGTGGCATGGCCACCACGACGCGTCGCGCCACCAAGCGGTCGTCCTCGGGTTCGCGGCAGCGCGCCGATCGCGCGAAGCACACGAAGGGAACCAAAGCGGGCGGTGCCAAGAACACGAAGAGCGCCAAGAACACCAAGAGCACGAGGCGTGCCAAGAGCGCCACGCGCAACGGTCTGACCGCTCGCGCCGCCGAGGAGGTCGGGAAGCACCTGCGTCAGCGCGCCGAGGAGGTCGTGGGCCTCGCGCTCTTCGTCTCGGGCGTGCTCGTGGCGCTCGGCCTCTCCGGCGATCTCGCCGGGCCGTTCGGGCGGGCCGCCTCCGAGGCCGTCACCGCCCTGATGGGGCCGATCGCGTACGTGCTGCCGGTCGTCCTCACCGGCATCGGCGTCGCGCTCGTCGTGGACCGCCCCGCGGGGGAGCCGGTGCGGGTGGCCTTCGGTGCCGCGCTGGCGCTGCTCGCCGTCGTGGGTGTGGTGCACGTCGCGCGCACCGGCGCCGAGGCCGGCTTCGGCCTCGCGGTCGTCGAGGGCGCGCGCGCCGCCGCCGGGATGGTCGGCTACGCGGTGGGCGAGCCGCTCCAGCGGGCGATGGGCCAGTGGGGGAGCGGCGTCGTCCTCGTCGCCGTCGCGTTCCTCGGCGTGCTGGTGACCTTCAACCTCTCGGTGCACGAGATCGGCCGCGGGCTCGCCGTCGCGGGGCGATGGCTCCACGACGTCGCGGTCCGCCCCTTCCACCTGCCGAGTGAGCAGCCTCCGGGTGAGGACGGCAGCGGGGAGGCAGCCGTGGACGGCGACGCCTCCCGGCCCCGGGCCGTGGTCGGGGCGGGATCTCCCGACGCGGTCGACGACGCAGGAGCAGCGGAGGAGGGCTGGCCGGCCGAGGCGACTCTCGTCGACGGCGACACCAGCGACACGAGCGGCACTGCCGACGCTGCCGAGAGGGGCGATCGGAGCTCGGATGCGGGCGCTGCGCCCGTGCACGTGCCCGAGGACGACCCGGCGCCCGTCGAGCAGCTCGAGATGGCGCTCCCCGGGGTGGCGAGCAGCGACTGGAAGCTCCCGCCGCTCGACCTGCTCAAGACCGGCGAGTCGAGCGCGCCGGACCGGCGGATGGTCGAGGACTCCGGCCGGGTGCTCGAGACGACGCTGCGCGACTTCGGCGTGGATGCCTCCCTGGTGGGGATGACGGTCGGTCCCACCGTGACCCGATACGAGATCGAGTTGGCGCCCGGGGTGAAGGTCAGCCGGGTGACGAGCCTCTCGAAGGACATCGCGTACGCGATGGCGTCCCCCGACGTGCGGATCCTGGCGCCGATCCCCGGCAAGAGCGCCATCGGCGTCGAGGTCCCGAACCGCCAGCGCCAGCTCGTGTCGCTCGGGGAGCTGCTGGCGTCGTCGGAGGCGCGCCGGATGCGCCACCCGATGGAGGTCGTGCTCGGCCGGGACATCTCGGGCAGGGTCGCCCGCATGAACCTCGCCGAGATGCCGCACCTGCTCATCGCCGGCGCCACCGGTGCCGGCAAGAGCTCGTGCATCAACTCGATCGTGACCTCGGTCGTGATGCGCTCCACCCCCGAGACGCTGCGGCTCATCCTCGTCGACCCCAAGCGGGTCGAGCTGGGCGGCTACGGCTCGCTCCCGCACCTGCTCACGCCCGTGGTGACCGACCCGAAGAAGGCCGCCAACGCGCTGGCCTGGGCGGTCCGCGAGATGGAGCGGCGCTACGAGGTCCTCGCCCACCACGGCTTCCGCGACATCGTCGGCTACCACGCCGCGTGGGACCGGGGTGAGGTCGAGCCCGCCAAGGTCGTCAGCAGCGACCCGGACCGGGCCACCGACGAGCGGGTGCCGGAGCGGATGCCCTACGTCCTCGTGGTCGTCGACGAGCTCAACGACCTGATGATGGTGGCGGCCCGCGACGTCGAGGCCAGCATCTGCCGGCTCGCCCAGATGGCCAGGGCGGTCGGCATCCACCTGGTGATCGCCACGCAGCGACCGTCGGTCGACGTGATCACCGGTGTCATCAAGGCGAACGTCCCCTCGCGCCTGGCGTTCTCGGTCAGCAGCATCGCCGACTCACGGGTGATCCTCGACGCCGGTGGCGCCGAGAAGCTCATCGGTCAGGGCGACATGTTGATGCTGGGGCCGTCCTCCTCGCGGCCCGAGCGCATCCAGGGGGCCTGGGTCGACGAGGCCGAGACCCGCAAGGTCGTGGGCCACTGGAAGCGGCAGGTCGACGAGCCCGACTACGTGGAGGGCGTGGCCGAGCAGGACTCCTCGAACGTGGGGCCCGGTGGCGGTGGCGGGGCAGGCGGCGAGGACGACGAGCTCTTGAACGAGGCGATGGAGCTGGTCGTCCGCTCGCAGCTCGGCTCCACGAGCATGCTCCAGCGCAAGCTCCGCGTGGGCTTCGCCCGGGCGGGTCGCCTCATGGACCTCCTCGAGCAGAGCGGCGTCGTGGGGCCGTCGGTGGGCTCCAAGGCCCGCGACGTGCTGATGACCGAGGAGGAGCTCGACGAGCTGCTGGCCCGGCAGGCCGAGCCCGAGGGCGGTTAGGAGCCGGCCGCGAGGGGGCCGGGGAGCGGCAGCGATCTCCGGCGAACCGCTGCGATGCTGTTCCGGGCGGCGAGCCCGACTCGACGGCGTTTCTGGAAGGTTCTGGAACATCTGCGGAAATCCACCACTCCGTGGGGAGGCTTCCGTATGGTGTGCCCAACATCGAGACCCGATCAGGGCCGTCCCGGCGGCAGAATCACCGGGTCGGTCCGGCGGGAGCCCGGGGGACCGGGGAAGAGCCAAGGAGGTCGCCGTGGCGACGTACGAGGGCTACTGCGTGAAGTGCCGTGAGAAGCGGGAGTTCGACGGTCAGGTGGTCGAGCTCAAGAACGGCCGCAAGGCGGCACAGGGAACCTGCCCGGTGTGCAGCACGAAGATGAACCGGATCCTGGGCAAGAACGCCTGAGCTCCGGGCACGCCCGGCGCACATCCGGCACGCCCGGCACGCCGGGTCCCCCCGGGTGCTCGGGGCCCGCCTCCCGGTGGGCCCTCACATCTCGGCGCCGGGGCCTCCCATCTCGGGGAGCTCGCGGAGCTCGTCGAGCAGCACGGCGATCTCGGCGAGCCGTGCCTCGATGCGCTCCACGTAGTCCTCGACGTGGCCCCGCGGCAGCTCGTCCTCGACGGGCAACTCCCGCATCACTGCATCGGCGAACTCGATCTGCCCCCGCGGGACGGCCACGAGGGCACGTCCGGCGTCGGCCGGGTCGCTCCACCGGGTGAGCACGTCCACCCCGGCGTCGCGCAGACGTCGGACCACGATCGCCGTTCCGAGCTGGGGCCAGGCACCCAGCTCCTCGTAGTCGGGTGGGAGGCCGCCACCCGGATCCCGGTCGGCGGCGCCGGCGAGTTGCTCGGGGCGCTCCGCCACCAGCTCCACGCGACAGTCGCTGCAGAACTCGGAGCCCGCGACGTACTCGTCGCCGCAGCTCGGGCACCAGACCGTCGGGCTGCTCATCGCTCGTCTCCTCGCCTCTCGCCGTCGTCCCGGGCGCCTCGCCGTCGTCCGGGTACCGTGTCCGTCGGTCTTCGTGCCGTCGCGGACGCCTGCGGGCCGGTCGAGCGTCGAGTGTAGGTGCGGCGCTCGCTACCCTTCTGACGTGCCTCGTTTCCACCTCACGACGCTGGGTTGCCCCAAGAACGCCGTCGACTCCGACAAGATCGTGGCGGCGCTCCACCGCGACGGCCTCGAGCCGGCGGCGGACGCCGGTGACGCCGACCTCGTGGTCCTCAACACGTGCGCGTTCGTGGAGGAGGCCCGGGAGGAGTCGATCGGCGAGGCGCTCTCGCTCGCGGAGGCCAAGCGGCCCGGAGCGAAGCTGGTGGTCACCGGATGCATGGCCGAGCGCTACGGCGCCGAGCTCGCGGACGCGCTGCCGGAGGCCGACGCGGTGGTCGGCTTCGCGGGCCAGGCCATGCTCGGGGGCTTCGCCGGCGTCGGCGTCGGTGTCGGTGCCGGTGTCGGCGAGGGGGTCGGTGAAGGCGAAGGCGAAGTTGAGCGGGAGCCCTCCGCGATCCCGGTGGGGACGCCGCGCCGCAAGCCCGAAGGCGTCGCCGACCTCCTCGACCTCCCCCGGCCCGCCCCCGAGCGCCCCTGGGCCTACCTGAAGGTGGCCGAGGGCTGCGACCGCCGGTGCGCGTTCTGCGCCATCCCCACCTTCCGCGGCCGGCAGGTCTCCCGCACCCTCGAGAGCGTGGAGGCCGAGGCGGCGTCGCTGGTCGAGCGGGGAGCGTCCGAGCTGGTCCTCGTCGCCCAGGACATCGCGTGGTACGGGCGCGACCGCGGCGAGCCCGGCGCGCTGGCGCGGCTCGTCGAGCGCCTCGACGCGTTCGGCGACCGCGGTCTCGCCCGCACGAGGTTGCTGTACCTGTACCCCTCCGAGGTGAAGGACGGACTGGTGGAGACGATCCTCGAGACGCCCACCGCCGTGCCCTACTTCGACCTGTCGCTCCAGCACGCCTCGCGGCCGCTGCTCCGGCGGATGCGCCGGTGGGGTGGCGCCGAGCGGTTCGAGGAGATCATCGGCGGCATCCGGGAGCGGCGACGCGACGCGGTGTTCCGGTCGAGCTTCATCGTCGGGTTCCCCGGCGAGACCGAGGACGACCACGAGGAGCTGCTGCGTTTCGTCGAGGCCGCCGAGCTCGACTGGGGCGGGTTCTTCCCGTTCTCGCGCGAGGACGACACCCCGTCGGCGGAGATGGAGGGCGCGCCGCCGCCCGAGGTGGTGCGCGAGCGCATCGCCGAGCTCTCCGAGCTCCAGGAGGCGATCACCCGCGCCAAGCGCCACGCGCTCGTCGGCCGTGAGGTCGACGTGCTCGTCGACGAGGTGCGCCCGGCGCCGCCGGCCCGACCGGAGCGGGGCGAGCCCGAGGGCGCTGTCGGCGGCGTGGTCGCCACCGGGCGGACCGAACGGGAGGCCCCCGAGATCGACGGGGTGGTGGAGTTCCGGGCCGAGGCCACCCGACCCGGCGCGTTCGTCCGCGTCCGGGTCACCGGGGTCGAGGGCCCCGACCTCCACGCCGAGCCGGTCGCGGCGCTGCCTGCCGGCGCCGGCGCCGGCGCCGACCGTGGCCCCGCGGGGGTCACGGGGACGCGGTGGTGAGTGTGGTCGACGGCTCCGCCGCCCGTCGCCGGTTCGGCCCCAGCGCCCTCGTCACGCCCGCCAACCTGATCACGATCGCTCGCCTGCTGCTGGGCCTCCCGTTCCTGGTGCTCGTCGCCGCCGAGGGGGCGTCGTGGTTCGCTGCGGGGGGGTGGGTGGTCCTCGGGATGTCCGACTGGTACGACGGGCACCTCGCCCGCCGGGACGGCACCACACGCTCGGGTGCCTACCTCGACCCGCTGGCCGACAAGGTGATCACCACCGGCGGGTTCGTGGCGTTGGCGGTCGAGGGGGTGTTCCACTGGTTCCCGGTGACGCTGATCGCGGTCCGCGAGGTCGCCATCAGCGCCCACCGCAGCTTCCTCGGTCGCCGGGGCGTGTCGCTGCCGGCTCGCTCCTGGGGCAAGGTGAAGACGGTGCTCCAGCTCTTCGCCGTCGGTTGGGCGCTGCTGCCGCTCACCGAGGACATCGGCTGGCTGATCCAGGGCTTCCTCTGGGTCGCCGTGGCCCTCACGGTGGTCTCCGCCCTCGACATCGTGCGACGGGGCGCGCGGGAGTCGGCGCGGCGATGAGGTGCGAGGTCCTGGCGGTGGGCACCGAGCTGCTGCTCGGCCAGATCGTCGACACCAACGGCGCCTGGATCGGGGAGGAGCTGGCCGAGGCGGGGATCGAGACCTACCGGCACGTGCGGGTGGGCGACAACCACGACCGGATCGTCGAGTCGATGCGTCAGCTCCTCGCGGAGTCGGACTCCCTGGTGGTCACCGGCGGGCTCGGACCGACGCCCGACGACGTGACCCGCGAGGCGATCGCGACGGTCATGCACGTGGGTCTGCGGCGCGACCCGCAGCTCGTGGAGCACATCCGGGAGCTCTTCGAAGCCCGGGGGCGGGAGATGGCCGCCAACAACGAGCGGCAGGCCGACGTGCCAGAGGGCGCCGAGGTGATCCACAACCCGATCGGTACGGCTCCGGGCCTGCGCTGTCCGGTCGGGCACAAGGTGATCTATGCGGTGCCCGGCGTGCCCTACGAGATGCGCAGGATGATGACCGAGGCGGTCGTCCCCGACCTGCTGGAGCGGGCCGGGGAGCGCTCAGCGATCCTCTCGCGCACCCTCAAGACGTGGGGGACGGCGGAGTCGACGCTGGCCGAGATGCTGGACGAGCGGGTGGAGGCCCAGACGAACCCGACGATCGCGTTCCTCGCTCGCGGGATCGAGGGGATCGGCGTGCGGATCACGGCACGGGCCGGCTCCGAGGACGAGGCGCGGGCCCTGCTGGAGGCCGAGGAGGCGGAGCTGCGCGAGATCCTGGGTGACCTCGTCTTCGCGGTCGACGACGAGACCATGGAGTCGGTCGTCCTCGACCTGCTCCGCGAGCGCGGCATGACCCTCGGGATCGCCGAGTCGCTCACGGGAGGCCTGGTGGGCGCGCGCATCTGCGACGTGCCGGGGGCGAGCGACGTGTTCACCGGGTCGGTCGTCTCCTACGCCCCGGAGGTCAAGCGCTCGGTGTTGGGGGTCACCGCCGAGGAGGTGGTGAGCGAGGAGTGCGCCCGCCAGATGGCCGCCGGCGCCCGCAAGGCGCTCGGCACCGACGTCGGCCTCGGCGTCACCGGCGTCGCCGGTCCCGAGCCCCTCGAGGGCCACGACCCGGGGACCGTGTTCTTCGGTCTCGCGATCGGCGACGCGCCCGCCGAGGCGGTGCGGGTGCAGCTCCCCGGGGACCGCGAGCGGGTGCGGCAGTTCTCGGCCATCTCGCTGCTGAGCCTGCTGCGCACCCGGCTGGCCGCGCTGTCGCCGTCGTGAGCGCCCGCGGGGTGGACGGAGGGTGAGCCGTCGGCTGTTCGTCGCCGTGCGGCCGCCCGCCGAGGTGCTCGACGCCGTCGAGGAGGCCACCGTCCCGGCCCGCAAGTCGATGGTGGGGCCGCGCTGGACGGGGCGCGGCCAGTGGCACGTGACCCTCCAGTTCCTCGGCCGGGTGGAGGACGAGCGCCTCGAGGAGGTGGCGCGTCACCTCGAGGGCGTCTCCAGGGTGCAGCCGTTCCCGGCTCGCCTCGGTGGCGGCGGGGCGTTCCCGCGCACCGGACGGGGACGGGTCGTCTGGCTCGGTCTGGTCGGCGGCGAGGAGCGTTTCGTCGAGCTCGCCGGGGCGGTCAACGAGGCGATGCGGCCGCTCGGCTTCGAGCCCGAGAAGCGCGGGTTCCACGCCCACCTGACCCTGGCGCGCCTGCGCAAGCCCGGCGACGTCACCCCCGCGGTCGAGGCGCTCGGTGCCGAGCCGGTGGGGCCGGCGTTCACGGTCGAGGAGGTCGTGCTCTACGAGAGCAGGCTCTCGCCGAAGGGTGCCCGCTACGACGCGATCAGCACGGTGCCCCTCGCCGGCTGAGCTCGCTGAGCTCGCTGGGCAGCGTGGCGCCGAGCTCGTGGCGCCCGGCTCGTCGCAGCGAGCGGTTGGTCTTGCCGAGGGTGCTTGCTTCGAACGCATGTTCGCTCTAGGCTGACCACACGCGTGGAATTACACTCGTGGAAGACGGCTCGCACCATCCCGGATCATCCGGGCCGGCCCGGTCCCCCGGGGATCGTGCAGGCCGTGGAGAGCGTGGAGACCGTGGTGAAGATCGTGGGGGCCCGGGAGCCCGGGGAGACTGTCACACCCGCTGCGTAGGTTCTCCGCCAGCAACCGCGACGAACCAAGGGAGGCTCCGGTGGACAAGGACAAGGCCCTCGAGATGGCGCTCGGCCAGATCGAGAAGCAGTACGGCAAGGGCGCGGTCATGAAGTTGGGTGAGCGGGGCAACGTCGGGGTCGCCGCGGTGCCCACCGGAGCGTTGAGCCTCGACGTCGCGCTGGGGGTGGGAGGCCTGCCCCGTGGGCGGGTCGTCGAGATCTTCGGTCCCGAGGGGTCGGGCAAGTCGACCCTGGCGCTCCACGTGGTGGCCGAGGCGCAGCGCAACGGCGGCACCTGCGCGTACGTCGACGCCGAGCACGCCCTCGACCCCACCTACGCCCGGGCGATCGGGGTCGACGTCGACGAGCTGCTGATCGCGCAACCCGACACGGGGGAGCAGGCGCTCGAGATCACCGACATGCTCATCCGCTCCAACGCGCTCGACGTGCTGGCCATCGACTCGGTGGCGGCGCTGGTGCCCCGGGCCGAGATCGAGGGCGAGATGGGTGACGCCCACGTCGGCCTCCAGGCCCGCCTCATGAGCCAGGCCCTGCGCAAGCTGACCGCCAACCTCAACAAGTCGGGCACGACCTGCATCTTCATCAACCAGCTCCGCGAGAAGGTAGGCGTCTTCTTCGGCTCTCCTGAAACAACCCCCGGCGGGCGGGCGTTGAAGTTCTACTCGTCGGTCCGTCTCGACATCCGGCGCATCGAGTCGCTCAAGAGCGGCTCGGAGGTCGTCGGCAACCGGGTCCGGGTCAAGGTCGTGAAGAACAAGTGCCTGGCCGCGGGCACCCGGGTGTTCGACCCCACCACCGGGCTCACCCACCGGATCGAGGAGATCGTGGGTGGCGACGGCGAGCACTCGGTGGTCGCCGCGGACAAGGCCGGCAGGCTCCACGTCCGTCCGGTGCTCGACCGGATGGACCAGGGGCACCAGGAGATCCTCGGTGTGTCCTTCCGGGACGGCGCGCGGCTCCGGTGCACCCCCGACCACCGGGTGCTCACCGACAGGGGCTGGGTCGAGGCCGTCGAGTTGCGCACCGGTGACCCGGTGGCGCGGCCGCGCCGCTTCGGAGCGTTCGGGGACCACGAGCCCGTGTCGCCGGACCACGCGCGGATGCTGGGCTACCTCATCGGCGACGGCTACGTGGGCGGCAAGACCCCCGTCGCGTTCACCAACGTCGAGGAGTCCCTCCAGGCGGACGCCATCCGCATCGCCGAGTCGCTGGGGTGTCATGCCCGGCGCCGAGGCATCGAGACCGCCTTCTCCCACCGGATCGGCGAGCGGAACGAGCTGTTGGCGTTGACCCGGTGGGCCGGGATCTGGGGGTGTCTCGCCTGGGAGAAGCGGATCGCTCCTGCGTTCTTCGCCTCCGACATCTCGAGAGACGTCGTCGCCAATCTGCTCTTCGGGATCTGGGAGAGCGACGGTTGGGTGAGCAGGGAGCAGACGGGAGCGCTCAGGGTCGGGTTCTCGACGACCTCGGAACAACTCGCTCACCAGATGCACTGGCTTCTCCTGCGGCTCGGTGTGGGGAGCACGGTGCGCGACTACGACCCCACCTCGCAGCGACCCAGCATCATCGGTGGCCGGCGCGTGCGCTCGAGGCGCCACCGGTGGGAGGTGCGGGTCTCGGGGATCGACAACGTCGGGCGGTTCGCCGAGGCGATCCCCATGTGGGGTCCTCGTGGGGAGACCCTGACAGCCGCGCTGGACAACCCCGAGCTGAGGCGTCACCGAGGGTCCCAGCGGAACTACTTGCCGCCCTCCGCGACCGAGCCGGTCGTCGGGTACCTCCGTCGGCAGGGGATCCGCCCTGCGCTCGCCGCGCAGTTGATCGGCGAGGGTGCCGGAGACCCGGTCGGTGGGCTCAAGCAGGTGCTCGGTACTCAGCGGATCCGCCGCGATCGACTCGAGCGTCTGGCCGAGGCGCTCGACAGCGCGTTCCTGTACGAGGTCCTCGACGAGGACGTGTGGTGGGACCGGGTCCAGGCGGTGGAGCCTCTCGGGATGGCCGCGACCTACGACCTCGAGGTGGACGAGCTGCACAACTTCGTCGCCGACGACGTCGTCGTCCACAACTGCGCGGCGCCCTTCCGCCAAGCGGAGTTCGAGGTGAGCTACGGCCAGGGGATCAGCCGGGAGGGCACGGTCCTCGACATGGCCGTCGACCTCGACATCGTGAAGAAGTCGGGGGCCTGGTACACCTACGACGACGAGCAGCTCGGGCAGGGCCGCGAGAAGGCCAAGGAGTTCCTCCAGGAGAGCCCCGAGCTGATGGTCGAGCTCACCGAGAAGGTGAAGGAGGCCATGGGCCTCACCCCGGCCGAGGACGGCACCGTCGAAGGCGAGCACGGCGACGAGGCCGTCGCGGAGCACCCCGAGGACGCCGAGGTCGAGTCGTGAGCGCTGGGGTCCGGCGAGCTGAGCTCGTCCACCGCCCCGCATGCCGGGGCAGTGGGACGCGGCAGGTGTCCGGATCGCGCGGCGATGTCGGCTGTGTCTGACTTGTGATGGACGTGGTCGGTCACAAGTCAGACACCGGGCAGGAATTGGTTCGGTTCCCGTCGAAACGAGAGCAGGGGGAAACGAGCGACGGGAGTGCTGCATGGATGGGTCCGCGGAACTGCTGAAGGTGTCCTCACGGTCGAACCCGAACTCCGTCGCCGGCGCGTTGGCGGGGGTGGTGCGCCAGCACGGGTGCGCCCAGATGCAGGTCATCGGGGCCGGGGCGCTCAACCAGGCCATCAAGGCCGTCGCCATCGCCCGGGGCTACGTGGCCCCCTCAGGTGTCGACCTCGTCTGCGTTCCGACCTTCGCCGACGTGGAGATCGAAGGTCAGAGCCGAACCGCGATCCGCCTCAGCGTCGAGGACCGTGCGCTCGGTGCCGCCGCCGCGAGCAGCCCCGACGGCGAGATCGACCTCGAGGAGGACGAGTCGCTCGGCGATCCCGCCGACACCGAGGGCGACACCGCCGACACCGCCGACACCTACGACCTCACGACCACGACCTGAGCGTGGAGCGGGCCGCTCTCGGCCACCCTCGGAGGCTCGTCCCTCCGAGGCTCGCCCCTCCTAGACTCGGGCTGTGACCGTCGTTCGGGTTGGCAGGTGAGCAGGAGCACGATGCCTGCGTCGCGCCGCTACTACGTGCGCACCTTCGGGTGCCAGATGAACGAGCACGACTCGGAGCGCATCGCCGGGCTCCTCGCCGACGAGGGCATGGAGGCGGCGCCGCGCCCCGAGGACGCCGACGTCGTCGTGCTCAACACCTGCTGCGTGCGTGAGAACGCCGACAACCGGCTCTACGGCAACCTCGGGCGGCTCAAGACGCTCAAGGAGGAGCGGCCCGGTCTCCAGATCGCCGTCTCCGGGTGCCTGGCACAGAAGGACCGCGAGCTCATCCGCGAGCGGGCACCGCACGTCGACGTCGTCTTCGGCACCCACAACGTCCATCGCGCCGCCGACCTGCTCCGCGAGGCGCGCGAGCACGGTCCCGTCACCGAGATCCTCGAGGAGATCGAGGAGTTCCCCTCCGCGCTGCCGGCCCGGCGGAACGGCGAGCACTCGGCCTGGGTGGCGATCCAGATCGGTTGTGACAACGCCTGCGCCTTCTGCATCGTGCCCGCGGTGCGGGGGCCGGAGGTCAACCGTCGGATGGGCGACGTGCTCGCCGAGGTGGAGGCCCTCGCCCGCGACGGCGTCACCGAGGTCACCCTCCTCGGCCAGAACGTCAACTCCTACGGCCGCGACCTCGACGCCCGGCAGTTCCGTCCGCGCTTCGCCGAGCTGCTCGAGGAGATCGACCGCGTCGAGGGCATCCGGCGGGTCCGCTACACGTCTCCCCACCCGAAGGACCTGCGCCCCGAGACCATCGAGGCGATGGCGCGCTGCGACTCGGTGTGCGAGCACCTGCACCTGCCGCTCCAGTCGGGCAGCGACCGAATCCTCGCCCGCATGCACCGCGGCTACACCGCGGAGCGGTACCTGCGCCGCCTCGAGGAGGCCCGCGCCGCCGTGCCCGACCTCGCCGTCACGACCGACATCATCGTCGGGTTCCCCGGCGAGACCGAGGAGGACTTCGAGGCCACCCTGGAGGTCGTCGAGGCTGCCGGGTACGACGCCGCCTACACGTTCGTGTACTCGCCCCGTCCGGGCACCGAGGCGGCCGAGATGACCGACGAGCTCGTGCCCCGGGCGGTGAGCCGCGAGCGGATGGAGCGCCTCGTCGAGGCCGTGGAGCGCAGCGCCCTCGAGCGACACCGCGCCCGGATCGGGCGGGTGGAGGAGGTCCTCGTCGAAGGCCCCTCCAAGAAGGACCCGGACATGCTCACGGGCCGCACCCGCCAGAACAAGCTCGTGCACTTCCCCGCCGGCGACGAGCCCGCCGGAGAGGGCACCTACGGGGAGGTGCGCGTGGAGGCCGCCGCGCCCCACCACCTGCTGGGGGAGTGGCTCGGCGCGACGTTTCGCCCGCGGCGGCGGGTCAGGATCCCGGTCGCCACCGTCCCCGCGTGAGCGCCCACCTCGCTCTCGTCGGTCCCACCGCTTCCGGCAAGTCGACGCTCGCCCTCGACGTGGCGGAGACCCTCGGCGACGTCGAGATCGTCTCGGTCGACTCGATGCAGATCTACCGCGGCATGGACGTGGGGACCGCGAAGCCGAGCATCGAGGAGCGTCGGCGCGTCCGCCACCACCTGATCGACGTCGCGGATCCCGACGAGGAGTGGTCGGTGGTGCGCTTCCGCGACCGGGCCCGCCGGGCGATCGCCGAGATCGAGGCCCGGGGCCGACGCGCGATCCTCGTCGGCGGCACCGGCCTCTACCACCGGGCCGTCGTCGACCGCCTCGAGTTCCCACCCGAGGACCGCGCCCTGCGCGCCGAGCTCGAAGCGCAGGCCCGCGTCCCCGGCGGGCTCGCCCGCCTCTACGCCGAGCTGGCCGGGGCGGATCCCGAGGCCGCCGAGCGGATCGATCCCGGCAACGAGCGCCGAGTCGTGCGCGCCCTCGAGGTGGTCCGACTCACCGGCCGCCCGTTCTCGTCGTGGGGCCCCGGGCTCACCGCCTACGAGGAGCCCGTCGTGCCGGTGGACGTCGTCGGTGTGCGCGTGCCCCGGGACGTGCTCCGCGAGCGGATCGCGCGGCGCCTGGCGCGCATGCGGGCCGCGGGGTTCGTCGAGGAGGTCGCGGCGCTGCGCGACCGGCGCGGCGGGCTGTCGCGCACCGCGCGCCAGGCGATCGGCTACCGCGAGCTCCTCGCCCACCTCGCCGGCGAGATCGGAGAGGACGAGGCCTTCGAGCGCATCGGGGTGCGCACACGGCGCTTCGCGAGACGCCAGCTCAAGTGGTTCGAGCGCGACCCCCGCGTCCGCTGGCTCGACGCGACCCCCGCCGGAGCTGACGCAGCCGAGAATCCGGGCGACCTGTCGTCGCGACTCCTGGAATGCTGGGAACGATGCGCCGTCTCCGCTTGACCAAGCTGCACGCCACCGGCAACGACTTCCTCGTCCTCGCCGACCTCGACGACGAGTGGGGCCGCGGCGCGCTCGACGCCTCGACGCGGGCGCTGCTCTGCGACCGCCACCTCGGTGTCGGCGCCGACGGCCTCGTCCGCGTCCTGTCCGGGGTCGACGGCGCGGAGCTGACGATGGAGCTGACCAACGCCGACGGCCGCAGCGCCGAGATGAGCGGCAACGGCGCCCGGTGCCTCGCCGCGGTGGCGATCGAGGCCGGTCTGGTGGAGGGGTCCGCGTTCACGCTCGCGACCGGCGCCGGGATGCACCGGATCGAGCACGCGCGCACCCCCGAGGCCGTCCACGTCCGGGTCGACATGGGCCCGGTCACCTTCGAGCCCTCCGACATCCCGCTGTCGATCGAGTCGCCGTTCGAGATCGAGGCGGCGGTCGACGGCGCCACCTACCGCGGCGACGCCGCGGGGATGGGGAACCCGCACCTCGTGCTCCTCCTCGACGACCTCGAAGCCGTCGAGGCCGTGCCCGTCGCCCGCCACGGCCCGCTCCTCGAGCGCGACCCGCGGTTCCCGAAGCGGACCAATGTCGAGTTCGCCGCCGTCGCCGACGACGGGATCCGGATGCGGGTGTGGGAGCGGGGAGTGGGCGAGACGCTCTCGTGCGGCACGGGCGCGTGCGCCGCCGCGGCTGTCGCGCGGCGGCGGGGGCTGGTGGGGGAGCGCACGACGGTCGAGGTGCCCGGCGGGAGCCTGGTCGTGGAGCTGGGCGAGCGGATCTGGTTGGGCGGCCCGGTGGTGCACGTCGCCGAGGTCGAGGTCGACCTCGACCGGCTGACCGGACGGCGGGCGTGAGCCGCGGGCACGAGGGCCGCCGCGGGCGTCTGACCGCGACCGAGACCGATTTCGAGGTCTCACGCCAGCGCGCGGCGCTGGTCGGGGTCGTCACCCGCGACGACGACGTCGAGGAGGTCGAGGCCTCGCTCGACGAGCTCGCCCGCCTCGCGAGCACCGCGGGCGCCGATCCCGTGCACCGGGTCGTGCAGCACCGCGGCGCCCCGGACCCCGGCACCTACCTGGGGCGGGGCAAGCTCGAGGAGCTGGCGCAGGCCGGCCCCGGCCTCGACCTCGACCTGGTCATCTTCGACCACGAGCTCAGCCCCGCGCAGCAACGCAACCTCGAGAAGAAGCTGGCGGTCGACGTCGTCGACCGGGTCGCGCTGATCCTCGACATCTTCGCCCAGCACGCCACCAGCCGGGCGGGCATGCTCCAGGTGGAGCTCGCCCAGCTTCGCTACCGGCTGCCCCGGCTGCGGGGCCGGGGGCTCGAGATGAGCCGGCTCGCCGGCGGGATCGGCACCCGGGGGCCAGGCGAGACCCAGCTCGAGGTCGACCGGCGCCGCATCCAGCGCCGCATCGCCACCCTCGAGTCGGAGCGCACGAAGTTGGAGCGCACCCGCGAGACACAACGCAAGGCCCGCGCTCGGGTGGGCCTGCCCGTCCTCGCGCTCGTCGGCTACACGAACGCCGGCAAGTCGACGCTGCTCAACCAGCTCACCGACGCGGGAGTCCTCACCGAGCACCAGCTCTTCACCACCCTCGACCCGAAGCTGCGCCGCCTGCGGCTCCCCGGCGGGGAGGAGGTGCTCCTCGCCGACACGGTCGGGTTCGTCAAGAAGCTCCCCCACGAGCTGGTGGAGGCGTTCCGCTCCACGCTGGAGGAGGTCGTCGACGCCGACCTCGTCCTGCACGTGGTCGACGGCGCCGCCCACGGGGTGGAGCGCCACCTGCGGGCGGTCCGCGACGTGCTCGAGGAGATCGGCGCCGGCAGCGTGCCGCGCCTCTACGTGGTCAACAAGCTCGACGTGGCGCCGCCGCAGGTGATGGAGGAGGTGTCGCGCCTGCGCGAGGGCGTCGTCGGGATCTCGGCGAAGACCGGCGAGGGGGTCGACAAGCTGCTCGAGGCGGTCGCCCGCCGGCTGCACGCCCTGATGGACGTCGTGGAGCTGTACGTGCCCTACGAGCGCGGCGACGTGGTCGCGGCGCTGCATCGGGAGGGCGAGGTGCTCACCGAGGACCACGACGAGACGGGGACGACCGTGCGGGCCCGGGTGCCCCAGGGCTCGGCCGCCCGCTACTCGGAGTGGCTGATCTCGCCCGAGGAGTCGACGGCGGGTTCCTGATGGCCGGCTTCACGCCTCCTCCCTACCCGCACGACCGCCTCGGCGACGTCCGCGCCGTCGCGGAGGCGACCGACGGGCCGACCGTCGACCTCTCCGTGGGCAACCCCGGGGACCCGCTCCCGGAGGTCGTCGCCGCGGCGGTGACCGGCGCGCTCGACCGTGGGGTCCGGTACCCGGCCAGCGCCGGCTTCGGCGAGCTGCGCGAGGCCGCGTCGGCCTGGATGGGCAGGCGCCTGGGCGTCGAGGTGGCGAGCGAGAACGTCGTCGCCTGCGTCGGCACCAAGGAGCTGGTGGCGGGCCTGCCGCACCTGCTGTCGCTGCGCGACCCGGGCCGCGACACGGTGCTGTTCCCCTCGGTCGCCTACCCCACCTACGAGATGGGGGCGCGCCTCGCCGGCCTGCGGGCGGTGCCGGTCCCCCTCGACGACGCGTGGCGGCCGGACCTCTCCCGGGTCGCGCCCGGCGACGCGGAGCGGGCGTTGGTGCTGTGGTTGAACGAGCCGGGGAACCCGACCGGCTCCACGGTCGACGCGGCCTGGTTCGAGGCGAGCGTCGGCTGGGCGCGCGAGCGCGGCGTCGTCGTGGCCAGCGACGAGTGCTACGTCGAGTTCGTCTTCGGAGCCGATCCGGCGAGCGCGCTGTCGGCCGGCTCCGAGGGCGTGCTGGCCGTCCACTCGTTGTCGAAGCGCTCCAACATGGCCGGCCTGCGGGCGGGGTTCGTCGCCGGCGACCCCGACCTGGTCCGGTACCTCGGCGAGGTCCGCCGGCACGCCGGGCTCATGGTGCCCGGCCCGGTGCAGGTGGCGGCGGCCGCCGCCCTCGACGACGACGCCCACGTCGACGAGCAGCGGGAGCGGTACCGGGTGCGGCGCGAGCTGGTGCTCGCCGCGTTGGAGGGAACCGGGGTCGCCCACGACGGGGGCCCGGGCACCTTCTACCTGTGGCTGCGCGACGAGGGCGGCCGTGACGGCTGGGAGCTCGCCGGCGAGCTCGCCAAGGCCGGCGTGATCGTGGCGCCGGGCGACTTCTACGGCGAGGCCGGTGCCTCCCATGCGCGCCTCGCCCTCGTCGAGCCCGTCGAGCGCCTCGAGCCGGTCGTCCGGCGTCTGCGTGCGGTGCTCGGCGCCGGGTAGCGTCCCGGTCGTCCCGGCCGCGACACGACGAGGAGCACGAGTGAGCGACCTGTCCACCGAGATCGAGCAGCTCTGGGAGTCGCGCGACGCCATCACCGAGACGGGTGTCGCCTTCGAGCGGGCCAAGGCGGCGATCGACCAGCTCGACCGCGGCGAAGCACGCGTGGCGGAGGTGGTCGACGGGGAGGTCGTCGTCCACGAGTGGGCGAAGCTGGCGATCCTGCTGTTCTTCAAGCTCTCGAAGATGAAGACCATCGAGCTGGCGCCCTTCGAGTACGCCGACAAGGTCCCCCTGAAGCACGGGTACCTCGGTGCCGGCGTCCGGGTCGTGCCGGGGGCCTCCGCGCGCTGGGGCTCCTACCTCGCTCCGAGCGTGGTGATGATGCCCAGCTACGTGAACATCGGCGCGTACGTCGACGAGGGCTCGATGGTCGACACGTGGGCGACGGTCGGGTCGTGCGCGCAGATCGGCAAGCGGGTCCACCTCGCCGGCGGCGTGGGGATCGGCGGCGTCCTCGAGCCTCCCAACGCGACGCCGGTCGTCGTCGAGGACGACGTGCTGGTGGGGAGCCGGTGCATGATCACCCAGGGCGCCCGGATCGGCCGGGGCAGCATCCTCGGTGAGGGGTTGGTGCTCAATCGCGGGATCCCGGTGATCGACGCGGAGACCGGCGAGGAGGTCGCGCGCGGCGAGATCCCGCCGAACTGCGTGGTGGTCCACGCGACCAGGCGCCGCGAGTTCCCCGGCGGGGAGTTCGGGTTGCCGTGCGCGCTGATCATCAAGCGGATGACCGACGACGAGCGAGCGGACCGGGCGACGATCAACGACGTCCTGCGGGAGCACGGGGTCGGTACGTGAGCGTGGCCGAGCTCGCGGAGACCGGCGCCGGCGACCTCCTCGCCCTCGCCGCCGCCCTCGTCGACGTCCCGTCGGTGAGCCGCGAGGAGTCGGCGCTGGCCTCCGCGATCGAACAGCGCCTCTCGCGGCTCCGCGGTCTGGCGGTGGAGCGGGTCGAGGACAACGTCGTCGCTCGCACCGACTCGGGACGGGAGCGCCGCGTCGTGCTCGCCGGGCACCTCGACACCGTGCCCCCGGCGGGCAACGAGGGCGCCCGCGTCGACGGCGGCACCCTGCACGGCCTCGGCTCGACCGACATGAAGGGCGGACTGGCCGTGATGCTGCGGCTCGCCGAGGAGGTGGCGGCGGACTCGCGCTTCGACGTGACGGTCTGCTTCTACGCAGCGGAGGAAATCGCGGACCGCTTCAACGGGATGCGCCATCTCTTCGGCGCGCGTCCCGACCTCGTCGCCGGTGACCTCGCGGTGCTCCTCGAGCCCACCGGCGCCGCGGTGGAGGCCGGCTGCCAGGGGACGTTGCGGGCCACGGCGACGTTCCGGGGCGCCCGGGCGCACACCGCTCGGGCGTGGCGGGGCGAGAACGCCATCCACAAGGCGGCGGCCGTGCTCGGGCGCGTCGCCGAGTTCGACGCCCCGACCGTCGAGGTCGACGGCCTCGCCTACCGGGAGGCGCTCCAGGTGGTGCACGTCGAGGGGGGAGTGGCCGGCAACGTCGTGCCCGACGAGTGCCGCATGGTCGTGAACCGCCGCTACGCTCCCTCGCGGACCCTCGACGAGGCGGTCGAGGAGGTGCGCTCCGTGCTCGCCGGGGCGGACGAGGTGGAGGTCACCGACGCGGCGAGCGCCGCGCCCCCGAACCTCGGCGATCCGCTGGTCGCGGAGCTGGTGTCGTCGTTGGGTGGCGCGGTGCGCCCGAAGCTCGGCTGGACCGACGTGGCCCGCTTCGCCGAGCGCGGCGTCCCCGCCGTGAACTTCGGGCCCGGCGACTCGGAGCTGGCCCACACCCCCGACGAGCACGTGACGCGCGCCGAGCTGGAGGACTGCTACGAGCGCCTCGCGGCGTTCTTGACTGGCTGACCGCGGCGGACGGAGCCCGGCCGGTCGATCCCGGCGGGCCGACCCCCCGGCGGAGCGACCTTGGCTCGTCGACGATCGGTCCCCGTAGCCTGGGGGACGTGCCCGCCGACTTCCACCTCGTCTGCGAGATCGAGCCCCCGACGCGTGCCGACCTGATGCACGTGCGCCACCAGATCGGTGTGCTGAGCCGGGTGGCGTCGTCCTTCCTGATCCCCGACAACCACCTGGGCCGTGCGACGGTCTCGAGCGTGGCGGTCGCCCACGAGGTGGACGCCATGGGGGGTCGCTCGGTGGCCTGTCTCAACGCTCGCGACCGCAACCTGCTCGGCTTCCGGCGGGACCTGCTGACCGCGAGCGCGTACGGCGTCGACGAGTTCCTGTTCGTCTTCGGCGACCGTCCCTCGACGGGGGAGCGGACCTCTGAGCTCACCGTGGGCCGGATGCTCGAGGAGCTGCGGGCGTTCTCGGCCTCGGCGGAGGCCACCGGGCGGGCGGTGCCCCGCGCAGGGGTCGCCACCGGCCTGCGTCCCCTCGCGCCGTTCAAGGCCGAGGCCGACTTCCTCTTCGCCCAGGTGTGCTTCGAGCTCGACGAGCTGCTGGCCTGGCGTGAGCAGGTGCGCTTCGACGGCCCCGTCTACGCGGGCGTCATGGTGCTCACCAGCGCCGGGATGGCGCGGAAGCTCGCGGAGACGGTGGGCGACATCAGGATCCCCCAGCGTTGGATCGATGCGGTCGAGGCCGATCGCGACGCCGGTGTGGAGCTCGCGTGTGAGCAGGTCCTCGCGATCCGGGAGAGCGGCGCGTTCGACGGTGTGCATCTCATCCCGGTGTCGCGGTACCGGGAGGTCGCCGCCCGCCTGGAGGCCGAGTTCGCCTCCTGACGCGGAGCGCTCCCACAGGGTCTGCGGCCCGTGGCGGGGTGTGGAGCCGGTCGTCTCCTCAGAGGAGTCCCTTCTCGGCGTCGCCGTAGGGGAGCGGTTCGAGGAAGTGGATTGCGGGTGGCTCGGCCAGCGCGTCCTGGAGGTCGCCGAGCTGCGCCATGTGGGGCTGTTGGAAGTGGGCGTCGAGGTCTTCCTGTGAGCGCCACTTCTCGACGAGCACGAAGGTCTGAGGGTCGGCTGTGGAGCGATGGAGCGCGTACTTGAGGCAGCCGTCCTCCTCGTGGGAGGGCTGCACGACCTCCTTCCCGAAGCGTTCGATCTCGTCGGCGCGGCCGGGCTTCGCGACGAACGTGGCGACGACGACGACCTCTGACATGGTGACCTCTCCTCGGTGTGGCAGAACGCCTCGGTTCGGCAGAACGCCGACCCTATCCCCGGACGCGCCTGCCGGGGAGGGTGGCCCGGCGCTGGAGCGCCATGGTCCTCGACCGGTACCCGGGATCCGGGGTCGTCGCGGCGAGGTGGAACGGCTTCGGGATCAGGGGGTGACGGTCTCGACGGCCCGCCAGCAGTACCAGGCGGCCACCGAGCGGTAAGGGCGCAGGGGATCCCCGAGCGGCTCGAGCTCGGCGGCGCTGGGTGGACGCTCCAGGCCCATGACGGCTGCGTAGCCGTTGCGGACGCCGAGGTCGCCGGTCGGCCACACGTCGACGCGGCCGAGCCGGAACATCAGGAACATGTGGGCGGTCCAGGTGCCGATGCCGCGCACGGCGGTGAGCTGGTCGATCACCTCGTCGTCGGGGAGGTGGCCGAGGCGGCGGACCCGCAGCGACCCGTCCGAGGTGCGGGCGGCGAGGTCCCGCAGGGAGGCGACCTTCGAGCCCGACAGGCCCGCGTCCCGGAGCCGGGCGTCGTCGAGCGCCAGCACCGCCTCGGGGGTGAACGGCCCGTCGACGAGCGCACGGACCCGAGCCCAGATGGCGGAAGCCGCTCGTCCGGCGAGCTGCTGGAAGGCGATGGTGCGGGCGAGCGCCTCGAAGTGCGAGCCGTGCCGGCGGCCGCCCCACCGCAGGCGGCAGGGACCGGTGGTGTCGATGAGCGGGCCGAACTCCGGTGCGACCCGACGGAGGTGTCGTTCCCCGACCCGCAGGTCGTCGTGGTCTCGGCGCACGCCGCGACCCTACGAGCCGGTCGGCTCGGCCGGTGCCCGCTGGTGGGCGTGGCGGGCGCCGAGCACGGTCAGAGCTTGCGGAGCACGGTCACGACCTTGCCGAACACCTGGACCTGGTCGGCCGGGTAGACGAGGTCGGTCATCCCCGAGTTGTGGGGGCGCAGCACGATGCGGTCCCCCTTGGTCATGAGCTCCTTGACCGTGGCCTCCTCGTCGGGGATCCCGGCGACCACGAAGTCGCCGTTCTCGGCGGTGGGCTGCTGGCGCACGACCACGAGGTCGCCGTCGAGGATGCCAGCGTCGATCATGGAGTCGCCGCGGACGCGGACCATGAACAGCTCGCCCGCGCCGGTGATGTCCTCGGGGAGCGGGTGGACCTCGTCGACGTTCTCGGCCGCCAGCACGCCGGTCCCGGCGGCGACGTCGCCGACGAGCGGCACGTGGCGGACGGGCCTGCGCTCGAGCTGGGCCCCGGAGGTCGACTCGAAGTGCACCTCGATGGCGCGGGGCTTGGTGGGGTCGCGGTGGAGGTACCCGCGGTCCTGGAGCGCGTGCAGGTGCGTGTGGACGGTGGCCGTCGAGGAGAGGCCGACGCCCTTGGCGATCTCGCGGACGCTCGGCGGGTAGCCGTGCTCGCGCAGGTGGGTGTCGATGAACTCGAGGATCTCCCGCTGACGCGGGGTGAGGTCGGCCATGAGTGTGTGCCCCTTTCGCACCGTTTCGTCGGCGCGTCGGCTCGTTTCAGCCCGGTCCACCGCTTCCGGAGCGTGCTCCAGGCACGGATCCAGGCCCGACGGGACCGTACCACGAACTGCCGTTCGCTGCAAACACCCGTTCGTCGCCGCGCTTGACAACGAACACCCGTTCGTGGTCTGATGGGTCCGTTGCGAACAGGCGTTCGTCTCCGAGGTGTTCTCTCCATGCCACAGAGCGTGACAGCGGTGACCGTCACACCCCTCCTCCACACTGGCCACATGAGCAGATACGCGAACCCACAGGGCAACGTGGTGGTGCGAGCCGATCGGGAGCGGGTGTTCCGCCGGCGCCGCCTGCTGGCGGCCGCGGTCCTCGCGGCGGCGGCGTTCGCCGCCGGGGTGCTCCTCGCGGTGGCGGTGTTCTCCACTCCGGCGGGCAGCTCGCTCACCGACGAGGCCCAGCAGGCCCAGCAGGCCCTCCAGGCCCGGCAGGAGCCGCAGGTCCGTCACGTCGTGGAGCCCGGCGACACCCTCTGGGGGGTGGCCGAGCGGATCGCCCCCGAAGCGGATCCGCGCGTGGTCGTCGACGAGCTGGCCGCGGCGCGGGACACGACGACCCTCCTGCCCGGCGAGGTGGTGGTCTGGCCGACCGACCGGTGAGGGTGTCGCCCCGAGCGACACGGCGGCCGCGGGCGCCCGGCGGCGGGAGCGGGCGGTACGGTGACGGCGTGCGCTGTCCCTACTGCGAGCACCGCGACGACCGGGTGGTCGACTCGCGGACCGCCGAATCGGGGTCGGCGATCCGCCGGCGCCGGGAGTGTCGGAGCTGCGAGCGCCGGTACACGACCTACGAGCGCATCGAGGAGGTGCCGATCCTCGTGGCGAAGCGGTCGGGGGTCAGCGAGGCCTACGACCGCTCGAAGGTGGTGGCCGGGATCCGCCAGGCGGCCGCGGGGCGTCCCGCGCTCGACGAGGTCCGTGTGGAGTCCCTCGCCGACCAGGTCGGCGAGCTGGTGCGGGAGATGGGCCCGGAGGTGAGCAGCGAGCAGGTGGGGATCGCGGTGCTCGACGGCCTCCTCGAGATCGACGAGGTGGCGTACCTGCGCTTCGCGTCGGTCTACAAGGGCTTCGAGGGTGTGGCCGACTTCGAGCGCGAGGCGCAGATCCTCCAGGAGAAGCGGCTCGAGAAGAAGACGGCCCCGAAGGATCCCGCCGACGTCGTGGCAGGTCCCTGAGAGCCTGTTTCCGGGCCTGTCCCTGAGCTCCTGTCCCTGAGGGCCTGTCCCTGCGGTCCCGTCCCCGAGGTTCGGCTCGGGGACGACGTGCCCGCGACCGGTGCGGACGGTTCCCCGAAGGCCCGGGCGCGGTGCCGTGGCGGCGGGCGATCTTCCTCCCCAACGTGGAGTGACCCTTGACACGGCTGTAACTACGGTGTTGTAATTCATCCAGCATCTAGGGCCTCGGTGATCCGGTACCACAACATCTTGTGGTTTGGGGTCCCACCACACGAGGTCGACGGACAATACGATGGTGTGGGGTCACCGATCACCGCCGGGCACGTCGGGGAGCATCCGGCGTGCAGGAGGGGAAGAGCCGGCCACCACGACCACCACGGTCACCACGACACGAGCGAGCGGGAGGCGAGGACATGGCGATCGCGCCGGAGCAGGTTCAGCGGATCGGGATCCGTCGGCACTTCACGACACCCGAGGTGCACCCCTACGACACGGTGGAGTGGGAGACGCGCGAGGCGCGCATCCCCGACCTCAAGACCGGCGGCGACGCGTTCCTCCAGCCCGAGGTCGAGTTCCCGAAGACCTGGTCGCAGAACGCGACCAACATCGTCGCCCAGAAGTACTTCCGCGGCGCTCTCGGCAGTCCCGGGCGCGAGTACTCGGTGCGCCAGATCATCGACCGGGTGGCCGACACGATCACCGACTGGGGGATCCGCGACGGCTACTTCGTCGACGACGAGGAGGCCGAGACCTTCCGCGCCGAGCTGAAGTACATCCTCGTGCACCAGCGGGCGGCCTTCAACAGCCCGGTGTGGTTCAACATCGGCGTCGCCGGCGAGCCGCAGCAGGCGAGCGCCTGCTTCATCCTCGACGTCGAGGACACGATGGACTCCATCCTCAACTGGTACCGGGAGGAGGGCGTCATCTTCAAGGGCGGCTCCGGCTCGGGCATCAACCTGTCGAAGCTGCGCTCCTCGAAGGAGCCCCTCAAGGGGGGCGGCACCGCCTCGGGCCCGGTCAGCTTCATGCGCGGTGCCGACTCCTCGGCCGGCACGATCAAGTCGGGCGGCAAGACCCGTCGTGCGGCCAAGATGGTGATCCTCGACGTCGACCACCCCGACGTGGAGGAGTTCGTCTGGTGCAAGGCGCTCGAGGAGCGCAAGGCGCGGGCGCTGAGCGCGGCCGGCTTCGACGTCGACCTCGACGGCAAGGACGCCTACTCGCTCCAGTACCAGAACGCCAACAACTCGGTGCGGGTCACCGACGAGTTCATGGAGGCCGTGGAGGTCGACGGCGACTGGGAGCTGCGGGCGGTCAAGACCGGCGAGGTGGTCAAGACCGTCAAGGCCCGCCAGCTCATGCGGGAGATCGCCGAGGCCGCCTGGGAGTGCGCGGATCCCGGCGTCCAGTACGACACGACGATCAACCGGTGGAACACGGCGGCGAACACGGGGCGCATCAACGGGTCGAACCCGTGCTCCGAGTACATGCACCTCGACAACAGCGCCTGCAACCTGGCGTCGATCAACCTGCTGAAGTACCTCGGTGAGGACGGGGCCTTCGACGTCGAGGGCTTCGAGCGCACCGTCGAGGTCGTCTTCACCGCCCAGGAGATCCTCGTCGGCAACGCCGACTACCCGACGGAGAAGATCGGCGAGAACGCCCGGAAGTTCCGCGAGCTCGGCCTCGGCTACGCCAACCTCGGCGCCCTGCTGATGGCCCGCGGGGTGCCCTACGACTCCGACGACGGCCGTGCCTGGACCGGCGCGATCACGGCGCTCATGACCGGGCACGCCTACGCCACGAGCGCCTGCACCGCGGCGCGGATGGGGCCGTTCGCCGGCTTCCCGGAGAACCGCGAGCCCACCCTCCAGGTGCTCAACCAGCACCGGGCGAAGTGCGCCGAGATCGACGAGGAGCTGGTGCCCCACGAGCTGCTCGACGCGGCTCGCCGGTCGTGGGACCGCGCCTGCGACCTCGGTGAGCAGCACGGGGTGCGCAACTCGCAGGCCAGCGTGCTGGCGCCCACCGGCACGATCGGGCTGATGATGGATTGCGACACGACCGGCGTCGAGCCCGACCTGGCCCTCAACAAGACCAAGAAGCTGGTGGGCGGCGGCACGATGCAGATCGTCAACCAGACGGTGCCCCGCGCGCTGCGCAACCTCGGCTACTCGGCCGATCAGATCGAGGCCGTCGTCGACTACATCGACGAGAACAAGACGATCGTCGGGGCGCCCGCGCTCGACCCCGAGCACCTGCCGGTGTTCGCCACGGCGATGGGCGACAACTCCATCCACTACAAGGGCCACGTGCGCATGATGGCGGCGGCCCAGCCGTTCATCTCCGGGGCGATCTCCAAGACCATCAACATGCCCGAGGAGGTCAGCGTCGAGGACGTCGAGGACCTGTGCCTCGAGTCGTGGAAGCTGGGCCTCAAGGCGGTGGCTATCTACCGCGACAACTGCAAGGTGGCCCAGCCGCTCGCCGGCGACAAGAAGGAGGTGAAGGTCGTCGAGTCGATGGAGGAGGCCGAGTCGGTCGCCGAGGACGCCGACGGCCCGCTCACCATCGCCTTGAAGGAGCCGGTGCGCCGGAAGCTCCCGAAGACGCGCACCTCGAAGACGTTCAGCTTCCGGGTCGCCGACTGCAAGGGGTACGTGACCGTCGGCGAGTTCGAGGACGGGCGTCCGGGGGAGATCTTCCTCAAGGTCGCCAAGCAGGGCTCGACGCTGGCGGGGATCATGGACGCCTTCGCCATCTCGGTGAGCCACGGCCTCCAGTACGGCGTGCCGCTGCGGGCGTTCGTGGAGATGTTCACGAACATGCGCTTCGAGCCGGCCGGGATGACCGACGACAAGGAGTTGCGCTTCGCGAGCTCGCTCGTCGACTACATCTTCCGGCGCCTCGCCATCGAGTACCTGCCCTCCGAGGAGCGCGGCGAGCTCGGCATCTTCACGGTGCAGGAGCGCACCCAGCCGACCCTGCCCGGCGTGGAGGAGGCGACGACACCGACCGACGAGTCGTTCGACCTCGGACACCCGGAGCTGGAGTTGGGTGGCGACGGCGTGTCCTCCGGGCAGGCACCGGAGGCACCGGAGGCGCCGGGGGCGCCGGCGGGCACCCCGGAGGCGGACGCTCCGCCCCGGCCGCCGGTCCAGCCCAAGCGGAAGATGATCGACGCCCCGATCTGCGCGAGCTGCGGGGGCCAGATGCGCCCGAGCGGCTCCTGCTACGTCTGCGAGGGCTGCGGCTCCACCAGCGGCTGCTCGTGATGTGACGTCAGGGGCGTCGCCGGCGTGTCGTAGGCGTATCTGTGCCGGTGAGGTGACGGAAGACAACCAGAGCATGCAGCTGGCCCGGGGGAGCGCCCCCGGGCCAGCGTGTTGTGGCGATCCGGAGGAGCTCGGTGCTCGCGTGGTCTCGGGGTTCGATCGCTGGCCACTCGCTCGCTGCGCTCCCTCGTCCCACCCGCCCGCCAGGCTGCGCGATCGACCCCCGACACCACGCTTGCGGGTACAGACGCGTCTGCGCTCCAGCGCCTCGACCACCTGCCGGGCTGCGCGATCGATCCCCGACACCACGCTCCCCGCCGTGGCCGTGGCCGCGGCCGTGCGCCAGCGCAGCCATGGGACTCTGAACCTACGGGCACCGGGATTTTCAGATTTCTCGGCGGTCGGGGCCTGATCTGACACGTTGTTGTCACAGGCGGGTGCGAACATATGTTCGTGCTCACGGAAGTGCGGAAGGCGATCGAGATCCTCGAGGAGGCCACCACCTCCTTCGACCCCGCGGTGGTACACG
>CAYTKN010000040.1:0-26415 GCA_964438505.1 uncultured Burkholderiales bacterium
CGGCGGTGACCAGGCCGGTCGAGACGGTGAGGTCGTAGCTGAAGCCGTCGGCGTCACAGGACGAGACCGTCGCGGACGACGCAGCGAGGTCGGCGGAGCTGACTCCTCCGAGGCCCGCCGCGTGGGCGACCGCGGCCAGGAACACCCCGACGAGGGTGAGCGCGGCGAACGAGCTTCCGAGGCGCCGCAGTGTGTGGTCGTGTCCTGATGTCGAAGTCATGGCACCTCGCTCCCTGTCACGTCGCTCGACGTGGCCGTGCTGCGCCACCGATGGGCACCGTCAACCGCCGCTCCTGCTACCGCCGACGCCGCCGACCCCGGGTCGTCGGAGTCGGCGGCGCCAGCGGGTGATGCTGGTCAGCTGATGGTGACGTGGACGCCGACGACGAGCTTGGCGGACGCCGGTGTGCTGAGCGAGACGCTGTGGGAGGTGGCCGCGTCGCTCGGGATCGTGGCGCTGCCCGTTCCGATCGCCGCACCCGAGGAGTTCGCGAGCGTCACCTCGAGGGTCTGGCCGTCGCAGGCATCCGCGATCCCGGAGATGGAGACGGCGCTCACCTCGTAGCGTCCATCGGTGTCATCGAACGACAGCGAGTACGAGGTGGACACCCCGTCGGTGTCGCAGGCGGCGACGACGCTGTCGTCGGCACCCAGACCGTCCGTGCTCAGACCACCCAGGCTCGCAGCGAACCCGAAGCTGATGGCGAACGCCCCGACGACAGCGACGAACCCGAAGATCACACGTCGAACCATGTCAGTCCTACCTTTCTGGAGAGTCTGTTGTGTCGGCAGTGCCCCCAACTGCCGTGAAGAGAGCATCGGCGCAACTCCTGTTGCGCTCCATGACGCCTACGACCCATTTCCTGCCAGCTCGCCTGGGCTAGTCAGTTGGCACTCCGCCGGACTTTCCAGGAGTGGATAGATGCCATGGCGAAGCAGGCGGCGCTCGACCGTTAGGTCTGTGAGCGGCGACTGGTGGTCACCCAGATGCCGGTGCCGAGCACGATGCCTGTGAGGTTCGCTGCGACACCGAACATGGGACAGGTCACCGTTGTGTCGATCTCCGGGAAGGACGTGCGAACGTGATGTGAGTGAATCAGGTGTGTGTCCGGTTCTGTGACCGGTGCGTGTACAAGGCCGAGCATTGGTCGCTCGGGTGCAAGATGGCGAACGCTCAGGGGGTCGATTCGGTTCGCCCGATCACGACAAACGATGCAGTAAGGTTTCGGGCGACACAAGCCAGTTCGTCCCGCAGTCCAGTGGAGGGGAAGCTCGATGGCCAAGATGACAGACGCTCACAAGCAGGCGCTTGCCGAGGGGCGCCGTGTCGCCAACGACGTCAGGGCGTACATCGAGGCACTCGACGCTCACAAGCCCAGGCGAGGACGGAGACGCACACCAGACAGCATCCGCAAGCGGCTCTCAACGATCGCGAAGGAGGTGGAAGACGCGAATCCGCTCAGGAAGGTCCAGCTCATCCAAGAGCGCATCGACCTGGAGAAGGAGCTGAACCACCTCCAATCCGCTGGAGACCTCGAGGAAGCCAAGAAGCGTTTCGTCCGCTCAGCGAAGCCCTACAGCAAGACCAAGGGCATCACCTACGGGGCGTGGCGTGACATCGGTGTCCCAGCCGAGCTGCTCCGAGAAGCCGGCATCAACCGCGGTTTCGACCCTTCCCGTTGACGGAACTTGACGCCGCGCGGAAGGTGCGCAGCCGCCTGTAACGGTTATCCTCATCATCGCAAAACTGCGGGCCACGGCTCAGCGGCAACAGGGATCGGTCGCCACAGGATGAGCTTCAGGGCCAATTCTTCATCGTGTTTAGGCTATCGCCGGGATCGAATATCGTATCCTCAATTTGCCTCGCTTCGAAGCGGACGGCCGGCGCGGCGAGGTGGCGGCTTGCTGACAATCGACTCAAGAGACCGGTCGCGAACGACGTGGAAGAACGATGCGACTGGCTGAACCACTGGATCCTGAGCTTTTCTTCCTGGGACGGATGCGACCATTGCGCATACTCATTGTCTCGTCGTCGACTCGACGCTGACCATCAGCTCGCGGCGCGGAAGTGCTCGTAGCGTTCCTCGAGCAGCTCCCGGTCCGGCTGCTTGGTCTTCGACCGCGGGCGATGGACCTCCTTGCGGTGCGCGCCTTGGAGTCCGTGTTGGAGCGTCGGGCCGTCCTCACGTCGGAGGACTTCGTGGTTGAGTTCGATCACGTAGTCGGGTCGAATGCCGAGCACGTGACGGTCGAACGCGGCGTGGTGGATCTTGCAGAGCGCCAGACCATTCGAGACCTGCGCCAACCCGCCCGTGGCGTCCGACTTGATGTGCGCGGCATCGAGGAGGTCGGGGAAATCACGCAAACGGCAGACCGCGCAGGTGTCCCGGTACGCGGTGAGCACGCGCGTGCGGAACTTCGTCTGATGCAACCGGCGCAGCGCCCGCGAGGTCGTGTACGCACGAGCGACCGGGGCTTCCAGTTCCCGGCTGCGAGATGAGCGGAATCCTGGTTCCGTGGAAGACGAAACCCTCCTTGAGCAGCGAACGTCGCAACACGTCACCGTGCGAGGCCACCAACCCTTTGAGATGCCGGAACGCGTACTCGCGTGCGAGGCGCTCGCGTTCGAGGTCCATCGGGCGCAAGCATGCCGGACGCGCCGGCGACTGTCACGGAGACGACGTGCCGCGGACCCGGCCTGGCATCGTGGGTTCGGGTTGGTATCGGATCAGAGAACGCGCCAACGCCTCCTTCGACCGCACCCGCCATGGGCCGGCCTCCCATTGGGCCGACCTCGAGGAGATGGCCGCCGCGGGCAGCCTCGACGTCGAGGCGATCCTGGGCGTGCTCGTGCGCTACCTCGGCGGTGACGACGAGCGGGTGGCCAGGCTGCGCGCCCTGAGCGAAGACCGTTCGCCGCTCGAACCAGGGGAGTGACCGCAGCCGCCCGACACGTCACCATCCTGACCCCGGGATCGGAAGGGGCGCTGGCAACCAGCGTCGCTGGATTCCAGACGCGCCGCCTGCCGAGAACGCCGTTCGAGCCTCGGCACAGCCTGGTCAGGCGGTGACGATCTCTTGAGTCGGTTGGTCGCGCGATCCGCTCTCGAAGCCGGATCCTCCCAGGTCGCGCCGGACCGGGACCCCGCCAACTGGTTGACGGGTGATATGTGACATGTCACTCTGGTCATGGTGCTCAAGCGATCGAGACGCGACGCGCTGGCCCGTGTGCCCGGGGGGAGACGATCGTGCCCACCGCGCTCCTCGGTGGCCGCTGGCGCTGCGTCGCTCGAGGGGTGAGGCGCTGACGTGGGCGGAGCGGAACAGCCACCGATCCTGCTGACCGGCGGGCGCGTCATCGATCCCGCCGCTGGCCTGGATCTCCGAGGAGATGTCGCGATCGCCGGAGGCGAGATCGTCGGCGTCGGCGACGAGGCCGAGCGAGCGCTCCGCGAGTCCGACACGAAGCCCGAGGAGATCGATGTCTCGGGCAAGCTGGTGCTACCCGGCCTGATCGACGGCCACGCCCACATCTACGGCGGCATCGGGCCGTTCCACCCGGACGCGATCGGGGTGGAGCTCGGTGTGACCACCCTCGTCGACTCCGCCAGCGCCGGCACCGCGACCTTCCCCGACGCGGCGGCACTCATCGACGACTGGGGCGCCCGCACCGACGTGTTCAACATCCTCTTCGTCCACCCGCAGGGGATCGGGGCGCCGATCACGAACCGGGTGGTGACCCGCACGAGCCACGGCCGCAGCATCGGGGAGGTGGGCCCGGTGCCCGTGGGCGAGATCGTGCGCACCGTCGACGCGCACCCCGACCGGATCCGGGCGATCAAGACGAGCGCGTTCCCGGATCGAGGCCCCGAGTGGGTGCAGGTCGTCAAGCAGGTGTGCCGCTGGGCGGGCCGGCCCGCGTACTTCCACATCGGCAACTTCGGGCACCCCTCGGAGGCGGCCCTGGGCGTCGGGGGCCAGTTCCGCGAGCTCGAGGCCGGTGACATCGTCACCCACGTGTACACGAGCGCCACCGGTGGCGTGCTCGACGACGACGGTCGGGTGGAGCCCGAGGTGCTGCGGGCACAGGAGCGCGGCGTCCACCTCGATCTGGGATTCGGTCCGACCGGCTTCGACTTCGACGTCGCCGAGCAGGCGCTCAAGCAGGGCGTCGAGGTGCGGACGCTCTCGACCGACTGGCAGATGCTGAGCCCGCGCAAGCCCGGCTACGACCTCGTGGGCCTCATGGGTCTGGTGAGCAGCCTCGGGTTCGGTGTGGCCGACATCGCCCCGATGGTCACGAGCAGGCCCGCGGCGATGTTCGGCCTCGACGAGCTCGGGCTCGGGACGCTCGCGGTCGGCACGCCCGCGGACGTGACCGTCCTCGACGTCGAGGAGGGCGAGTTCGAGTACACGGACCTCACCCGCAAGAGCCGCGTCGGGCCGCTGCGCTTCGAGGTCGTGACGACCGTCAAGGCGGGGCGTGTGGTGCCGCCTCGACCGGAGGCGCCACACGAGGCCGCGAATCGGCGGTACCAGCTCGTCGACGACCCCGACACGCTCGCGTCGAACGTGCCGCAGGAGTCGGAAGATCTGCTGACGCGGGTGGCGACCCTGCTCGAGACGGTCGCCGAGTGGGATCCGGAGGCGCTGCACCGGGCGGTCCACGCCGTGATCAGCGAGTCGGGGTTCTCGCTCGTCGAGGGGTTGCGGTGCGTCTACGCCTCCTTGATGGAGCGGAGCGACGGGCCCCAGCTCGGATGGTGGTTGGTCGAGCTCCAGGAGCAACAGGAGGTCGACGTGGCAGGCCGGCTCCGCGCGGTCGCAGCACGACTGTGAGGCGACCGTGAGCGGGTCCGGAACCAGAAGCGAGAAGAGAGAAGAGAGAGGGAGAGGAGACGACGTGAGGGTGCGGAGACTGATCGGGGTGGTGCTGGCGTTGGCGCTCGTCGCTGCCGCGTGCACGGGCGACGACGACGACACAGAAGCGACGGACGACGGAACCGAGACCACCGAGGCGCAGGCCGACACGGACACCGAACCGGACGACGACGCTGCGGAGGATCTCGGGACCGCCCGTCTCCAGGGCCTCAACGGCGGCACCGGTGCGGTGATGCTCAGGATCATGGAAGACCAGGAGCTGGACGCCGAGCACGGGTTCGAGGGCGACTTCCAGTACGTGGCTGCGCCGGCTGCGCTCCAGAACTTCCTCGGCGGAGAGTCGGACGTCTCGTTCGACGTGGGGCCACCGGACCTCGCCGTGCTCGCCAACGAGGGTGAGGACGTCGTCGCGATGGGACCGGCGATCACCAACCCCGTGCGCGTGATCGTCCGTGAGGACTCGGAGCACCAGTCGATCCAGGACCTGGTCGGCGCGGACTTCGGACAGTATGGGGACGACTCGACGGGCTCGCTGACCCTCTCCTTCCTGCTGGACGAGAACCACGGGATCGACTTCTTCGAGGACTTCGAGCTCGTGACCCAGGCGCCCCCGGCCCTGCTCCCGTTGCTGGAGCAGCGTGAGGTCGACGCGGTGCTGGAGTTCCAGCCGCACCTGGCCAACGCCGCCGCGACCATCGGCACCCGCGTCGTCTACGACCCGGCAGAGGAGTGGCGTGAGGCCACGGGCGGCCAGCTCTGGTCGACCTTGCAGGGCGCCCGCCGCGGCTGGATCGAGGAGAACCCCGAGCTGGCACGCGCCGTGCACCAGGCGTGGTGCGACGCGGCCGACTACTTCAACGAGAACGTCGAGGAGGTCGCGAGCGATCCCGAGTACGCGGAGCTGCTCGGCCTCGGCGGTGACGAGGCGACCGAGCTCTTCATCGAGCAGGTGGAGAGCGACATGCCCTTCATGGGTTGTGAGTGGACGGACGAGACCGTCTCCTCGCTCACCGAGTTCCTCGAGGGCATCGCGGGCCAGGGCGTCCTCTTCACCGAGTTCCCCGACAACCTCTTCCAGTCCGTCGACGAGGTGCTCGAGAACGCGTGACCTCCCCGGCGGTCCCCGAGAGGGGCAGGGTGCTCCCTGCCCCTCCGGGGGCCGAGAACGGACGACCGGTGAGCCTCCGGTCGGAGAGCGTGCAGCGAACCATCGCAGCCGACGAGGAACCAGGGAGCGCACGAGATGCGAGTTGGAAACGGGTGGGCCCGACGAGCCGCGTACCGGCTCGCGCCCGTGCTCTCGCTGCTGACGGTCCTCGCGCTCTGGAGTTTCGTGGAGGGCAAGACGTTGTTCCTGCCCTCGATCGCGGAGGTGGGCCGAGAGGGCTGGGAGATGCTCGGCCAGGGGGACACGTACGAGCAGCTCCGAGCTTCGCTCCAGCGACTCGTCGCCGGATTGGCGATCGGGACCGTGTCGTCGCTCCTCGTCGTCGTGGCGGTGCACCAGTTCCGCCACCTCGAGGGGGTCGTGCGCCTCTACATCTCGGTGCTCTTCGGTGTGCCGAGCCTGCTGCTCGCGTTCTTGTCCCTCGCCGTGATCGGGGTCACGGGCGCCGGAGTGGTGGCGGTCGTCGCCGTGATCGTGTTCCCGTTCGTGGCGGACCCGCTCTTGCAGGGCCTGTCGAGCCTGGACCGCCACCACATCGACATGGCCCGCGCGTTCCGCTTCTCGCGCCGCGACGTGGTGCGCCACGTGCTGTTGCCCCACACGGCCCCCTACTTCTTCTCCGGGCTGCGCAACGCGCACGCGATCGCGTGGAAGGTGCTGATCGTGGCGGAGCTCTTCTCCGTGCGCTCCGGGCTCGGCTTCGAGTTCAAGAACGCGTTCGACTTCTTCCGGACCGAGGAGGCCCTGGTGTGGGTCCTCCTGTTGCTGAGCGTCATCGCGGCGCTGGAGTACGGAGTCCTGCGCCCCCTCGAGAAGCGAGTGTTCGCCTGGCGAGCGACACGATGAAGCGAGCGACACGATGAAGATGGACGACCGAGAGCATCCCGAGAGCGCCGCCGGAGCCCGCGGCTCGGGCGAGGAGCTCGCCCCCGGCGGGTCGACCGGAGAGCAGGCGCTGATCGAGACGCGAGCCCTGTCGTTCTCGTACGACGCGGACACCCCCGTCCTGGAGGACATCACGTTCTCGATCGGGCGGGGCGAGTTCGTCTGCGTGGTCGGGCCGAGCGGTTGCGGGAAGTCGACGCTGCTCGGGATCCTGAGCGGCTTGATCGAGCCGACCTCCGGCAGCGTCCGAGTCGCCGGGACCGAGGTCTACGCGGGGGGATCGCCGACCCTCCCGCCGCTGGGGTTCGTGTTCCAGGAGCCGCGCCTGCTCCCGTGGCGGACCGTGCGCGACAACATCGTCATCGCGCTGCGCGCGGCGGAGATCCCCAAGGAGCAGCACGACGAGCTCGTCGCTCGCTACCTCCGCATGCTGCACATCGAGGAGCTGGCCGACGCCTGGCCGCTGATGATCTCGGGCGGTCAGCGCCAACGTGTGGCGATCGCCCGGGCGCTGGCCGTGGACCCGCTCTACGTGCTGATGGACGAGCCGTTCAGCGCGCTGGACGAGCTGACCGCCCGCAAGCAACGGGCCGAGCTCCTGCGGCTCTGGCAGGAGAGCGGGAAGACCATCGTCTTCGTCACCCACTCGGTCCGAGAGGCCGCGTCGCTGGCGGACCGGATCCTCGTCCTGACCACGAACCCCGGCCGGCTGTACGAGACCGTCGAGGTCGAGCTGCCGCGGCCGCGCGCGCTGGACTCGCCGGAGTTCCTCGACCTCGAGGCGCGGGTGCTGCGGACCGTCATCGACGAGTGGGAGCGTGCGAACGAGGAGCCGGCAGGAGCTGCCGCCGGCGACGACGAGGGCGACGACGACGGCGAAGAGGCCGATGACGAGACCGGCGACGAGGCCGGTGACGCCCGCGGCGCCGGGAGGAGCACCACGTCGCCGACTCCGGGGTCGGGCTCGTCGTGACCTCGCCGCGAACCACCATCGCCCAGCGGGCCTCGCAGGCCACCACCCTCGCCGTCGGCGTCGGCCTGGGCCTCCTCGCCTGGTACGGGCTCGCGTGGTTCTCCGACCGTCTCCCCGCGTTCCACGAGGTGGTCGCCGCGTCGGTCGAGATCCTGGGAGACGGGTCGTCGTACGAGGACCTGATCGCGACGTTCCGGCGCGTCGTCGTCGCGTTCGGCTTCGCGTTCGTGATCGGCATCCTCGTCGGCGCGCTCATGGGCGTCAGCCGGTTCGCCGAGGAGTTCCTGCGTCCGTGGGTGATGGTGGCGATGGCGCTGCCCATCCCCGTGGTGATCATCGTGACGCTGCTCATCGTGGGTCTCGGAGAGCGCAGCAACCTGATCGCGCTCACGTTCTCGGTGTCGCCGTTCGTCGCGAGCTTCGTGTTCGAGGGGGTGAAGACCCTCGAGGGCGACCTCGCCGAGATGTCGCGAGCGTTCGGCTTCGGGCGGGCCGCCCGATGGCGGCACGTGATCGTGCCCCAGATGATGGGCGCGCTCTTCGCGTCCGTCCGGACGGGTGTCGCGCTGGCGTGGAAGCTCGTCGTGGTCGTGGAGGCGCTGGCTGCGAGCACGGGCGTGGGCGCGCAGATGCAGCGCGACTTCCGGTTGCTGCACGTGGATCGGATGATCGCCTGGGCGGCGATCTTCACGATCGTGATGCGGCTGCTCGACACGTGGGTGCTCCGGCGGGCGGAGCGCCGGGTGACCCGGTGGCGACCGCAGACGCAGCAAGCTCGGGGCGCGCAGGCGAGCGGCCGGATCGAGACCGCTGCTCGGGAACCGATGGACGTGGGAGCGTGAGTCGCCGTGGGAAACGTTGAGCTGAGCGGAGCGATCGCCGCGACCGTCCTGCCACTCGAGGAGGACGGCCACACCGTCGACGAGGCCTCCTTCCGGAGCCTGGTCCGGCGGCTCGCGGGCGTCGACGGGATCGAGGGTGTGGTGGTCAACGCCGTCGCCGGCGAGGGCTCGTTGCTCGAGCCGGACGAGCGGACGCGCCTCGTCCGCGCGGCATGTGAGGAGGTCGGCCCGGAGGTGTCGGTGATCTCGTCGGTCAGGGCGGACGCCGTCTCCGCGGCCCGCTCCGCCGTCGAGGATGCCGGCGAGGCCGGTGCCCGGGCCGTGCTGGTGCAGGCTCCCCCCGTCTTCGCCCGCGGGGCAGGGCGGGTCCCCGAGGTGGCGATCCGCTACTTCGAGGAGGTCGCCAGGCCGGAGGTTCCCCTCGTGGTCTTCCAGCACCAGGTGGGGAGCGGTCGCTCGTACCCGACGCCGCTGCTGCTCGACCTCCTCGCTCTCGACGGGGTGGTCGGTGTCAAGGAGACGACGTGGGACGTCGGCGCCTACGAGCGTGACGTCCGGGCGATCCGTGACGCGGGCCTCGACGTCGCGGTGCTGTGCGCGAACGACACGCTCCTGTTGCCCTGCCTCGTGGCGGCTCGGGCGGACGGCCTGCTCCTGGGTCTGGCGAGCCTGGTGCCCGAGCGCGTCGCTCGACTCTGGGAGAGCGTCCAGCGTGACGACCTGGTCGAGGCGCGCCAGACGTACGACGAGCTGTGGCCGATCGTCTCGAGCATCTACGCCGACCCTCCGCTCATGTACTACGCGCGTGCGAAGGCGGCGATGCGGATGATGGGGCTCCTGCGGACCGATCTGCTGCGCGCCCCGCTGGTCACGATCTCCGACGACGAGCGCGAGGAGCTCCGCGAGGTGCTCGACCGATCGGGGATGCTCGAGTCGGGCCTCGCCGGATAGGCGCGGACGAGGGAGGCCGGAAGATGGCGACGAGTGGAGCCACGGACACCACACCCAGGAGGGTGGACCTGCTCCTGCACGGCGGCTTCGTCGTGCCCGCGGACGGCAGCACCCCGTTCCTGGCCGACCACTCCGTCGCGGTCGAGGACAGGAGCATCGTGGCCGTCGGCCCGGCCGAGGAGATCGCGACCCGCTACACCGCCGAGCAGGTCGTGGACTGCGACGGCAAGGCGATCGTGCCCGGACTGGTCGACTGCCACGTCCACACCTGCCAGCAGCTCGGGCGTGGCCTCGCGGACGACATCCCCGTCCTCGACTGGCTGACCAAGGTCGTCTCCCTCGAGGCGGTGATGGACGAGGAGGACGTCTACGCGAGCGCCCGTCTGGCGTGCGTGGAGATGCTCAAGGGCGGGACCACCGCGTTCATCGAAGCGTGCGCGAACCCCGTCTACGCGGACGCCGCCGCGCAGGCGATCGTCGATTCGGGGATCCGGGGTGTGCTCACCCGGTCGACGATGCAGTACCAGGAGCCGGACTGGGAGGCGCCGACGGGCTTCCTGATGGACCCCGACGAGAACCTCGAGGCGACACGCGAGCTGCTCGAGCGGTGGAACGGCGAGGGCGACGGTCGCCTGTCGGTGTGGTGCGGCTGGCGTCAGCAGTGGAACCTGTCGGACGAGCTGGTGGTCGACCTCGTCGAGCTGGCGCGGGAGCACGGGGTCGGCCTGCACGGGCACCTCGCCACCCGCCGCTACGGGCAGATCGAGCTGCTGGACCGCCTCGGGGTCCTCGGCCCCGAGCTCGTGTTCGCGCACGCCATCCGCTTCACCGCACGGGAGCAGGACCTCATCGACCACCACGACGTGAAGATCAACCACAACCCGGGTGCCAGCATGCACGGCGCGTACGGCTCGGCCGTCGCGGGGAGCTTCCCGGAGCTGCACCGGCGAGGCGTCTGTGTCTGCCTCGGCTGCGACGGCGCCGCCAACGGCAACACCCTCGACATGTGGCAGGCCACGAGGTTGGCGGCCGGCCTCCACAAGGAGGTGCGCCAGGACGCCACGGTGATCCCCGCGCCCGACGCCCTCGCGATGGCGACCCGCAACGGCGCTCGGGCCCTCCGCCGCGACGATCTCGGCACGATCGCGGAGGGCCGCACCGCCGACCTCCAGGTGGTCGACCTGCGGCAGCCGCACCTGCTCCCGTGGAACGACCTCGTGGCGACGTTGGTGTACTGCGCGAGCGCGCAGGACGTGTGGGCGACGGTGGTCGACGGTCGGTTGCTGATGGAGGGCCGGGAGCTCGTCGGAGTCGACGAGGACGCGGTGCTCGACGAGGCGATCGAGCGGGGCGAGGGGATCGCCCGGCGCGTACGGGAACGCTCACCGGAGGGAAGGGGTCGGGAGTAGCGATGGAGCTCGGACTGTGGTTCCAGCCCACCACCGACGCGGCCACGATCGCGCGACGGGTGCGGGTCGCCGAGGAGGCCGGCTGCGACTTCGCGGGCGTCACCGACGGCCAGATGATCTGGCGCGACGTGTACGTGTGCCTGACGCTCGCCTCGCAGGCGACGTCGCGGATCCGCATGGGCCCGTGGGTCACGAACCCGATCACCCGCCACGTCACGGCGACGGCGAACGCCGTCTGCACGCTCCACGAGCTCTCGGGCGGTCGGATGTTCGTCGGCATCGGCGTGGGCGACGACTCGGTGCGCACGATCGGCCGCCAGCCGGCGCGCCTCGGGGAGCTCGCGACCGTGGTCGATCGGCTCCGCGGCCTCATGAGCGGGGAGACCGTCGTCGACGACGAGGGGCACGAGTGGTCGCTGTCGACGGGCCGGATGCCCCCGCCGCCCATCTACTGGGCCGCGGCGGGCCCGCTGAGCCTGCGCAGGGCCGGCGCGCTCACCGACGGTGCGATCCACAGCGGCTGGTTGGTTCCCGAGCTCATGGAGGAGGACCTCGGCGAGGTCGCCGCGGGTGCCGAGGAAGCGGGCCGCGACCCGGGGGAGGTGGCGACGATCTTCAACACCGCCGTCGCGGTGCACGAGGACCGCGAGCAGGCCCTCGACTGGGTCGCGCCCTACGCCGCTCGCGCGTTCCTCTACCCGTCGAGCACCCGCGTGCCGGAGTGGAGCGAGGACGACCGGACGGCCCTGATGGAGCGCTACGACTACTACGGCCACTTCCGCCCGGAGCAGGCGGCGACGGCCCCCCGAGCGCTCATCGACCGCAAGGCGGTGGCGGGCGATCCCGACGACGTCGTCGATCTGCTCGAACAGGTCGCCCGCGCCGGGTACACGCACGTGGCCCTCACGCCGATGGGCGACGTCGACGCGGTCACCCGGGCGCTCGCCGACGAGGTCTTCCCCCGGGTGCGCTCGAGGACCGCCGGCGGAAGGGGGGTGGCGTGAGCACCCGCGATCGGCAACCTCAGCACCGGCTCGCGACCAAGTCCTGGCAGGACGTCGCCGACTACCGGGAGGAGGCCGGCGAGCGGGCCTGCGCGGTCGTGCCGGTCGGAGCCGTCGAGGCGCACGGCGTGCACGCGCCGCTCGCGACCGACACCTACATCGCCGAGCGCATCGCCGGGGATCTCGCCGAGCGGGTCGGCGCGCTGGTGTGCCCGGCGGTGCCCTTCGGGACCCTCCACGTCGGCTACGAGTTCGACCACCCTCCCGGGTCGATCTCGCTGCGCCCGGAGACGCTCGTCGCGCTGTGCAGCGACGTCGGTCGAGAGTTGGGGCGCCACGGCCTCGACCCGGTCGTGTTCGTCAACGGGCACGGACCCAACGGCCACCCGCTCGCCCTCGCCGCCGCCGAGATGCACCACGGCTCCGGGATCCGCGCCGGCGTCCTGGACTGGTGGACGGGAGGACGAGAGGAGATCACCGAGATCAAGGGCTTCGCGTACGCGAACCACGCGGACGAGATCGAGACGTCGCTGGTGCTCGCGAGCGCGGGCGCCGAGCACGTCGACCTGAGCCGAGCGGTGGCGAACTCCACGACGCTCGACGAGCTGAGCGACGCGGAACGGCGTGTGTACCACGCCAAGCTGACCTTCACCCACACCTTCGACGAGCGTTGGGTGGGGAGCTCGGGGAACATGGGCGATCCCCGGGGTGCGACGGCGGAGAAGGGGGAGCGGATCGTCGCCGCGACCGTCGATCTCGGCGCGGCGCTCGTGGAAGCGCTGCGCCAACAGCCTTCCCGGGCGGATCGACCCCCGAAGGACCGCTCGTGATCCGACCGCCGAGTGACGAGGAGAGGAGCTGAATGGAGCGGTTCATCGAGGTGGCCAGAGCGGAGGACGTTCCGCCGGGCCGCGTGATCGAGGTCGAGGTGGAGGGTGAGTGGCTCGCCGTGGCGAACGTCGGCGGCGACGTGTTCGTCGTGGACGCGGAGTGCACGCACATGACCGCACCGCTCTCCGAAGGCGAGGTGGACGAGAGCGCCTGCACGCTGGAGTGCCCGTTGCACGGCTCGGTGTTCGATCTCCGTACCGGCGAGCCGCGCCAGCCTCCGGCGACCGAGGCCGTTCGGACCTACGAGGTGCGCGTCGAGGATGGCGCCATCAAGGTGGACGTGGGTGACCGGGGGTGAGCGGAAGCGTCGTGACGACCGTGGGTGGCGAGCTGCTCGAGGTGCGTGACACGAGATGAGCCGGCCGGTCAGCCCCTGCGCGGAGCGAGGCGGCGTCGCTGCCGCGGCGCTCGACGCGCTGCGCGGCGTGGTCGGGAACCACAACGTGCTCGTCGACGCGGAGATGGTCGCGAGCTACGAGGTCGACTGGACGGGGCGGTTCCGGGGCTCGACGGCCGCGGTGGTCCGTCCCGGGTCGGTGGAGGAGGTCGCACGGGTCGTCGAGGTGTGTCGGCGCGAGGGGGTCAGGATCGTCCCCCAGGGTGGGAACACGGGTCTGGTCGGCGGGAGCGTCCCCCGTTCGGGGGAGATCGTGTTGAGCCTCACGCGCCTCGACCGGCTCGACCCGGTCGACCGGGCTGCCGGGTGCGTGACCGCCGGGGCTGGGGTGACCCTCGGGGCGTTGCAGCGGCACGCCCGCGCGTCGGGCTACGAGGTGGGCATCGACTTCGCGGCGCGGGAGAGCGCGACGCTGGGCGGGATCGTGGCGACCAACGCGGGCGGGGAGCGCGTCCTCGGCTACGGGATGACCCGGCACCAGATCCGCGGGGTCGAGGCGGTCCTCCCGGACGGGAGCGTCGTGCGCCGGCTGGGTGGCCTCGTGAAGGACAACTGCGGTTACGACCTGTCGGGCCTGTTGGTCGGCAGCGAGGGGACGCTCGGGATTGTCACCGCCGCGTGCGTCTCCCTGTTCCCCCGGTACCGTCATCGCACCGCCGCGCTGATCGGGCTGGACTCGACCGCGGACGCGATCGCGGCGCTCGCTCGCTTCCGCGAGCAGCTCGAAGGGCTCCAGGCTGCCGACCTCTTCTACGACCACGGCCTCGAGCTGGTCTGCCGGCACGCGTCCCTGCGGCCACCCTTCGACGTCGGCTACGACACGTACATGCTGGTCGAGGTCGCCGGGCAGACGGACGTCGAGGACCGGGTCCTGGAGAGCCTGTCGAGCACCTCCGAGGTGCGTGACGCCACGGTGGCGTCCGACGAGACGTCCCGGGGCCTCCTCTGGCGGTACCGGGAGCGGCACACGGAGGCGATCTCCGCGCAGGGCGTGCCGATCAAGCTCGACGTGGCCCTGCCGCTCAGGTCGTTGGCGGGGTTCGTGGCGATGGTGGGCACGATCGTGGAGACCCGGTGCCCGCACGCTCGCGCCGTGGTGTTCGGTCACCTCGGGGAGGGGAACCTGCATGTCAACATCCTGGGCGCCGACGACCGCGAGGGCCGGGCGGTGTCGGAGGAGATCCTCGCCCTGGTCGGGGACCTCGACGGGAGCATCGCGGCGGAGCACGGAGTGGGCGTGGCCAAAGCATCGTCCCTGCGGCTCTCGCGCTCCCCCGCGGAGATCGCGGCGATGTTCACGATCAAGCAGTCGCTCGATCCGCAGGGATTGTTCAACCCGGGGGCGCTGCTGGACGGCACTGCGGGGGGTCGGCCAGGAGACCGACGAGCGCGTTGAGGAGCACGATCGAGCCATGGAGCAGGTGACTTCGGACGGGAGCTTGACGGAGCAGGCGCGGCAGGTGTTGCGGCAGGCGATCACCTCCGGCGAGCTCGCTCCGGGAAGCCTCCACTCGATCCACAACCTCGCCGGAGTCCTGGGTGTCTCCCGCACGCCGGTGCGGGAGGCGCTGCTGGCGCTCGAGCGCCAGGGGATGGTGCGGTTCGAGCGGAACCGTGGCGTGCGGATCCTGGAGACGTCGCTGCACGACCTCGAGGAGATCTTCTCGCTCCGATTGCTCCTCGAGGTGCCGGCCACGGAGCGCGCGGCGCGCTTGATCACCGCGGAGACGCTGGACCACATGTCGCGCGAGTTGAGCGCGATGGAGGAGGCGGCCTCCGGGGACGACGAGCCGCTCATGATGTCGCACGACCGGAACTTCCACCGCCTACTGCTCGACGCCTCGGGCAACCGGCGCCTCGCCCGCTACGTGGAGGAGCTGCGTGACCTGATCATCGTGCGGGGAGCGTCGACGGCCGGGCGCTCCCGGACGCTCGAGGACATCATCGCCGAGCACCGGGTGATCCTCGACGCGCTCGAGGAGCGCGACGCCCGGGGTGCGGCGAGCCTGATGAAGGAACATCTGATCAACACCGCCAGGCTCCTGCTCAGCCAGGAGGCGGGGACCGATCCGCTCGACGTGGCCTTCGACTGGGCATGAGCACGATCGAATCGTCGGAGCGCTCGGCCTGACCGGTTCCCGCACCGCGTCTCGTCGTTGCTGTCGGGGGTCGCCCGTACCGTGACGCCACGACGAACGGGAGGTTCGAGCATGCGAGTGCTGGTGGCGACCCACGAGACGCAGGGAGACGACGACCGCGACTTCTGCTTCTGCTTGGAGGGGGAGCTGGTGCGGTTGCCGATGGTGATCTGTCGGAGCGGGGATCAGTGCGGCTGCGCCCGGGCGTTCGACGGGGTGGCCTCGCAGCGCGCCACCACGACCGCCAAGATCGTCGAGCGCCACGACCTCGACCTCGACATCTACCCGGAGCTGCTCTACGCCGACCTCGCCGACTGGGTGTCCGACGCCGACGACCCCGACGTCCTCGAGTGGCGCGACGACCAGTGCCACTTCCTCCACCGCGTCGCCCAGCTCCTGAGGAACGGTTCGGTGGTGACCGTCGAGCGAGGCGTCGTCGACGTCCGCAAGCAGGGGACGGGATCGAGCCTCCTCGTCGAGGGAGACCTAGGATCCGAGGAGTGACCACCCCCGGGCGTCACCGCCAACGAGCTCCGCATCGGGATCCCCGACTCCCGAGGCGAGGAGCGGTCATGGGGGGTGTCGCCTCCCGGCTCTCGGCTCGGGAAGCCACGCCGGATCCCGGGGGAGCCCCGCGGATAGAGTCGGCGGAGGCACTCGCGCGAGGAAGGTGACGCACGTGGCTGGCTTCGGTGGCGGATCGGGACGGTGGGTCCAGGCCCGCACGGAGCGCGACGCCCAGCTCTTCGAGGCGGAGCGGCAGATGCGCCGGCGAGAGCGTCGCGACGGGAGCCGCCCGGAGCTCAGTGCGACGGCGCGACGGCGCCTCACGTGGGCTCTGGTCGCCGCGGCGGTCGTCCTCGTGCTCCTCGTCCTGTAGCCCCCGGCTCGGGGTCGACCCGGCGAGGTCGCGTCGCGAGGTGGCGGTCGGGGAACGTCTTGGCGACCGGTGACGCACATTCCCACCCGCCGTCGCTCAGTTCGAACGCGTGGTCTCCGTCGTCGATCGTCATGAGCTCGTCGGGGACGCCCGCGTCCTCGATGCGCCGGTGGAAGGTCCCAGCCGCCGATGTCGGCGTGAGGCGGTCGGGTCCGCGAAAAAAATTTGCCGGAAGATCCGCCGAAAAAGCTTGACGGGCGAACACCAGTTCGCTAGGGTGCGGGTGTCGCTTCGTTGGCCGGCGTCTTCAGGCCTTCCTCTTGTGTGTTCGTTGTCGCGCCCGTGCGGGTGCGCTGTTCGTGGGGGAGGGTCGATGCCGGTCGTGTGTGGTTCCAGTACCGAGACGGCCGGTGCGCGCGCTGTGACGCCCGCTGGGTCGCTGGCTGGGTCGCCGGCTGGTTCGCCTGCCCCCGAAGCCTCCGAGGTCTCCGAGGTGTCCGAGGCTGGTCCGGTCGGCGGGTTCGCTGGTGGGTGTTCGTTGGCGGGTGTGCCGCTCGAGGATCTGGTCGCCGAGCTGTGTGAGCGTTCGGCCGGGTTGGAGCCGGAGGTGTTGCACGGGTCGAGCGCGGTGGATCTCCTCGAGTCGTTCGCGAGAGGCGAGCGGGCCGCGTCGGTGGCGGTGGCTCGCCTGGCGCGTCGGGTGGGTGACACCAACGGCTGGCGTCGCGACGGGCACCGCTCGGTCGAGGAGTTCGTCGCGCAGCGCACCGGCACGACGCCTGGTCAGGCGGCGCGACGCATCCGCACGGGTCGTCGTCTCGATGAGCTGCCGGCGACCCGGGAGGAGGCCTCGACCGGCGGGTTGTCGTTCGAGCAGACCGAGGCGATTGCGGAAGCCGCCTCGTTGGATCCCGACGCCGAGGGGCGCCTCCTCGAGACCGCAGCGCGCACGAGTTTGCGGGGTCTGCGCCGTGAGGCCTCCCGGGTGAAGGCCGCGGTGGAAGACGACACCGAGCGTGACCGGCGGGTGCGTGAACGCCGCCGGTTGCGCAGCGTCGAGCGCGACGGCGGGGTGGCGGTCGAGGGGTTCGGGCCGATCGACGAGTGGGTGGACGTCCTCGCGGCGCTGCGCCCGTTCCAGCAGGCCGCGTTCGACAGGGCGCGCCGCGAGGGTGCCCGCGAGCCCCTCGACGCCTACCGGTGGGACGCGCTGGTGGGGATGTGCCGCTCCGTCCTCGCCGGCGACATCTCACCCGAAGGTGCTGGGCGTTCGGCGAAGGCGGAGACGTTGATCATCGCGGACTACGACGCGTGGCGGACCGGGGCGAACCAGTCGGGGCGCACCGTGGAGGTGCACGGCATCGGGCCGGTGCCCGTCGCGGTCGCCAAGCGGATGGCCGAGGACTCGGTCATCCGGTTCGTGGTGCGCTGGGGCACCGACCTGGCGACGGTGTGCACCACCAGCCGGCACGTGAACCCCGAGTTGCGCGCCGCGCTCTACGCCCGCTCGTGGGGCACCTGCGAGGTGCCCGGCTGCGAGCACACCGCCTACCTCGAGATGGACCACGTCCTCGACCACGCCCTCCACGGGCCCACCGCCCTGTGGAACCTCGACCTGCTCTGCTCACACCACCACGCGCAGAAGACCCGCGATCGCCACCGCCTCGTCGGCGACCCCGGCGACCGCCGCTGGCTCGACGACACCGGGCGGATCCTCAGCGCCGACCGGCCCCGACACCACCGCCACGGCCGCCTCGACCACACCGCGCAGACCAGCCAGACCAACCAGACCAGCCAGACCAGCCAGACCAGCCAGACGAGCCAGACCACCGAGGTCAGTCGGAGCACCGAAGTCACCGACGCGAGTCGAGCGCACAGCAGCCGCGAACCGCGACCACCCCCGTGAACCCGCCCCGGACCTTGACCGCCGCGCCGTGACCATCACGCCGCGACCGCCGAGATGTGACTGCCGAGACGCGATCGCTGAGACGTGAGCGTCGAGATCGATCGGAGCCCCGCCAGCACCGGCACACCACAGCAACCCGACATCCCACACGTGCCGGCCGCTCCAGCCTGCACCGCCCCGCGCGGCGCAGCGCCCCGAGCTGGCAACCGCACCTTGACAACCAGACCCCCGCCGTCCGCCGGCCGCCATGCCGGCGCGGCGCGCCCGACCACCTCCACCCAGCGCGGGGGAGTCCTCAGCGGGCGCGGCGGGCCAGGTCGTCGAGGAGCGTCTCGAGCGCCCAGGCGATCGCCCGGCCTGCCTCGTCGCCGCTGAGCCCGAACTCGTCGCTCAGGTTCCACCACGTCGCGGCGCTGACGAGGTTGCGGAGGACGGCGAAGCACCGCTCCGCCTCCTCGGGTGGGAGCGGGTCGAGCACCTCGGCGAAGCGGTCGCGGAACCCGGCGGTGCGCTCCCGGTGGCCGGCGGAGTACATGCCCTGCGCGGCCGCGAGGCGCGCCATCGCCAGCGCCGGGGTGCCGATCTCCTCGAAGGCGGCGAAGACCGCCGCGATGCGCTCGGGGACGTCGTCGATCCCCATCGGGTGCGCTTGGAGCTCCCGCTCGCGGAGCTGGTCGTCGACCCACTCGGTGAGGCCGTCGAGGACCGCTTGGCGGTTCGGGAAGTGGTAGTAGACGGTCCGCTCCGACACGTCCGCCCGGGCGGCGACGTCACGCATGGAGAAGTCGGTGAGCGCGCCGTCCGTGATGAGGTCGGATGCGGCCTGGAGGATCTCGCGGCGGGTCTCGGCGGCCTGCCGCTCCCGCAGCGGGCTGTGGTAGGGGCGGGTGCCCGGATCGTCGGCCACGGTGGCTCCTCGCTCGAGGTGTCGTGTCTGATCGTGCCTCCTCGTCCCGGCGCCTGTCCGGTCGCGCCTGTGCGTCCTGCTGCGCGGGAGGACACTTCTTGACAGTATATGAGCGTTCATTGCAGACTCTCTCACACAACGTCGTGTGAGGAGGGACAGCGATGCGAGCGGCGGATCCAGCGGTGACTTCCGACGGCCTCGAGTTCGAGGCACCCGGCCCCGGGCAATGGCAGCGCGACGAGGACCACTGGCCCCGACCGGTGCCGCGCAGCTACACGGAGCTGTACACGGACGCGGTGATCCCCTACGTCAAGGAGTGGACCCGTCGCTACGGGCTCCTCGTCGACTACTTCGAGAGCCGCTTCGTCCACGGCTTCGGCTACGGCCGTGTCCATCCCGTCGGCGAGCCCGAGAAGGGGTCGAGCGGGCCGCCCCCGAAGCCGATCTTCAAGCTGCTCCTCAAGGTGCACCCCGAGATGCGGGCCCGGCGCCGCGCGGCGGAGCGCGCCCTCGAGGAGCGGCTGTGGCTCGCCGACCTCGAGCGCTGGGAGCAGGAGGCGAAGCCGGCGATCGTCGCCGAGAACCGGGCCAACGCCGCGGTCGACCGCCGAGCGCTCGACGACGAGGCGCTGCTCGCGCACGTGGACCGCTGCCGCGAGACGCTGCGGCGCCTGATCGGCGTCCACCACCGGTTCAACGGCGGGATGCTCCCCGTCGGCATGCTCATGGTTTCGACACGCGACTGGGTCGGCGACGAGCGCGCCGCCCTCCCGCTGCTGGAGGGAGCCTCTCGGGTCTCGTCGGGACGCTCACCCGAGCTCGAGCGACTCGCCGCGACGGTCCGCGACGACGCCGACGCCTCCGGAGCGCTCGACTCGGGAGACGACGCCGCAGCGGTGCTCGCCCGGATCGGCGAAGCCGGCGGAGCCGTCGCCGAGGCCTTCCGCGACTACGTCGAGGTGGTCGGCCACCGCCTCGTCGGCGACTCGATCGAGCACGGCAACCCGACGCTCCTCGAGGTGCCCGAGCTCATGGTCGGCGCCATCCGCACCGCGGTCGAGGGAGGCGACGGTCGACCCGACGACGCCGAGCTGGCCGAGCGGAGAGCGGAGCTGCGAGCCCGTGTCCCGGCCGGCCACCGCAGCGAGTTCGACGAGCTCCTCGACGACACGTTGCGCACCTACGGGATGCGCGACGAGCGCTCCGTCTACGCGGACGTGTGGGCGGCCGGGATCTTCCGCCAGGCCCTCCTCGAGCTCGGCCGAAGGCTGGCCGAGCGGGGACGACTCGAGCAGCCCGTCCACCTCGTGGAGGCGACCGGCGACGAGGTGCACGCCCTCGCGACCGGCGACGGCGGGCCCGACGCCGAGGAGCTGGCGGCCCGCGCCGCGTTCCGCGCCCGGCACGCCGACACGGACACACCCGCCTTCCTCAACGGCGAGCCGCCGCCGCCCCCGCCGCTGGAGTGGCTTCCGCCGGCGCTGGCCCGGATGAACGAGGCGCTCCTCGTGCAGATGGCGAGCTTCTTCGAGCCTCCCACCGAGCAGACCGACGAGGCGCTGCTGCGCGGGAAGGCGGCCAGCGCGGGGCGCTACGAGGGCACCGCGCGGGTGATCTCCGGACCGGAGCAGTTCGACCGCATCGAGGCCGGCGACGTGCTCGTCGCCCGCACCACCTCCGAAGCGTTCAACGTGGTGCTCCCGCTGCTCGGAGCCATCGTCACCGACCGGGGCGGTGTGCTCTCCCACGCCGCCATCGTCTCGCGGGAGTCGGGGATCCCCTGCGTCGTCGGCACCGGCGAGGCCACCCGCCGCCTCGCGGACGGCGCCCGCGTCGTGGTCGACGGCTCGGCAGGGGAGATCAAGGCGCTGTGAGCACGGTGCGCGCTCTGGGCCGGCGTCGCGCCGCCACGTCGCGCTCGGCTGATCCCGACATCATCTGGCTGGACGACCCGGAGGCGTGCGATCCCGCCCGGGTCGGCGGCAAGGCCGCGGCGCTCGGCCGCCTCGCGGGTCGCTGGCCGGTCCCGCCGGGCTTCTGCGTCCCCGCCGACGTGCACCGCCGCGTCACCGGCTCGGCGCGCGGCGCCCAGGGAACAGCGCAGCGAACAGCGCAGCGAACAGCGCAGCGAACAGCGCAGCGAACGCTGCGCGGGGAGGTCGCCGCGGCCTACCGAGGGCTCGGCGCGCGCACCGGGCGTCGCCGGCCGCGCGTCGCGGTGCGCTCCTCGGCGGTCGCCGAGGACGGCGCCGAGGCGTCGTTCGCCGGCCAGCACGAGACGTTCCTCGGCGTCGTCGGGGCCCGCTCGGTCGCCGCCGCGGTCGACCGGTGCTGGGAATCGGCCGACACCGAGGCCGCGCGCGCGTACCGGGACGCTCGCGGGGTCGCCGGCGCCCCGGCGATGGCGGTGCTCGTCCAGGCCCTCGTCGACGCGGAGGTCTCGGCGGTGGTGTTCAGCGCCGATCCCGTGACCGGTGCCCGCGACACGGTCGTCGTCGACGCGAGCTGGGGCCTCGGCGAGGCGGTCGTCGCCGGATCGGTCACCCCCGACACCTACCGGATCCGGCGCGACCCGCTCGCGCTCCTCGACCGCGAGGTGGCCACCAAGGACGTCATGGTCGTGCGCGCCCGCCGCGGAGTGCGCGAGGTCGCCGTCCCGCCTCGGCGGCGCCGCGAAGCCGCGCTCGACGAGACCCGGTGCCTCGAGGTCGCGCGCCTCGCCGTCGAGCTCGAGGAGGAGACCGGCCATCCCGTCGACGTCGAGTGCGCCTACGAGGAGGGGCGCCTCGTCCTGCTCCAGTGCCGGCCGATCACCTCCCTGCCGACGTCCTGAGCGCGCCGCGCCGTCCCGAGCCGGCGGCGCTGCAAGCCGCCCTCCTGCCGGCCGCGGCGCTGGTGCCCGTGGCCTCGACGGTCGTGGCGGTGGCGCTGCCCGCGATCATCGCGGACCTCGCCACGGGCACCGCCGCCATCGGCTGGCTCGTCTCCGGCTACCTGGTGCTCGTCGCGGTGCTCCAGCTCCCCGCCGGGAGGCTCGGCGACGAGCTCGGGCACCGCCGGGTGCTCCTCGCCGGCACGGGCCTCATGGCGGTGGCCTCCGCCGCGGCCGCGTCCTCGCCGGCGGCGGCGCCCCTGGTCGCTGCCCGGTTGCTCCAGGGCGTCGCGGGCGCCCTCGTGGTCCCCAACGTCCTCGCGGTGATCCGGCGTGAGGTCGCCGAGGGCGAGCGCGACCGCTCGGTCGGCGCCTTCCTGGCGGTGATGGCCGCGGGCTCGGTGCTCGGCGTCGTGGGCGGCGGGTTCCTCGTCGCGCTCGGCGGCTGGCGTGCGGCCTTCGGCGGTGTCGCCGTGCTCGCCCTCGGCACGCTGGTCGGGCTCGGCGCGCTCGGCGCGGCCCCCGCCCCGGGGGGACGCGCTCGCTCCCCGGCACCCGATCCCCGTGGGTCGTGGGAGGCCGAGCGCTCCGGGAGGGGTCCGGCGCTCGTGCGCTGCGCGGGCGGCATCGCCCTCACGAACCTCGCGTTGTACGTGGTGCTCCTCGTCGTGCCCCTCCACCTCGAAGCGCTCGGCTGGTCGGCGGGTGCCGCCGGCGCGCTCCTGGGAGCCTTCGTCGGCGCCTCCGCGCTCGGGGCGCTCCTCGCCGCCCGCCTCGCGCGGTGGGTGGGTCGCGAGCGAGCCGTGGTCGCGGCCCACGTCGTCGCGGGTGGCGCGCTGCTCGCACTCCCGGCCGTGCCGGGCGGCGCTGCGTGGCTCCTTCCCGCGCTCTCGGGTGGTGGGCTGGGCCTCGGCGTCGCCATGAGCCTGTGGCTCGGGCGGGGAGTCGACGCGGCCGGGGCCGAGACGGCTGGCGCCACCTCCGGGCTGCTGTTCGCCTCGCGCTACGCCGGCAGCATTCTGGGCTCGGCGCTGCTGCCGACGATCCTCGGATCCGTGGGCCACGCGGGGGCGCTGCGCCTGGCCGCCACCGCCTCGCTCACGGCGACGCTCGTCGGTGCCGCCTCGCTCCGACTCCCGAGGGAGCGGGCGAGGGGCACCTGAGAGCGACGTTCCGGCCTGCTGGAGCTCGGGCTCAGACGCCCCGGCGGCGCAGCAAGGCGCCCAGGCCGGCGCCGGCGCCGAGCAGGCCTGCCGCCACGGTGGGCAGCGCCCCGAATCCGCCGGTGCGGGGCAACTCGCCCTCACCGGGCTCGGGAGACGGCGCCGACTTCACCTGCGTCTTGGTGCCCATGACCTCGGCGACCGAGCCGGCGACGTCGAGGCGGATGCCGCCGTCGGAGGCGTCCGCGGGGGAGACCCCTCCGAGCAGGCCGGGCAGGGCCGTGCCGCCGGCGGGGCCGGCCAGCGCGTCGCCGACCTCGGTCGGAATGGCGACACCGAGGTCGGGGAGCGCGCTGGCGCTCGCACCGAGGGTGTCGGCGCCGACGCCCTTGGCGACGTGGACGGTCACCGACGAGGCGCGGGCCCGCTGGCCCTGGAGGTCGCCGTCGGAGATCTCCTCGAACTGCGGCTGGCCGACGCTGATCTCGGTGCACAGCAGCCCGCCGGTGGCGGTCCCGATCTCCTGGCCGAGGCTGTCGGCGGAGTCGCAGAACAGCTCGACACCCTCACCGGGCTTGAGCTCGAGGAAGCCGGGCCCCGACGAGTAGCCCATCCGCTCGGTGAACTCGTCGAGCGGCAGGGAGACGTCCTCGCCGATGGCGCCCAGGTTGATGGCCGGGAGCAGGCGGCTCTCGATCCGCACGATCGTGTTGTCGGCCACCGCCTCGGTGTCGGCGACCGCCCGGTCGTAGGTCACTGCCGCCGTCGACTTGCCGACCGACACGCGCACCAGCGCGTCGCCGTCGGGCCAGAAGCCGGGCATCAGTTCGATGGAACCGCCCTCGTCGAGGGCCTCGGAGCGCAGCGACGACGCGTCGCCCACGACGCTGCTGTCGGCCCGCCCGATCGACACGTCGAGGAGCCGGGTCTTCTGCACGCGGTCGACGAGGTTGCGCAGGGTGTCGCTGGGGTCGAGGTCGGGGAGCTGCACGTTGCCGGGACCGAAGGCCTCGTCGAGCACGCCCTGGAGCTCACCGAGCGCAGTCTCGATGCCCTCTTCGACGTCGTCGTCGTTCTCCTCGACCTGGCGGGCGACCTCCTCGATCGCGCCGAAGGTCTCGTCGAGGATGGGGGCGAGCGGCTCGAGGCGCTCGTCCTCGAACAGCGACGCCGTGGTCACGGAGATGTCGCTCACCCGGCCCGCGCCGTGGGAGGCGAAGCTCTCGCCGTCCTGGGTCACCGATGCCTCGCCGCACGCGAGGTCGAGGCCGACGTGGAGCGCGCCGAGCGCGCGCGCGACCGCGTCGTCGAGCTCGCCGGGGAGGAGGTCGTTCGCGCAGCCCTCGGTCTGCTCGCCGAGTCCGGCGCTGACCATGGTGTCGGCGGCGAGGGCCGTGCCGACACCGGCCGCGGTGGCGTCGAGCGACCCGCCGACCGCGTCGAAGGCGGCGTCGCCGGTGCCGGCGCCGAAGGTCAGGGTCTCACCGAGGAGGGTGAGGTCGAGGGCGCGGCCGCTGGCCGCGCCGCGGTACTCCTCGACGGTGGTCTTGGTCTCGGCGTCCGCGGCGGGAGCGGCGAGCGCGAGGAGCAGTGCGGAGACGATGGCTGCGCCTGCGGTGCGACGCAACGTCATGTTGGACCCCCTTGTCGGGCTGTGTCGGGCGCGAACTCCGTGGTTTCCGGGGCTTGGCCACCCTCTGCGAGGTGACGGCCACACTCCCGATTCTCTTCCCGAGTGATTCGCCCCCGAGAGCGCGAATTCCTTCTACGGAAAGAGTACTCAATCTACGCGTACGAGGGGAAGTCTCCGTCGCACCCGTCCACGACATCGGGGAATGTTTCGTCTCAGGCGTCGGAGACGGCCTCCCGCGTGACCGTGTTGACCACTGGGTAGAGGGCGATCTCGGGCTCGGGCAGGCCGACCGCCTCGGCGGTCGCGGCGAACCTGGGCCGCGTCCGGTGCACGGCCTCCTCGGATTCGACGAGGTTCGTGACCACGAGGCCGTCGTCGGCGCGTGCGCAGGTGTGGGCGAGATAGCCGGGAGGGAAGCCGCCGAACTCCTCCCGGAGGAGCGGCTGCTGACGCTCGTAGCGCGCCGCGAGGTCGTCGGGGTCGCCGTGGATCCTCGCCACCATCAGTACGGGCACGGTGTCTCCTCTCGTCGGGGTCGCTCGTCCGATTGCTCGCTGCACCGAGATGCTTCGCACGGATGCTTCACACACTGTGAAGTTCACACAGTGTGAACTACCATGCGCGTTGATGTCAAGGGAGACGACGACGTCGAACGACGGGACGACTTCGAAGGACGGCACGACGTCGAAGGGCGCGACCCGGGCGCGGATCCTCGAGGCGGCCCGATCGGTGATCGAGGCCGAGGGCGCCTCGGTGCCGATGGAGCGGATCGCCGAGGAGGCCCGGGTCTCACGCCGCGCCGTCTACCTCCACTTCGAGTCCCGAGCCGCCCTGCTGGTCGCGCTGGTCGCCCACGTCGACGAGGTGGGCTCGCTTCCCGAGCGCTCCGAGCGGGTCTGGCGCGCCGCGAGCGGGACCGAGGCCCTCCACGAGTTCGTGGCGCTCAACGCCCACTACAACCAAGAGATCGCGGCGATCGCCCGCGCGCTCGACGAGGCGCGCGAGCGCGACGACGCCGCGAGGGCGGCCTGGGAAGACCGGATGGCCGGTCGGCGGGCCGCCTGCGGACGACTCGCCCGCTGGCTCGCCGACGACGGGGTCCTGGCCGACGGTTGGACGGTCGAGGCCGTCGCCGACCTCGTCTGGGCGTTCACCAACGTGCCCGCGTGGCGCGATCTGGTCGTCGAGCGCGGGTGGTCGCTCGCTCGCTTCGAGCGTCACGTGACCGAGGCGCTGTGCGGGGGATTGCTGCGCAGCCCCTGAGCGGTTCGACGCCTCCCGGACGGCTGCGGAGGCCCGTGCCCTCGGTGCCGACGCTTGGTGGACGCGGCTGCACTGATCAGGTGACTGATCAGGTGACCGCTGCGATGCCGCTCATGGCGGCGATCCCGCTGACGACGAGACCCGAGAGCACCCACGTCTGTGTCCGCATCGCGTCGGCGACATCGGCGCGCAGCTTGCCGAACTCGCCGCGCAGCTCCCCGAACTCGCCGCGCAGCTCCCCGAACTCGCCGC
>CAYTKN010000041.1:0-25112 GCA_964438505.1 uncultured Burkholderiales bacterium
AGCTCCCCGAACTCGCCGCGCAGCTCCCCGAACTCGCCGCGCAGCTCCCCGAACTCGCCGCGCAGCTCCCCGAACTTCTCGAGGAGCTCCCCGCGAACTCCGGTGAGGTCGTCCTTGGTGGCGAGGTCGTCGGCGGGTGTCATCGGCATGCGTTCCAGGATCCGCTCGGCGAGGTCCTCCCCGACCTTGTCGGCCAGGTCGTTGCGGAACCTCAGGTCTTCGGCTCTCGAGACCATGATCCACCTTTCCGCAGGGCCGCGCAACGAGCGCGGTGATCGAACGGGGCGGGGAACCATCAGGCCCGGTTCCCGAGGCCGCCGTGGACCGTAGCGGTGGGGTGCGACAGGCATGGCGTCGCCGGACTCGTCCGAGCAAGCTCAGCGGAGGCTCTCGACGATGGTCTCGAGCGCGTCCCGCTTGGTCTCGAACGCCAGGTCACCGGCGTCGTAGGTGGCGAAGACGAGCGTGCGCTCGCCGCCGTCGACCAGGTACGCCAGGCGGCGCATGCCCTCCGGCAGGAGGGCGGCGCCGGTCCCGACCGCGTCGACCCGCAGGGCCGGTCGCCCGTCGACCTCGGTCTCCTCGATCGATCGCACCTCGAGGCCCCGGTCGTCCCGGAGGAGCTCCCTCATCTGCTCGATCGGCGGCTGCGCGACGGAGACGCTCACGGCGAGAGAGAAGGGGATCTCCGTCCCCTCCTCGAGCTCGATCGGCTCGGGGTCGAACACCCGGCAGGGCTCGAGGACGTCGCCGGGATTGGTGTGCCAGTCGGCGGGATGGGAGACCGTGTAGCCGAGCTCCGGGTTGTGGCACTCCTCGGATGCGTCGTCTTCGGCTGCATCCGAGGCCTCCGGGTTCGTCGTGCTCGCCGTGACCGGTGCCGACGCGTCGTCGGCTCCGCCGCACGCGGCGGCGAGCAGGCCCAGCACCACGGCCAGGGTGACGGGAGCGAGCTTGGACATGGGTCCTCCTTGCGGTGATCGTCGTTGCGTGACTGTCCACCCGTGATTGCGCGCGAGGCCCTCGAGAGTTCACGCCCCGGTCGCGCGGCGCGACGGAGGCCTTCAGCGTCCGGCGAGCTCGAGGGAGGCCACCATCGCGTCGAGGAGGCGACGTCGTCGCTCGAAGGGGGCATCGTCCGACTCCGTGGCCGAGGCGACGAGCGCGTCCTCGCCGAGGTCGACGACGTAGACGTAGCTCCGCGTGCCCTCGGGCAGCGCCCCCATCCCGGTGCTCGCCCGCACCTGGCGCACGGCGGGCCGACCGTCGACGGTCACCTCCTCCGAGGAGACCACCGTGACCGTCTCGCCGGGAGCGGCGAGCTCGTCGAACGACGCCGGGGTGACCTGGATCGCGAGCGCCCCGAGGACGGGGCCGACGGCGTCGCCGAGGGGATCGTCGTCGAAGAGCGTGCAGCCGTCCGCCGCATCGGTGTGCCAACCGGCCGGATAGCGCACCTCGTAGCGGCCGGCGGGTCCCCGGCACGACGCCGCGAGCTCGACGCAGTCGGAACCGTCCCCGCCGCGCAGCGCGCCGGCGACGACCACTGCCGCGCCGGCGAGGAGCACCAGAGCCGCGGCCGCGGCGAGCGTCGCCCTCCGGCGGTGCGCCAGGCCTGCCCGGAGCGCCGCGAGCTTCGACCCGCCGGCAGCGCGCCGGTCTCGGTGGGACCGCTCCGTGGCGCGACGCTCCTCGTCGGCCAGCGCCAGCAGTTGGTCGCGGGCCTCGGCTCTGCGCCCCGGGTCGGGGGCCGGGGCGTCGTCGCGCAGGCGCCGCAGCCGTTCGAGGTCATCCATCGTCGACCCTCCCGCCGGTCGGTGTGCCGCTCTGGTCGCGGGTGCCGCCCGGGTCTCGGCCGCCCAGGTGGTCGCGGAGCACCCGTCGGGCCCGGTGGATCCGCGATCGCACCGTGCCCACCGGCAGGTCCAAGGCGCGGGCGATCTCGTCGTAGGTCAGCTCCTCCCAGGCGTGCAGCAGCAGCGGATCACGGTCGCGCTCGTGCAGGCCCACGAGCGCCTCGGCGACCGGCGAGCTCAACGCGAGCTCGTCGAGTCGCTGCTCGGGGCCGCCGCGGTCGTGTCGCGGGGTCCGTGCGCTCGCTCGGTCGCGGAGCTGGAGCGAGCGGACGCGGACCCGATGCTGGCGCTTCGCGAGGCGGGAGGCGATGCCGAACAGCCACGGCTTGGCGGACGGGTAGGCGGTGTCGTAGTCGCCGCGGCGCTCGAAGGCCACGCGGAACACCTCGGCGGCCACGTCGTCGGCGTCGTCGCCGACGCGGCTCCACAGGAAGCGGTGGACGGCGTCGTAGTGGCGGTCGAAGACCGCCGCGAAGGCGTGGGGGTCGTCCCGCGAGCGGAGGATCACCGCAGCGTCCGTCTCGTCGGCCTCGGTCACCATCACCGCTCCGACACGATCGTCTCAGTCCGGGCGAAGGACCCGTACGCCGAGGCTCTTCAGCTCGAACGCGTTGACCGGGTTCAGGAGCTGTGGGCAGTTCGAGATCCCGACGATCTGGCGCCGCTCGGCGCGGAGCCGGATGCGATCGTCGGGCCCGCAGCGCGGCTCCTCGATGTTCCACGAGCCGTCCGGCTCGTAGGCGACCCGCATGAACACGTTCAGGCAAGTGTCCGCGTCGAAGCTGCGGCGGGTCAGGCCGTAGGGCTCCAGGACCCGGACGAGGTTGCCCTCGCAGGTCGGGTCGTCGGGTCGGTTCGAGCGGCGCGCGTTCACGTACGGGTTGCAGTAGCCGCCGCCCGAGTAGTTGTCGCCGACGGTGTCCTCCTCGACGTACCAGAGGTCGTGGCCGTCGGTGCTGACCAGCACGTGGCCCTCGGTGAGCAGCCACGTGTGGTTGATGGCGCGGCTCATGTACATGCCCAGGCGGTCGTCCGGGTCGTCGGCGTCGAAGGAGACGAGGTCCGCGACCTGCATGCCCTCCACCTGGAAGAGCTCGACTCGGTCGCCCGTCTCCACGGTGAAGGCGGTCGCGCCGCCGGGCTCCAGGATCTGCTCGTCGACGACGTTCACGGTGCGTCCTCCCGTTGCGATGGCGGGTCCAGCACGACGACGGCCTCGATCTCGATGACGACGCCCCGGCCGAGCAGCTCGGCGACGACCACGCCCGTCGAGGCGGGGAGGTGGTCGCCGAAGAACGCACGCCGGATCTCCGCGGTCTCCCGGTAGCGCTCGCGGGTGGTGACGTAGTCGGTGGTCTTCACCACGTCGGCGGGGGTCGCCCCCGCCGCGGCGAGGAGCTCGCCGAGCTTCTCGTAGATGCGCCGGGCCTGGGCGACGACGTCGCCGGGGGCGGCGATCGAGCCGTCCTCCTCGAGCGCGTTGAGGCCCGAGGTGAACATCGGCGTGCCGGGCTTCGCGACGGCGGGCACGAAGGTGAGCCGCTCGTAGGACGGCCAGCCCGGGTCGATCACCTCGCGCCCGCCGCTCACGGCGTCCCCCCGTCGCCGGTGTCCCGGGCGTCGCCGGTGTCCCGGGCGTTGGCCGTGTCGCCGTGGAGCTCGACGAGGCCGACGAGCACCCCGCAGGCCGACCGGGGGTGCACGAAGACCCGGCGGCCGCGGCGGTCGAGGGTGGGCTCGGGATCGACGAGGCGGAACCGCTCCATCCCCTCGTCTTCGAGGGTCTCGTCGAGCGACGCGACCTGGAGGCACAGGTGGTGGAGGCCGGGGCCCTTGCGGTCCAGGAACGCCTGGAGCTGCGAGTCGGGCCGCAGGCTCTCGAGCAGCTCGATGCGGTTCCCCGGCGCCTCCAGCACGTGGGAGCGCATGCCCTGTTCCTCGAGGTCCTCGGTCCACGCCGGGGTGAAGCCGAGCGCCCGGAACGTGTCGAGCGCGGCGTCGACGTCCTCGACGGCGATGCCGACGTGCTCGAAGCCGGAGAGCGCGTGCCCGCCCGTGAACGCGTCGCGCACGCGGACCGCGAGGTGCTCGCGGTCCACCTTCCCGGTGGGACGCTTCGGCAGGGCGTCGACGACCTCGATCGCCTCCGGCCAGTAGATGCGGCTCAGGCCGCGGCCCTCGAGGTGCTCCCGGAGCTCCTCGAGGGAGAGGTCGCGACCGTCGCGCGTCTCCACGCAGGCCACCACGCGCTCGCCGAGGCGGGGATCGGGCGCGCCCACCACGGCAGCCTCGCGGACCCGGGCGTGCTCGCGCACGACCCGCTCGACCTCGCCGGTGGGGACCTTCTCGCCTCCCCGCACGACGACCTGCTTGGAGCGGCCGGTCAGGCCGAGGTAGCCGTCGTCGTCGACGAAGCCGAGGTCGCCGGTGAGGAAGAACCCGTCGTCGGTGAACGCCTCGCGGGTGAGGTCGTCGCGGCCGGCGTAGCCGACGAAGAGGAAGGGGCCGCGCACCGCCACCTGGCCCACCTGCTGCGGCTCCAATGGCCGGTGGTCGTCGTCGAGGACGCGCAGCTCGATCTCGGGTTGGGGCGTCCCCTCGGTGCCGAGCAGCTTCTCGGTCGGCGTGTCCGGGCCGGTGGCGGTGACGTGACCGATCTCGGTCATCCCGAAGGCCCGTGAGAGCCGGCCCGGCAGGCGGTCCACGGCCGCCCGCGCGAGGGAGGCCGAGAGGGGCGCCCCGGCGCAGGTGAACAACGCCAGGCCGTCCAACCTGTCCTCCCAGCGGGGCTCGGCGTCCAGCAGGTCGGCGAGGTGCGTCGGGGTGCCGGCCGAGACGGTGACTCCGTGCTCGGCGCAGAGCGCGAGCATCGTCTCCACGTCCCAGCGTTCCTGGAAGACGACGGTCGCGCCGGCGAGGAGGCCCAGGCGGACGCCGTAGAAGTAGCCGAAGTTGTGGCCGACGGGGAGCGCCACGTGGACGACGTCGTCGCCCCCGATGCCCTGGCGGGCGATCGTCGAGCGCACCCCGGCGAGGGACGTGTCGTGGGTGTGCACCACCCCCTTGGGCTCGCCGGTGGTCCCCGACGTGAAGGCCAGCTCGCAGGGCTCCTCGGCGGAGGGCCCGGGCGGCAGCTCCGAGGGATCGCCGCCGAGCGCGTCGAGGGTGAGCACTCGGTCGGCATCACCGCCCTCGGCGGCGGTGTCGGTGTCGTCGACGGTCACGACGAGCGGTCGGGTCTCGAGCGCGTCGCGGGCGGCGGCGGTGACGGCCGCGGCGGGCCGGTGGCGGTGATGGGCGGTGGTCGTGACGACGGCCGTGGGGCGGGCCCGCTCGAGCACGGTGCGCAGCTCCCGCTGCTCGAGGGAGGGGAGCAGCGGCATCACGCAGGCTCCGAGGCGCTCCGCGGCGAGGAACGCGGGCGCGAACTCGCCGACCGGCGGGAGCTGGACGGCGACCACGTCCCCGGCGCCCACCCCGCGGCGGTGGAGGCCCGCAGCGAGCTCCGACGCGCGCTCGACGAGCTCGCCGTAGGTGGCGCCCGAGCCGGCGCCGGCGACGGCCGGGTGCTCCGGTGCCTCGGCGGCGCGGCGCTCGACCGCCTCGAAGAGCGTCTCGCCGCGCCAGGCCCGGCTCTCCCGGTAGGCCTGGACGCGCTCGGTGGAGTGGTGGGAGGGGCTCATCGGTACTCGGACTGGAGATCGAGGACCTCGTGGCGGCCACCCTCACGGTAGGCGATGACGCGGTCGTCGTGGCCGGGCAGGACCGTCATGCGGTAGCGCTCGAACATGCGGCGGACCTTGACGGCCGAGCGGGCCCACTCGTCGGGGAACTGGTTGAGCAGGCTGCCCGTGAAGCGCTTGTCGCCCCACGTCTCCGCGAGGTAGATGGCGTCGGAGGCGGCCAGCACCCAGCCGTCGCGCTCGAGGCGCACGGCCACCCCGAGGGTCCCCCACGTGTGGCCGGGCAGGGTGGTGATCCAGACGTCGTCGAGCAGCTCGAAGTCGCCGAAGACCTCGGTGGCGCGGTCCGGCAGGAGGCACGCCCAGTCCGCGCGGGTGAACCCCTGGGGGCTGGTCACGCCCCACACCGTCACGAGGTCGTCGCGGATGAGGCCGCCCTTGGTGGTCACCGCGCCGCGCAGCTCGTGCTCCCCGACGTAGATGCGGGCGTCGGTGTCGGCGAAGAGCCGCACGTTGCCGGCGTGGTCGGTGTGGAGGTGGGTGATCACGACGTGGTCGAAGTCCTCGGGACGGAGGCCGAGCTGGTCGAGGCGCTGGGTGAACAGCCCGTCGTCGCCGGGGTCGTAGGCCATGGCGTTGCGGTAGAAGCCCTCGCGCCACTCCTGCTGGTAGTTGACGCTCACGGCGGTGTCGACGAGAACCCGCCCCCTCGGGTGCTCGATGACGTAGACGTAGACGGGGTGGCGCAGCAGCTCGCGGGAGCCGTGGGGATGCTCCGCGTCGACGATGCGGTCGGGGTGGGCCGTGGCGGCCAGCTCGTGGTCGAGCGCCGTGCGGCCACACTCGATCACCTTCAACTCGATGCTCATCGCTCCTCCGTCCCCAGTGGTTCCCGTTCGCTTGGTTCCTGTTCGCTCCCGTACTTGACAGCACAGGGTCGCGTCCTGGAGTTTAGATCTCAGATCTCAACCGTCCAGGGGCGTCCGTGTCAGCTCAGCGTCGGCAGCGGCCAGAGACCCGAATCGCACCCGCCCTGGGTGCCGACCAAGCGCGGGCGGTGCTCGACCGCGTCGACGAGGAGCGCGTCGTCTCGCTGGTCCGCGAGGTGTGCCGGATCCCGAGCGTCCTCGGCGAGGAGGGCCCCCTCGCAGGGTTCCTGGCCGAGGTGGTCGGCGACGCGGGCTTCGAGCGAGCGGGGCTCCAGGAGGTGCTGCCCGAGCGCCCCAACGCCGTCGGCGAGCTGAGCTTCGGCGTCGGCCCACGGGTGGTGCTCACCGGCCACATGGACACCAAGCCGGTGTCGCACGGCTGGTCGGTGACCGAGCCCTTCTCCGGAGACCTGATCGACGGGCGCGTCTACGGCCACGGGATCATGGACATGAAGGCCGCCCTGGCGTGCCAGATCGTCGCCATGGAGGCGGTGGCGGCCTCGGGTGTCCCCCTCGAGGGGACCGTCGCGTTCGCCGCGGTCTCCGACCACATGGGGGACCAGCAGGGCTCGATCGCCTACTTCGACGAGCACGACGCCGACCTCTGCGTGCTCGGGGAGCTCACCGACAACGAGGTGTGCATCGGCCACCGGGGCCGCTACTACTTCGACGTCACGCTCCACGGCCGCTCGGCGCACACCTGCTACAAGCACCACGCGGTCAACGCCAACCTCCTCGCGGCCCACGCGATCGTCGAGCTCGACGCCTCCTCGCTGCAACCGCCCCTCTCCTCGGAGGTCGCCGAGCGGTTCGGGCCCGAGACCTACGTCGTGCCCGGACGCGTGTACGGGGGGCTCCCACCGGGCGGGCCCTCGATGATCCCCGACGAGGCGGTGATCCGCGTCGACTCCCGGCCCCAGCCCGGAGTCGACGCGGAGACGGTGCGCGCCGAGATCGAGCGGTGCATCGCAGCGGCGCGCGAGCGCGCTCCCGCCCTCGAGGCCGACGTGGAGCTGGTCGACGACAAGGCCGGCTACTTCGTCGAGCCCACCGAACCCGTCGTCGAGCACATGGTGCGGGCGCTGCGCACCATCCGCGGCCGCAAGCCCGACCTCACGGTGGAGGGCTGGCTCGGCGACACGGCCAGCTTCGGGGCGCAGGTGCCCACGGTGATCTTCGGGCCCGGCGGCGAGCCCGTGTACTGCCCCGACGAGCACCTCTCCGTCGCCGACATCGTCGAGGCCACCCAGGCGTACGCGCTCTTCGTCGCCGACGCGCTCGCGAGGCGGCCGTGACCACCGCGGCGTCCTCCGCGCCGCGGGTGCTGCTCGCCAAGCCGGGCCTCGACGGCCACGACCGGGGCGTCAAGGTCGTCGCCATGGGGCTGCGCGACGCCGGGGCGGAGGTGCTCTACCTCGGCCTGCGCCAGCGCGTGCAGGGCATCCTGCGCGCCGCCGCGGACGAGGACGTCGACGTGATCGGCCTGTCGATCCTCTCGGGCGCGCACATGGCCATCCTCGACAAGCTCCTGCGCGAGCGCGACGAGACGGGCCTAGCCGTCGGCGTCCCGATCGCGGTGGGCGGCACCATCCCGCCGCGCGACGCGGCGGACCTCGAAGCCCGCGGCGTCGAGGTCTTCCCCGTCGGGACGTCGGTCGACGACGTCGTCGAGCGGCTCCTCGCGCTCGGCCGGAGCCGCTCGGAGCGGGTGCCGTGAGCGGCGACGCGCGCCGGAGCTTCGAGGCGGCCGTCGCGCGCCTGCCCGAGGAGCTCACCGACTCGGGCATCCCCGTCCAGGCGCTCTACACCCCGGCCGACGTCGGCGACCGCGACGCCCTCGACGAGCGCCTCGGCTTCCCGGGCCACCCGCCGTTCACCCGCGGGCCCTACGAGACCATGTACCGGGGCCGGCCCTGGACGATGCGCCAGTTCGCCGGCTACGGCTCCGCCGACGACACCAACGAGCGGTACCGCTACCTGCTCGAGCAGGGCCAGACCGCCCTGTCGGTGGCCTTCGACCTCCCCACCCAGCTCGGCTACGACTCGGACGCCGAGCTCGCCGAGGACGAGGTGGGACGCGTCGGCGTCGCCGTCGACACCGCCGACGACATGGCCGCGCTCTTCGAGGGTCTGCCGCTCGGGGAGCTGTCGGTCAACTTCACCATCAACGCCACCGCGCCGATCATCCTGGCCTTCTACCTGGTGGCGGCCGAGCGCCAGGGGGTGCCCTTCGCGGACCTCGCCGGCACCCTCCAGAACGACATCCTCAAGGAGTTCCTCGCCCGCAAGGCGTTCATCTACCCGCCCGGCCCCTCGATGCGGCTGATCGCGGACGTGATCGAGTTCGCCTCCTCCCGGCTACCGCGCTTCAACCCCATCTCCGTCACCGGGTACCACGCCCGCGAGGCCGGCTGCGACGCCCCCCAGGAGCTGGGCCTCACGATGGCCGACGCCGTCGCCTACGTCGAGGCGCTCCTCGAGCGCGGCCTCGACTTCGACGACTTCGCCCCGCGCCTCTCCTTCCACTTCGCCACCACCCTCGACCTCTTCGAGGAGGTCGCGAAGCTGCGCGCCGCGCGTCGCCTCTGGCACCGGATCGCGACCGAGCGCTTCGGCGCCCGCGACGAGCGCTCCGCGCGCCTGCGCTTCTTCTCCGGATGCTCCGGGGCGACGCTCACGATCCAGCAGCCCCTCAACAATGTCGTGCGCTCCACGATCCAGTGCCTCGGGGCCGTCCTGGGTGGGGCCCAGTCGGTCCACGTGATGGGATACGACGAGGCGATGGAGATCCCCTCCGAGGAGGCGGTCAAGCTGGCGCTGCGCACCCAGCAGATCGTCGCGGCCGAGTCCGGCGTGACCCGCACGATCGACCCCCTGGCCGGCTCCTTCTACGTCGAGAGCCTCACCGACGAGATCGAGGCCCGCGCCGAGCGCATCGTCGAGACGATCGACGAGCAGGGCGGGGCGGTGGCCGCGCTCACCGAGGGGACGCCGCAACGCTGGATCGCCGAGGCCGCCTACGACCGGGAGCGGAAGGTCGCCTCCGGCGAGGTCGACAAGGTGGGGGTGAACGTCCACGTCGAGGCCGAGGACCACCAGGACCTCCGCCTCTTCGAGATCGACCCGGGCTCCACCCGGCGCCAGGTGGCGAAGCTCGAGGAGCACCGCGAGCGCCGCGACGGCGCGGCTTGCCGCGAGGCCCTCGACGCGCTCGGCGACGCCGCGCGAGGCGACACCAACGTCATGGGCCCGCTCCTGGAGGCCGCCCGGGCGGGTGCGACGCTGGGGGAGGCGGCCGACGTCCTCCGGGAGGTCTTCGGCGAGCACGAGGAGCCACCGCCGTGGTAGGCGGCGGGCCCCTCGCCGGCACGCGGGTCGTCGACCTCACCCGCTTCGTCTCCGGCTCCTACACGACCATGCTGCTCGCCGGCCTCGGCGCGGAGGTCCTCAAGGTCGAGGTGCCGCCGGAGGGCGACCCGTACCGGAGCCAGGGGAGCGCCACCGTCGGGGACGAGTCGGCGATCTTCCTCGCCCTCAACAACGGCAAGAAGAGCGTCGCCCTCGACTTCCGCCGCGAGGAGGGCCGCCGGGCCCTCGACCGCCTCCTGGCCTCGGCCGACTTCTTCGTCGAGAACTCCCGTCCGGGCAGCCTCGCCCGCCACGGCCTCGACTACGAGACCCTGCACGAGCGGTTCCCCCGCCTCATCTACGGCTCGATCTCCGGATTCGGGGAGACCGGCCCGGACGCCACGCGAGGGGGCTTCGACCTGATCCTCCAGGCCGAGTCGGGGATCATGAGCATCACCGGCGACGAGTCGGCCGGGCCGGTCAAGGTCGGCGCGCCGCTCCTCGACGTGGGCGCCGCGTTGAGCTGCGGCCTCGGGCTGCTCGCGGCGCTCGTCGAGCGCGGCGCGACGGGCGTCGGGCGGCGGGTCTCCTCGTCGCTGTACGAGTACTCGCTCGCCGGCCAGACCACGCTCGTCGCCGACCACCTCGCCTCCGGGCGGGTGCCGGGCCTGCTCGGCAGCCACTCGCCGACCTTCGCTCCCTACGGGGTGTTCGACACCGCAGACGGGCGGATCGCCCTGGCGGGGGCGGGCTCCGAGGACCTGTGGAGGCGCCTCTGCGGGGTCCTCGGCGTCGAGGGCCTCGTCGACGATCCCCGCTTCGCCACCAACGACGCGCGGGTGCGCCACCGCGACGAGCTCACCGCGGAGATCGAGGCGGTGCTGCGGACCGCCACGAGCGAGGAGTGGCTCGAGCGCCTCGCCGAGGAGGGCGTCCCCTCCGGGCGCGTGCGCGACGTCGCCGAGGTGCTCGCCTCCGCGCAGGTCGCCGCGCTCGGCTCGCTCCAGACGCTCGACCACCCCGTCGTCGGCGGCTACCGGACGGTCGGTCCCCCGCTGCGCTGGGAGGGGGAGACGATCCCGTACCCGTCGGCCAGCCCGCCGCTGGGTGCCCACACCCACGAGGCGCTGGAGTCCGCCGGGATGGGTGCCGAGGAGATCGCCGCGCTGGAGGAAGCGGGCGTGGCGCAGGTGGCCCGGTGAGCGCCGCACGTCCGTCGAGCGAGGCCGGCGCCTCGGTGGCCGAGCACGTCCTCGCGCGCACCTGCGAGCTGGCGGCCGTCCCCGCGCCGCCGCTGCACGAGGAGGAGCGGGCGGGGCTCGTGGCGCGCTGGTGGCGCGACGACGGCCTCGACCCGGTGCTCCGGGACCGCGCCGGCAACGTGTGGGCGCGCCTGCGCGGCGGCGACGAGCCGGCGACGCTGGTCTGCGCGCACCTCGACACGGTGTTCGACGCCACGGTGGACCACCGGCCGCACCGGGAGGGCTCGCGCCTGCGCGGCCCCGGCGTCGGCGACGACTCGGTCGCGGTGGCCTCGCTGTCGGCTCTCGACACGCTCCTCCCGGGGGACTGTCCCGGCGCCGTGTGGGTCGTGGCCTCCGTGGGCGAGGAGGGGCTCGGCAACCTCGCCGGCATCCGCGCCGCGCTCGCAGAGCCCCGCCACCCCGTCGCGGCGGTCGTCGCCGTCGAGGGCAACCACCTCGGTCGGGTCACCACCGTCGGGGTGGGCTCGACGCGCTGGCGCGTCGCGCTCGACGCGCCCGGCGGGCACGCCTGGGAGGCGGCGGAGGTGCCCAGCGCCGTGCACCTGGCAGCCGCGGTCGTCGTCGACCTCGAGGCGCTGCGCACCGAGCTCGCACGCGAGCACGAGCCCGCCCGGCTCACCCTCAACGCGGGTCGGATCGAGGGCGGCGAGGCGCTCAACGCCCGCGCCCGCCACGCCTCGGTCGACCTCGACCTGCGCAGCGACGACCCTGGCGCGCTCGCCGCGATGACCGAGCGCGCCCGTGCGCTCGTCGAGGCCGCCGGTGACCCCATCCAGGGGACGAGCGCGAGCGTGGAGGAGCTCGGCAGCCGCCCGGCCGGGAGCATCGAGGCGGACCACCCGCTGGTCACCGCGGCGACGACCGCGCTGCGCGACGCCGGCTTCGAGCCGGTGCCGTGGGCCGCCAGCACCGACGCCAACGCCGCCTACGAGGCGGGCGTCCCGGCGATCACCGTCGGGGTGACCACCGGTGCCGGCGAGCACACGCTCGACGAGTGGATCGACGTGGAGCCCCTCGGAGGTGGCCTCGAGGTGTTCGCCGCGACGATCCGAGCCTTCCAGGAGGTGCGAGCATGAGCCCCACCCGCGGCGTCGTCCTCCAGGGCGTCGACCCCCCGGAGGTGTTCGAGGACACCTCCCGGCGGGTCGAGGCGCTCGGCTACGACCACCTGTGGCTCACTGACTCCTCGCTGCACGCCCGCAACCCGTACGCGTACCTGGCGCTCGCCGCGCGGCAGACCTCGACGGTGAGCCTGGGCACCGCCGTGACGAACCCGCTGACCCGCCACCCCGGCGTCACGGCGGCCGCGATCGCCACGATCGACGACGTCTCCGGGGGCCGGGCGGTGCTCGGGATCGGCCCGGGCGACCGGCCCGTCGAGGCGTTGGGGTTCCGCCCGGCGCGCCTCGCCGAGCTGCGCGAGTCGATCGGCGCCGTGCGGAGCCTGCTCGCGGGCGCCGCCGTCGACTCGGACAGCTCCCACTTCGCCTTCCGGGACGCCCGGCTGCGCTTCGACGCCCGCGGCGACCTGCCGGTCTACGTCTCCGCGAGCGGCCCGCGGATGCTCGAGCTCGCCGGCGAGGTCGCCGACGGCGTCATCGTCCTCTGCGGGCTCTTTCGGGAGGGGATCGACTACGCGGTGAGCCACGTGGAGGCGGGCGCGGCGCGGGCGGGCCGGGCGCGCCCGCACGTGGCGGTGATGGCCTACGGCGCGATCGACGACGAGGACGAGGACCGGGCGCTCGGTGCGGCGCGCACCATCGCCGCCTGGTTCCCCCAGACCGCCCCGAAGTACTGCGAGCTCGCCGGCCTCGACCCCGCGATCGTCGAGTCGGTGCGCGCCCGCTACCAGGGCGGAGAGTTCCAGGAGGCCGCGCCCGCGGCCGAGCAGGTCCCCGCCGAGTTCGTCCGCCGCGTCGCCGTGGCGGGCAGCTCCGCGCGGGTGACCGAGCAGCTCACCGCGGCGCTCGCCGCTCCGGTCGACTCGGTGCAGCTCTTCCCCCTCGGCGAGCGTCGGGCGGAGACGATCGAGGCGTTCGCGCGCTGCTGGTCGGAGGCGACCGGATGACCGGGCCGGTACGGCTCCTACGAGCGTTCGGGCTCTTCGACGAGCTCGACGAGCAGGCCGCCGAACGCGGAAGGGTGCACGAAGGCGATGCGGGTGCCCATGCCGCCGGGCCGCGGCCGGTCGTCGACGAGGCGCACGTCCGCCGCGGCGAGCTCCTCGACGGCCTCGTCGACGTCCTCCACCGTGAAGGCCACGTGGTGCAGCGCCGAGCCGCGTCGCTCCACGAAGCGCCCGACCACGCCCTCCCCGTGGGCTTCGAGGAGCTGGAGGTAGCAGTCGCCGGTCGGGAGCATCCGCTCGACGAACCCGGGCCCGTCCTCGGAATGCTCGACCTCGAGGCCGAGCAGCGTGCGCAGCGCCTCGAGCGGCGCGTCGTCGGGGCCGTGCGCGAACGCCACGTGGTGGAGACCCAGGACCCTCATGGTGCGATCACCTCGCCGCGCGCAGGCTCGACGCTCACCCCGGAGAGACTACGGGAGCAGGGGAGCAGGACTGGCATGATCCGGAGCGGACACGGGGAGCAGAGGCACGGGGAGCAGAGGCACGGGGAGCAGAGGAGCGGGCGCTGAGATGGTCCGGAGAGGACACGAGCGACGACGTGAGCAGGGGGCGGACGAGGTCTTCCCTCGGGCTCCGCGGTACACGCAGGTGCGCGACCAGGTGCTGGACACGCTCCGTGACGCCATCGTCGAGCTGCGCTTGAAGCCCGGGGAGCGACTCCGGGAAGCCGACCTCTCCGAACGGCTCGGCGTGAGCAAGACGCCCATCCGGGAGGCGCTCATCCGCCTGGAGGAGCTGGGCCTCGTGACGACCGAGAACTACAAGGGCGCGCTGGTGCGGGGCTACACGCCCGAGGACCTCGTGGAGATCTACGAGCTGCGCGAGCTGCTCCAGGGCGCCTGCGCCGGCTTCGCGGCTCGGGGCCACATCACCGGCGAGGAGCTCGAGAAGCTCCGCGGGGTGGTCGAGCGGAGCGAGGACGCGCACCGCCGCGGCGACGAGGACGCCGCGGCGCGCGCGTTCGACGAGTTCGACGAGATCGTCATGGCGCAGACCTCCAACCGGAGGATCGCCTCGCTGCTGGAAGGGCTGCGGTACCACATGGTGCGGATCGGGCTCCTCTCAGCGGCGATCCCAGGCCGCATCGACGTGTCGCTGCGCGAGCACCGCGGGATCCTCGAGGCGATCGACGCCGGCGACCCCGCCGAGGCGGAGGAGCGGATGCGCGCCCACATCCGCAGCGTCCTCGACGACCACCTCGCCAGCGCGGCGGAGGTCGATGCGCTCGCCCCGCCGCCGCCCGACGATCGGCCCGAGCGGTCACCGCTCGCCGCGGACGAGACGGAAGGAGCGAAGGATGGCTGACGAGGCGACCAGGAGCCCGGTGGACCTCATGGTGAGCGGAGGCTGGTTGCTGACCATGGATCCCGAACGGCGCGTCTTCGAGCGCGGCGCGGTGGCGATCCGTGACGGGCGGATCGTCGAGGTCGGCGACGCACGGGACCTCGCCGAGCGCTACGAGGCCGCCGAGACCCTCGACACCGCCGGGCGGGTCGTCACGCCCGGGATGATCAACGGGCACCGGCACCTCCTCACCACGGCGAAGGGCGCCCTTCCCGAGGGCAACGTGACCCTGGCGAACCTGCGCGACTTCGTGTACCCGTCGTTCGCGACGCTCACCGAGGAGGACATGGTCGTCTACGCCCGCCACCACGCGGCGGAGATGATCCGGTTCGGCACCACGCTCTTCGAGGAGCCGGGCTGCACGCACCTCGACGGCGTGCTCGACGCGCTCGGAAGCGTCGGGATCCGCTGCCGCATCGGCCCGTGGACCTGGGACCAGCAGGGTCCGATGGGGAAGAACTGCCCCGACTGGTTGCGGATGGACACCGACGCCGCGGTCCGGCGCCTCGAGGACGGGATCGACACCGTGCGACGGTTCGGCGATCCGAAGATCCGCGACGCGGTCACCATCGAGGGGGTGGGGACCTGCTCGGACGAGCTCAACACCGCCGCGGCCGAGCTCGCCGCCGCGCGGGACTCGCTGTGCGTGCTCCACAAGGCCACCTCGCGCCAGGAGGTCGAGGTCGAGCTCGAGACGTTCGGTCACCGGCCGGTCGAGCACATGTACGAGATCGGGGCGCTCAACGAGCACGTGCTCCTCAACCACATGACGTGCCTGGAGGACTTCGAGGTGGACCTCGTCGCCGAGAGCGGGGCGATGATCTGCCAGAACCCCAGCTCGGCGCTCAAGCTGGCCAAGGGGACCACCCAGACCGGCAAGTGGCCCGAGCTGCTCGCTGCGGGCGTGCCGGTGGCGCTGGGCACCGACGGGGAGAACGCCTCCAACCACCACGACGTGTGCCGCTCGATCTACCTCGCCGCGCTGCTGCCCCGTGACGCCCGGCGCGACCCGACCGCGGTCACCGCCGAGCAGGCCGTCGAGATGGCCACGATCGGTGGGGCGAGGGCGTTGCGGTGGGACGACGAGGTGGGCTCCCTCGAGGCGGGGAAGGCCGCCGACCTGGTGGTCTTCGACACCGACGACTTCGACTGGAGGCCCCTCCACAACCCGGTGGCGAACCTCGCGTACGGCGCCACGGGCCACTCGGTCGACACGGTGCTGATCGGCGGGGAGGCGGTGCTGCGCGACCAGCGGTTCGTGCACCTCGACGAGGACGAGATCCTCGAGGAGGTCGAGCGCACGGACCGCAGCGTCCTCGAGCGCATCGGTGTGCAGCCGACTCCCGTGTGGCCGGTGTCGCGTTGAGACCGGTTCGCGCCGTGCAGGGGAGCTCGCAGCAGGAGCTCGCAGGAGCGGGTTCGTTGACAAGATGAGATCTTTTCTCTTAGATATGACGTGCAGGGGATGCGGTCGGTTGCCGGTGCGGGCGCGCCGGGAGCTCGGCGCGGGTCCCGCCACGAACGGCGACACCAATCGGTGGCGAGGGGGAGCGCGATGGCCCAGCAACGACTCATGAGACGGCGAGGGATCGCACGGTGGTCGGCCCTCCTGGCGGTCGTCCTCTTGGTGGCCGCTTCGTGCGGCGGCGATGACGACGGCGACGCCGCCGACGACGACACGGGGACCACGGCGCCCGCCGGGGAGACCACGGTCGCCGGTGACGACGGCGACGACGACGAGGGCGACGAGGACGAGGGATCGACGACGGTCCGCGTCACCACGCTCTTCGTGTGCAGCGAGGCCCACCTGGCGTGGGGCATGGAGCAGGGGATCTTCGAGGACCACGGCATCGACGTCGAGCTGGTGCGCACCGCCGGCGGCGCGGCTGGTCTCGCCGCGATCGTCTCCGGCGACGCGGACCTCTCGTCGACCAACCCGGCGAGCGCGATCCTCTCCGCCCAGAACGGCTTTCCGATCCAGCTCGTCGCCGGCTCGTTCGACGCCAACCCCGAGGGCGAGGGCTTCTCCGAGGGGGTCGTCGTGCCCGCCGACAGCGACATCGAAGGTCCCGAGGACCTCGCCGGGCGGAAGGTCGCCGTGAACGAGCTGGGCTCGCAGAACGATATCTTCACGAAAGCGTGGATCCGCGAGGCCGGGGTCGATCCGAGCGACGTCAACATGCTGGCGCTGCCGTTCCCGCAGCTCGTCCCGGCGCTCCAGGACGGGCGCGTCGACGCCGCCCTGCTGACCGGCTCGCAGGTCGCGCAGATGGTCGGCCCCGGGGACGGGCGCGAGATCGGCAACCCGCTCGTCGACGTGATCGGGCCGGTCCCGATCGCCAGCTACATCGCCACCGAGGAGTTCCTCGAGGGCAATCGGGAGGCGGTCGACGCGTTCGTCGCAGCGCTGTCGGAGTCGATCGACCAGATCGAGGATCCGGCGAACCGCGACGAGGTCCTGGAGGTGGCTTCCGGGTTCTGCGAGGCGCCCGTCGAGGGTCTCCGCAACGTCCGCTTCGTGGACTGGAACGCGTTCGTGGACGTCGACACGCTGAGCCAGATCTCGGAGATCCTGGTCCAGGAGGGCATGCTGCGCGAGCCGTACCCGGTCGAGGACCTGGTCGCCGACACCGCCGTGGCGTCCTGATGCACAGCCGACGACCGCGCCGGGCGCGCCACGGTGCCCGGCGCCGACGGGCTCCCGGAGGTCGCAGCGCGCGGTCGTGAAGCTGGAGCGCTTCGCCCTCGGCCTCCTGGGCGTCGTCGGCGTCGTCGGGGCGTGGCACCTCGCCGTGTCCACCGAGACCGTCTCGCCGCTCGCCCTCCCTCCACCGGACGAGGTCGGGGGGCGGATCGGGGACCTGCTCGCGACCGGCGACTTCTACAGCGAGCTCGGCAACACGCTGCTCACCTGGTTCCTCGCCATGGTGCTCATGGTCGCCGTCGCGGTGCCCCTGGGGCTCGTGGTTGGCTCGGTCAGGGCGCTGTACCCGCCGACCGCGGGGTTGGTGCACGTCCTGCGGTCCATCCCCTCCACCGCGTTGATCCCCGTGGCGATCGCGTTCTTCGGGCTGGGTCGGGAGATGAAGCTCGCCGTGGTCGCCTACGCCATCGCGTGGCCGCTGTTCCTCAACGCGCTCTACGGCGTCCGCTCGATCGATCCCTTGCGGCTCGACGCCGCGCGCAGCCTCCGGTGGGGCCGCTGGCGGACGCTGCGCGCCCTGGTGCTTCCCGCCTCCGCGCAGTACATCGGCACCGGCGTCCGTCTCGCCGGCGGCCTCGGTCTCGTCGTGGTCCTCAGCGCCGAGCTCCTGGGAGCGAGCCGAGGCATCGGCACCCTGATCATCCGCTACCAGCAGGCCGAGCTGCCCGCGCTCGTCTACGCCGGCATCGTGCTCGTGGGGGCGCTCGGCGTGACGCTGTACTACGTGCTGACCGTCGTCGAGCGGTGGATGTCGCCGTGGACCCCCGAGCACCGGAGCGTGTGAGCGCGCCATGGTCCGAGCGATCGCGAGTCGAACCCACGGGTTGTCGCTCCTCAAGGAGCTGGTGCGCTGGTCGTGGCTGCTCGTCGTGTTCTTCGTCGGGTGGGAGATCCTCTTCCGGGTCCGCGAGTCGCTGTTCGTCCCACCCACCTCCACCATCCTCGACAACACCTTCGCCCGGTGGTTCGACCCGGATCCCGGGACGCTGTTCACCAGCGAGCTGTTCCGCGAGCACGCGCTGCCGAGCCTGGTGCGCTTCGCCTGGGGCTGGGGGCTCGTGGTCGTCGGCGGCGTCGTCGGTGGCCTGCTCCTCGGCCTCTCCGGCCGGGTGGAGGCGTTCTTCAAGCCCCTGGTCCGCTTCGGGCTGTCGACCCCCTCGACCATCCTGCTCCCGGTCGCCGTGGTGATCTTCGGGATCACCGACCGGATGAACGTGTTCCTGATCGTGATGGGGGCCGTCTGGCCCGTCCTGCTCAACACGATGGACGGGGTGCGTGGCATCGAGCCGGCCATCCTGAACTCGGGTCGGAGCCTGCGCCTGCCGCGACGCCACATGTTCACGAAGGTGGTCCTGCCCGCCGCGAGCCCCCAGATCTTCGCCGGCCTGCGGGTGAGCCTCGGCATCGCCCTGATCCTCGTGGTGATCTCCGAGATGTTCGTCGCCACCGAGGGGATCGGGTTCCAGATCGTCTACTCGCAGCGGACCTTCTCGTTCGTCGACATGTGGTCGGCGGTGACCCTGATCGGGTTCTTGGCGGTGGCGCTCAACGGCGCCTTCTTCCTGGTCGAGCGGACCGTGTTGCGGTGGCACCGACGCCGCGGGGAGGGTGTGCTGTGACCGAAGGCAAGCCGGAGGCGGGGGAGCGCCCCAGCTCCCGTGGTGTCCCCCGTGCCGAAGCGCGCGGCGGCGCCTCGACGACGCCGATCATCGAGATCGAGGGCCTCTCGAAGACCTACGGGAGCGGCGCCACCGCGGTCGACGCGATCGAGAGCCTGGACCTGGCGGTCCGCCGGCACGAGTTCGTCTCGCTCGTGGGCCCGTCGGGATGCGGCAAGACGACCCTCCTGATGTGCGTCGCCGGGTTGCGGGAGGCCAGCGGGGGGACCGTGCGGCTCCACCGCCGCGAGGTGACCGAACCCGTCCCGGGTCTGGCGGTGGTGTTCCAGGACTACAGCCGGTCGCTGTTCCCGTGGTTCACCAACGGGAAGAACGTGAGCCTGGCGCTGTGGGACAGCGAGCTCGACAAGCACGAGGTGCGCGAGCGCGTGCGCGACACGCTCCAGTCGGTCGGTCTCGAGGACGTCGAGGACCTGTACCCGTGGCAGCTCTCCGGCGGGATGCAGCAGCGCGTCGCGATCGCCCGGGCGCTGGCCACGGCACCCGACGTGCTCGTGATGGACGAGCCGTTCGCCTCGGTCGACGCGCAGACCCGCGCGGTCCTCGAGGACCTGCTCCTCGACGTCTGGGAGCGCCTCGGCGTGACGATCCTCTTCGTCACCCACGACATCGACGAGGCCGTGTACCTCTCGGACCGCGTCGCGGTGCTCTCGCAGCGCCCGTCGGTCGTGCTCGAGGAGATCGAGGTGCCCCTGCCACGCCCGCGCGACCAGTTGGAGACCCGCGCCGATCCCCGGTTCGGCGAGCTGCGCTCCCGGGTCTTCGCGCAGGTGATGCCCGGGCGCGGTCGGCAGTCGAGCGCCGGGCCCGGCGCTTGACGCGAGGTCCACCGGGCGCCCTCGTCGACTCGTTCACCTGAGCCCATCGACCCCGCCGGGTCGGGCGCCGACGACGCAGTGACGGTGAGGCTGCGTCGTCGAGGCAATAACGTGGTTGCCGTGAGCCGAGCCAGGTGGCAGCGCGCGTACGAGGAGTCGCCGACCCGCGACGTCGACTTCGAGACGCTCTCGGGGATCCCGGTGGATGCCGCCTACGGGCCCGACGACGGCGAGTTCCCCGGTGAGTGGCCCTACACGCGGGGCCCCTACGCCTCGATGTACCGCTCGAAGCTGTGGACGATGCGGATGTTCGCGGGGTTCGGCACCCCGGAGGACACCAACCGCCGCTTCCACGAGATCCTCGACGCGGGCGGCACCGGCCTGTCGACGGCGTTCGACCTCCCGACGCTGCTGGGCCGCGACTCCGACGACCCCCTGGCCGCCGGCGAGGTGGGCAAGTGCGGCGTCGCCGTCGACACCCTGGCCGACATGGAGGACCTCTACGCGGGCATCGACCTGGGCGAGGTCACGACGTCGATGACCATCAACGCCCCCGCGGCGGTGTTGTTGGCGATGTACGTGGCGGTCGGCGAGGCGGGCGGGACCCCGCGGGCCGAGCTGGGCGGCACGCTCCAGAACGACATCCTCAAGGAGTACCAGGCGCAGAAGGAGTTCGTGTTCCCGCCCCGCCAGGCGATGCGGCTGGTCTCCGACACGATCGACTTCTGCGCGGCGGAGATGCCGCGGTGGCACCCGATCTCGATCTCCGGCTACCACATCCGCGAGGCGGGCTCCACGGCGGTGGAGGAGCTGGCGTTCACCCTCGCCAACGGCTTCGCGTACGTGGAGCTCGCGCTGGAGCGGGGCCTCGGCGTCGACGCGTTCGCGCCGCGCCTGTCGTTCTTCTTCAACGCCCACACCGACTTCTTCGAGGAGATCGCCAAGTACCGGGCGGCTCGGCGCATCTGGGCCCGGTGGATGCGCGACCGCTACGAGGCGTCGGACCCGCGCTCGATGCGGATGCGGTTCCACACCCAGACCGCCGGGGTGTCGCTGACCGCCCAGCAACCCGAGGTCAACGTGGCGCGCACGGCGATCGAGGCGCTCGCCGGGGTCCTGGGGGGCACCCAGAGCCTGCACACCAACTCGATGGACGAGGCGATGGCGTTGCCGACCGACAAGGCGGCGCGCATCGCCCTGCGGACCCAGCAGGTGATCGCCCACGAGACGGGCGTGGCCAACGTGGCCGATCCGCTCGGGGGCTCCTGGTTCGTCGAGGAGCTGACCGACGAGGTGGAGCGCCGCGCCGAGGAGATCTTCTCGGAGATCGACGAGCTCGGCTCGGGCTCGATGCTCGAGGGCGTCCACCAGGGCATCGAGCGCAACTACTTCCAGGAGGCCATCGCGGACTCCGCCTACGACTTCGAGCGCAAGCTCAACACCGGTCGGCGGGTCGTCGTCGGCGTCAACGAGTTCACCGAGGGCGGGGAAGACGACGAGATCGAGCTCCTCAAGATCACCGGCGAGGACGAGCAGCGGCAGCGCAAGCGCCTCGCCGAGGTCAAGGCCGACCGCGACGACGACGCGGTCGCCGGAGCGCTGGATCGGCTGCGGCGCGACGCCGCGGAGCCGGAGGTGAACCTGATGCCGCGCCTCGTCGAGGCGGTCCGCACCTACGCCACGGTCGGCGAGGTCATGGAGACCCTCGCCAGCGTGCTCGGCCGTCACGTCGAGCGCCCGAGCGTGTGAGCACGAGCGGGACGGCGCGGCGGTGACCACCCGGGTCCTCGTCGGCAAGGTCGGCCTCGACGGCCACGACCGCGGCGTCAAGGTCGTGGCGCGCACGCTGCGCGACGCCGGCTTCGAGGTCGTCTACACGGGCCTCTACCAGACCCCCGAGTCGCTGGTGGACGCCGCCGTCCAGGAGGACGTCGACGTGATCGGGGTGTCGCTCCTCTCGGGCGCCCACCTCACGATCGTGCCCGAGATCCTGGCGCGCCTGCACGACGCGGGCGCCGCCATCCCGCTGGTCGTCGGCGGGATCGTCCCGCCCGACGACGTCCCCGTCCTCGAGGAGGCAGGCGCCGCCGGCGTCCTCACGCCGGGCGCGTCGAGCGAGGACGTGGTGGCGGTGATCCGCCGCGCCGCCGGCGAGGCGTCCGCGTAGGGCCGCGTCGGCGCACCGAGGCCCGCGTCGAGCGTCGACGCTGGTGCCGAGCCCCGCGAGGCGCTAGGAAGGAGCGGTCCGGGGGGTGACGTGGCCGGGCGCGGCCGCGCCTCGCTCGCCGGTGCCCGAGAGGAGGGCCGGCATGTACTGCTACGAAGCCGTGGCCGAGGCGTTGCGGTCGCTCGAGGTCCGGCAGCTCTTCGGTCTCATGGGCGACGGGAACCTCCGGATCGTGAGCTGTGCCGTCGAGCGCCACGGGATCGAGTTCGTGGGTGCCCGGCACGAGACGTCCGCGGTGAGCATGGCGTGCGGCTCCGCCCAGACCGGCGGTGAGGTCGGGTTCTGCACGGTGACCCAAGGCCCCGGAGTCTCCAACGCCGTCACCGGTCTCCTGGGCGCGGTGCGGGCGAGGGCTCCCGTCGTGCTCCTCGCCCCCGAGGTCGGTCCCGGCGATCTCCAGTACTTCGCGCAGCACGACGCGCTGGCGGTGGCCGAGACGCCCTTCGTGCACGTCGACGAGGGAACGTCACCGTTCGACGCGGTGGTCGAGGCGTACCAGCGAGCCCGGTCGAGCGCGTCTCCCGTCGCGGTGTGCCTCCCCACCGAGCTCCAGGAGGTGCGGGTGCCACCGCCACGTGACGTCGCCTCGCTGCTCGGTGACGGCGAGCGCGTCGGGGCGGTCGGTTCGGGTGCGCTCCGCGCGGCGCTCGACCACCTCGGCTCCGCGCGGCGCCCCGTGGTGGTGGCCGGACGCGGCGCCGTCCTCGCGGGGGCCCGCCGAGAGCTCGAGGAGCTGGCGGACGTCACGGGGGCGCTGCTGGCCACCACCGTGCAGGCGAAGGGCTTCTTCGCCGGGCACCGGTACGACCTGGGTGTGATGGGTTCCCTCGGCACCACCATCGGCAGCGAGCTGATCGCGGAAGCCGACGCGATCGTCGCGTTCGGGGCGAGCCTCAACCCGTGGACCACCGAGAGCGGGACGCTCGTCGCTCCCGAGGCCACCGTCATCCACTGCGACGCCGACCCGGAAGCCATCGGCCGTCACACCCGCGCCACCGTGGCGCTGCACGGAGACGCCCGCCAGGTCGCGCGCGGCCTCCTCGAGGCAGCCGGGCGGACCGAGCGCTCCGACGGCTACCGGCCCGTGTTCGAGCGACGGGGTGGACCGGTCGAGCCGGTCGAGGGCCGGGGCTCCTTCGACGACGCTTCCACCGAGGCGGCGATCGACCCGCGAGCGCTCATGTGCGCGTTGGAGGAGCGCCTCCCCGCCGAGCGGATCGTGGTCACCGACGGCGGGCACTTCTGCGGGTTCCCGGTCCAGTACCTGTCGGTGCCCGACGAGGCGAGCTTCGTTTTCGGCGTCCACTTCGGTGCGGTCGGCCTCGGCATGGGAGCAGCCATCGGCGCGGCGAGCGGAGGGGAGGGGCGCCTCGTCGTCGCGCTCGTCGGCGACGGCGGCCTGCTCATGACCCTCGGGGAGCTCGAGACGCTGGTGCGCAGCGAGCTGCCGGTCCTGGTCGTCGTCCTCGACGACGCGGCGTACGGCGCGGAGATGCACCAGCTCCGCGCGTTGGGGCAGCCGACGGTCGGCTCGGTGTTCGGCGACGTGGACTTCGCCGCCGTGGCTCGGGCGCTCGGCGCGCAGGGTTGGGTCGTGCGCGCCGAGGACGACCTCGACCGCCTCGACGGGTGGCTCGAGGAGCGATCGGGACCGCTCGTGCTGGACAGCAAGGTGAGCCGGGAGGTGCGCGCCGGTTGGCACGCGCGGGCGTTCCCCGAGCGTCCGCTTCCCCGGTCGTCCCCATCCGGGACGGCCCCCTCCACCGGCTCGGCGTGACCGGGGTGTCCCGACGCCGCGGGTCACGCGGCCCCCGGGGTCAGGGCGTGCGCTCTCGCGCGACCGGCGGGGCCCCGACGGGAGCGAGCTCGGTGCCGCCGGGCACGTGTCCCCCGCGGTGTGTCACGGCGCCGGCGAGGAACATGACGACCGCGGCGGCGAGCGAGGTCGCGGCGGCCGCGGACCACGCCAGCGTGTACGAGTGGCGGACGAGGAGGCCGAAGGCGACGGGCCCGACGACCATGCCCGCGTAGCCGCCGGTGATGGCGATGCCGGACGCGGCCGCGGGCGCGTTCGGGTTCACGCGGACGAGCGCGAGCAGGAAGATGCCGGTCCAGCCCCACGCGGTCATGAACACGATCGGGGTCGCGACGACCATGAGCGCCGGCGTCTGGGTGGAGAGGAGCAGGAAGCCCCCCGAGCCGACGGCCAGCAAGCCGGCGATGATCGTGAGCTGGTTGTCGGTCCGCCGGTCGGCGAGGTGGCCGAGGAGCACCCGGGCGCCGATCCCGACGAGGCTGCCGAAGGCGAACAGGAACCCTGCCGTGGAGTCGTCCATCCCGCTCGCGACCGCGGCGCTGACGAGGAAGGTGGTGAACGCGACGGCGGCGGCGAGGCCGAGACCCATGGCGAAGGTCAGGACGATCAGCGGGCCGATCGCGACGTCGCCGTCGCGTCGTGACCCGCGTCGTGACCCGCGTCGTCTCGCAGCAGCGCTGTGGCGCCCGGCGCGGGGGACCGCCAGCGCGGCCAGCGTGGCTCCGACGCTCGCGGCGGCGAACGCCCACCGCCAGCCGAACGTCGCCGCGAGCGCGGGGACGGCGATGCCGGCGACGAGCGCGGCGGCCGGTCCACCGGCCTGCTTGACGCCGAACGCCAGGCCCTGACGTCGGGGCGGGATCGTTCGCGAGAGCCACAGGTCGCTCGCCGGGATGGTGATGGCGCCGGCGACGCCACCGACGACGAGGAACGCGGCCAGCACCGCCCAGCTCTCCGCCAGCAGCGCGATCCCGCAGAGCGAGGCGGCGCTCGTCACGGCGCCGAGCCTGAGACCGGCGTTGGGCCCGATGCGCTGGACGAGGCGGCCCAGGAACATCGCCACGAACGCGGTGGTGCCCGTCCCCATGGCCACCGCGGAGCCCAGCGCTGCCTCGTCGAACCCGAAGTCCCGGCGGAGGCGCACGGCGAGGGTCGAGACGAGGAACATCGGCATGGCCGTGAAGACGATCGGGAGCAGGGCGGTGGTCACCGCCCGGATCGCAGATCCTCGCGTCACCGCGAACGGTCCGGTGCCGGTCGCGGTGTCGCCGGTGTCGCCGGTGTCATCGTCATCCGTGTGGTGCCGCGGCTCCCT
>CAYTKN010000042.1:0-23701 GCA_964438505.1 uncultured Burkholderiales bacterium
CGAGGGCGTGGCGGGCGCGGCGCTGCTGCTCGCGGCGGCCGCGACGGTGGCGCTGCTCGCCGCCGGCCGGGCAGCGGTTCCCTCGCGGCGGCCGGCGGGGTCCCGGTCGCGACGGCTGCACCTGGCGGCCGTGGCGGGCGGTCCGCTGCTCGCGGCGGCCGCGCTCGTCGGGGCGCTGCTGGCTCCCGGCGTCCTCGTGGACCTCGCCGGGGTCGAGGGGAGCGCGCGACCGGTGGTGGAGCGGGCCGGCGAGACGCTGGGAGCCGTGCGGGGCGCCACGGCGGGTGCGCTCGCGTTCGGCGCGGTCGCAGCGGCGGTGGTGGCCGCGGCCTCCCGGAGGCGCACCCGGCGGTGACGCACGCGGAGAGGGACGCGGAGAGGGACGCGGAGACGCATCCGGCGGCGCTCACGCCGGTCCTCGCGCGTCCCCCGGTCAGTCCCCGTTCAGTCCCCTTCCTCGGCGTCCTCGACGACCCGGTGCGGGTACTGGCTCGTGCACGACAGGCACCACACCTCGACCTCGTCCTCGACCCGCTCGGAGCGCGGCGTGTCCCACGTCTCGGGGGTCACGTACATCCGGTGCACGGGGACGAGCTCGTCGTCGGGCATGGCGCAGTTCTCGCAGGCGCGCTCCACGACGCGGCAGCGTAGTGGCCGCCGTTCCTCTCGTCCCCGCCGTCGGCGCGGGTGGCGGCCCCGGCGACCCCCGAGGGGAGGAACACCGGCCGCTCGCCTAGAATCAGTCGGTACCGCCGGGAGCCGCCCGTGCCCTGGACGGTGGAGGTGAACATGCCCAAGGCGATCAGCGCTCCCGCGATCCGTGCCCGCAAGGGGGGCGACCCACCGCTCGTCATGGTCACGGCCTACGACGCTCCCACCGCCCGCGTCGCCGACGACGCCGGCGTCGACATGGTCCTCGTCGGCGACTCGGTCGCCATGGTGGTGCTGGGGTACGACGACACGCTCCAGGTCGCCGTGGACGACATGCGCCACCACGTCGGTGCCGTCGCCCGGGGTCTGGCCGCCAACGCGGTCGACCACCCGGGCCGCGAGGAGCCCCAGCCGCTCGTCGTCGCCGACCTGCCGTGGATGAGCTACCACGTCTCCCGCGAGGAGACGGTCCGCAACGCCGCCGATCTCGTTCGCGCCGGCGCGACCGCGGTCAAGCTCGAGGGCGGCGCCAAGCGGGTCCCCTCGGTCGAGGCCATCCTCGACACCGAGATCCCGGTGATGGGCCACCTCGGCCTCACGCCCCAGTCGGTGAACGCGATCGGCGGGTACCGCGTGCAGGGCAAGGCGCGCGACGCCGCGCTGGCCCTCGTCGACGACGCGTGCGCGCTGGCCGACGCCGGCTGCTTCTCGATCGTCCTCGAGGCCGTCCCCGACGAGGTCGCCCGCATGGTGACCGAGGCGGTCTCCGTGCCCACGATCGGGATCGGGGCCGGCGCGGACTGCGACGGCCAGGTGCTCGTGTGGCACGACCTGACCGGCTTCGAGGACCGCATCCAACCGAAGTTCGTGCGCCGCTACGCGTCGTTGAAGGCGGACGCCACCGACGCCGTGCGGGCGTTCGCCGACGACGTGCGCGCCGGGCGGTTCCCCTCGGCCGACGAGTCGTACGGGGTCAGCCCAGAGCTGGGCGAGAGCCTCGGCCTCTACGGCAACCGGACCGCCTGAGCGGGGCGCGGGCCCTCCCCACGTGATCCCCAGGTCCGACGACGACAGCGGCGACGACGGGAGGGGCGATGCGGCCGGGCCCCTCGACGTGGTCGTGGGCCTCGCCCGAGGCTTCCGGACCTGGATCGTGGCCGCCGTCGCGGTGCTCGCGGTGGTGGCCGTGCTGCTCGTGGGCGCCAACCGGCCCGCGGATCCTCGGGTCGTCGAGAGCGGCGCGCCGGGAGCGACAGATACGACAGGTGCGACGGGCGCGACGGGTGCCGACGGCTCGGGGCTCGCGCGGACGTGCCGTTCGGTGGGCGAGGCCTGCCTCGAGCTGCTCGTGGCCGAGACGCCCTCGGAGCGGGAGGCGGGCCTGCGCGGGCGCGAGTCGGTGCTCGAGCGCGTCGACGGCATGCTGTTCCTCTTCGAGGAGCCGACCGACGGCGCGTTCACCATGTCCGAGGTGGTCGAACCCCTCGAGATCGGCTTCTACGACGCCGACGGGGAGCGGGTCGGAGGCCACGTGATGGAGCCGTGCGCGGGCTCGGTCGAGGAGTGCCCCACCTACGGGGCGGAGGCGCCCTTCCGGTTCGCGGTCGAGACCGCCCCCGGCGAGCTCCCCGACGGCCCGCTCGGGGGTTCCTGCGAGCCCTGAGCTTCCGACCGTCGCGGTGGCGTCGACGGCGGTCGCGCGTTGTTGTCGGTGGCGGTCGGTAGGGTCGTCCTCGATAGGTCGCGTCGGGCCGGGAGCCCGTTGGTCGATCGGTGGGCTCGTTGCTGTAACCTGCGCGGGTTCACCGGTGCCGAACGGGCACTCGAGTCCTGCCCCCACGGGGGCCCGCAGGACCCCCTGCGGTCCAGAGGAGGTGACGGTCCGTGAGACCGTACGAGATCGTGTTCATCTTCGACGCGGACCTGGACGAGGAGACGATCCGGTCCGTCGTCGACGGCGCCGTCGAGCAGATCACCGCCGGCGGCGGCGAGCCGGGACGTGTCGACCACTGGGGCAAGCGCCGCTTCGCCTACGAGCTGCGGCACCGGACCGAGGGCATCTACGCGGTGCTCCAGGCCAGGGCCGAGTCCGAGCTCATCCAACGGGTCGACCGGACGCTCTCCCTCTCCGACGACGTCCTCCGTCACCGCGTCGTCCGCGTGCCCGAGGTGGCGCTCGACGCCGGGGCAGCGACGACCGGCTCGGCCGAGGCATAGGGAACAGGGAGGAACCATGGCGAACGGCAACACGATCACGATCACCGGCAACCTCACCCGCGATCCGGAGCTCCGATTCACGCCCTCGGGCGTGGCCAAGGCGCAGCTCGGGGTGGCGGTCAACCGCCGTTGGCGCAACCGGCAGACCGGGGAGTGGGAGGAGGACACCTCCTTCTTCAACGTCATCTGCTGGCGGGACATGGCCGAGAACGTCGGCGAGTCGCTGAGCCAGGGCGCACGGGTGATCGTCACGGGTCGGCTCGACCAGCGCACGTGGGAGACCGAGCAGGGCGACCGGCGCAGCGTGATCGAGATCGTCGCCGACGAGATCGGGCCCAGCCTCCGTTGGGCCACCACCGAGATCCACAAGACCAACCGGCGCACGGCCGAGCCGGTCGGCGCGGGCACCGGCGCCGGCGGCGGGAGCGGGAGCGGCGGCACCAACGACAAGGACGAGGAGCCGTTCTGAGGCGGTGACCGAGGGCGGGCCGGTCCCTCGACGGGCCCGGCCCCCTCGGTGCGCTCCCGGCCCTCGAGGAGGAGCACGTGGCACGGAACACCAAGCAGCGGAGGAAGAAGCCCACCTACCGCCCCGCGAAGAAGCGCGTCTGCATCTTCTGTAGCGAGGGCATCGAGTGGGTCGACTACAAGGACGCGGACCTGCTCCGTCGGTTCATCTCGGAGCGCGCCAAGATCCGCGCCCGCCGCGTCACGGGCAACTGCCGGTTCCACCAGACCCAGGTGGCGAAGGCCATCAAGCTCGCACGGGAGCTGGCGTTGCTCCCCTACGCGCAGCGCCAGGTGCAGGTGCGCAAGGGCAAGGGCGGCGGGGGCCGTGGGCGCTCGAGCGCCTCGGCGCCTCCGCCGGCGCCGAAGCAGCCGCCGCCCCCACCCAGGAAGAGCGACGAAGCCGACGGTGACGGCGAGGACTCCGCGGAGGCCGCCGTCGGCGCCGATGCCGGGGATGCCGAGACGGCTGTCGCCACCTCCGAGGCTCCCGTTTCGGAGGGCCCCCCTCCGGAGGCAGATGGCGAGAGCTCCGGCGCCGGTTCCGGTGGCGACGGCTCCGAGCAGGAGGAGCAGTCGTGAAGATCATCCTCCGCGAGGACCTCGAGAACCTGGGCCACAAGGGCGATCTCGTCGAGGTGGCCGACGGCTACGCCCGCAACTACCTCGTCCCCCGCGGCCTCGCCATCACCGCCACCAAGGGCGCCGTCCGCCAGGCCCAGGCGATGCAGCGCGCTCGGGAGGCCCGCGAGGCGCGGGAGCGTGAAGCGGCCGAGGCCGTCGCCGCGAAGCTGCGCTCCCAGAACGTCCGGGTCCTGGCGCGAGCCGGGGAAGCCGGCCGGCTCTTCGGCTCGGTGACCGCAGCCGACGTCGCGCAGGCCGCCTCCGAGCAGCTCGGGGTCGAGATCGACCGCCGCAAGCTCCAGCTCGACGAGCCGATCCGCGAGCTGGGCACGAGGGAGATCTCGCTCAAGGTCCACCCCGACGTGGAGGCCACCTTCAACGTCGTCGTCCTCGCCGAGGAGTAGCGCCCCGGCGAGGAGCGGCCCGGGGCGGTCCGGGAGCGGCGAGGCCAGCCCCCGGTCCACAGCGCGCGAGCCGCGTCGCGGCCGCCTCCCGGAGCTCCACGGGCGCGGGCCCTTCGGCGGGCGCTCCGGCGGGCGCTTCGCAGAGCGCTCCGGCGATCCCGTCGCGCCCCCGTAGCTGTCAGTGGGCGTCCGTACCGTCGACCATGTGATCGGTCCCGCCGCGCGCCGCGCGCGCCTCGTCCACAGCAGGCCGGAGTTCTCCACAGCGGAGGGCTCGGTTGTCCCCGTCGAATCCCCAGGATTCCTCGGGTTGTCCTCTTCTTCCCCACAGGGCATCCGTGCGACGGTGCATGGGTCCGTCGCACGGAGTCGAGCAGAGGGGGGTTGAATGGCGCAGTCGGCCGTGGAGCTGCACCAGCGATCGGGGACGGCGAGCCGCGTGCCGCCCCACAACCTCGAGGCCGAGGAGTCGTTGCTCGGCGCCATGCTCCTCTCCCGCGACGCCATCGCCGCCGCGGTGCAGTCGGTGAAGGCCGACGACTTCTACAAGCCCGCCCACGCCCACATCTTCGACGCGGTGCTCGCCCTCTACGGCACCGGCGAGCCCGCGGACCCGGTGACCGTCGCCGAGGAGCTGCGGCGCAACGGGCTGCTCGAGGCCATCGGCGGCAAGTCGACCCTCCTCCAGATCCAGAACAACACCCCGGCGTCCGCCAACGCGGCGCACTACGCGCGCATCGTCGAGGAGCTCTCGCTGCTGCGGCGGCTCATCATGGTGGCGGGGGAGATCTCGGAGATGGGCTACGAGCTCCCCGACGACGTCGGCGAGACCCTCGACCGCGCCGAGTCGCTCGTCTTCGAGGTCGCCGAGCGCCGCGTGTCCGACAGCCTGGTGGCGCTCCACGACGTGCTCCAGGAGAGCCTCGACCAGCTCGAGGCGCTCTACGGCCGCAACGTGTCGGTCACCGGGGTCCCCACCGGCTACCTCGACCTCGACGAGCTGCTCCTCGGCCTCCAGCCCTCCGCGCTCGTGGTGGTCGCGGCGCGGCCCTCGATGGGCAAGACCGCCCTGGCGCTCGGCGCCGCCTCCAACGTGGCGCTCGAGGTGCAACGACCGGTGGTCTTCTTCTCGATGGAGATGGGGCACCTCGAGCTCACCCAACGCATGCTCGCGACCGAAGCCCGCGTCGACTCCAAGAAGCTGCGCCGGGGCGACCTCGCCGACGCCGACTGGACGCGGATCGCGCACGCCGTGGGGCGCCTCGGGGAGGCGCCGCTGTTCATCGACGACAACCCGCACTGCTCCGTGATGGAGATGCGGGCCAAGGCGAGGCGGCTCAAGGCGCGCTTCGGCGACCTCGGCCTGATCGTCGTCGACTACCTCCAGCTCATGTCGACCCCCGGAGGTCGCTCCGAGAGCCGCCAGGTCGAGGTCTCGGAGCTGTCACGGGGCCTGAAGATCCTCGCCCGTGAGCTCGAGACGCCGGTCATGGCGCTCTCCCAGCTCAACCGCATGCCCGAGATGCGCCAGGACAAGCGCCCGATGCTCGCCGACCTGCGCGAGTCGGGGTGCCTCACCGCCGACACCCGCATCCTCCGTGCCGACACCGGCGAGAGCGTGACGCTCGGGGACCTCCTCGCCACCGGCGAGCGCGACGTTCCCGTCTACACGGTCGACGACGACTACCGGGTCGTCCGCGGCGTGATGTCGCACGTGTTCCGCAGCGGCGTGAAGCCCGTCCACCGGCTGACCCTGTCCTCGGGGATGACGGTGAAGGCGAGCCCCAACCACCCGTTCCTCACCTTCGACGGGTGGCGCCGCCTCGACCAGCTCCGGGCGGGCGAGCGCGTGGCGATCCCGCGGCGCATCCCCGAGGCCGACCGGCCCGCCCGCTGGAAGGACGACGAGGTGGTCCTGCTCGCCCACCTCCTGGCGGCGGGGACGTGCACGGCCGGCCGGCCGCTCACCTACACGAGCTCCGACGCCGCGGCGCTCGACGTGGTCGAGCGGGCGGCGCGCGCGCTCGGCGTGGAACCCCGCCGCGTCGACCGGGGCGCGTACCAGCACCTCCACCTCGCGTCGCGCCACGAGCCGTGCGCTCGCCGCTCCGATCGCCTGGTGGCCTGGCTGGAGCGCCTCGGGGTCCACGGCCGCGCCGGGCGCGGCGTGGCGATCCCCGACGCCGTCTCCGGGTTGGCGCGCGACCAGCTCGCCACGTTCGTGCGGCACCTGTGGAGCGCGGGCAACCGGGCGACCGGGGACGGCAGCCCGCGGTTCTCGTACCTCACCACGAGCCGCGAGCTGGCCTCCGGCCTCCAGCTCCTGTTGCTGCGCTTCGGCGTCCTCGCGAGGGTCCGCGCCGTCGAGCATCCGGGCGGCGCCGTCGCCCACGAGGTCCGGATCGCCAGCGAGCGGAGCCGCCGGCGCTTCCTCGACGAGGTCGTCGAGCCCCGCGGCGCTGCCGGCGGGACGGGCGACGCCGGCGCAGCGCACGGCGACGGCTCGGCTTCGTCGCGCCATCCGGCTCCGCAGGGAGGCCGGCACCGCACGTACCGGTCCGCCATGGGCGAGACCTACTACGGGGGGACGCTCACCCGCTCGGAGCCCGAGGCGGCCGACGACCTCGCCGCCACGGTCGACGACGAGCTGCACGGCCTCCGCCGCAGCGACCTCCTCTGGGACTCGGTCGAGTCGATCGAGTACCTCGGCGAGACGGACGTCTACGACGCCACCGTCCCGGGCACGCACAACTTCATCGCGGAGGGGCTGGTTGTGCACAACAGCATCGAGCAGGACGCCGACGTCGTGTCGTTCATCTACCGCGACGAGGTCTACAACCCCGAGTCACCGGACCGGGGCAGCGCCGAGATCATCGTTGCCAAGCACCGCAACGGCCCCACCGGCACCGTGCGGCTGGCCTTCCTCGAGCATCTCACGAAGTTCGAGAACATGGCCCGCCCCGGGTGATCGGGCACGTCCGGAAGGGAGAGAGCATGGGCATCGCCGTCGAGGAGCTGCTCGGCCGCGGGGTGGACACCTCGCCGGAGTCCGACGAGGTCCGGCGATCGTGGACCAGGCTGGCCGCGTGCCGCGGCATGGATCCGGCGGTCTTCTTCCCCGGCCGCGGAGCGCCCACCAGCGAGGCCAAGGCGGTGTGCGCACGGTGCCCCGTGAAGGCCGAGTGCCTGAAGGCGGCGCTCGAGGAGCGCGAGCGCTTCGGGATCTGGGGCGGGTTCTCCGAGCGGGAGCGGCGCCGGCTCCGCCGCCGGGTGAACCGCGGGACGACGATCGACGCCGTGGTCGAGGAGACGCTCCAGCGCGGACGGGCGGCCTGACCGCGGCCAGCCGGCGCGCGGGATCGGGTTGCCCGCCCGGTGATGGGACACTGGCCGCATGAGCCCTTCCGAGCAGAGCCCCAGACGCAGACCCGTCCGCCGCGAGCCGCCGCGCTACCGCCGGGTGGAGGTGCGCAGCACCGAGCGCCTGACACCCCGCCTGACGCGGGTGGTGCTCGGCGGCGCCGAGCTCGAGGGCCTGACCGTCGAGCAGCCGGCGGCGAGCGTGCGCCTCCTCGTCCCCACCCCGGGGGAGCGCGAGCTGGTGATGCCGGAGTGGGACGGCAACCAGTTCCTCCTCCCCGGCGGTGAGCGGCCGACGATCCGGACCTTCACGCCACGCCGCGTCGACCCCGACGCGCACGAGCTCGAGCTCTGGATCGTCGTGCACGGCGACGGCGCCGCCTCCCGGTGGGCCGACGCGGCGACGCCGGGCGACCCGGCCGCCGTCTCGGGGCCCGGCCGCGGGTACACGGTCGACCCCGACGCGCCCGGCTTCCTCCTGGCGGGCGACGAGACCGCGCTCGCCGCGATCGCCCAGCTCCTCGAGACGCTCCCGGGCGAGCGCCCGGTGGAGGTCCACGTCGAGGTCGCCCATCCCGACGCGCGCCTCACCCTGCCCGAGCACCCCCGGGCGAACGTGGAGTGGCACGAGCTGCCGCCGGACGGCGCGCCGGGCGACGCGCTGGTCGCCGCGGTCCGCTCCGCGGAGCTGCCCGAGGACGCCCGCGTGTGGGCCGCCGGCGAGGCCGCGGCGGTCCAGCAGATCCGGCGCCACCTCTTCGACGACCGGGGGGTGCCGCGGAACCGCACCGCGGTGCGCGGCTACTGGAAGCACGGCCGCCGCGGCACCTGAGCGGACCGGGCGCGCGCCTCTACCATCCCTCCGATGACCTCGCCGCCGAAGAAGGACGACGTCGACTTCGAGACCTTCGCCGCGCTCGACCTGCGGGTGGGTCGCGTGGTGGCGGTCGAGGACTTCCCGGAGGCCCGTGCCCCCGCGTGGAAGCTGACCGTCGAGTTCGGTCCCGAGATCGGCGAGCTGCGCACCAGCGCCCAGGTCACCAACTACACCCGTGAGCAGCTCGAGGGGCGCCTCGTGGTCGGCGCCGTCAACCTCGGAACCAAGCGGATCGCCGGCTTCGAGAGCCAGTTCCTCGTGCTCGGCGCGCTCGAGGCCGACGGGACGGTGCACCTGCTCGAGGTCGACGGGGTGGAACCCGGCTCGCCGGTCGCCTGAGCGGGCAGGCGGATCCGGGCCGGATCCCGGGGAGCGGAACCCGGGAGCGGGACGTGGGGACGCACCCGGATACGCTCCCGACCGTGGCAGCGACACCAGCTCCCGAGGTCCGCAAGCCCGGGTTCCGCGACGCCGCGGTCGCGCTCAAGGAGCGCAACTTCGCGCTGTTCTGGTCCGGCGCGCTGCTCTCGAGCACCGGAGGTTGGATCCAGCGCGCCACGGTCCCGTTCGTGCTCTTCGAGATGACCGGGAGCGCGACCTGGATCGGCTTCAGCGCCTTCCTCTCGTTCGTCCCGGCCGTGTTCATGGGGCCGCTCGGCGGCTCCCTCTCCGACCGGCTGCCGCGGCGGTCGGTGCTGCTCGCCACCCAGACGGGGCTGGCCGCCGCCGCCCTGGTCCTCTGGGCCCTGTTCGCGACCGGGGTGGCGACGCCGTGGTGGATCGTCGCGGTGGTCGGCGCGCACGGCATCGTCACCGGTGTCAACATCCCGTCCTGGCAGGCGTTCATCAGCGAGCTCGTGCCGCGGCGCAGCCTGCTCAACGCCGTGACCCTCAACTCGGCGCAGTTCAACGCCGCCCGGGCGCTGGGTCCGGCCGCCGCCGGGGGGATCATCGCCGTGTGGGGGCCGACGGCCGCGTTTCTCGTGAACGCGGTGTCGTACGGGGCGGTGATCGTGGCGCTCCTGGCGATCCGGGTGCCGCCGCTCCCCAAGGTGGATCGGGGGCGGCTGCGGGTCTTCGCCGAGTTCGCCGAGACGGCGCGCTACATCCGGGAGCGTCCGGGCATGGCGGTCTGCGTGAAGGTCGTGGTCCTGCTCGGCTTCCTCGGCAGCCCCGTGTTCTCGCTCGTGAAGGTCTTCACCGACGAGGTGTTCGGTGTCGGCGACGTCGCGTTCGGGTTCATGGGAGCGGCGCTCGGGATCGGCGCCGTCCTCGGCACGCCGCTGGTCGCCGGACGGGGGAGCGGTCTGGCGCGCAGCCACCTCGCGTTCACGTCGGTGCTCACCTACGGAGTCGCGCTGGTCGTCTTCGCGCAGGCGCCCGTGTACGCGGTGGGCTTCGTGGCGCTGCTCGTGGCCGGCGCCGCGTACCTCGCCATCGCCTCGACCCTCAACACCACCCTCCAGCTCCTCGTCGACGAGACGATGCGGGGGAAGGTGATGGCGCTCTACATCATGGGGTTGACCGGCTCGATGCCGATCGGCTCCCTGCTCCAGGGGTGGCTGGCCGACGTGGCGGGGCCGCGGATCACCGTCGCGGTGGCCGGTGCCCTGTTCGCCTCGGCTGCCTTCTGGCTCGGGACCGTCAAGGGGTTGTTCGACCGCATGGACGACACCGGCGACATCGAGGCTGGCGACGCCGGGAGCACCGACGCGGCCGGTTCGGCTCCGCTGCCGGCGCCGCCGCCCGCCGGACCGCCGACAGCGGCCGGGTGACCGGGCCTCGCCGGGCGGGGGAGCGAAGGCGGCCGCGAGGTGGGCCGCGCGGCTACGTTCGATCACGGGTCCCTGTGGGTACACGCGCACCGGGAACACCTCGCGTGCGGTGAGGATTGCACGCACGACGACGCCGAGTGAGGAGCGACATGGCCGAGCACATCCGGCTGCACTTCGACCCGATCTGTCCCTGGTGCTACCAGACCTCGCGCTGGTTGAAGCGCCTCGAGGAGCTCGGTGAGGTCGAGCTCTCGTACGCCTTGTTCTCCCTCGGCGTCCAGAACGAGGGCGAGGAGTCCGAGGCGAAGGCGCGGGCGCACGCCCGTTCGCGCCTTCCGCTGCGCACCGCGGTGTTGGTGCGCGAGGACGCCGGCGATCCCGGCGTCGGCGCGTTCTACACGGCGATCGGCCGGCGGTTCCACCAGGAGGGCCAGGCCCTCGACGCCCCCGAGGTCGTCGGCGCCGCGCTCGAGGACGCCGGCCTCGACTCCGCCCTCGCCGAGAAGGCGCAGGGCGACGAGCGCACCTGGGAGGTCGTGTGCCAGGAGCACCGCGACCTGGGCGAGACGACGCGCAGCTTCGGCGTCCCCACGGTCGCGCTGGACGGCGGGGACGGTCCCGCGATCTTCGGCCCGGTGATCAGCGAGGTCCCCGACGACGAGGAGGCGGTCGAGCTGCTCGGCCACGTCGTCTGGCTGGCCCGCAACGAGAACTTCGCCGAGCTCAAGCGCGATCGCGTCGCCATCCCCGACCTCGAGTCGGTGCGTCGCGGCCGCGAGCGCCGTCAGCAGCGCCGCGTGGAGGGCAACGGCGAGCGCGGACGCTGAGCGTCACCGGGTCGGTGTCGTCACCGCGGGGCGCTCACGTGCCACGTGGCTTCAGCCCGGCGGCCTCGTAGACGGCGTCGACGACCTCCATGTTGGCGATCGCGTCGTCGGGAGGTGTGGGCATCTCGGCGCCGTCGAGGACCGCGTCGGCGAAAGCTTCGAGCTGGAAGGTGTAGGTGGAGCGCTTCGTGAAGCGCTCCCGCCGGGTCCCCTCGGGCGTCTTCACGGTCAACCGGTGGTAGCCGTACTGGGGGCCCACCGGGTTGAACGCCCGCAGCTCCCCCTCGGTGCCCACCACCCTGGCGGAGACCCGGAGGACGTGACGTGACAGCAGCGAGGCGACGATCTTCCCCGTGCCGCCGCCGGGCAGTTCGAGGTCGGCCTCCATGGCGCGGTCGACCTGGTCGCGCAGCACGGTGGCGCGGGCGGCGGTGACGGTGGGCTCCTGCCCGGAGAGGTGCCGGAGCATGCTCACCGCGTAGCAGCCGGTGTCCATCATCGCTCCGCCGGCGAGGTCCCAGCGGTAGCGGATGTCGTTGAGCAGCGGCAGCGGGATGCACATGGCGGTCTCGACCCGTTCGATCTCGCCGAGCTCCCCGCTGCCGACGACCTCGACCATGCGACGCGCCATGGGGTGGTAGCGCCAGTGGAACGCTTCGGCCACGACCCGCTCGCAGCGCTGTGCGGTCTCGGCGACGTGCCGGGCCTCGGCGGCGTTGGCGGTGAACGGCTTCTCGCAGAGCACGTGCTTGCCGGCCTCGAGCGCCGCGATCGTCCACTCAGCGTGGAGGCCGTTGGGCAGCGGGACGTAGACGGCGTCGATGTCGGGGTCCTCGAGCAGTGCCGTGTAGGAGTCGTGGACGCGGGGGATGCCGTGCTTGTCGGCGAAGCGCTGCGCGCTGTCGCGGTCCCGGGCGGCCACCGCCGTCACCTCGGCGCGCTCCACGTCGCCGGCGGGACGGGTCAGCGCGACCGGCGTGATCCTCGCCGCCGCGAGCGTTCCGATGCGGATGCGGTCCATGTGGTCCTCCCCGTGACCGGCCTGTGGCTCCGTCCGGCAGGTTGTCGCGTCGCACGCACCGCGTGCCAGGTGACCTGGCTCGAGACGGTGCGTGCCGTGGCTGTCAGGGCAACCCGAGGACCTCGGCGAGCGCGGCTTCGACCCGACGCATGGTCTCCGCTGGGAGCGTGCTCAGCCGCCGGCGGGCGTCGTCGATCGCCACGGTGTGGAGCTGGGTCGTCTTCACCCAGGCCGGGCCGTCCCCCGCGGCGCCGACCGAGGGCAGCGCCACGGTGAGGGGCTCCCCGGCTCGCTGCGGTCGGTGGGACACGACGGCGCCGACGACGGTGGGGGCGGCTTCGGTGACCGCCCGCGCCTGGAGCACGAGCAGCGTCCGCGAGCGGCCGCCCGGCTCCGCGAACGACCAGACCTCGCCTCTCACGTGAGCCGCCTCCACGGCCCACCGGCGTCACGGCCCCGCGCCAGGGCGATCTCCTCGTCCGCGTCGAGCTTCGCGGCCTCGGTCGCTATGCCCTCGTCGCGGCGTCGGCGCAGCTCGTTGCCCACCGCGTGGCGGACGAACGCGCTCACGCTGCTCACCTCGCCGGCGGCCACCAGCGCGTCGACGGCCTCGGCGAGCTCGTCGGACAACGTGATCGTACGCCGGATCATACGAACAGTATGACAGGCGGGTCTCGTGCCCGGCCGGTCGCCTGCTCACCAGGGGCGACGCGGGTGAGCGGCGGTCGTCAGGCGCGCGTGAGCACCCCGTCGAGGAGGGTCGTCGAACCTGCTCCCGTCCATCGCCGCCGGGGACCGTCCGGCGGCCGACGAAGGGAGCGACATGAACGTGATCGACCAGCTCGAGGAGGAGTGGGAGGAGCTGAGGCGTTCCGCCCGGGCGGCGCGGGCGCTGCGGGCGTGGCGCGAGGAGGACCCGGCGTTGGCGTTCGACAGCGTCGACGACCTCGTCGCGTTCGTCGAGCGCCGCGACCTGCACCCGGAGGTGATCGACCGGGTGCTGGTGGCGCTGGCGCGCCGAGCGCCCACCGACACGACGGCGGCGCGGGTGCTGCTCCAGCTCCTGTTGCCGGGATGCAAGGCGCTCGTGCGCCGCTACGGGCACGACCGTCGTGACGAGCGAGGCGCGTTCATCATGGCGGAGGCGTGGACCCGGATCCGCACCTACCCGATCGAGCGGCGCCCGGCCAAGATCGCGGCGAACGTCCTCGGCGACGTCCGCCAGCGGCTCCTCCGGTCGCTCGTGGAGGCACCCGAGCACGTGCCCCTGGCGGCGATCCCCGAGCCGCTGTTGCCGATGGTCCTCGCAGAGCCCGAGGTCGGCAGCGAGGTCGTGGAGATCCTGTCGGCCGCGGTCGACCGCGGGTTGATCGATCGCGACACGGCCCACCTGGTGGCCCTCACGCGGCTCGGCGGCGCGTCGGTCGCCAGCGTGGCGCCCCACTTCGACGCGAGCGAGCAGACGCTGCGCCGGCGGCGCCTGCGTGCCGAGCGGCGGTTGCGTGCCCTCGCCGCAGCCGGCTGAGGTCGGCCGGTCGTGAACGCCTGGCTGGCGGCGCTGGTCACCGCGGTGGCGCTCGCGGGCGGCGGTCAGGATCCCCCGGTGACGCGCGCGTCGGGGGATCCTGGGCCGCCCGTGGGGTCGTCGAGAGGGCCGAGGGTCGGCCTCGTGCGCGCCGGCTCATCGGGGCCCGGTGCCTACGCGTTGCCCGTCCCACCGGGTGCCGTGCCCCACGAGCAGCTCCGCGCTCCGCACCACGACTACCCGGCCTCGGACCTCATGGTGCCGACGGGAACGGCGGTCTTCGCGGCGCACGCGGGCCTCGTCGTGACCCACCGTGGTGCCCGTTGCGGGTTGGGGGTGACGGTGCGAGGGGACGACCGGCACCGCTACGTGAGCTGCCACCTCTCGGTGGTCAGCGTCGAGTCCGGGACCCGCGTCGCGGCCGGCGACGTGTTGGGTCTGAGCGGGGAGACCGGCAACGCCACCGGTGTGCCGCACCTCCACTTCCACATCCGGGACCCGGCCGGGCGGTACCTGTGCCCGCAGCCGCTGCTGGTCTCGTGGGCGAGCGGCGGCGAGTTGTCCCCGGTCGGCGCCGCTCGGACCGACGGCTGCTCCTTCCCGCGCGACGGCGGGTAGTCGGACGGCGTGGCCGGCGGTGTTCGCCCACGATGCCCACGGTCCGCTGCCCGCCGGTCGGGCGTCACGGCCGGGTAGCGTCGTGAGCATGTGCGGACGGTTCGTCGCCAAGAGTTCGCCCCGGCAGCTCGCCGACTACTTCTCGGTCGACGAGCTCGCCGCGGAGGACGTCGGGGAGAGCCACAACGTCGCTCCGACCAATCCGGTGGTGGCCGTCGCCGAGCGCGGGGAGACCCGCAGCCTCGACAGCTACCACTGGGGCCTCATCCCGTTCTGGGCGAAGGACGCCAAGATCGGGAACCGGATGATCAACGCCCGAGCCGAGACGGTCGCCGACAAGCCCGCCTACCGCACGGCGTTCGCGAGGCGGCGCTGCATCGTGCCCGCCGACGCGTTCTACGAGTGGAAGAAGGCCGAGCAGGGGAAGCGCAAGCAGCCCTACCTCATCCGCTCCGTCGACGGTCATCCGCTCGCCTTCGCCGGCCTCTGGGAGCGGTGGCGCGACCCCGCGGAGGTCGACGGCGACGAGGTCCGGTCGTGCACGATCGTCACGACCTCGCCGAACGAGCTGATGGCCAAGATCCACGACCGGATGCCGGTGGTGCTGCCCCGCGAGCACTGGGACGCCTGGCTCGACCCCGACAACGACGACGTGGAGACCCTGAAGGGACTCCTCGTGCCGGCGCCGGCCGAGATCTTCGAGGCGTTCCCGGTGTCCACGCGGGTGAACAACCCCCGCAACAAGGGAGCCGAGGTCACCGAGCCCGACCCGGAGGGCGCACCACTCTAGTGCCGACTCCCGCACGCGCTCGGGAGTCGAGAGGCGCCGCTCCCCAGACGACGTCCATCGCTGTCGCCGCCTCCTCGTTCCCCGTGCGCATGTCGTTGGCCGTCCCGGAGCACGGCGACCGAGGTCAGGTCGACTGTCGAGGTGCCCTCGAGAGAGAGCCCGTAATGCCGGATCTCGTGCGGGTGACTCTGCCGGAGGCCGCGTTGTTATGTGCGCCGCAGATCCGGCGTATGGAGCTACGCGCAGCAGCATCCGCCTTTCACTGCACGTTCTGGGACGCGGTTCAGTGCGCCTCGCCACGCACACATCGCCTACTCGGGGCTGTGACGCGAGTCCTCGTGCTCGCGGGAGTTGCTGCGCCTCCACCCGCAGTTCTCACGAGGCTGCTCGCGAAGTAGCGGCTCCCTGATCGACGTCATGCCCGCGCGAGCGCACTCGTTCTCCGATGCCTCGTCCGCCAAGGCGTCACTTCCTACGCCGCCGCTTGCGTCTGTCCCTTCGAGTCGACGGATTCACCGCTACTCGCTTGGTGAACAGCCGCGCATCTGCCTGTACGTCCGCCATTGACACCAACTTCAGTCCATTTGGGAGTTGTTTGACCTGAACGAAACGTGCTCCGATCAGGTCGACGCTTGTGACGATCAAGCCTCGGATCTGCCAATCTCGCGGCAGACCGGCAAGGCCGAGTTCGCGATGCAATCGGCTCCAGTTGTCCCCGAGGAACGTCAGCCTTTCCGAGTGGTGGGTGACGGCGGAATCGTTCTCTCCGAGCAACTTCTTGATCTCGCTCTGTAGCTCGAACGGAGTGCGTGCGAACTCGAAATCCTTCGTCTCCACGGCGAGGACCACGCGTTCTGCTACGTCGATAACCAGAACGTCGATGTCGCCGATCTCGTCGCCGTTCGGACGAGCCAGCTTGACGTTTCCGATTCGCTTGACGTTCTTCCACACCTGACTCGATTCAGCGCCGTTGAACGCTCGGGCGACCTCGTCATTGAACGCAGCCGTCTCGGCCTGGCGCGAACGGGTGATGTACCGCCGCATCTCCTCCGACCGCACGACCTTCAGGCGGTCAGACAACACTTGCTGGAGCAGGTAGTGGCCGGCGCGCATCACGGCTCGCGGACCCCAGACGATCTCCGGCCCCTCGGGGGTCGGGCGATGCAAGAGCGGACGTCGTGCGGCTGAGCGGTCTCTCGAGAACCGCCATGGATAGACATCGATAGCGTTGGCTGGCGGCGGAAAGCTGTCGAGCGGCGTAAGGCTCAACAGCGGCAGCGCTGCCGACACCAACTCTGCGGGCCAATCCAACTTCGCAGTCAGGTCGACCATGAGAGCGTCGAGATGTCTCGTCGCTATCTGTCTCGGCTCCGCGCGAGCGATCTCAATGAGTTCGCCAGAGAGATGCGACAGTTGTGTGGCCGTCACGCCCCACTCGGCTGCAAACGCTCGATCCAGGTCAGCGGAGTCATAGTCGCTTGACGAGCCTTCCCGTCCTGCCCAGTGACGCTCGAACTTGCGACGCGCATCGGCGAGAGCGCGGCCAGATTGCGTCGCGAGGTGGGCCGCGACGGCAGTCTGGTATGGCTCGTCTCGACTGATCCCGAGGCGGCCGGATGGCAACAGGGTCAGGTCAGTCTCCGCAATTCCGTACTGGATCGCGTCGCTCAGGTATCCGAGCTGAACGATTTGGTTGGCGATCGCCAAGAGTTCGTCGTAAAACCCGACACTCAGGTCGCGCTCGCCGCTTGGCGGCTGCGCAGTCACACACTCGATTAGAAATCGATTCGCGATTGCGGTCGCTGTCACGTCTCGCGCGGAATCACGCGCCTTGCGGACTGGCGACGACTCGTCACCGAAGCACGCAGCCTGCGAAGGAATGAGCAACCGGTTCCGGCGTTCGAGGAACGCGATCGCCTCCTGTTCCGCCGCGAGTTGTTCGAGTAGGCCGACCGCGTCGAGCTCTGCGATCCTCGACATCAACCGTTTGAATAGGTGGCTGACAAGATCGTTGAGAACTGGCGTGCGGCGCTCCGCGGGGATCTGCCCTTCCTTGATCTGCATCGTCTCCGCCAGTACCTCACCGATGTCATCGAGAAGCAGCTCGACATCCGCAGCCGGGAGAAGTCGAGGCTGAGCGGTGAACCCGAGCGTAAGAAATGCGTCGTCCTCCGCCCCGAACACCTGGAACATCTTCATGGGCCCTGCCGGCAACTCTGCGAGCACGCTCGGGACAACTGTGGAGGCGTCACCCGACATTGCTCGGATCGCCTCCACAAGGGTGGCTGCAAGTAGTCGCTCGGCATCGTTCCCGGGACCCTGCATCCGACGCGCAGCGCCCTTCCGCATCGTCACGGCGATGCGGCTCGCGGAAGTTGGGCTGATTTCCAGCCAGTCTGCTACTGGCTCAAGTGAGGACTCGCCCTCGCTCGTGTCATCAGACTCGAAGCGAACCTCAAGGACCGCTGGTTCGCCCCGGGCGGCGATGTCTCGTACCGCCGACTCGATCCATGCGCGACAACGCCAGAGCCAGAACGCAATCGCTTCAGCGAGATCGTCCGTTGCCTCTTTCTCAGCCGCGTTGGCTGGTGCGGGGAGCACCCAGAGCGGTGCTTCGAGCTCCACTATGTGGCCGTTGCTGAGCGGTCCGAGGACAGGGCGGTAGATCGGACACTGGTCATCGGCGCGCCACCGCATGACATCGACAACACCCGCTTGGTCGGGAAGTGACACTGCGTGATCGTCGCGGCGGGTGCGCTCCTTGCAGCGGAGCTCCCCGCCGCTCCCCGGTGAAATCGTGACCATCGTCGGGCGCCCATCGTCGCCCATGTAGAAACCTCGGCCGTGGTCGAGATAGATGGCGTACTCGTCAAGCTTCGAGAACGACATCACCCTGGTCCGCTCATGCAGCCGTCTGGAAGCAACCCCGAACTTCCACAGCGAGAGCGGATCCGTGTCACTGCCCGTGATGATGTCGAGGTCATCGGACGTCAGTGTGAGCAGCGCAGATGCCTGGTCAACTGACTCGTCCGTGAATCCGAGGAACGAGCTCCGGCCCAGTGGAGCTATGCAAACAATATGGAGTACGCCCGTGTCAGAGTCGACAGCACGCACGGCTTGACGGACTTCAGTGAAGCGCGCATGGAGCTCCGTCTGAATCGGGTTGAAGTCCGCCATTCCGAACGGTCGACCGGGCTGGTAGCCATTCAGCGGGTCGACGACGCTAACAACGTGGGCGACCTTGTCGGCGTCGAACCGATAGAACGCTTCGCGGAACGTCTCGGGCTCGTCGAGCGTTGGACCTACGACCCGTCGCCATCGCAGTCGGTCGAAGTAATCGCGCATCCTTGACTGCAGCGCAGAGTGGATAGCGATCACGACGTCGTGTGCGATGTCGAGGTCTACAGCCCGTGCAAGAGCGCGGTGTGTCAACGCGCTGCTCAACCCGCTCGGAAGTGCCACGACAAGACGCCCGTCGACCATCCTGACGAACGGATACAGGTAGATCCGGTCATCTGTCGGAGAGTCGTGATCGTGGTCGACGAGCCCGAGGAGGCCTGGTCGTGTCAACACGTCTACGACGTTCGCCGCCGGCCCGAGGAGGTCGCTGAGCTCGTCATCATTGAACGTGACGCAACTGGTGAGTTCGTCGAGTGCGGCAGCGTCCGGCACGACGAGGGGAGAGCTGGCCGAGAGAACCGGGCGCTCCCAACGACGCAATCGGGTTCGTCGGCAGATCTCTTCGGACAAGCCCAACGTGACGGTTGCTTCTGCGAAGACGGTTGCTCGGAAGTCGTCCAACGAGTCATCAAGCCGACGGCACGCGTTCAGGACGAGCTGGCAGGCCGCATGGGCACCCGCGGCACCGCCCATCACGACGCGATAGCTACCTCCAAAGAAGCTGATAGAAGCGGTCAACGTCTCCTCGAACGGATCCTCTCCGGACAGGAGCTGATCAGTTGCGATCGGTGGTTGGGTGAGCAGTTCCCGCAGTCGCCGTGGCCCTACTGATTGCTGCGGATCGGCGGGCTCGGCCCCCAAAGCGGCTTCCAAGAGGCGCTCGAAGCGTGCCCACTTCGTGGCGTTGTCGGGAAGCAGTTGCATCGCTGCCGCCAGTTGCACGAGGCGATCGCGCTCCGGTCCCATGGCCGCAGCGAGTTCCGCCAGCGTCGTCGCCGAGGTATTCGATCGCTTCACGACAGTGCGCCGCCTCCTCGTATCGCACGGTCCCACACGAGCACTGGCAAGATCGTAGGAATGTGGTGTGACACTGACGACGCGAGCGGTGCGTCTCCACGATGAGACATCTTGGAACTCAGATGCTCAGGTCGTCGGCGTCACCTCCTCGGGCTTGTTGATCCAGACGGCTTCGGGGAGCCGGGGCGCCTGGGGAGGTGTGCGGAACCGCTCGGGGTGCTGGTGGTGGAAGTCGTCGAGGACGCTTTGAGCGGTAGTTCCGCAGGGCGCCACTGCTCGATGCCCCGCTCGGGCATCCAGTGGGCCAGAGCGTCGCGAAGCCGAAGGACGTGAAGCGCGTCGTCATGTCTAGCGCGCGTGACCCGGTGGGTCCCCAGGACCGTCTCGATGGTGTCGGATGCTTGTGCCACCGAGGTCCAGGATGCCGCGAGGCGAGTACATCCGCCACCAACTTCAGCTCGGCTGGACTCCCAGATCGTTTGGTCTCGCTCGGATCCGCCCGTTGAATTATTCGAGCAGTACGGCACGTCGAGGGCGGTTCAGCTGGCGGGTCGTTCGCGGTCGAGTTCGTGCTCGACAGCGCGACGGATCCAGGCGCTGAGGGGTCGGTCGTCGGCGTCGGCGCGCGCTCGGATGGCGTCGAGCATTTCTTCGGGGAAGCGCACCGGGACGATCTCGGTGAGTTTCCCGCGACGACGCCGACCCGGGCCTTGGGGAGTCTGGTAGTCGGGATCCTGGTAGAGCTCGTATTCGCGTTCGGCTCGGTTCTTCTTCGCCATGGCGTTTCTCCTGCTCATCGGTCTTGGCGGTACTGCTCGGCGAGGTGTTCGGCGGCCTCGTAGCAGCCGATGGGTCGGCACTTGGCGGGGTGGCCGCTGTCGGGTGGGGCGAGGGGGACGACGAGGACCTCACCCGCGATCTCGGTGACCATCAGCCAGTGGGCCGGTGGCCGCGCCGGGTAGAAGATCGGGTCGGACTCCCACACCTCGTAGATGTCGTCGATCCCGTAGGGAGCGTGTTTGAAGAGGTGCGCCGTCTGGTCGTCGATCTCGAACGGATCGGCGTCGTCGAGGGCCTCGAGGTCGAAACAGTCTTCATCCACTCGTCAACTGTAATACATCCGAATACAGTCGGCGGGACATGCTCACGGGCCCGCGCCTCGGCCTGTCGGGCCCTCAGCGAAGGGAGGCCGTCATGGCCGAACGGGTCCACGCCGAAGTCGTTGCCTACCGCGACACCACCGACCCGATCCGGATGGCCGTCGCCGGCTACCTGGCCGGCTACTCGCAGGTCACCCGCCAGGCCTACTCGCTCGATCTGCGCATCTGGGCAGCCTGGTGTGACCAGCACCGACTCGAACTGTTCTCGGTGCGCCGCGCCCACATCGAGCTGTTCGCCCGTGACCAGGAAGCCCAAGGCAAGGCCCGCTCAACGATCGCCCGGCGACTCTCGACCATCGCCGGGTTCTACCGGTACTGCGAAGACGAAGGCCTCATCGAGCACTCACCGGCCGCGCACGTGCGTCGGCCCAAGCTCGACTACGAATCCCGCGCCGTTGGCATGGATCGCAACGAGCTCGGCGCGTTCCTGGTCCAGGCCGGCCTCGCTGGCGGCCGCGACCACGCCCTCGCCTCACTGCTCGCCCTCAACGGGCTGCCGATCTCCGAAGCCCTCGGAGCCGACATCGAGGATCTCGGTCTTGAGCGGGGGCACCGGACCCTCACGATCCGCCGCAAGGGCGGCAAGATCGTCACCATTCCCCTCGCACCCCGAACCGCCCGAGCCATCGACCTCGTGGTCGGAGAACGCAACCACGGGGCGATCTTCCTCTCCGTCAATCACGAACGTCTCGATCGGCACGCCGCGGCCCGCATCGTCAGACGGCTCGCCAAGAAGGCAGGCATCGACAAGCACATCACCCCTCACTCGCTGCGCCACTCGTTCATCACTGCCGCCCTCGACGCCGGAGTACCCTTGCGCGACGTCCAAGAAGCCGCCTCCCACGGCGACCCGAGAACCACCATGCGCTACGACCGAGCCCGCCAGTCGCTCGACCGCCACGCCACCTACATCGTCTCCACCTTCCTCGCCGGCGCCAGCCGGTGACCACCAGAGCCCAGGCTGATCTGCGTCGGGACCCATCCAGCGCAGATCAGCCAACCACGCGGTGGTGAGAACGCTCACGAACTGCCGATCCCAAGCGGAACCGCCCGCCCGATTATCCGAGCAGATCGGCACGTTGTGAGCGACCACGGATCCGGCGGGCGGGGGCACCCTGCGGCGTTCGATTCTGGAGTCATCGGTGACACCTCCGCCGACGTCAAGGATGTCGAGATCCGTTGACGGCAAGTACCGTTCGAAGGACCTCTTGCGTCCGGGCGAGGTCGAGCGGGCCGGAAGGGAAGTTGCCACTCGGCCGGGCGGCGGCATCATTGCGTTCGTGGTAGGCACGCACATGGGGGTCGAAGTCCGGCATACCCCCATCAACTCGGCCTCTTGAAAGATTCCAGAACAGGATTGATACTGAGGCGGTGGCCTTGAAGAGCGCTGAGCTCCGCCGTCAACGTTGCGTCCAGGTCACCGCGCAGCGCTCGGCCGTGCACCGGGCAGCGTCTGCTCGCCCCCACATCGCGGCGCACTCGGTCGTCGAGGAAGTCAGGGGCGAGATCGGCGCCGTCTCGCGCCAAACCGTCGACGACGCGCTCGGCGTCCTGACCGACAACGGCGACCTTCGGCACGTCCAGCCGGCCGGCTCTCCGGCTCTCTACGACGATCGGGTCGGTGAGAACCACCATCACCTGGTCTGCCGCGACTGCGGCGGTCTGGTCGACGTCGACTGCGCGGTCGGCGACGCTCCCTGCCTCGTCCCCGCCGACGCCTCGAGTTTCGATCTCGACGAAGCCGAGGTCGTCTACTGGGGCCGGTGTCCCCAGTGCCTCGGCTCGACACCGGTGTCGGCGACCGACTGACGAACCGACTCTCCCGAGGAGCACACCCCGACCCAGACCCGAGAGATCGACCTGGAACGAGAGCCAACAGGAGGACCCGATGGCGGAACAGACGGAAGCTGCCGGCAGGTGCCCGGTGATGCACGGACCCACCGCAGCGATGGCGGGGGCTACCACGTGGAACCAGCACTGGTGGCCGAACCAGTTGAACCTGAGGGTCCTCCGCCAGCACCATCCAGGGTCCAATCCCCTGGGCGAGGACTTCGACTACGCCGAGGCCTTCGAGGGCCTCGATGTCGACGCCCTCGCGCGCGATGTCGACGCGGTGATGACGACGTCGCAGGAGTGGTGGCCAGCCGATTTTGGCCACTACGGGCCGCTGTTCATCCGGATGACCTGGCACGCCGCGGGCACGTACCGCATCGGCGACGGCCGCGGGGGCGGCGGGACGGGGGCGCAGCGCTTCGCGCCGACCAACAGCTGGCCCGACAACGGGAACCTCGACAAGGCTCGCCGGCTGCTGTGGCCGGTCAAGCAGAAGTACGGCCCGAAGATCTCCTGGGCCGACCTGATCATCTTCGCCGGGAACCGGGCCCTCGAGCACATGGGCTTCAAGACCTTCGGCTTCGGCTTCGGGCGTGCCGACATCTGGGAGCCCGAGGAGGACATCTACTGGGGCCCGGAGACCGAGTGGCTCGGCGCCGACCGCTACGAAGAGCCCGGGAAGTGGGACGACCCGTTCGGTGCTGTGCAGATGGGCCTGATCTACGTGAACCCGCAAGGTCCGAACGAGAACCCCGACCCGGTGGCAGCGGCCCACGACATCCGTGAGACGTTCGCCCGTATGGCGATGAGCGACTACGAGACCGTCGCGCTGATCGCCGGTGGACACACGTTCGGCAAGACCCACGGCGCTGGTCCCGACACGTCGCTGGGCCCCGAACCGGAAGGCGCGCCACTCCACGAGCAGGGGTTGGGCTGGAGAGGCAGCGTCGGCACCGGCATGGGTGACGACTCGACCACCAGCGGCATCGAGATCACCTGGACGCCGACGCCCACCCAGTGGGACCACAGCTTCTTCCGCATCCTGTTCAAGTACGAGTGGGAGCTGACCCAAAGCCCGGGCGGCGCGCACCAGTGGGCGCCGATCGACGTGGCCGACGAGGATCTCGTGCCGATGGCCCACGACCCCGACAGCAAGCGCCCGCCGATGATGCTGACGACGGATCTCTCGCTCCGGGAGGACCCCGCCTACCGGGAGATCTCGAAGCGGTTCCACGAGAACCCCGACGAGTTCGCCGACGCGTTCGCGCGGGCCTGGTACAAGCTGTTGCACCGGGACATGGGCCCCGTGGATCGC
>CAYTKN010000043.1:0-21521 GCA_964438505.1 uncultured Burkholderiales bacterium
CATGTACCAGTCCGACTACCCCCACCCCGGCTGCGAGTTCCCCGACTCGCCCAAGCTCGTGCTGGACTGGAAGAACCTCGGTGAGGACAGCCTCCGGAAGCTCATGAGCGAGAACGCGGAGCGCTACCTGCGGCTCCTCTGAGCCCCGGTGACTCCCCGGCTCCTCTGACTCCTCTGACTCCTCCGGCTCCTCCGATCCGAGCGCACAGCCCGCCCCCGCGATGCGACGGCCCGAGCTGCCAGTCGTGAGCTGACGGTCGATCGTGCCCAGCGAACACAGCGAGCACAACGAGCCCAGCGAGCACCAGGACTCCGGGGAACCCGGCCACGCGGAGCGCACGTCCTGGTTCTCGCTCCCCCGCGAGCGCGGGTCGCTCCTCGTGGCGGGACTCAGCACGTTCATGGTGTTCCTCGACACCACGATCGTGAGCGTCGCCCTCCCCGAGATCGGCCGGGATCTCGGCTCCACCGAGGGGCTCCAGTGGGTGGTGAGCGCCTACCTGCTGGCCCTGGGGGTGGCGCAACCGGTGACCGGGTGGGTCGCCGCGCGCGTGGGCGCCAAGCAGGCCTTGCTCGCGACGCTGGGCCTCTTCTCCCTCGCCTCGCTGCTCGCCGGGGCGGCACCCACCCTCCCGCTGCTCATCGTCGCCCGGATCCTCCAGGGCCTGACCGGGGGCTTGCTGATCCCGCTCTCGACGACGATCCTCTTCGCCGTCTTCCCACCGAACCGGCGCGGACGGGTGATCGGGCTGTCGGGGATGCTCGTGATGGCCGCGCCTGCGCTGGGGCCGGTCATCAGCGGTTACGTGCTCACCGTGATGAGCTGGCGCTGGCTGATGCTGCTCAACATCCCCGTGGGCCTGGTCGGCCTCCTCGTCGGCGCCCGCTTCATCCCTCGCACGGGAGACCGCGAGCGCCGCCCCTTCGACCTCTGGGGGCTCGTCCTCATCGGTTCGGGCCTCGCCTTCCTCCTCTACGGCTTCTCCGAGACCGAGGGCGCCGGCTGGACGACCCCGAGCTTCCTCGTGCTCGTCGCGGCCGGCCTGGCGCTCCTCGGTGGCTACGTGGTGCGGGCCCTGCGCGTCGACCACCCCCTCGTCGACCTGGCCATCTACCGGGAGCGCCTGTTCAGCACCGCGGTGGCGATCGCCTGGGCCATCGCGCTCGTGCAGTTCGGCCGCACCGTCTTCATGCCGGTGCAGCTCCAGGTGGTGCGCGGGTTGAGCTCCCTCGAGGCCGGAAGCATCCTCGCCCTCTCCGGCGTCGCGTCCGCGATGGTGATGCCGTTCGCCGGGCGCTGGGCCGACCGCGGCAGTCGCGCCCCCGTGCTCACCGGAACCACGCTCATGGGTGTGGCGGCAGCCCGCCTGGCGACGCTCGCCGTGGACACCCCGCTGTGGCAGGTGGTCGGCGCGATGGCGCTCATCGGGTTCGGCATCGTGCTCGTGACCATCCCGACGACCGTGGTGGCCCTCAACGCCATCCCCGAGAAGCTCCTCACCGAGGCAGCCAGCGTCCGGTCGTTGAACCGCGAGATCGCTGGTGCGGTCAGCACCTCGGTGTTCGCAGCCGTGATCGCCGCCCAGGTCGGGAACATCGCCGCGACCCCGACCACCGCGGCGGGCCTCGCCGAGCACCAGGACGCCTACAACACCGCGTTCCTCGTGGCGCTGGTCGGAGTCGTCGTGGCGACCCTGCTCGCCTGGAGCCTGCCCGGACCCAGCGGCCGGAGCGACGCAGCCGACGAGGGCGTCGACGAGGGAGCCGGCACCGGCACCGGCACCGGCACCGGCACCGACGAGGAGGACGTCGACGACACCGACACCGACGACACCGTCACCGACGACACCGTCACCGACGACTCCGAGGCGGCGTCGCACCCGGCGAGCGCCTCCCCGCCGCGGACGGAGCCGCCGTGAGCGCGCAGACCCCCGCGGAGACACCCGCGCTGACCGTGCTGCTCTCGGACCGGGCCCACCAGCGCTTCGGCGACCGGCTGGAGCGAGGCGGCGGCGGTCGAGTGCGGTGGCTCCTCCTCGAGCCCGACGGCACGGTCGGCCCCGCACCCGCTGGTCCCGCTCCCGGAGGCCCAGCGAGCTCGCGGAGCGGGGAGCGGGCCGGCACCTCCCATCCGGCCGGCGCCGCGGAGGTGGCCTGGCTGTCCCACGACCTCCTCGCGCACGGCGGTGTCGGCACCTTCTTCGACACCCTCGAGCACGCGGAGGCGCTCGACTGGGTGCAGAGCTTCTCCGCCGGCGCGGACTCTCCGAGGTTCGAGCGCCTGGCGTCCCGCGGGGTGCGCGTCGCCACGTCGCACGTCACCGACACCCCCATCGCGGAGTTCACGCTGCGCTCGGTCCTCGACCACTACCAGCGACCCGAGCGTTGGTGGGCCGCGCAGCGCGAGCAGCGCTGGGAGCACCACGAGTTCCGCGAGGTCCGCGACACGACCTGGCTCGTCCTCGGGATGGGGGCGATCGGCTCCGCCGTCGCCGAGCGCGCGCGGGCCTTCGGCGCGCGCGTCCTGGGGACCCGCCGGCACCCCACCGGGGACGAGCCGGCGGAGGCGGTGGCGACCCCCGACGCGACCCTGGATCTGGTCCCGGAGGCCGACGTCGTCGTCCTCGCGCTCCCCGCGGACCGCAGCACCCGACACGTCGTCGACGCCGGATTCCTCGCTCGCATGCGGGAGGGCTCCCTGTTGGTGAACGTCGCCCGCGGGAGCCTCGTCGACGAGCAGGCGCTGCTCCGGGCGCTCGACCGCGGCGTGCCCGAGCACGCGGTCCTCGACGTCTTCGAGACCGAGCCGCTCCCGGAGGCCAGCCCGCTCTGGCTCCACCCGCGGGTGAGCGTGTCGCCGCACAACGCCGCGGCCGGGGTCGGCCGCTCCGCGCGCGCCGCCGACGCGTTCGCCGAGAACCTGCGCCGGCACCTCGCCGGCGAACCGCTGCTCCACGAGGTCGCGCCCCGCCGGGACGACGCGTGACCGGTCTGCGGGCGCGGCCCCTCGGGGCCCACCCGCAGCGGGCTCAGCTCGCCGTCTCGGGAACCTTGATGCCGTAGAGCTCCGCCGCGTTGGCGCCGAGGATCCGCGCCTTCTGCTCGTCGGTCAGGTCGTCGCGCTCCTCGACGATGCGCACCGACTCGGGGAACGCGCTGTCCGAGTGGGGGTAGTCCGACGCGAAGAAGACGCACTCGGGACCGAGCATGTCGATGAGCGCCGGCACCAGCGCCTCCTCGGGCTCCGCCGACACGTAGCAGCGGCCGTCCTTGAAGTAGCTCGACGGCTCGCGCACGAGCTGCGGCATCTCGGCGCCACGACGCTCGTAGTGCTCGTCGAGCCGCTCGATCCAGTACGGCAGCCAGCCGCAACCCGCCTCGAGGAAGGCGACGCGCAGGTTCGGGTAGCGCTCGAGGACACCCCCGCAGAGGATGCTGGAGACGGCGATCATCTGCTCGAACGGGTGGCCGATGGCGTGCACCATGAAGTGGGTGTCGAAGCGCTCGGTCCCGGCCGCGTGCAGGTAGGAGCCGTTGCCCCAGTGGACCGCCAGCGGAACCCCGAGGCGCTCCACCTCGGCGTAGAGGGGCTCGAGGCTCGGGTCGTCGAGGTTGGTGCCATCGAGGTTGGGCGGGACGGTCACCCCGACGTGGCCGAGCTCCTCGACCGCGCGGCGCGCCTCCTCGACGGCGGAGTCGACGTCGGGCAGCGGGAGCGTCGCCATGCACTTGAGGCGGTCGGGCGCGACGCCGCAGAAGTACGCGTAGTAGTCGTTGCAGGCCCGGCTCATGGCCACGCGGAAGTCGGCGTCGCGGATGGTGGAGAGCGCCAGGCCGAGGCTCCCGAAGATCACCTGCGCGTCGAAGCCCTCTTCCGCGAGGGCGTCCATCCGCGCGTCGCGGTCGCTCGCGCCCGGGTGGGTCCCCCCGAGCTTGGTGCCCTCCACCTTCTCGGAGTGCGCCTGGCGGAGGCGGGTGTCCGGGTAGAGACGGCCCTCGAGCATGATCCGGGTCAGCCCGAGGGTGTCCTTGATGAGCTGTGGCCTCCGGGACCGGTAGGGCTCCTCGAGGAACTCCTCGAAGACGTCGATCGGCTCGTTCACGTGCGCGTCCCCGTCGATGATCATCGTGATGGCTCCTCCTGGCTCCCGGTGTCGTGCCGGCCGGCGGGCGAATCCCCGCGGCCGGACGGCGTGCTCTGAACGACGTCGACAAAAGAGTACAAGAAATTAGGGTATCGCTTGCCCTCGGCCCGACTCACGGCCAGCCCGCGCCGGGAACGGCGACCTCCGCCTGCTCGATCCGCCCGACCGCGGGCGGGTCGGCCGACATCGACGCCTCCTCGGGATAGGTGCACACGTAGAGGGTGCGGCGGTCCGGTCCGCCGAGGGCGCACGCGAAGGCGCCGTCGCCCGAGGAGGTGGGGATCCGCTCCGTGATCTCCCCGCCCTCCACGACGCGGGCCACCTCGCAGTGGAGCGGGTCGGCCACCCAGACGGCTCCCTCGGCGTCGAGGCAGATGCCGTCGGGTCTCGTCGGCTCGATCTCCGCGAAGGCCCGGCGTCGCGAGAGGCCGCCGTCCTCCTCGATGTCGAAGGCGCTGAGACGGCACGTCTGGGTCTCGGCCACGATCAGCGTCCCGCCGTCGGGCGTGACGACGCACCCGTTCGGGAACTCCACGTCCTTGGCGACCACCCGCGCCGCGCCGTCGGGTGTGACCAGCAGGAGCGTGGCGGGGGCGGGCGGGTCACCTCGCAGGAGGTCGTACCCGAAGTGGCCCACGTAGGCGTTGCCCCGGCCGTCGACGACCATGTCGTTGGCCTTGCCGACCGTCAGATCGGAGAGGTCGGCCGCCTCGCGCAGCTCCCCGTCCACGACCTCGAGCAGCAGGCTGTCCACCATCGAGACGATGAGCAAGGTGCCGTCGGGTCGCCAGCCGAGGCCCGAGGGCTGCCCCGGCACCTCGACGCTCCCGGCGACGTTCCCGTCGACGTCCATTCGGACGACGCGATGCCCGCGCTTCTCGGAGAACCACAGGTGCCCCTCGTGCCAACGGACACCCTCGGGGAAGGCGAGGCCCTCCATCACCGTGGTCGTGCTCGTCGTCACGTGACCCCCTCCGAACGTCGCGGCGCTGCCGGTGCGCTCGCCGTGCTCCTCGGGCTCCTCGGGCTCCTCGGGCTCCTCGGGCTCACGGGACCCACAAGGGGCCGAACTCGCTGACGGCCGACCAGCAGGAGCACTCGCCCAGCCACTGGACGGTGCGCTGCTGCTCGACGCCGTGGTGCTTGCCAGGGGCGAAGCTCATCCGCCCGTGCGAGCGGCTCTCCATGCTCTCGATCCGGTCGCCGGCGGCGATGAACGACGGGTGGTCGAGCTGGCGACCGGCGCCCTCGAGGGCTCGTCGCAGGATCTCGGCCTCGTCGCACACCTGGAGGATGGTGATCATCTCGGCCGACTCGGGGCTGGAGCGGTCGATCTCCTTGCCCGAGAACTCCTCGTAGTTCCGGATGCACGCCTCGGCCTTCGCGGTGAGCCCCTGCCCCGCGCGGATCTCGCCGACCCGGGTGTGGGTCATCGCGAGGGTCCCCGCGTACTGCTCCTCGGGGTAGACGCTGGAGCCGGCGTCGGTGGTGTGCTCGCGGTGGTCGACGTCGATGTAGGTGGGCCGGTAGAGCTGCGACTCGGCGTTCTCCATGAAGTTGCGCTGGCTGAGCGTGCCGATGATGAGCAGCGCCAGGTCGACGCCCTCGCTCTGGAACTGCTGGACGGCGACGCTGTCCTGGGGACCGCCGAAGGTCGAGTTGTCCGTCTGGACGTGGGTCTGCACCTCGTAGCCGAGCTGGTCGAGCGTCGCCTGCACCTGCTCGGTGAGCGTGATGGCGGAGGCCCGGTCGGTCGCCGAGTAGATGCCGATGGTCTTGCCGTCGAGGTGGCCGTTGCGGTCCGCCCAGTGCATCCAGTTGCGACCCGTGCGATCCACCGTGGTGCGGAGCGTGAAGAGGTTGGGCGCGACCCGCCCGAAGTCCTCCTCGGTCGCCGCGTCGAGCGTGATGAGCGGGGTGTCGAAGCGCTCGGTGACGCAGTCGACCCCGTCCTCGAAGTCGCGCATGGCGACGACCATGAACACCTCGTCGTCCTTGATGAAGCCGTTGCACGCAGCGATCTGCTCGTCGCCGCCGAAGATGCCGTACTCGCGGTAGAAGAACTCGACGTCGCGCCCGTGGATCGGCACGATCCCCTCGCGCTGCCAGCGGTCGAGGACCGCCTCGAACTGCTCGCGGACGTCGCCGATGTCGAACTCCTCGACGGCGTCCCCGGCCGCCCCGAGGTCCGGGACGCCGATCCCGATCTTGATCGTCTCGGGCCCGACCCCGCGGATCCCGTTGTCGTCGCCGGAGCCACCGTCGCCGCCGGTGCCGCCTCCACCGCCGGTGCCGCCTCCACCGCCGGTGCCGCCACCACCCGGACCGCCGCCGGTGGCGGGCCCGACGGCTCCACCGGGACCGGCGGTGGGCTGGTTCGGACCGGCCTGTGGCGTGGCCGCTCCCGATCCCGTCGGGGCATCGCTCGCGCCGCGCTCCGCGGTGCCGACGGACGAGCGGTCACCGGACCCGAGACCGGTCGCCTCACGGCTCGCGGAACCGCTGGCGGCCACTTGCTCGGTCCCCGTCGTCTCGGGGACGACGAGGGCTGCGCCGAGCAGCCCGACGGCGAGACCGACGAGGAACACGAACGCGGACGGCTGCGCGCCGCGACGCGCTCCGGGGATGCTGCTGGTCGTGGGCCGTTCCATGGTCCCTGCTCCTTCTGGATGGTGGGCGTCGGCCGGGTCCGTCACGACGAGAATCCGGTGAAGTCACGGTCGGCGGCGTGCCAACACTCGCACTCCGCGGTCCACTGGATGCTCCGACCGCTCGTCACCCCGTCGTGGCGACCGGCCTCGAAGCCCAGGTCACCGTGACCGGCGAGCGGCTGCCCGTCGATGGCTTCGAGGCCGCTGACAAGCCCCAGGAAGGTGAGGTCGCGCCCGGCGTCGCTGATCCCCGCGAGCATCGGCTCGGCGAGGTCGCAGCTCATCAGGATGTTGTTGTACTCGGCGCTCTCCGGACTCTCGTGACCGATCTCCTCGCCCGAGAAGCGCTCGTAGTTCGACACGCAGTGCCGCGTCTCCTCCGGCAGTGGGAAGCCCGCCGCGATCTCGCCGATCCGGGTGGCCGACATCGCGAACGTGCCGTCGTACTGCTCGGGGGGGAACGCGCTCGCGGCAGCGTCCGTGGTGTGCTCGCCGTAGTCCATGCCGAGGTATTCGGGGCGGTAGCCCTGCTGCTCCGCGAAGTTCATGAAGTTGATCGCGCTGGTCCCGCCGACGACGAGGACGGCCAAGTCGACGCCGTTCTGGCGGAACTGCTGTACGGCGACCTGGTCCTGCGAGCTCCCGATCCCGCTCCCGGAAGCCGCGACCTCCTCCTCGATCGTGTAACCCCGCGCCTCCATCTCGTTCCTGATCCCTTCCTCGATGGCGGGGTCGATCTCTTCCTCGTAGAAGAGACCGATGGTCCGCCCCTCGAAGTGGCCGTTGCGGTCGGCCCACGCGACCCAGTTCCCGAAGAGCCGCTCCCAGGACGGCCGCACGGTGAAGTAGAAGGGAGCACCACGCTGGTAGGTGCTCTCGAGCGTGCTGTTGAGGGTCACCAGCGGCGTCTCGAAGCGGGCGGTCACGCACTCGGCACCCTCCCCGAAGAACCGTCCCGCGATGACGGCGAAGACCTCGTCGTCCTTGATGAAGCCGTTGCACGCGGCGATCTTCTCGTCCGAGTTGAGGATGCTGAACTCCCGGTAGATGAACTGGATGTCCCGGCCGTGGACGGGGAGCCGCCCCTCGCGACGCCAGCCGTCCAGGATCGCCTCCATCTGCTCCTTGGCGTCGCCGATGTCGAACTCCTCGCTCACGGCACCGAAGTCCTCGATGTCGGGGAGCGCCACACCGATCTTGATGCGCTCGTCGGAGACGCCCCGGACTGCGTTCGAGGACGCGTCGCCGGAGCCCCCGCCGCCGGAGCGCTCCGACCCTCCACGCGCACCGGACACCCCCTCACCGCTGGGTCCGGTGCCGCCCGCAGGCGGACCTCCGGCCGGTTCCTGATCGCTGGCGGCGGGACCCTCGAGCTCCGCCGGGACGGCGTCTCCGGCTCCAGCCGAGCCGTCGGTCCGGCCTCCCCCGGTGGGACCCGCGCCACGAGTGGCCGCCTGGTTGCGCGCACCGTCGTCACGCTGCGCGCGCGCCAAGGTGGTCACGTCCGCGTCCTGGACGACGGGAATGAGCAGCGCGGCAACGAGCACGCCGACACCGAGGCCGGCCACGAGCGCGAAGACCCCCGTCGACAGGAGTCCCCGGACCGCGGCGAGCAGGCGTGACCTGGAACGTTCGATTCGTTCCACGGACTCGTTCACCCCCCGGTCGACCTCGCGGTGCTGCGGACCGCCCACTCGACGGACCGTGCTCGGCGATCGTGCGTCGTGGCCTCGCAGCGATCCCGCCGCCACCGGGCCCGGACCGAGACGGCGGCCCGTCTCGGCGTTGGTTCCTGACTTCTCCACCCAGCGGTCGAATTCCTGCTCCTCAATACCCTCGCGCGTGCGATGGACGTGCGCGACGCGGCCCCGTTGCGCGGCCCCGTTGTGCAGCACCATCAGATACAGTATCCTGTTTTCCGATGGTTCGCAGAGCCGCCGAGACCGCCGCCGAGACCGCCGCCGACACCGCCGAGCAGCGCGCCGAGCGATCCGCCGAGCTCGGAGCGTCCGGTCACCCCGCGATCCGCACCCGACGTGCGGGCCGGGACCCAGCGGGGCACGAGCTCGAGTACGTCGAGCTGCGCGAGTCCGCCACCGTCCTGGTGCGGACCCGGGAGGTCGACGAGGTGATGGTGGTCGTCGAGGGCGAGGGCACCCTGGACGGCCGAGCGCTCCGAGCGGGTGACTGCGTCCACCTCGGCCCCCGCCGCACCTCCACGATCCAGGTCGGCTCCGACGGCATGCAGGTCCTCATGGCCCAGGACCACCCGCTCGGCGCGTGCAGCCACACCGGCCATTCGGGCCACACCGACCCGAACGAGGCCTTCGGCTCGGGCTGAGCCCGACCGCGGTCACACCCCGACGGGTCGGGTCGAGTGCCGCACCGCCGCACTCGGCACGCTCGGCTCCAGGAGCGACCCCGCTCGCGACTCGGCGCGGACGGAAGCCGTGCCCTGCTCAGCCGGTGTCGGAGTCGTCCTCCGGCCGGGCGGCGTCGCTGAACTCACGGGTCGACGTCCAGCACCCGCACGTGGCGTCCCACACCAGCACGGCGTCCTCGGTCGGCCCGAAGCCCTCGTCGGCCAACGGCCCGAGATCGGAGGTCAGCGGCGACACCACCTCCTCGGCACGGACCGCTTCGGGGAAGCTGATCCCGGTGGAGAGCCGCACCAGGGCCGGCTCCACGACGAGGGTGGTGAGCTGGCACCACGTGTAGACGCGCGCCAGCTCCGCGTTGTCCGTCGTGCCGCCGGGCGGCGCCGCCTCCTCCCAGGTCTCACGGCAGCCCTGCTGCACGGCGGTCTCACCCTCGTCGCGCTCGAACCACGGCGTCCGCAGCGACGTGTGCGCCCGCGCGCCGTCGAAGCTCGCCGGGTAGGACTCGTCGACGATCGCGCCGCCGAGGTCGGACACGAGGTAGGAGACGCTGGCCTGACGCACGAACGTCTCGGCCGCCAGCCACTGACGCTGGTGGCTCGGCCGGGCCGCGAAGAGGACGGTGTCGATGTTCTTCTCCGAGAACTCCGAGATCCCGTTGGCGACGTCCTGGCTCGCCTGGGCGTCGTCGTCGGCGACGAACACCGAGGCGCGGATGCTCGCGCCGTTCTGGCGCATCCGGGAGATGGCGGCGCGCACCTCGTCCTCGAAGGCCCTCGAGCCGACGACGCCGGTGCGGTCGCCGAACACGTCCTCGGCCAGCGCCCAACGGCTCAGGTCGACGAGGCTCTCCCGATCCCGCCGCCGGGTCGAGATCAGCTCCCCGTCGTCCTCCGACGCCGGGACGATGTCGCCGGCCGCGTCGTGCGCCACGATCGTCAGGCCGGCGTCGATCAGGCAGTCCCGCAGGTCCTCGGGAAGGGTCACCCCGGCGAGCACGGCGTCGCCCGCGCCCGCCACCTCCTCGCACAGCCCCTCGGTGTCGGCACCCTCCTCGCCGAGCTCGACGACCTCGGCGTCGAAGGACGCCTCCTCGAGGAAGACCTGGGCGACCGCGGCGTCGTCGCGACCCGGCACCGACGAGTCGCCCGAGCGGACCAGAGCCACGAAGTCGGGGGGCGGGGTCGGCTCCGGGAACGGGTCGGGGCCTCCGAACCCGCCGTCGCCTCCCGAACCGTCCGAGTCGTCGTCCGTCTCCGGGACGGTGGTCGGCGTCGGCGTCGTCGTCGGCGGCGCGGGGCTCTGGAAGCTGGGCTGCGCGGAGGCCGTCCGCCGTGTCGGGTTCGTCGTCTCGGTGTCGGGTTCCTGCGCCACCGTGCCCGCGGCCTGGTCGGGGCGGACCGGCCCGCCGCCGTCGGCGACCAGCTCGGTCTCCGGCGGCAATCCGAACCCCACGACCAGCATCGCCAGGCCGAGCAGCAGACCCGACGTCCAGCGTTGGCCGGGGGTGAGCGAGTGGCGGATCGCGGTCAGGGCGCGGCCCAACGCGGGCTCCTGCACGGGCTGCGGCTCACCGGGTGCGCCGGTCTCCGCAGGCATGTCCGCCGTCTGGTCGTTGCCGTTGGTCATGATCGCTTCCCTCCACGGGCGAGAGCCCCCGAACCGGACCGCTCGATCGCCCGTTGGTCACCGCCGAGATACGCCTGCGCCACCTCCGCGTTCTCCCTGAGGATCGACGGCGGCCCCTCGGCGATCACCTCACCCGACACCAGCACGTAGAGCCGGTCGACGAGTCCAGCCATCATCGGCACGTCGTGGTCGACCACGACCATCGTCGCTCCCAGGTAGTCGCGGATCTCGCGCAACACTGGTTGGAACCCTTCGACCTCGCTCTGCGCGAATCCTGCCGTCGGCTCGTCGAGCAGCACGACGCGGGCACCCATGGCGACCACGCACCCGAGCTCCGTGAACCGCCGGATCCCCGTCGAGAGATCGGAGACGTACCGGTGCGCGTAGCGCTCGAGGCCGAGCAGCTCCACGAACTCCTCGGCCTTGAGCTGCTTGGAGCGCTCCGCCTTCCGGGAGGGCGGCAACCCGAACAGCGACGGGACCACCTCGGAGGGCTCCTCGCGCTCGAGCGCGACCTTGAACGAGTCGAGGACCGTGAGGTCGTCGAAGAGCTTCGCCTGCTGGAAGGTCCGCCCGAGGCCCAGGTGGGCTCGCTGCTGCGGCGACAGGCTGCTCACGTCCATGCCGTTGAGCAGCATCCGCCCGGAGACAGGTTGGATCTGACCCGAGAGGACGTCGAAGAAGGTCGTCTTGCCGGCTCCGTTCGGCCCCATGAGACCGACGATCTCGCCCTGGTGGGCGTCGAGCGACACGTCGGTCAGGACCTGGTTGCCGCCGAAGCGCACGGTGACGTCCTGGGCCTGGAGCGGCACGACGTCGGACGACGACTCCCCGTTGACCGAGGGGGCGAGGGAGTCCGCGGAGCCCACGTCCCCGAACCGGCCCGCCATCACGAGATGCGCCGGGATCCCCGAATCGGAGGCGGGTTGCCCGTCCTCCGCGGCCGCTGCTGCGTCCTCGCCGGACGACGAGCCCTCGTCTCCGGTCCCGTCGCTCCCGGCTGCGCCCCCCTCCGGCACGCCCGCGACCAGACGGGTGATGCGGTCGCGGATGCCGAACGCCACCGACGCGAGACCACCGGGGACCACGAGCAGGACGATGAGGAGCCCGAGGCCCGAGGAGAGCAAGCCGATGTTGGAGCCGAAGAGGAAGGGCATGCCGCGGACCCACACCGCGCCGAGCACGGCTCCGGTGATGGTCGTCACCCCGCCGAAGACCACCAGCGCGACCAACGCCAACGACTCCTCGGGCGAGAACGTCGAGCTGCCCGGCCGGTCGGCGAAGTTGACGAGCAAGCCACCGTAGAAGAAGCCGCCGAGCGCCGCGATGCCGCCCGAGATGACGAACGCGATCAGCTTCACCCTCCGGGGCGAGAGCGAGAACGTGCTCGCCGAGGGCTCGTTGTCGCGCACGGCGAGGAACGCCCGGCCGATGCCGGACCGCCGCAGCCGGTTCACCGCCGCTGCGACGCCCACCAGCACCGCCAGGCACAGCCAGTAGTAGTGCAGCTCGTTCTCGAAGTTGATGCCCAGCAGCTCGGGGCGCTGGATCCGGAGGCTGGTCACCCCGCCCTCGGTGCGCACGAGCCAGTCCTGGTTGAACATCCAGCTGCTCGCGGCGACCGCGAACCCCAACGTGGCGACCGCGAGGAACAGGCCCCGGATCCGCAACGCGGGGAGACCGACGACCAGGGCCACGAGCCCGCCGGCCGCGATGGTGTAGACGAGCGCCGTCGGATGGGGGTACCCGAGCTGGAGGAGGCGCCCTCCCACCGCGGCTCCCACGGCCACGAACGCGAACTGCCCGAGAGACACCTGTCCCGCGAATCCGGTCAGCACGACCAGCGAGAGCCCGATGAGGGCGAAGATGAGGACACCGGACATGAAGAACCGGTCCGCGTTCGAGAACGGGATCGGAAGGAGCACCGCGGCCGCCAGGAGCACCACGAGACCGCCGCGGCGGAGCAGCTGGACGTTCGGATGGAGGGCGACGCGGGGGTCGAGCTGACGGATCCGGCCGGCGAGCGAGTACGAGCTCCCCTCGCCCCCGCGGGCGAGCTGCCGCAGCTCCTTCTGGAAGAGGAGGCTGAGGATGATGATGGCGAAGAGCACGATCTCGAGGAGACCGCCGGTCGGGTAGTTCCACAGGATCAGCGCCTCGATGACGCCGATCGCGATCCCCCCGGCGAACACCATGGGCATGTTCGCCAACCCGCCGAGCATCGCCGCGGCGAGCGCGCGCAGCAGGAGGGCGGGCCCGAGGGCGGCCTGGGTCTCGATCGGGCGGGTCGGGCCGATCAGGATCGCCGAGAGGCCGGCGAGGAGGCCGGCGAGGATCCAGACGACCATCGAGACCCGGCGGATCGGGACCCCGGCGAGCTGGGCGACCTCCCCGTTCTCGGCCACCGCGCGACTGGCGCGACCGATGCGGCCCCGCCGGAAGAACCAGGTCAGGGCCACGGCGATGAGGGGGACGAGCACCAGGATCATGATGCGCCCGGTCCCGAGGCGCACGTTCCCGATGCTGAAGCTGACGTCGAAGGGCGTCGGATAGACGGACCCGCCCAGCTCACCTCCCTTGGGCACGAGGAGGTTGATGAGGAACAGGAGCTGGGCCACACCGATGGTCGCGACCAGCACCACGAGCCGTGAGGCGTTGCGCAGCCTCCGGATCACGGTGACCTCGAGGATGAAGCCGAGGAGCGCGGCCAGCGCCACCGAGACGAGGATCGCCAGCCAGTAGTTGACGCCGTTGTTGATCACCAGGACCGGGATCAGCAGGGCGGGCAGGGCCCCCATCTCCCCGTGGGCGAAGTTCAGCACCCGGGACGTCTTGTAGACGAGCGTGAGACCCAGACCCAGGAGGGCGTAGGTGAGCCCGGTGATGAGGCCCAGCACGAGGATCTCGATCGGGAGCTCGAAGCCCAACCCGGGGATGGCGAACTGGGCGAGGACGGGCACGGTGGTCACGCATCCACCTCGTCGGTCAGGGGATCACCGCGTCGCGTCACTCGCACGACCCCAGCTCCCAGACGTATGCGGTGTACTCGTCGAGCTCCTCGTTGATCTCCTGCTCGCTGATGTCGGTGAGCTCGCCCCGGTACCTCAGGCTCTGCCCGGGCTGGATCCGCTCCGACCCCTCGACGGGGGTGGCCACGACCTCGTCGAGGTCGACACCGTCGCCGTCGCGCGCCGCGATGCGGATCTCCGGGCACTGCGGCTCGTCGGTCGTGTTGGTGGCCCTGGCTTCGACGACCGACACCGAGTCCGTGCGCTCGCTCGAGGCGACCTCGACCTCCACCGCGGGCTCCGCCTGGATCTCGACCACGACGAGGATCAGGGCCAGCGCGATCCCGGCCGCCGAGATCGCGTAGAAGGTCGTGCTGTTGAGCGCCTCGGCGAGCCGTGAGCTCATCGTTCGTGACCTCCCAACGCCACCGAGCGGGCGAACTCCTCGTGCTCGGACCAGTCGCTCGCCGCGCCCAGGTACCGGGTCTCGCCCTTCTCCATGAAGTAGACCTCGTCGGCGAGACCCAGGGCCACGTTGACCGACTGCTCGACGATGAGCAGGCTCGTGCCGAGCTCGACGATCTGGTCCAGCACCTTGAAGAGGCTCTCGGTGATCACCGGAGCGAGTCCCAGCGAGAGCTCGTCGGCCATGAGCAGCTCGGGACCCGCCATGAGCGCCCGGCCGAGGGCGACCATCTGCTGCTCACCACCCGAGAGCGTGCCCGCGGACTGGTGGAGCCGGCGGGCCAGGGGCGGGAACACGGCCAGCACGGCCTCGAGGCGGTCCTTGACCAACTGGGTCTGGTCGGCGAAGGGGTACGTCCCCAACCAGAGGTTGTCGGCGACGCTCATGGAGGGGAAGATCGCCCGCCCACCGGGGACCTGGCTGACGCCGAGGTGCGCCCGGTCCTCCGGCGCCATGTTGGTCATGTCCTCGCCGTTGAAGAGCACGCGGCCGCGTTGCGGGCGCAGCAACCCGGAGATCACCCCGAGGAGGGTGGTCTTGCCGGCCCCGTTGGGGCCGAGGAGCGCGACGCGGCCGCCCTTGGGAACCCGGATCGACGCTCCGAAGAGCGCCTGGAGCTGACCGTACGAGTACTCGACGTCCTCGGCCTCGAGCAGCGGGACCCCGTCGTCGGCCTTCGCCTGCTCGGACGCGGTCGACGGGGAGGGCTGCTCGGGCTCCCGGGCCCGGACCGGCTCCCTGCGGCGGGCCTTCCGGGTCGAGCGCTTCCGGCGCCCCCCTGCGCTGCCGGACCCGTCCTCGCCGCGCGCGCCCGCGCGGGTCTTCTTCGACGCTGCCGCGTCGGCCTCGCCGGATGCTCTCGCATCAGCCCCGCCGGACGCTGTCGCGTCGTTGCGCCGTCGGCGGGTCGAGCTGCGGCTCGTCGAGCCTCGCCCGCCTCGACCGGAGTTCTCGGACGTTCGCGCCATGCTGTGTTCGCTCACCGCTCCCGAACCGTCGCCGGTTCTGTGTTCGTTCCGTCGCTCCGGAATTCCTGCTCCTCTATTCTCCCGGTCGGTCCGGGGGCCGCCCGGACCGAGGAGCATCGGACCCTTCAGGATAGAAAGAGCATACTCAATTTACAAGGGGGCCGCTCCGCTCCCCCGCAGTCTCGTCGCTCGCTGTCGTCGCTCGCCGTCGTCGCTCGCTCACGCGTCCCGGAACTCGCTCGCCACCTCCGAGAAGAACCGGTCGTACGCCTCGAGCTTGTGGCTCCGGTCCGGGTAGGTGAAATCGGGGACGACGAGCTCGTCGAGGCCCGCCTCCGCGTAGGCACCCACGACGTCCCGGAGCTCCTCGACCGACCCACCCATGGAGGGGAGGAACCGCTGGAGCCCGCGGACCCCGTCGGGCACCCGGCTCTCGTCCTCGGGGTAGAGCAGGGCCTGGGCGCTGCGCCGGATCTCCGAGGGATCCCGACCGACGTCCGCGCAGTGCCGCTCGAGGACCGCCGCCTTGTGCCGGTAGGTCTCGGGGTCGGCCCACAGGTTCCACTCGTCGGCGTGCCTGGCCGCGACGCGCAGCCCGAGCTGCTCGCCCTTGACGCCCACGAGCAGCGGGATCGACCCCCGCTGCGGCTTCGGGGCGACCACGGCCTCCTCGAGGCTGTAGTGGCGGCCCTCGAAGGTCACCCTGGGCTCCTCCCATAGGCGCTTCACGATCTCGCACGCCTCGTCGAGACGTCGCAGCCGCTCCGGCGCGGCGGGGAGGTCGAACCCGTAGGCGCGGTGCTCGTTCTCCTGCCATCCGGCGCCGAGGCCGAGGACGAGGCGCCCGCCGCTGATCTCGTCGATGGTGGCCGCCATCTTGGCGAGCAGGCCGGGATGGCGGAAGGTGTTGCTGCTCACGAGCGTCCCGATGCGCACCCGCTCCACCTGCGCGGCGACCGCCGCCACCGTGGTCCAGCACTCCACCACTCCCAGGTCGAGCGGCTCGCGACCGGGCATGAGGTGGTCGGCGATCCACACGCCGTCCCACCCCGTGTCGGCCGCGTGGGAGCACAGCGCGAGCACCTCCTCGTAGGACTGCTGGTTGGTCGGCCACACGCTGAACCTCATCGCTCCCCCACGGCGTCGTCTCGGCTTCCCTGAGCTCCCCGTATTCCCCGGACCACTCGCGTCAGCTTCCCAGCAGCGCCCGGGCGTTGTCCCGCATGATCATCTCGGTGCTGTCCCGATCGAGTCCCTCCAGCGCGGCGCCGAAGTCGGCGGGGTTCTCGAAGCCCTCCGGATGCGGGAAGTCGGAGCCGAACAGCACCCGCTCGGGGCCGATCGCCTCGACCAGGGCGGGGACGTCGTCCTCGAAGTACGGGACGACGGAGACGTGCTCACGGAAGATGTCGCTCGGACGTCCTCTCACCCTGCCGCCGATCCAGTCGCCGTAGCGGCCCATCCCCTTCATCCGGTCCATGCGCTCGAGCAGGTAGGGCACCCACATCGAGCCGAACTCCACCGAGGCCACCCTCAGGCCCGGGAAGCGCCCGAACAGGTTGTGCATCACGAGGGCGGCCATGGTGTCCATGATCGCCCGGTCGCCGTGGAAGCACACCCACTGGAACGCGGACTGCTCGTGGGCGGGCGGGTTCGCACGCTCGCCCCACGCCGTCGAGAACATCTCGTTGTACCCGGTGTCGGTGATGTGGAAGGCGACGACCGCGCCCGCCTCCTCGACCCGGGCCCAGAACGGGTCGAAGGCCGGGTCCGCGATCGACCGCCCCCGCACCGGCGTGGCCCTGAGGTGGAGGACGCGGGCGCCCCGCTCGAGGGCCCACTCGAGCTCCTCCACGGCGCGGTCCACGTCGAGGAGCGACATCAGCGCCGGCGCGTGGATCCGCCCGTCGCGGTGGAACCCCCACTCCTCCTCGACCCAGCGGTTGAAGGCACGGAGGTTGGCGTAGGTGGTCACGACGTCGTCCCGCATGGCGTGCTCCACCGTGGTGGCCAGCGTGGGGAACACGACCGCGGTGTCCACCCCCTGCCGGTCGAGCACGTCGACGCGCTCGCGGCGGCGTTGGAACTCCGTCCGCATCTCGGCGGCCGAGAGCGCGTCGTCGTAGGAGGTCTTGGCGCCGTCGCGCAGCACCTGCTTCATCGCACCCGGCGGCACCGCGGCGTCGAAGCGGGGACGCACGTAGTCGAACGGACGCTCCCCCACGAGGAGGCGCTCGGTGCCGTCCTCGTCGGTCACCGCCCGCACCGCCCGGTCCCGGTGCTCGGGGTCGATGTGGCGCGTGAAGCAGTCGCGCGTCTCGTAGAAGTGGGAGTCGAAGTCGAAGAGCCCTGCGCCGTCCTTCGTCATGGTCCTCCGGTCCCCTGCTCGGGTGTCCCTGTTCGGTTGCCCGCGATCCACGGGCCGCGCCGAGGGCGGCCGCACGATATCAGTATCCTATTTTCGACGCATCCTGCCCGGAGTCCCGCCCGGTGACGGGCCGCTCAGGAGGCCGAGGGCGACGAGAGCGCGGCGAGGAGCGCCTCCCAGTCGGCCGGGCCCGTGAAGCGGTCGCCGCCCCGGTACAGGGAGAGCTCGGTCAGGATCCCCTCGTAGCGCTCGCGCAGCCGGCGACCCAGCGACGCCGGCTCGTCGACGACGACGAACGCGTCGAGCACGTCCTCGGGGATCAGCGCCGCCATGTCGTCCCACCGACCCTCGGAGCTCAGGTCGCGCAGCGGCCGCTGGAGCTCCTCGCAGCCGAGGTGCTCCAGCACCGGACGGTAGGCGCGGGTCGACGCGTAGAAGGCGACGTGGGAGCGGAAGTGCGCACGGAGCGCCTCCACCTCGGTGTCGTCGTGCGCGACGCCCGCCATGACCGGCGAGCTCGCCTCGACGTCGGCCCCCTCGTGCCCCGCGGCGGCTCGCCCCTCGTGGATCGACGGCATGAACCGCTCGCGGAGGTACTCGGGGGTGTGGAAGGCGTGGACGTGGACACCGTCGGCGAGCTCCCCGGCGAGGCGGGCCATCCGGGGGCCCACCGCCGCGATCCACACCGGGACCGGCGCCCGGCCCTCGGGCAGCGGCGACGGCTCGAACTCGGGGTTCGAGAGCTCGAAGCGGTAGACGTCGCCCCGGTACTCGTGCAGCTCCCCCGTCTGCCAGGACGCCCAGATCGCCCGACAGCACTCCACGTACTCGCGGAGCTGGGTGACCGCCCCGTGCCACGTCGCCCCGTACCGGCGCTCGACGTGGGCGCGGACCTGGCTCCCGAGGCCGAGGCGGAACCGGCCCCCGCTGAAGTGCTGGAGGTCCCAGGAGACCTGGGCGGTCGCGAACGGGGTCCGGGCGAACGCCACGGCAATGCCGGTCCCCAGCTCGAGACGATTGCTCACCTCGCTCGCGGCCACGAGCGGGAGGAACGGGTCGTGGCCCGCCTCGGACGCCCACAACGTGGAGAACCCCTGCTCGTCCGCCCACGCCGCCGTCTCGCGCACCGCGTCGAGCGACTCGCGCGCCGCGAGCCGCAGGTCCATCCTCATCCGGCGCGTCCCCGGCCGCTCACGCGACGCCCCGGCGGAGCCACCCGGTGCGCAGCCCGTCCCGGCACGTCCCGCTCGGGCACGTCCCGCTCAGGCACGCGGGAGCCCCAGGACCCGCTCGGCGATGATGTTGCGCTGGATCTCGGAGGTGCCCGCGTAGATGGTCTCGGCGCGGCTCTGGAGGTAGGCGAACAACCAGCGACCGTCGTCGACGGCGTCGGGATCGCCGCGCTCGACGAGGCCGGCCGCGCCCAGCGCGTCGACCGCCACCTCCGAGATCCGCTGGTGCAGCTCGCTCCACGAGAGCTTCATGACGCTGTCCAGGCGGGCGTCGGGCTCTCCCGCCGCGAAGCGCTCGGTCGCCCGCTCGTTGCTCCACTGCACGACCGACTCCTCGACGAACAGCTCGACGGCGCGGCTCTCGAGCTCGGAGCGCGGGCCACCGGGAGCCGTGCCCGCCACGAGCTCCACCATGCCCTCGAGGTCGCGGTGCACCGTGCCCAGCAGGCTGAAGATGGAGTTGCGCTCGTTCTGGAGCACCCCCATCGCGATCCGCCAGCCCTCCCCGGGCGCGCCGAGCATCGCCTCCGCGGGGACCTCGCACTCGTCGAAGAACAGCTCGCAGAACTCGCTGTCGCCGGTGATCTGGCTGATGGGGCGTACCTCGAGGCCGGGCAGGTCCATCGGCACCAGGAAGCAGGTGATGCCCCGGTGCTTCGGGGCGTCGGGCTCGGTGCGTGCCAGCAGGATGCAGTGATCGGCCTCGCCGGCGTAGGTGCTCCAGGTCTTCTGCCCGCTCACGACGTAGTGTCTCCGACCGTCGGGCACCGCCCTGGTCTTGAGGCCGGCGAGGTCGCTGCCGGCATCGGGCTCCGAGAAGCCCTGGCACCACACCTGGCCGTCGAGGATCGCCGGGAGGAAGCGTCGCTTCTGCTCCTCCGTCCCGTGCGCCACGATTGCGGGCCCCACCAGGTCGAGGCCGACGATGTTGAACAGCTCCGGCGCCCCCGCCTCCGCCAGCTCGCGCGCCACGAGCGCCGCGGCGCGCTTGGAGGCGCCCCGCCCGCCGTGGGCGGGCGGCCAGGTCAGACCCAACCACCCGGCGCGCCCGAGGGTCCGCTCCCAGTCACGGGCCACGACGGCCCGGTCCCGGGCGTCCAGGCGGTGGCGGTCCAGCGCCCGCCAGTCGCCGGGCCGGTTGCGCTCGAGCCAGTCCCGGAACTCCTCGAGGAGCGCCTCGTCGGGGTCCACCGTGGTCTCCGCGGCGCCCGTGTCCGCGGCGTCCGGTGCTTCGCCCGACGGTGAGCCGCGCTCGGCCGTCGACCGCCGGGCGTCGTCGACGGTCATGCCACGGCGCTCGTCGAGCCCGTGCCTCCCTGTCCGCCGCGGGGTTCCCCGGGCGTGAACGTGGCGGGCATGGAGAAGTACCCGTAGACGATGCCGATCGTCTCGGCTCGCTCGACCCGGCCGCGGTCGATCCGGCAGTCGGGGAGCCGGTCGAAGACGCCTTCGAGCGCCAGCCGGATCTGTCGGCGTGCCAGGTTCGACCCGAGGCAGCGGTGCGCCCCGAGACCGAAGGTCATGTGGCGGTTCGGGAAGCGGTCCAGCACGACGTCGTCGGGGTGGTCGAAGACGTCCTCGTCGCGGTTCCCCGATGCCCAGACCAGCAGGATCTTGTCGCCGGCGCGGATCTGCTGCCCGCCGATCTCCACGTCCTCCCTGGCGGTGCGCGCCAGGGCCTGTTGCGGCGCCTCGTAGCGGAGGAACTCCTCGATCGCGATCGGCAACAGCTCCTCGCGCTGCTCGTCGAGGCGCCGGCGCTTCTCCGGGTGCTCGTCGAGGTGCAACAGCGCGTTGGAGATCGCGGAGCCGGTCGTGTCGAGGCCCCCCTGGACCACCAGGAGCGCCATCTCGAGGATCTCCTGGTCCTCGAGGGGCCGCCCCGCGACCTCGGAGCGGACGAGGCTGGCGATCAGGTCGTCTCCGTCCTGCTGCTCACGGCGCCGCTCGATCGCCTCGAGGATCTGCTCGCGGATCCACTTGAGTCCCTCGAGCGCCTCGACCCGGCGCGGGTTGTCCTGACGCAGGAAGACGGTCGCGTGCATGGGCTCCGAGTACTTGGGCCAGTCCTCGATCGGCAGGCCGAGGAGGTGGAGCGTGGTCATCGCCGGCAGCGGGTCCGCGAGGTCGTGGACGAGGTCGCACTCGCCGTCCTCGATGAACCGGTCGATGCAGCGGTGCACGTACTCCTCGATCCACGGGTGCAGCCGGTCGACCGCCGCGGGCGAGAAGTGCGGCTGGAGCACCCGCCGGTACTCCAGGAACATCGGAGGGTCCACCTCGATGGGCACGGAGCGCTGACCGGAGAGCTTCGGCGGGATCATGATGCTGTCCGCCGACGAGAACGTCTCGTCGTCGAGCGCGATCTCGCGGATGTCCTCGTACTTCGTGATCACCCAGAAGCCGTCGTAGGCGTCGCTGTAGGCCACGGGACACCGGCTCCGCAGGTCCTCGAACACGGACCAGGGGTCCTCGGCGAACTCCGGTGAGTGGTGGTCGACGTGCACCACGGGGCACTCGCCGCTCATGTCGCATCCTCCACGGGTCTCGTCACGGTGGCGGCCGCGCACCGCCGCTCGGGCGGCGCGGTCGCTCCGGTCGGTTCGTCGGTCGGTTTCGTCCGTCGGTGTGGGGGTGTGGTGGTGGTCAGGTGCGGACGGTGGCGGTGGGGAGGGT
>CAYTKN010000044.1:0-21004 GCA_964438505.1 uncultured Burkholderiales bacterium
TCGTCGGCGAGCAGCTCGCCGAGATGGTCGGTCACGGCGTCGACGTCGCGGGGCGAGACGACGTAGCCGGTCCGGGCGTGGTCGACGGCCTCGTGGGCGCCGCCGCTGCGCCCGGCGATCGCGGGGATCCCCGCCGCGGCGGCTTCGAGGAAGACGATGCCGAAGCCCTCCGCCTCCAGGCCGGCCCAGCGGTCGCGGCAGAGCATGGCGAACACGTCGGCGCAGGCGTAGAGGTCGGGGAGCTCCGCATCCGGGACGCGGCCGAGGAAGTGGGTGCGCGACGCGACGCCGCGCTCGGCGGCGCGCCGCTCGAGGCGCTCGCGGTCGCGCCCCTCCCCGGCGACCGCGAGGTGCACGCCGTCGAGGCGTGCGACGGCGTCGAGGACCATGTCGAAGCCCTTGCGGGGGACGAGCCTGCTGACGCCGACGACGAGGGGCCGGTCGGCGGGGAGGGCGAAGCGCCGCCGCGAGTCGGCGCGCCCGGCCGCGTCGGCGGGCCGGAACCGGTCGGGGTCGACGCCGGGAGGGATCACGAGACCCCGGAGCCGGCGGCGCGCGACGCGCATCGCCTGGCGTGCGGGGTAATGGCCGGCGGCGACGATGCCCGCGGCCCGCCTGAGCACGTGGCGCATGGCGGCGGCGGTGCCGGGGACGCGGCCGTAGACGGTGATCTCGGCGCCGTGGGCCACGACGACGTAGGGCGTGGCGAGGCGCGGCCCGACGGCGCCGATGGGGACGGCCGGGTCGAGGAACACCAGCTCCACGCCGTGCTCCTCGACGAGGCCGCGGATCCGCCGGACGGCGCCGGGGGTGGGCAGCAGCATGGAGCGCTCCACGCGCAGCACCGGGTAGGGCTGCGCGGCGTCGAAGTCCGCTGCCCCGTCGTGGGCGGTGGTGAGGACGCCGACGTCGTCGGGGGGGAGGCGGCGCCACAGCTCCCAGAGGTAGGACTGGATCCCGCCGACCTTCGGCGGGAAGTCGTTGGTGACGAGCAGGGACCGCACGGTCCCGGAGCGTACGCGCGACGGGTCAGCGCTCGGACCTGGGCTGGTGGCGCGGCGCCCGCAGCGGCTCGCGCCGCCCGCCCGGACCTCGCCGCCGGTTGGAGCCCCGCGAGCGCGACGCACGCCTGCGGACCGGCGCGTGCTCGGCGGCACCCGACGCGCGCACCGCGCGCGCCTTGATCTTCGGCTGCGGCCGCGTCGCCGGCTGCGCCTGTGGCTCCTGACCTGGCTGCTGTGCCGGCTGCTCTCGTGGCTCCTCCCGTGGCTGCCGGGGAGCGGGCTCCTGTTCGGGCGCGGACTCCTGCTCGGACACGAGCCGCGGCTCGGGCGCGGCGTGCTGGCCTGTGGCCTGCTGCTCCGGCGCGAGCACCCTCACCGACGCCGACTGCACCGCGCTCTGCTGCGCGCTGCTCGGCACCGGCTGGCGGCCGGATGCGGGGCTCTCCGCGGAAGACGAGCTCCCGGTCGTCGCAGGGCTGGTCGCCTTGGCAGTGCCGCCCGACTTGGCAGTGCCGCCCGACTTGGCAGTGCCGCCCGACTTGGCAGAGCCGCCCGACTTCGCAGAGCCGGCCTTCTTGCTCGTGCTGCTCTGCTTGCTCGTGCTGCCCGACTTGCCAGAGCCGGTCTTCTTGGAAGCGCTGCCCTTTTTCGCAGCGCTGCCCTTCTTGGAAGCGCTGCCCTGCTTGCCAGAGCCGGTCTTCTTGCTCGCGCTGCCCGACTTGCCAGAGCTGCCCGACTTGCCAGAGCCGCTGCCCTTCTTGGAAGCGTTGCCCTGCTTGCCAGAGCCGGTTTTCTTCGCAGTGCCAGTCTTCTTGGAAGCACTGGTCTTCTTGCCAGAGCCGCCCTGCTTGCCAGCACTGCTCTTCTTGGAAGCACTGCCCTGCTTCTTCGCAGTGCCAGTCTTCTTGCCAGAGCCGGTCTTCTTGGAGGAACTGCCCTTCTTCGCAGCGCTGCTCTTCTTGGAAGCGCTGCTCTTCTTGGAAGCACTGGTCTTCTTGGAAGCACTGGTCTTCTTGGAAGCACTGGTCTTCTTCTTGGTGCTGTTCGGGGAGCGGGGGACGGGAGCTTCCGGGAGCGGCCGGAGGCGGCCCGGCTTCTTCGGGTCGCACCAGCCGAGGGTGGTGGCGAGGCGGTTGGTGGGGGTGACGGTCTCCTCGTCGGGGTCGTAGCGCCACTCGGCGACCTGATCGCGGCCCCGCGAGACGTAGGAGAAGCGCACGACCCACTGGTCGGGTTCGGGCTCGTAGGCGCTCCAGGCGGCCTCGAAGCCATCGCTGTCGAGCGACACCCGCTTCTCGCCGATGTTGACCTGCACCGCCTCGCCCAACGGCCTCCCCGAGGGTCCGGCTCCCCGTTTCGACATGGTGAGTTCGCGGACGCGGCCGATGACGCGGGCCTGCTCGGCCGCGATGGGCGCGGCGTACACGTCGATGCGCCAGTCGTCGACGCCGGCGCGCCGAGCGACCGAGCCGACCGACTCGCCGCGTCGCAGGCGCGACTGGATCTCGCGGGGGCTGAGCCGGCTGGCGGTGTCGTCGTCGGCGTGACGGCGTGCGGGGAGCGCCGGCGAGGAGACGCGGGGCTCGAGCGCGCCACCGGATCGGTAGCGGCGGACCTCGGAGATGGCGTCGAGGACGTCGGCGTCGATCTCGAGGACGCTGTCCCCCGTCTTGGCCTGGGGGCTGCGCGCCAGCACGAGACCTGAGCGGTCTTCGGTGACGCCGACGACGTACAGCTTGGGCATCGCATCCCCGGGCTCGTGCGTTGGGCGCGGTCGAGTGTACCGGGGGTCAGCTCACCGCCCGGAGATGCCGCACCTCGGGGACGAGGCCGGCGTCGGAGAGCACGCGCATGGCGCGGAGCTCCTCGGAGCCGACCGTCACCGGCGTGTTCGGATCGCGGTCGACGACGTACTTCACGATGCAGTCGTCGCACGCGGCCGTCTCGGCGCCCACGCACTCGCTGCAGTCCAGAACGAACGATTCAGCCATGACGACAGGATGACCTCCCGGTGTGACAGGAACTCGGGCGCGTCGTCGCGCCTCAGGGGTCGGGCGGTGGGCGGGCGTCGGGCTCGTCGAGGCCGGACGGAGAGCTCTCGAGCAGCCCGGCCTCGCGGTCACGCTCGGTCTTGTGGCGGTGATCGGGTCGACAGCGCGGGTAGAGGTTGTCGCTGCTGGTGGGACCGTGGTTGGCGGCCGGGTCGTCGTGGTCCCACTCGAGACCGAGGGTGTTGCCGCAGTCGACGCAGGCGACGTCGCCGTCTCGGACCACGGAGCGGGCGTCCAGCGCCGCCTGGAGGTCCGCGGGACGCCGGCGGGTGCCGAACCGCTTGACCTTGGCGATCTCGGTGCCCTCGACGAGCACCCCGGTGAGGAACGCCGAGCCGGCGAGCAGGTGGTCGACGGCGGCGACGGGGACCGGCCCGGCCCCCTGGACATGACAGCGCTCCCCGCGGTGGGTGTGGCCGCGGAGCAGCGCCGGCCAGTCGACGTGCACGACCACGTCGGCGCGCGTGGCGTGGGGTCGGCTACCGCCCTCGAGCACGAGCGCGGCGAGCGTGTCGGCCAGCAACTGGCGGTGCGAGGTGTTCCGCCGCTCCTCCTTCGTCAGTGCGCGGTAGCGGCGGTCGGCCTCGACCTCGAGGCGGTTGACCACAGCGACGCCGACGTCGGGCTGCCAGGCGGCGTGCAGCCAGGTCATCCCGTCGGTCTCGTCGACCCCGTGGTGCACTCGACGGGCGCGGCGCTGCCGCTCCCACCGGCCGAGCCGGTCGTCGTCCCTCGCCGCCTTGACCGCCCGCGCCTTGTTGCGCAGCTTCGGAACGGGCTCGTCCCTGGCGGTCTCGAGCAGGTCGCCGGTCGCCCGGGGGTCGGCCTCGGCCGCCTCGGAGACGATCGTCGCCTGCTCGGCCGAGAGCTCGCCCGTGCGGAAGGCCTCGTCGACCTCCGGCTGGGCCTTCAGCCGCTCGGCGGTCTCGAGCGTCTCGCGGGCCTTCCGAGGTGTGGTGCCCGCCGTGCGCGCCAACCAACGCTCGGCCGACGCGTCGCCCTCCTCCCAGTGGGCGTGGCACTGGGCCGCGCGAGCCGCCATCCGCGTTCGGCCCGCAGCGGCGACCTTCTCGGCGCGGGCGAACAGCTCGACGAGGCGCGCCGCGTCGGAGCCCTCGAGGCACGCCGGCTCCACACCGGCGAGCGCCTCCAACGCCCCGATCCCCGCCTCCGCGGCCTCCACATCTTCATGACCGAACATCAGTTCGCATGCTAGCGACCGCCGCCGACAACAACACCCGGATCGGCGACATCTCGCGAAGAAATCTGACGTTCCCAACGCGTCAGCGGCCTCCGAGCTGGCGCGTCTTCGCGTGCAACGAGCGCCGGCGGAGACCAAGGATCGGCTTGACCGGCCCCCGAGCCCCGGATGTTCAGGTGCGGCGCAGGAAGTCGAGGAAGATCTGGGAGGGGACGGCGAGAGCCCCCTCGGCTTCGCTGGCCTCCTGGACGCGGCGGTCGGAGGACACGACGATCGCGGAGCGCTCCAGCGGGAGGGCCCCCACCTCGCGGATGACGACGTCGTCGGCCTCCTCCCCCGGCGACGAGAAGAGCACCCGCACGCCCGGACGACGAGGGGGCCGCACCCCCTCCACCTCCGCGCCGTCGAAGACCACCGTCACCGGCGCGTGGCTGCGCAGGTGGAGCCGCTCCAACAACGCGCACAGGCGCTGACGCTGCGTGTCGACCGCGGCATCGGGCCAGGCCGCCATCGAGACGTTGTACCCGTCGACGATCACCGCCGGCTCGCTGGCACCCAGCGCGCCCCGCATCCCCTCGACCGACGGACCGACCATCCCCGGCGGCACCGGCACCCTGACCCGCCGGGTCAGCTTCGGCCGTGACTCGGCGGCCTCCCCGGACGCCCCGGACGCCCCGGCATCGGCGGGCTTCTCAGACTCCCCGGACTCCCCGGACTCAGCAGGCTCCGCAGACGCTCCGGACTCCGCACGCTCGCCGGACCCCTCGGGTCCGCCCGAGTCCCCCGATCCAGGACGGCCGGCCGCTGCGCCACCGCGAGCGCCGGCGTCCCCACTGTCCCGGCCGCTGCCCCGGCCGGCGATCCGATCGGCGATCTCGGCCGCCCGGGCGAGGATCTCCGCCTCCTCGGCGCCGACCGCGGGCCCACCACCGACGCCACCGACGCCACCGGTGCCACCGGCATCACCGCCGCCACGGCGCTCCGCGTCGGCCAGGGCCTCCTCCAACGCCCGCTCGGCGCGGTCGCGCTCCTCGACGAGGCGCTCCCGGACGTCCCGGCCCTCGCGCTCCGCCTGCGCGGTCCGCTCCGCCTCGCGGGTCGCCCGCGCCGCCAACCGCTCGAACTCGTCGCGGAGGCCCTCGATCTCCGAGCGCAGCGCCTCCACCTGCTCCCGCTGCGCCTCAGCCTCCTCGAACGCGGCCTCCTCGCGCTCGCGCCGCGAAGCGCGCTCGTCCCGCAGCTCCGCGGCGGCACGTTCCGCCTGCTCCCGCCACCGGGCCGCCTCCTCCTCGGCGCGGCGGCGGGCCTCCTCGGCCTTGCGCACCTGCGTCTCGAAGGCCCGGCGGTCGTCGTCCGCGCTCTGCCGGGCCATCCCCTGCTCGTGGACGGCCACCGCGGCGCCGACGCCCAGCTCCCATCCGTCGGGGCGGGCGGCGACCAGCGCGGAGACGAGCGCCGGCAGGTCCGCGCGCTCCGCTGCGTCCGCGGCGATCGACGCGGCCTTCGCCGGATCCCAACCGCCGAGCAGCGCCTCGGTGTCGGCCCGGCCCGCGTAGTCGTCCAGCACCTGCTCCCGGAACTCCGCCTCGCCATCGAGCGCCTTGCGGAGCTGGGTGCGCGCCGCGGCGCTGCCGAACCCGCGCCGGTCGAATCCCAGCAGCGGACGCAGGGACGGCGGCACCTCCTGGGCCTTCATCCCCTGGAGCACCTCCCCGGCGCCCTGGAGCAGCGGGGCGAGCAGCGCCTGGGGCACGGGGGGCAGCGCCCCCTCCTCGCTCACGGCTCCAGCACCGCCCACTCGCCCGTCGCGGGCACCCGTTGTGTCGGCCGAGGCCCCGCCCCGTAGACTGCGAGACACATGCGAGCACGATACGAGGAGCTCAGCCTCGACACGCAGGGCGACGGCGACATCATCGACCTCACCCCCTACGCGCAGAAGGCCATCGACAACGCCGCGCTCGGCGACGGGCTCTGCACCGTCTTCGTGGCCCACTCCACCTGCGGGATGACCACGATGGAGTTCGAGCCCGGCTGCAAGGTGGACCTCAACGAGGTCCTCGAGCGCCTCGCGCCCGAGGACGACACCTGGGAACACAACGAGCGCAACGACGACACCAACGGGCACAGCCACGCCCGGGCGGCGTTGCTCGGCCCCAGCGTCAGCCTCCCCGTCCGCGAGGGAGAGCTGCTCGTCGGCACGTGGCAGAAGGTCGTGCTCATCGACTTCGACGACCGGCCGCGCACCCGCAAGGTCGTCATCCAGCTCCTCGGCTGAATCACGCCTCTGCCGAGGCGTCGTCCAGGACCGGCACCGTCTCGATGGCGTCGCCGCCCGCGTGGCACCACCGGCAGGTCACCGCCTCGACCGAGTGCTCCAGGTCCTCCTCCTCCTCGACGGTGAGCTCCCCGCCGATGGAGTAGTGGTGGAACGCGCGGGTGCGCCGCGTCGCCTCGACGTCGAATCGGGTCAGGTTCCCGCAGGCCGTGCAGCGGTATCTCGTCGCCATCCCCCCGACTCTAGAGGCCGCGTCGAGAGAATCGAGCGCCCCCTCCGTCCCGGGTCGGTCGCGGTCCCCCGTCAGCGGTCCGGACGCGACCGGAACCGGCCGAGGCCCTCGATCCCGAAGTGGGCGATCGTGGCGGTGAGCGCCGCCCAGGTCGGCAGCATCAGCAGCAGCGGCACGAAGCGTCCCGGCCCCACACCGACGAACACGTCGATCGCGCTGTCGACCTCGAAGAGACCCGTCAGTCGGCCGACGACCACCACCGGCACGAAGCCGGCGGGGAGCGCGACCATCCACACCAGCACCCGCGCGAAGCGCGGCACCGAGGCAGTGGTGGCGACCGGGTCGGCCCGCTCCTCGCGGACCTCCCTCGACGCCGCGCCCGCGGCGCCGCGACGCTGCGAGGGCGGCACCTTGACCGGGCGGGTGGCGTCCGGGTCGTCGGGAGGCGCGGCCTGCTCCATCACGTGGGTGCGCTCGCCGGCCACCTGGCCGTTGCCGGCGGGCGTCTCGGGGAGCGCGCGGGGCGGCACCTTGAGCATCCGGTGGCACTCGCCGCAGCGGAACGTCTCCCCGTCCACCGAGTCGAGGGGATGGCGGTGGCCGCAGTCGGGGCACTCGAGTGCCTTCGCCACCGCGGTCACTCGCTCCGCGCGTCCCGGCTGACCTTCACGAGGGCCTCGAGGCGCTCGGCCGCCAACCCGTCGTCGATGGAGGCGCACGCCTCGTCGACGGCGTTGGCGAAGTTGGCGGCGACGTCCGCGGCGAGCAACGCCACCGCCGCGTTGAGCACGACGATGTCGCGTGTGGGGCCCGTCTCGCCGGCGAGCACGGCCCTGGTCATCGCCGCGTTGGCGGCGGGATCGCCACCGACGAGGTCGTCGAGGCTCGCCCGCTCGAGCCCGTAGTCGTCGGGGTCGATCTCGTAGTGCTCGATGTGGCCGCCGTTGAGCTCCCAGACGGTGGAGCGGTCGGTGGTGGTGAGCTCGTCGAGGCCGTCGTGCCCGTAGAACACGAACGCCCGCTCCGAGTCGAGCGCCCTGAGCGTGTGGACCATCCGCTCCGCCATCTGCGGGTCGGACACCCCGATCGCCTGGTGCTTGACCTGCGCCGGGTTGGCGAGCGGCCCCACGTAGTTGAAGGTGGTCGGGACGCCCAGGGCCTTGCGGGCGCCGGCGGCGTGGCGGAAAGCCGGGTGGAAGCGCTGGGCGAGCGCGAACCCGATCCCCGCCTCGTCGATGCAGCGGGCCACGCCCTCGGGGCCGAGGTCGATGACCACGCCCAGCTCCTCGAGCACGTCGGCGGAGCCGCACTGCGAGGACGCGGCCCGGTTCCCGTGCTTGCACACCCGGGCACCCGCCCCCGCGACCACGAAGGCGGCGGCGGTCGAGATGTTGAACGTGCCCTTGCGGTCGCCTCCGGTGCCGCAGGTGTCGACCACCGGGCCCTCGACCGGGATGTGCTCGCCGAACTCCCACGCGACGCGGACCAGGTCGGTCATCTCGTCGACCGACTCGCCCTTGGCCCGCAGCGCCACGGCGAAGCCGGCCACCTGCGCGTCGTTCGCGTCGCCACGGAGGATCGCGGCCATCGCCTCGCCGGCGCGGCCCCCGTCGAGGTCGTCGCCCCGGATCAGCGTCGAGAGCGTGTCGCCCCAGGAGAAGTCGCTCATTCGTCCCACCACAGGTGCCGGTCGAAGACGCCCTTGGCGATCAGCTCGAGCTGGATCTGGGAGGTGCCCTCGACGATCGTGAGCTGCTTGGCGTCGCGGTAGTGGAGCTCCATCGGATGGTCCTTCATGTAGCCGGCCGCTCCCAGCATCTGGAGGCACTCGCCGGAGGCCTTCACCGCCAGCTCCGTCGCGTAGTACTTCGCCATCGACAGGTACGGCACCCACTCGCGGGTGAAGCGCCCCTCGTCGGCCATCACCGCGGCACGGTAGGTGAGCAGCCTCGCCGCCTCGATCTCCGCGGCGAGCTCGGCGACCTTCCACCGCATGCCCTGGAAGTCGGCGACCGTCTTCCCGAACGCCTCGCGCTCCTCGATGTAGCCGACCGCGTACATCAGCGCGCCCTCCGCCAGCCCGATCCCCCGAGCCGCGACGACGGGCCGCATCGAGTTGAGGCCGAGCATGGCGAGACGGAAGCCGCCGACCTCGCCGATCACGTTCTCGGCGGGCACCCGCACGTCCTCGAGGAGCAGCTCCCCGGTGTCGACGCCCTTGACCCCCATCTTGCGGTCGAGGGAGCCCACCGACACGCCGGGCCACTCGCGCTCGACGATGAAGGCGCTGATGCTGTCGTGCTTCCGGGAGTCGACGGGGCCGGTCTTGGCGAACACGCAGTACCAGTCGGCCTGGTCGACCCCCGACATCCAGCACTTGGTGCCGTTGAGGACCCAGCCGTCCCCGTCGCGCTCGGCGCAGGTGCGCATCCCCACGACGTCGCTGCCGACGGCCGGCTCGGAGAGGCCGAACGCGGCGCGCTGCTCGCCGGTGGCGATCGGGCGGACGTAGCGCTTCTTCTGCTCCTCGTCGCCGGCGATCAGCACCGGGCCGGTGGGCAGCCGGGTGAGCAGCAGCATGAGCGCGACGGCGTTCGAGTACTTCGCCACCTCCTCGATGGCGACCGTCAGCCCGAGGATCCCCGCGCCCGAGCCGCCGTACTCCTCGGGAACGACGAGGCCGGTGAGGCCGGTCTCGACGAAGAGGTCGAAGAGGTCCTGCGGGTACTCGCCGGTCTCGTCGATCTCGCGGGCGCGGGGCTCGATGCGCTCACGGGCCATCCGGCGCACGGTCTCCTGGAGCTGCACGAGCTCTGGCGACAGCTCGAAATCCACGCGGCGCAGCGTAGCGTCGGTGATTCCCGACCCACGAAGACCGCGTGCGCGTTTTCGGACGGGTGCCGGCGCTTCGGTACGATGCGCCCCGTCCTCACCCCCTTCCGGGAACATCCACCGTGCTGCCATCCCCCCCGACCGACCACACCGACGACCGGACGGACACCCTCTCCGAGGCCGTCCCCGAGACCGGCTCCCTCCCGCGAGTCGGCGGCCCCGCGGGCCGCTAGCGGCCACCCCGATGCAGGCCTCCTTCGCAGTCCTCGCCGCCGAGACGTCGGACAAGGGGAACTTCACCTCGTTCGAGGTCCCCGCCTGGGTGTGGCTCACGTTCACCGCCGTGGTGGCGGCCTTGCTGGTCGCCGACCTGCTCCTCGTCCACCGCACCGCGCACGTCATCACCACCCGCGAGGCCGCCATCGAGTCGGCGGTGTGGATCACCCTCGGCCTCGCGTTCAGCCTGGTGATGCTCGCCTGGCAGGGAAGCGACGCGACCGGCGAGTACCTGGCCGGCTACCTGATCGAGAAGAGCCTCTCGGTCGACAACGTGTTCGTCTGGGCGCTGATCATGAGCTACTTCGCGGTACCCCGCGAGTACCAGTTCCGGGTGCTGTTCTGGGGTGTGTTCGGCGCGTTGGTGCTGCGCGCCGCGTTCATCTTCAGCGGCGTCGCGCTCCTCGAGCGCTTCTCCTGGCTCATCTTCGTGTTCGGCGGATTCCTGCTGTTGACCGGCATCCGGCTCTTCATCCGAGGCGAGGAGCAGGAGGTGCACCCCGAGCACAACCCAGTGCTGCGCACCGTGCGCAAGGTGGTGCCCTCGACCAGCGAGTACGACGGTCAGAAGCTGTTCGTGCGGCGAGCCGGGAAGCTGGTCGCCACCCCTCTCTTCGCGGTGCTCGTCGTGGTGGAGAGCAGCGACGTGGTCTTCGCGGTCGACTCGATCCCGGCGATCCTGGCGGTGAGCCGTGAGGAGTTCATCGTGTTCAGCTCCAACGCCTTCGCCCTCCTCGGCCTGCGCGCCCTCTACTTCCTGCTCGCGGACCTCCACGCGCGCTTCGACTACCTCCAGCAGGGCCTCGCGATCGTCCTCGCCTTCGTCGGCGTCAAGATGATCATCTCCGACTGGTACCACCTGCCGACGTTCCTCTCCCTCGGCGTCATCGCGGTGATCCTGACGGTCGCCATCAGCATGTCGCTCCGCCTCGAGCGCCAGCGCGAGGAGGAGGCCGAGGAGCAAGCAGGCCCCGGCCACGGCACGGGAACCGGCGACAGCGCGGGAACCGACGGCGAAGCCGGAGCCGACGTCGAAGCCGGAGCCGGTGGCGACGAGCGAGAACCGACCCGCTCGCGGGACGAGCCGTGACACCGGCCGGCGCGGCCGGCACGGCCGGTCGGGAGGCGACGCTCGAGCGCCTCCTGGGCGAGCGCTTCGACCTCGTCGTGGTCGGCGGGGGGATCACCGGAGCCGGCGTCCTCCTCGACGCGACCTCCCGGGGGCTGCGCGCCGCGCTGGTCGAGCGGGGGGACTTCGCGTCGGGCACCTCGTCGCGGTCCTCGAAGCTGGTCCACGGCGGGTTGCGGTACCTCGACCAGCGGGAGTTCAAGCTCGTCTACGAGGGCCTCGCCGAGCGTCAGGTGCTCCTCGAGATCGCCCCCCACCTGGTGACGCCCCAACCGTTCCTGTTCCCGCTCTTCGCCCGCGGGGAGGGCACCGCGCGCAAGCGGGCCACCCGGGCACGGGCCCGTGCCATCGGGACGGCCCTGTGGCTCTACGACCTCACCGGCGGTCTGCGCATCGGCAAGCGGCACCGGCGCGTCGGCATCGACGAGGCGGTGGAACATTTCCCCTCGCTCGACCCGCGCCTGTTGGCGTCCGCCTACCTGTACCACGACGCCCGCGCCGACGACGCCCGCCTCACCCTGGAGATCGCGCAGACCGCCCGACACCGCTTCGACGCCGTCGCGGTCAACCACGTCGCGGCGACCGGTCTGGCGAAGCGGGCGGGGCAGATCACCGGGGTGAGCGTCCGCGACGCGCTGGGCGGTCGGGAGGGGATCGTCGAGGCTCCCGTCGTCGTCAACGCCGCCGGGGTGTGGGCCGACGAGGTCCGCGAGCTCGACGAGGGCTCCGATCCCGGGACCATCCGCCCGGCCAAGGGGGTGCACATCACCGTCCCCCGAAGGAAGCTGCGAGTGGACGTCGCCGCCGTGCTCCCGGTGCCCAAGGACCGGCGCTCGATCTTCGTGATCCCCTGGGGCGACGAGGTCTACGTCGGCACCACCGACACCGACTACGACGGCCCGCTCGACGAGCCGGTGTGCACCGCCGACGAGATCGACTACCTGATCGGCGCGGTCAACGCCTGGGTGCGCGACCCGATCGACCGCGACGACGTGACCGGGACGTGGGCCGGCCTGCGGCCCCTCGTCAAGGTCGCCTCGAGCGACCGGACCGCGGACCTCTCCCGACGCCACTCGGTGCGGGTGAGCGGGAGCGGGATGGTGACGATCACCGGCGGGAAACTCACCACCTACCGGCGGATGGCGGTCGACGCCGTGGACGCCGCCGCCGAGGTGCTCGACGCGCGCCTCCCCCGCACGCGCACGGATCGGATCCCCCTCCACGGCGCCGAAGGCATCGATGGTCTCCGCGGCGACGACGGATCCCGACGCCTCGGCCTCGCGAACCCGATCGCCCGGCACCTCGTCGGCCGCTTCGGCGCGCACGCCCGGGTGGTCGCCGCGATGGTGCACGCGGACCCCGAGCTGGGCCGCCCCCTCGTCGACGGGCTCCCCTACCTCGCGGCCGAGGCCGTCCACGCCGTCCGCTACGAGATGGCCTGCACGCTCGAGGACGTCCTCGCCCGACGCACCCGCGCCCTGCTCCTCGACCGCGAGGCGACCGCGTCGGCGGCCCCCCGCGTCGCCGAGCTCGTCGGCGCCGAGCTCGGATGGGACGACGCCGAGGAGATCCGCCAGGTCACGGCGTTCCTCGACCTCGTCGACCGGCTCCGCTCCGCGGCCCGCGCCGAGGCCCGACCCGCCGTGCGCGAGGACCTGGGGGCCTGAGATGCCGGTGCGGGAACCGATCGAGCTGCCCGAGGGCACGCCGACCACCCGCATCGACGTCCCCCGGGTGCCCGTCCCCGACCGCCTCGTCGACCGCCTGCGCGAGGCCGTCGGCGGCGACTCCGTGGATGTCACCGACGAGGCGTTGGTGGCCCACGGTCGCGACTGGTGGCCGCTGGCGGTGGTGTGGGCCACCCAGGGGCGCGTGCCCTCCCGACCCGACGTCGTCGTCACCCCCACCTCGACCGAGGAGGTGCAGGCGGTGGTGCGGCTCTGCGCCGAGGCCTCCGTGCCGCTCACCGCGGCGGCCGGCCGCTCGGGGGTGTGCGGCGGCGCGCTGCCGGTCGCCGGCGGGGTGGTCGTCGACCTCACGGGCCTGGACTCGCTCGTCGACGTCGACGACGCCTCGCTGCTGGTGCGCGCCCGGACCGGGATCTTCGGCGACGTGCTCGAGGAGTCGTTGCGCCAGGAGGGGTACACGCTCGGCCACTGGCCCCAGTCGATCGAGCTCTCCACCCTCGGCGGGTGGCTCGCCTGCCGCAGCGCCGGGCAGTACTCGACCCGCTACGGCAAGATCGAGGACATGGTGGTCGGCCTCGACGCGGTGACCGGGCGCGGCGACACCGTGTCGACGGGCGGCGCGCCGCGGGCGGCGGTCGGCCCGGACCTCACCCAGCTCTTCGTCGGCAGCGAGGGCACCCTCGGGGTGATCACCGAGGCGACGTTGCGCATCCACCCGGCGCCGGCCACCGAGCGGCGCGCCGTCTACGGCGTGCCGTCGTTCGCCGCCGGCCTGGACGTGTGCCGCCGGGTGCTGCGCCGCGGCGCCACCCCGGCCGTGCTGCGCCTCTACGACGAAGCCGAGTCGGAACGGAACTTCGAGCGCGCCACCAACGTGCTGATCGCGCTCGACGAGGGCGACCCGGCGGTCGTGGACGCCGCGCTCGACATCACCGTCGAGGAGTGCGAGCGCACCGACGGCGCCGAGCGGCTCGACGACTCGGTGGCCGGTCAGTGGCTCGAGCACCGCAACGACGTCTCCGCGCTCCCGCGGGTGGTGCGCTCGGGGATCGTGGTCGACACGGTCGAGCTCGCCGCCTCGTGGGGCGCGCTGGCGGGCCTCTACGAGGAGGCGACCTCGCGGCTGCTCGCCGTGGAGGGGGCGCTCGTCGCCACCGCCCACTGCTCGCACTCGTACACCGACGGGGGTTGTCTCTACTTCACCTTCGCCGGCCAGCCCGGCGACGAGGCCGAGGAGCAGGACGGCTACTACCGGGCCTCGATCGACGCCATCATGCGTGCCGCCCGGTCGCAGGGCGCCGCGATCAGCCACCACCACGGGGTGGGCCTCGCTCGCGGCGCGTACGTCCGCGAGGCGCTCGGAGACGGCGCCTTCGGGGTCCTCACCGGCCTCAAGGAGACCCTCGACCCGCAGCGCATCCTCAACCCGGGCAAGCTCGGCCTCCCCTCGCCGTTCCTGCCCGACGGGTGGGCGTGGAGCTGACGGCGATGACCGAGCGCGACGGCCGCGGCATCGACTGGCCGGGCGTGGGCCGGGCCGTGCGGGCCGGCGCGCCGCTCCTGCTGCCGGTCCTCGGCCTCCAGATGGCGCTGCTGGCCGCCAGCGACGACCCGAGCGACGCCTGGGCGGTGGCGCTCCTGGCGCTGCTGCTCACCGCCTTCGTGCAGGGCGGGCGCACCGCGGCGGCCGAGGTGCCGACCCGGGCGCTGCGCCACGCGGCGCTCGCCGGCGTCGGCCTGTTCGTGGTGTGGCTGCCGCTGCGCCTGATCGTCGCGGTGGCCGGCGACAGCGACCGGCCCTTCGCCGGCTCCGGTGCGGGCCTGGCGCTGGCGGTGCTGGCGAGCGTCGCGGCGGCGCTGGTCGTCGTCCGCCGGAACCGGACGTGAGCGTGCCTGAGGCGGCCGACCCGGCGATCCTCGTCGTGGACGCCGGCACGAGCGGTGTGCGCGCCGCGGTCGTCGACGGCACCGGCGCGCTCCGCGCGTCGCGCCACCGTGAGGTGCTGCCCTCCACCCCGTCGCCCGAGATCGTCGAGTTCGACGCCGCCGAGCTCGCGCGGGCCGCCCTCGAGGTGGCCCGCGAGATCGCCGGCGACTGGGACGGCGAGGTCACGGCGGTCGGGATCGCCGACCAGCGCTCCTCGACGGTGCTGTGGGAGCGAGCCGGCGGGCAGCCGGTGGGCCCGGCGATCGGCTGGCAGGACCTGCGCACGGCCGGGACCTGCCTGATGCTGCGCGAGCAGGGGATCTCGGTGGCCCCCAACGCGTCGGCCACGAAGTTGGCGTTCCTCCTCGACCAGGTGGATCCCGACCGCTCCCGCTCGGAGCGCGGCGAGCTGGCCTTCGGCACCGTCGACACCTGGCTGGCCTGGCACCTGAGCGGCGGCGCGGTGCACGCCACCGACTGGTCCAACGCGTGCGTCACCGGCCTCGTGGAGCCCGACGCGAGCGGCTGGGACCCCGCGGTGCTCGACGCCCTCCGGATCCCCGAGGCCGTCCTGCCCGACCTCGTCGACTCGGCCGGCGTGGCGGGCGAGGCGGGTGCGCTGCCCGGGGCGCCGCCGATCGCCGGCATCGCCGGCGACCAGCAGGCGTCGTTGGTCGGCCAGGGTTGCGTGACCCCCGGAGCGGCCAAGGCGACCTTCGGCACGGGCGGGATGCTCGACCTCTGCACCGGGGAGCGGCGGCCGGCCTTCGAGCGCCGCGGCGAGCACGGCACCCTCCCACTCGTCGCCTGGCGCCGCGGCGACCGGACGGTGTGGTGCGGCGAGGCGGTCATGCTGACCGCCGGGACCTCGGTGGAGTGGCTGCGCGACGACCTCGGGTTCCTCGACTCGGCGGCCGAGTCGGAGGAGGTGGCCGCCTCGGTGTCGGACTCGGGCGGTGTGGTGTTCGTGCCCGCCCTCTTCGGCCTCGGGACACCGACCTGGGACCTCGGCGCGCGGGGCGCGCTGCTCGGTGTGAGCCGGGGGGCGGGACGCGCGCAGGTGGTGCGGGCGGTGCTCGAAGGGGTCGCCCACCGGGGCGCCGACCTCCTCGAATCGGCCGTCGCCGACACCGGCCTCGAGGTCGACGCGCTGCGGATCGACGGCGGCATGGCCGCCAACACGGTGTTCGCGCAGGCGCTGGCGGATGCCTGCGGGGTGTCCGTCGAGGTGGCGCCGGTCACCGAAGCCACCACGCTCGGTGCCGCCTACCTGGCGGGCATCGCGACGGGTGTGTGGGCGGACGAGCACGCCACCGCCGAGCTGTACGAGCCGGCACGGGTGCTGGAGCCGGGCGCGACCGGGTCGTCGCGGGAGATGGCGAGGGAGCGTTGGCGGAACGCCGTCGTACGCACCCGCGAGTGGGTGCCGGAGCTGTCGTCGCTCGACTTCTCCTGACGTCTGCTCGTGACGCCTGCGCGCGGGCGACGGACACCTCGCGACGACGAACCTGCGAGAATGGTGGGAGTTGGAGACGAGTCGGCCGGGTGGCCGCGGCCGGGCGAGACCCGGTCGAGGAACGTCCGGACTCCACAGGGCAGGGTGCTGGGTAACACCCAGGCGGGGCGACCCGCGGAAAGTGCCACAGAGAACAGACCGCCGATGGCGGCAGGGGGCGACCCCGACCGCACAGGCAAGGGTGAAACGGTGCGGTAAGAGCGCACCAGCGTCCGGGGCGACCCGGACGGCTCGGCAAACCCCACCCGGAGCAAGGCCGAGCAGGGAGCATGGGTGGCCCGCCCGCCGAGCTCCCGGGTAGGCCGCTCGAGCCGTCGGGCAACCGGCGGCCCAGATGGATGGTCACCTCGGGCCCCTCGGGGCCTACGACAGGATCCGGCGTACAGGCCGACTCGTCTCCCCCACCCCGCTCACCGGGGTTCCGGATGATCTTCCGAACCCCGTCCGCTCTCGATCCTGTCTCGATCTCGTCTGCGGTACGAGGGGCTACGCCGCCGTGGAGTCAGCCGCCGCCGGTTCGACGAGCGACCACTGGAGGCGCTTGCCGATCGCGATGGCGTAGGCCTCGAGGGTGGACAGGGTGGGGTTGGCCTCACCGGCCTCGAGCCGTGAGATCGACGACTGGGAGGTCCCCATCCGCGCTGCGACCCGCGTCTGTGAGAGCCCGGCCCGCTCCCGTTCGCCGGCCAGCTTCCTCAGGAGCGCCCGTCGTTGGGCGACGGCCTCGACGAGTGTCGGAAAGTCAGGGTTCTCGCGTGTCCTGTCTGCGACGAACTCGTCGAGATCATCCTGCTCGTCGGTCATGCTTCCAGCTTTCCATATCATATGTGAGATATCAATCATGATCTCAGCCTGGTGATCGCCAATCGGCCAGGCGCCGCTCGGCCAGCGTGATCAGTCGGTGCGGTGTGCGCCGGCTCTTCTTCGAGAAGGCCTCCAACGCCAGGAGAACATGACCTCTGCGCGCCTCGGGAGCGAAGAGGATCCGGAACGCCTGACGGTCGCCGGCCGCGCGCACCTCCCACACGTCGCCGCGAAGATGCCGTGCAGCCCGCAGCCCCTCCCGCCGGACCCTGACCATCGCGAACGCAACAGCCGCGGCATCTCGGTCATTGAGACCATCGAGGAACTCGCGTACGGGCACCCGTCCGGCTGGAGTCTTGTAGTAGCGCCAACGGCGATTCATGCCATACCGACCGCTCCGTCGAGGGCCCGCGCGTGGACACGAGCAGTTCGAGTCAGAGGACGGCCTGGTGACGCAGCGGGCCGACGAGCGCCTGAGCTTCAAGATACCCGGGCCATGTGACGACGACTGGGAGGTCGGTATCCCAGTGCCGGACCGCCACTCCCCCACGTCGCCGGGGTCGGCGCAGACGAGGTGGCCCCACGTGATGGAGGGGATCCGGGCGGGAGCACTGGGAGCGCCGGCACGCGCCGGACGAAGGCACCCCGACACCCCTGACACCCCTGACGCCCCGAGCGGGCAGCCCAGGGTCAGGCGATGCGGCACTCTCCGGCGTCGCCCGGGCTCACCGTGGTCTCGACGATCACGAGGTCTTCCTGGTCGGTCTCGGGCGCGGAGCCGATGGAGAGCTCACCCTCGCCCGACACCTCGGGATGGTCGGCGACGTGCTCGGCGACGCGTCGGCAGATGTCGAGCGCCTGCTGCTCGGTCAACCCGCTGACGTAGAGGCGGAGACTGTCCACACCGTCGCCGACGATCCCGCCGCGGAAGCTGTGGCCGACCAGCTCGACCCCCGCGGCCGCGGCAACGGTCGGCCCGGGAACACCGGCGAAGTCGAAGTCGTACTCCTCGGCGCCTCCCGCTGCATCGCCGTTCCCGTCGACGCCATCCGGCCCGCCTTCGGTCTCGATGCCGCACTCCTCACGGCTGAATTCCTCGATCGCCTCGACCGATTCCCGGAACTCGGGGGTCTGGCCGGCGGCGATCGCGTCCCGGAAGGCCTCGGACTCGTCCTCTGCCTCGGCCGCCTCGATGAACAGCTCGCCCACCAGCTCGACGTCCTCGGCGATCTCGGGTGGTGCGCTGTCGATGAGCTCCCGCATGACCTCGGGTTCGGGGAGATCCTCGCCCGCATCGGCCATCGCTGCGGCGCGCTCGCAGAACACCTGGGTCGAGGCGACATCCCCACCGTCGGCGTCGTCACCGCAGGCCGAGGCGAGCAGCACGATCACGGCTATCAGCCCAACGATGCGCAGCACCGCCGCAGCGTAACAAGAAGGTCCTGGGCGGACGCGCCGAACGAGGTGCTCGAACGATCGGCGGTGCGCCGTCCGGCATTCGCTTCGAGGGCGAGCGCCGGCGCCGCCTGCATCCCGTCGGTGACGGAACGGGGCGCCTGGCTCAGGCCGTCCCCGCATAGGCGGCCCGCAGGGCGGCGACGTCGAGCTTCTTCATCCCGAGCATGGCGCGGGTCGCCCGGGCCGCCCCTTCAGGGTCGGGGCCGCCGACCGTCTCGGAGACGGCGCTCGGAACGACCTGCCACGAGATCCCGAAGCGGTCCTTCAACCACCCGCACTGGACCTCCTCGCCTCCCTCGCTCAGGGCGTCCCAGTAGTGGTCCACCTCGGTCTGGTCCTCGCACTCGACCGCGAACGAGATGGCCTCGTCGAAGCTGAACTGCGGCCCGCCGTTGAGCGCCGAGAACGGCTTGCCGTCGAGCTCGAAGGCCACCATCATGACGGTCCCAGCCGGGCGTGGCCCCGCCTCCCCGTAGTGCGAGATCTCGGTGACGGAGGAGTTGGGGAACACCGACGTGTAGAACCTCGCCGCCTCTTCCGCCTCGGTGTCGAACCACAGACATGGAGTGATCGTGGGCATCGTGAGCTTCCTCTCCTCGGGATCGGTCCCAGGGTGGACGACGGCGAGAGCGCGAACTCATCGGCGCGGCCCGTGCCCGGCGGTCAGCCTTCCACGTCCGCACGAGCGGCAGCCACCGACCGGTGCCTCCGGCCACCGTCGTGGTGGCGGTAGACCGTCGTGGTGACAGGAGCGAGGAGGTGGAACCGGAAGCGGTGAGCTCGTCGGCGAGCCGCCCGGTCCGGTTTCGATGAGTTCCCGCCGGCACGATCGTCCACCCCACCGAAGCCCGACGACACCCCCTCACCACACGGGAAGCGAGGAACCCTCATGCGCATCGTTGCCAGCGACTTCATGAGCCTGGACGGCGTCGTCCAGGCACCCGGAGACCCCGACGAGGACACCGACGACGGCTTCGCCCACGGCGGCTGGTCGATGCCGTTCTTCGACCCCGAGACGATGGGCGCCGCCATCGACGAAGCCATGCAGCGCACCGAAGCGCTGCTCTACGGGCGCCGCACGTGGCAGGTGATGGCGGGCGCCTGGCCCGACCGGGCCGGCGACCCCTTCGCCGACCGGATGAACGAGATCACCAAGTACGTGGCGTCGCGCACCCTGACCCAGGACGACCTGCATTGGAACAACTCCCACCTGCTCCCGCCCGACGACGCCATCGGCGCCATCCGAGCGCTGCGCGACCGCGACGGCGACGATCTCCAGATCTGGGGGTCGGCCAGCCTGGTTCGGACCCTGGTCAGCCACGACCTCGTCGACGAGTACCGGCTCGTGCTCGAGCCCGTCCTGCTCGGCGGCGGCAAGCGGCTCTTCCCCGACGACGGTCGGTCCCACACCCTGGAGCTCGTCTCCGCGAGGCCCGCACCCACGGGCGCGGTGATCTGCATCTACCAGCGGGCCCGGTGATCAGCTCACGGCCGCGACGCGCCACCGGCCCACCAGTCCACGACGCCGGGAGCGGGCCACGCGCTCGAGTACCGCGACCGCACCGACCTTCCCGATCTTGCGGTCCGCCTGTCGGTAGGCCTCCAAGTCGAGCACGAAGTCGAAGACCTCGTTCGGTGTCGCAGAGACGGTCGTGGATGCTTCGCCAACGATCATGCGCCGAGCGTAGGCGAAGCGTCACCCGCGTGAGCGCCAGGAGATCCGGCACGCGTCCGACAGCCTCGCGGACGACGATCCGGGCCACCTCGTCCCGGCGTCGTCGAGACGCCGATCGACTGACTAGTGCGATCGGGTCTGCCAAGAAATGAGGCGGACGTGCCATGGAGTGCAGCGCGCCTTGCGCCGATGTTGTGTCCACGGTGGTTCGGCATACCGGCCGCCACGAGAGACTCCGGGAAAGGAAGGCGCGACATGGTTCGACGTGTGATCTTCGGGTTCGTCGCTGTCGTCGGGGCGTTCGCCATCAGCTTCGGGTTCGCTGCGAGCCTGGGTGGTCTGAGCACGGACGGTCTGGGTGCCGACGACAGCGTCGTCGCCGCCTGCGACACCGACGGGGTGTCCACCTCGTACTCGCTGTCGTTCGACGACACCGACGGACGCTACGAGGTGAGCGCCGTCTCCATCTCCGGGATCGCGGACGCCTGCGACGGCCAGACCCTCGAGGTGACGCTCGCGAGCTCCTCGGGCGCGGCGATCGGGACGGGCAGCGCCACGATCCCGAGCGACGCGGCCACCTCCCACAGCGTCTCGCTGAGCACACCGGCGTCCGCCGAGCTCGTCGTCGGCGTCCACGTCACCATCAGCTGATCGGCGTCGCTGCGGCGGGAGCGCAGCACGGCCACGTCGAGCGACGTGACAGGGAGCACGGTGCCATGGCATCGACATCAAGGCACGACCACATCCTGCGGCGACTCGGGAGCTCGTTCGCCGCGCTCGTCCTCGTCGGTGTGTTCCTGGCCGCGGTCGCCCACGCGGCGGGCCTCGGTGGGGTGAGCTCCGCCGACCTGGGTGCCTCCTCGGCGACGGTCACCTCCTGCGACGCCGACGGCTTCAGCTACGACCTCACCGTCTCGACCGGCCTGGTCACCGCCG
>CAYTKN010000045.1:0-19936 GCA_964438505.1 uncultured Burkholderiales bacterium
GAGCACGGCGCGCCGGTCACCTGGTTGCCCTACGACCTGCACCCGGAGATCCCCGAGGGCGGTGTGGAGGCCCGGCGGGCCTACGAGCGGCTCGGGCCCGGCGGGCGCGAGGCGTACCTGGAGCGGCTCCGCTCCCTGGCCGACGAGGCGGGCCTCGAGCTGAACCCACCCGAGCACGTTCCGAAGACGCGCCGAGCCCTGGAGGCGGCCGAGTGGGCCCGCCACCGGGACCCCGACCGCTTCTCCGGCTTCCACCGGTCCCTCTTCCGCGCCTACTGGGTGGAGGGCCGCGACCTCGAGGACCCCGCGGTGCTCCGCGAGCTCGCGGCGTCCGAGGGGATCGACGCGGACGCCATGGCCGAGGCGCTCGACGAGGGCGCGGCGACCGAGCACGTGGACCGCTCGACCGAGCTCGGCCAGCGGGTGGGCGTGACCGGCACCCCCGGATGGCTCATCCACGGCAAGGCCCTCGTCCCCGGCGCGCAGCCCTACGAGACCTTCGACCGGGTCGTCGAGCGGGTCCGCGCGGCGAGCGCGGAGCCGGACGACGGCAGCCGAGGTGAGGCCGCCGGAGGTGAGCCTGCCGGAGGTGGGGCCGGCTGACGGGCCGCCCCGCCCGGTCGTCGTGACACGGGAGCGCGCGCTCCGACGGACGGAGCCACCCGGAGCGGCCCCGGAGCGCTCCCGGGGCTGCACAGGACGGCACAGGACGGCACAGAGCGGCCGGAGCGGCACACGTTGAGGGGCGTCGCCGGCGCCACTAGCTTGAGGCGCCATGGCTCACCAACTCAACGACGTTCCGCAGCTCCTGGCCGACGGTGCTCCCGACGAGGAGTACGGGGCCGTCGAGATCCCCGACGCCTACCGCGGCGCGGTGGTCCTCGCCGACGAGGCCGACATGTTCGACGGGATCCCCTCCGAGGAGAAGGACCCGCGCAAGTCGCTCCACGTCCAGGACGTGCCCACACCCGAGCTGGCTCCCGACGAGGCGTACGTGGCGGTGATGGCCTCGGCCATCAACTTCAACACGGTGTGGACCTCGATCTTCGAGCCGCTCCCCACGTTCAAGTTCCTCCAGAAGCTGGGGCGGGAGAGCGACTGGGCGAAGCGCCACGACCAGCCCTTCCACGTCGTGGGCTCCGACGCCTCGGGCGTGGTGCTCGCGGTCGGCTCGGCGGTGCGCAACTGGAAGCCCGGCGACCGGGTGACCATCCACTGCAACCACGTCGACGACCAGGACCCCAGCGCCCACGACGACTCGATGCTGGCCAGCAACCAGCGGATCTGGGGCTTCGAGTCGAACTACGGCGGGCTCGCCGACATGGCCGTCGTCAAGGCCAACCAGATCATGCCCAAGCCCCGGCACCTCACCTGGGAGGAGGCGGCCTGCAACGCGCTGGTGAACTCCACCAGCTACCGGATGCTGGTCTCCCCCAACGGCACCCCCGTCAGCCAGGGCGACACGGTGCTGGTGTGGGGGGCCAGCGGTGGCCTCGGCGGCTACGCCGTCCAGTACTGCCTCAACGCAGGCGCCACCCCGGTCGGCGTGGTGTCGTCGCCGGAGAAGGCCGAGCTGCTCCACGAGCTCGGGGTCGAGGCGGTGATCGACCGCAAGGCCGAGGGCTACCGGTTCTGGGGCGACGACGGCCAGCAGGACCCCAAGGAGTGGCTGCGCTTCGGCAAGAAGATCCGCGAGCTCGTCGGCACCGACCCCGACATCGTCTTCGAGCACCCGGGCCGCCAGACGATGGGCGCCTCGGTGTTCGTCGTCAAGCGGGGCGGGACGGTGATCACCTGCGCGGCGACGAGCGGCTACATGATCGAGTACGACAACCGCTACCTCTGGATGAACCTCAAGACGATCAAGGGCTCGCACTTCGCCAACTACCGGGAGGCCTGGGAGGCCAACCGGCTGATCGGCGAGGGGAAGATCCAGCCCATCCTCTCGCAGGTCTACCCGCTCGAGGAGACCGGCGAGGCCGCGTACCAGGTGCACCACAACCTCCACGAGGGGAAGATGGGTGTGCGGTGCCTGGCACCCGAGGACGGCCTCGGCATCGAAGACCCCGAGCTGCGCGAGCGGGTCGGGGAGGAGAAGATCACGCTCTTCAGGAGGCACGGCACGTGACCGACGTGGGGGACTCGGGGAAGCTCACGGAGCTCGACCACGTCGGGATCGCGGTGCGCGACCTCGACGAGGCGGTGTCCTGGTACGAGCAGATGTTCGGCGCCACGGTCGTCCACCGGGAGCGCATCGAGAGCGACGGCGTCGACGAGGCGCTGATCCGGGTGGCGGACAGCTACATCCAGATCCTGCGGCCGTTCACCGACGAGTCGCCGCTGGCGAAGTACATGGAGCGCAACGGCGAGGGGATCCACCACGTCGGCTACCGCGTCGACGACTGCGCGGAGGTGCTCGAGCACGTCAAGGGCGAGGGAGCCCGCGTTGTCGACGAGCACCCCCGCACCGGGTCGAGGGGCACGACGGTCGCGTTCTTGCATCCCAAGACGGCGTTCGGCACCCTCATCGAGCTCGTCGAGGAGTAGCGGCCCGCACCACCAGCACCGCGCGACTGCTGCACCACCGCCGCCGCCCACGTGGGGTCGGCGGCTCCCGGCTCGGTACGCTGCGTGTCCATGGCGCTCGAAGAGAACGACATGCAGGAAGCCGCCGAGGCCGGAGCCGACCAGGGCGAGGGCGGCGGTTCCCCCACCGCACCGAAGGCACATCCGATGGACGAGCGGCTCGAACAGCTCGACGAGTTGCGCGAGCAGGCGCTCCACGCGGGCAGCGAGCGGGCGGTCGCCCGCCAGCACGAGCGAGGGAAGCTCACGGCCCGTGAGCGCCTCGACCTGCTGCTCGATCCCGGCTCGTTCCGCGAGCTCGACATGCTCGCCCGCCATCGCGCCCACGGGTTCGGGATCGAGAACACTCGCCCGCTGACCGACGGGGTGGTCACCGGCTGGGGGACCGTCGACGGCCGCAAGGTGTTCGTGTTCAGCCAGGACTTCACGGTCTTCGGCGGGGCCCTCGGCGAGGTGTACGCCGAGAAGATCCACAAGGTGATGGACCTCGCCACGTCGCTCGGCGCGCCCTTCGTCGGCATCAACGACGGCGGTGGCGCCCGGATCCAGGAGGGCGCGGTCAGCCTCGCCCAGTACGGGAAGATCTTCCACCGCAACGTCGCGGCCTCCGGGGTCGTCCCCCAGATCAGCGTGGTGCTCGGGCCGTGCGCGGGCGGCGCCGTCTACTCGCCCGCCATGACCGATTTCATCTTCATGGCCAAGGGCATCAGCCACATGTTCATCACCGGCCCCGACGTCGTGAAGACCGTCACCGGCGAGGAGGTGACGATGGAGGAGCTCGGCGGGGCGATGAGCAACGCCTCGAAGTCGGGTGTCGCCCACTTCGTCCACGACGACGAGCAGACGACCCTCGAGCACGTCCGCTACCTCCTGTCGTTCCTGCCCGCCAACAACCTCGAGGACCCGCCGCACTTCGCCTCCGACGACGCGCCCGAGCGCTCCTGCGAGGGCCTGCTCGACCTGATGCCCGACGAGTCGAACAAGCCCTACGACATGGCGAAGGTGATCGAGGAGGTCGTCGACGACGGCGAGTTCCTCGAGGTGCACCCCTACTGGGCGATGAACATCGTGTGCGGGTTCGGCCGCCTCGACGGCCACACCGTCGGGATCGTGGGCAACCAGCCGATGAACCTGGCCGGCACCCTCGACATCGAGGCCTCGGAGAAGGCGGGGCGCTTCGTGCGTACCTGCGACGCGTTCAACATCCCGTTGGTGACCTTCGTGGACGTCCCCGGGTTCCTGCCCGGCACCGACCAGGAGTACGGGGGGATCATCAAGCACGGGGCGAAGCTGCTCTACGCCTACTGCGAGGCGACGGTGCCCCGCGTGCAGGTCCTCACCCGCAAGGCCTACGGCGGCGCGTACGTGGTGATGAACTCGAAGTCGATCGGCGCGGACCTGTCGTTCGCGTGGCCCTCCGCGGAGCTGGCGGTGATGGGTCCGCAGGGCGCGGTGAACATCATCTTCCGCAAGGAGCTGGCCGAGGCCGAGGACCCCGACGCGTTGCGGGCCGAGCTCGTCGAGGACTACACGGAGCGGTTCGCCAACCCCTACATCGCCGCCGAGCGCGGCTACGTCGACGACGTGATCGATCCCCGTGACACCCGCCGGGTGTTGATCGAGAGCCTCGAGGTGCTCCGCACCAAGAAGGAGCAGCTCCCGCAGCGCAAGCACGGCAACATCCCCCTCTGACCGGGCGACGCGCCGTGGACCAACCGCACCTGCGCTCGATCTCCCCGGGGGCCGACCCCGACGAGGTGGCCGCCATCGTCGCCGCCGTCGTCGAGCTCGACCGGCGCCGCCGCGCCGCGGCCGCGGGCGGCCGCGAGCCCGACCCGCAGCGCCTCTCGCACTGGCGGGTGGCCCCGCGCCTGGGTGCCCGGCGGGCGGGGATGACCCGGGGTCCCTGGCGCCTCGCCGGCCGGCTCACCCGCCGCACGCGCGGCTGAGCGGCCGCTGTCTAGCCTCGGGGGCGGGATCTCCCTCGGGAGGCCCCGCAGACCCACGCCACGGCCCCGGCGTCCCCGGGGTGGTCCCGGAGCGCCATGAGCACCGTCCGCAACCCCGAGGTCATGACCGTCGGCCCCGACGAGGTGGTCGTCACCTTCACCACCGACCCCGGCGTCGAGGTCGCGACGACCGTCGGCGAGCACGAGGTGGTCACCACCGGCCCCCACCACGTCGCCCGTGTCGAGGGCCTCGAGCCGTCCGACGAGTATCCGCTCGCCGTGGAGGGGGCCGACGTCGACGAGGACGACGAGCGCTACCTCCCGCCGGTCGTCGAGACCCTGGCGCGCCCTGCGGGCCGCCACCTGGCGACGGTCGCGACGGCCAACGACGTGCACTTCGGCGAGGTCGAGTGCGGGCGCCTCGTCATGGACGGCCACGACATCACCGGCGAGGTGTTCGCCAGCGGCCCCGACGAGGAGCCGTACCCGCAGGTGATGAACCGCGCCGTCGTCGACGAGATGCTCCGCCTCGACCCCGACGCGGTGGTCGTCAAGGGCGACCTCACCAGCATCGGCACCGGAGCCGAGTACCGGGCGTTCCTCGACGAGTGGTCACGCCTCGGCGAGCGCATGCACCACGTCCGCGGCAACCACGACGCGGCGCTGCGCGACGACATCGCCGCCACCGCCCCCTTCTCCGTCGAGCTGCCCGGCGTCGTCCTCGCCGTGCTCGACACGGTCCGGTTCCGCCGCGAGAACGGCCGCGTCACCCCCGAGCAACTCGACTGGCTCGACGCCCTCGCCGCCGAGGCCGACCGCCCGGTCCTCGCCTTCGGCCACCACCACGTGTGGAACCCGCACTCCGGTTCCCGCAACCCCGGCTACTTCGGGATCAACCCCGACGACTCCGAGGCACTGATCGACGTGGTGGCCCGCCGCGAGGCGATCGCCGGATACTTCGCCGGCCACACCCACCGCAACCGGGTCCGCCGCTTCCCCGAGGCCCGCGGGGTCCCCTTCGTCGAGGTGGCCTGCGTGAAGGACTACCCGGGCTCCTGGGCCGAGTACCGCGTCCACGAGGACGGCTACGTGCAGCTCCACCGGCGGGCGAGCGCCGAGGACGCGCTCGCGTGGACCGAGCGGACCCGGCACATGTTCCACGGCCTCTACCGCGACTACGCGCTCGGCCCGATCGACTGGCGCTGCTTCACCGAGCCGTTCTGAGCGAACCCGAACGGTCCCGAGCTCTCCCGAAACCGTTCAGCGCCCGTCGAGGAGGACGCCGGGGAGCTTGTCGAGCGAGTCGACCACCACGTCGGCCTCCGCCGCCTCGGGGCGCGACGCGTGGATGCGGCCCCACGGCCCCCGCCGGACCAGCACCGCCGTCATCCCCGCCGCGCGGGCCGGAGCCACGTCGTGGTCGAGGCGGTCGCCCACGTAGGCGACCTCCGAGGCAGAGCACTCCGCCTCCCGGGCGACCCGGGCGAAGAAGCCGGGCTCGGGTTTGGTGACCCCCCACTCCTCGGAGACGCCGAGGAAGTCGACCGGCAGCTCGAGGGCGTCGAGCACCTCGCGGGCTCGGCCCGGTTGGTTCCCGGCGACCCCGCACACCAATCCGGCGTCGGCGACGCGGCCCAGGCAGGCGCGGACGTCCGGGTAGAGGTCGTCACCGTCGAAGGCGCCGAGGTGGTCGGGCTCGCCGCGCATCGCCGCGTCGACGTCGAAGCCCGGCCGGAGCTGCTCGAGCACGTCGCCGTGCTCCCCGCCCCGCTCGACGACCGCGCCGAGGACGGCGAGGAGCTCGAAGCGGGGGACGCCCAGGTGCTCGGCCCAGCGCGACCAGATCCGCTGCTCGTCGACGAGCACCCCACCCACGTCGAAGACCACCGCGCGAACCGGCACGGCCGGACGGTACCCGACGGCCGCGGCGTCATCCGCGTGCCACCTCGATGCCCGGCCGACCTCACTGCCCGGCCGACCTCACTGCCCGGCCGCGAGGTCGTCGAGCGAGCTGTGCTCGGCGAGCTCCCCGCGCTTGGAGAGCACGAGGAGGTAGACGAGCGGCGGCGCCACGAGCACGGCGGTCACCGCGAGGCTCCCCAGCATCGCCCACAGCGTGGAGCGGGCGCCCGCACCCGCCTCGATGGTGAGCTCGTCGACGAGGAGGAACGGGTGCTGCGCCGCGGCCCAGCCCCACACGACGGCGGTGACCGCCAGCGCGGCCGCGTAGCGGGCCGCCTCGTGGGAGCCCCGCCACAGCAACACCATCGACGCGGACCCGGCGACGGCCGACACGCCGATCAACGGGGCGGCGCCGCCCGTGAGGCCGTCGAAGAGTGTGGGCGCGTCGGCGGCGAGGACTCCGATCCCCCCGAGGGCGAGCGCCCCGGTGACCGTCGCGGACACCAGCGCGCGCCGGCGGAACCACGCCACGAGCTCGGGCTCCTCCTGGGTGGCCGCGTCGGCGGTGAGGAAGACGGTGGCGAGGTACGCGCAGACGGCCACGGCGAGGCTCCCGCCGAGGACCGAGGTCGGGTTGATCCAGCTCCCGACCGTGTCCCCGACGCCCTCCCGGGGCACCCGACCCGACGCGACCGCTCCGGCGACGGTGCCGAGGAAGAACGGTGTGATCACCGACGAGGCCGCGAACACCGCGCCGAAGGCGCGCTGGGCCGACACCGCGCCCGCCGCCTTCCGGAACGCGAACCCCGACCCCCGCAGGATCACGCCGACCGCCGCGGCGGTCAGCGGGACCACGAGCGTCGCCATGATCGGCGCGAACGCGTCCGGGAACCCGGTCCAGAGCACCACGAGCACGAAGATCAGCCACACGTGGTTCGCCTCCCACACCGGAGCGATGGAGCGCTCGATCAGCGCGCGCCGGCGTGCTCCGCTCCGGGTGCCGCCGGCGAAGAGGTCCCAGAACCCACCACCGAAGTCGGCGCCGCCGAAGAGCGCGTACAACGTGACGCCGACCCACATGACCGACAGCAGCCCCTCGGCCAGCGTCATGGCGCCCTGCCCCCGCGCTCGGTCCCGACGTCGCCCGCGGCGGCGTCAGCACCATCACGGTCGCCGTCGTCGCCGTCGTCGGCGCCCGTCTCGCGGCCCAGCCGGCGCAGCACCGCGATCGTGGTGACCGTCAACACCGCGTAGACGACGATGAGCGCGTAGTAGCCGAAGCGGATGCCCGAAGCCGTCGTGACCGCCTCGTCGACCCGCATCACCTCGTAGACGATCCAGGGTTGGCGGCCCACCTCGGTGGTCACCCACCCGGCCTCGAGCGCGACCGCCGCCAGCGGGCCGGCGGCGACCGCGGCGCGCCAGAACCACCGGGACGCCGGCGGGTCGCGTCGTCGCCACCACGTCAGCGCGAACCAGGCGGAGAGCGCGAGCAGCCCGAAGCCGATGGCCACCATGATCTGGAACGAGGTCCGCACGATCCCAACGGGTGGGCGCTCGTCGGGTGGGACCTGGTCGAGGCCGGCGATCACCGCGTCCGGGTCGTGCTCGGCCAGCAGCGCCAGCCCGCGGGGGATCTCGAGGCCGTAGCGCACCTCGCCGTCGACCACCACGCCGCCGAGCGTGAGCGGAGCGCCCTCGCGGGTCTCGTACACGCCTTCGAGGGCCGCGAACTTCACCGGCTGGTTGTCGGCGAGGAAGCGTGCCGCCCAGTCGCCGACGCCGATCTGGACCGGGGTGATCGCGGCGGCCACGGCGAAGGGGATCAGGAAGCCGAGGCGCTGACGGCGGTCGCGCCGTCCCCGCAGCCACCCCCAGGCGTGGACGGCGGCGACGCCGAACCCCGTCACCATGAACGCGGCGAGGATCATGTGGACCGTCTGGACGGGGGTCGCCGGGTTGAGCATCGCCGCCCAGGGGTCGACGTCGACGACCTCGCCGGTCGCCAGGTAGTGGGACACGTCGAAGCCGCGGGGCTGGTTCATCCAGGCGTTGGCGGTGACCACGAACCAGGCCGACGCGACGCCGGCGATCGGGATTGGCAGGCCCACCAGGAGGTGCGCCCGCGGCGGGAAGCGCTCCCAGCCGTAGAGGTACAGGCCGAGGAAGATGGCCTCGACGAAGAACGCGGCACCTTCGATCGCGAAGGGGAGCCCCCAGACGTCCCCGAAGGTCCCCATGAGTCCCGGCCAGAGGATCCCCAGCTCGAACGAGAGGATGGTGCCCGAGACCGCCCCGACGGCGAAGAGCACCCCGAAGAGCTTCGTCCAGCGGCGGGCGAGCGCCAGGGCGTCCGGATCGCCGCGGCGGTGGCCCCGCCACTCGGCGAGCAGGATCAGGGCCGGGAACCCGACCCCGAAGCTGGCCACGACGATGTGCCACCCCAGCGACAGCGCCATCTGCTGCCGGGCGGCGAACAGGTCGGTCGCGAGGGGGATCACGGAGGGGTGCGCGACGTGGTCATCGGCGGGATCCCGTCAGCCGCCGCTCTCGGAGCGGTCGTCGACGACCACGGCGTCCTTCACGCACATGGTCACGGTGTTGGCGTCCACGCGTGCGACGTCCACGCGGTCGGTGAGGGCCCGGACGAGGAACAGGCCCCTCCCCGACTCCGAGTCGGTCTCGGGCAGGTCGGTCGAGGGAGCCGGAACGAACCCGGCGCCGTCGTCCTCGACCTCGATGTGGATCGCGGCGCCGTCCAGCCACGCCCGCAGCTCCACCGACTGGGGCGCGCCGCTCGACGCGCGGATCCCGTTGGTGCACAGCTCGGTGGCGACGAAGAGGAGGTCGTCGCGGTGGGCGGGATCGACGGGCTGGTAGTGGAGCCAGTCGGCGAAGAGGTGGCGGGTGAGCGGGATCGAGGCCGTCGAGGGCGAGAACCGGTAGTGGAAGGGTCCCAGCACCCGCCGGTGGGGCATGTCGGCGACCCGGTGCCGCAGCACCAGCGCGAGGGCGTCGTCGCGGCGGGCGGCGCCGACGAGCGCCCGCTCGACGAGCGAGCGCGCCAGGAAGTGGGCCGGGTACCGGGCGATCTCGGAGGCCGCCCCCTCGAGCCGTCCGATCCCGGCGATGACGTCGTTGCTCGTCTCGATGAGCCCGTCGGTGTAGAGCACCAGCGACTGGTCGCGCCCCAGGGTCTCCTCGAGGACGCGCACGCTCCCCGCGTCGGGCCACCCGACCGGCACGCCGGGGACGTCGACCTGCTCGACGGTGCCCTCCCGGGTGACGAGCAGCGCGGGGGGGTGGCCGGCTCCGGCGAGGCGCAGCTTGCCCGAGGCGGGCGAGTAGCGGGCCACGACCAGCGTCGCGGTGAGCCCGGGGTGGGAGTCACCGACGATCCGGTCGGTTCGCGCCACGAGCTCGTCCATCGGGCACTCCTCGAGCGCCAGGAGGCGGACGGTGTGGGTGACCGCCAGGGCCTCCTTGGTCGCCTGGACCCCCTTGCCGGCGACGTCCACGACCGCGAGGTGCAGGTCGCCTCCGGGGAGCAGGTGCCAGTCGTAGAGGTCTCCGCCGGTGGGGGCGTCGGGGTCGGCGGGCTCGTAGTGCACCCCGAGCTCGGCGTGCTCGACGTCGGGTCGGGGCGGGCGGACCGCCTCCTGGAGCTGGGTGACGACCTCCCGTTGGGCCGCCTCGAGCTCCGCGAGCTGGGCGATCGTGGCGACGTTGTCGAGCGCCACGCCGAGATGGAGCGCGAGACCTCCGGCCATCCGGGCGGCGCGCTCGGGGTCGTCGTGGTCGTCGAGGATGAGGAGGATCAGCCCGTGCAGCGAGTCGGGCGACCGGGGCACGGGCACCACCACGAACGGAGGCTCCGCTTCGCCGCCGAGCGCGTTCTCCGCGTGGACGGAGCGGTGCGTCTCGCGGGCGCGGTCCACGATCGGGCGGGCCGGCCCGCGCACGAGCGCGCGGATCTCCCGGGACGAGGAGCCGGCCACGGCGCGCACCGACAGCCGCTCGTCGAGCGCGAGGTAGGCGACGGAGCGTGCCCCGGTGCCGAAGCGCACGGCCCGCACCGTCCAGTCGAACTTGGGCCCGACGGGCCCGGGGCGGTGCAGGATGTCCGCCGCACCCGCCATGACGTCGAAGAGCGCGTCGCCGGCCGGTGCTCCCCCTCCGGCCGTCGTCGAGTTCGCCGGCCCGGTCGGTGCTCCTGGCGTTTCCTGCGCTCCCGGCGTCGCCTCCGCGTGCCGGTGCGCGTCTCCGGTCAGCGGCTCCATCTCAGGCTCCGTCCCGGTCTCCGTCCTGGTCAGGGTCCTCATCGGACTCGTCGGACTCACCGGAATCGCGTGCGATCTCCCGGAGTCGGTCGAGGCTGGAGCGGATCAGCCGGGAGACGTGCATCTGGCTGATGCCCACGTCCTCGGCGATCTCCGACTGGGTGAGGTCCTCGAAGAAGCGCAGGTAGAGGATGCGCTTCTCCCTGGGCGCGAGGTGCGCGAGGAGGGTGCGCAGCGAGGCGCGTGTCCGGGAGGCGTCGAGCTCGGGATCGACCGTGCCGAGCTGGCCGGCGATGCTCTGGTCGTCCTCGTCGTCGCCGGGCGCCGCTTCGATCGAGGTGCCCTGGTAGGCGGAGCGCCCCAGCTCCATCGCCTCGAGGACCTGCTCCTCGTCGGCGTCGACGGTCTCGGCGAGCTCGGCGATCGTGGGGGAGCGGCCCAGGTCCTGTGCCAGCGCCGACGACGTCTTCCCGAGCTCGAGGTACAGCTCCTGGAGGCGGCGCGGCACCTGCACCGTCCAGCCGTGGTCGCGGAAGTGGCGCTTCAGCTCGCCGACGATGGTGGGGGCGGCGAAGGTGGTGAACTTGAACCCCCGGTCGGGCTCGAAACGGTCGACGGCCTTGACGAGCGCGGTGGCCGCCACCTGCTCGAGATCCTCCACGGGAATCCCGCGCCGCGCGTACCGGCGAGCCAAGCCGCGGGCGAACGGCAGGTAGTCCTCGACGGCCCGGTCGCGCAGCGCCGGTTCCCGCCTCCTCGCGTACTCCTCGAGCAGCTCCTCGGCCACGGGACGCGTCTACGCGAGGCGCTTGACGACGCGGATCCGGCGTGACGCCGCCGGGGCGTCGAGCAGGTGCTCGTCGGCGAGGGCCTCGATGAGGTGGACGGCGAGCTCGTCGTCGTCCTCGGGGATCCCCGATCCGACCGCTTCGAGGACGAGCGCGCCGTCGTCGATCTCGTAGGTGAGCTGGAGCGTCGCGTCGGCCGTGGTGTCGGAGACGAGCAGCCGGCACACCTCCGCGGTGAGCACCTTGAGGTCCTCCACCTCCTCGACCGAGGCGCCGTGTCGACCTGCGAATCCGGAGACGGTGAGGCGCGCGAGCAGCACGTACTCGGGAGCGGCCGGGACGTCGAGACGGACCCGCTGGGGATGGTGGTTGGTGGTGACCTCGTCCATGGTGAACCGTCTGCATCTGCTCGGCGGTGGCTCGACCTGTTCGCCGAGCATGGGTCGAAAGCCTCCGTGTCCGGAGGCCGTGGACGCAGTGTAGAGTGCCGCGAGACGGCCCCCATCTCCGGAGCGGGGTCGATGTCCGTGGGAGGCTCCCGATGTCTGCTGACCACCGGTCGAACACGCCGGTCGAGCCCCGCGACTTCGGCGTCACCGTCGAACCCGACGGGCGGGGCGGCACCGCCGTGCGGATCCGCGGCGAGGTCGACCTCTACACCGCCCCGCAGCTCCGGGAGCGCCTCGACGAGGCCACCGAGCACGGCGGCCACGTGGTGGTCGACCTGGAGTCGCTCGACTTCATCGACTCCACCGGACTGGGTGTCCTGGTGGGCGCGCTCAAGCGCGTGCGCGAGCGCGACGGGGACATCGTGCTGCGCAACGCCAACCCGTCCACGGCCAAGATCCTCGAGATCGCCGGGCTCACCAAGCTCTTCACGGTCGAGTAGCGCGCGGCACCCTCCGAGTAGCGCCCGGCACCCTCTCCCGTGAGGCGGCCGGCCGCCCCGGCGCGAATGTGTGAGTGTGGTGCAGTCATATTGACTGCACCACACTCACACATTCGTTGGGCATGACGTGGCCTAGCCTCCCCTCCGTGCAGGCGCTCGAGGGAGTCCGTGTCGTCGACATGGCCACGGTCGTGGCGGGTCCCGAGACCGCCCGGTACCTGGCCGACTTCGGCGCCGACGTCGTGAAGGTCGAGGCGCCGGCGGGCGACGGGACGCGGCGGCTCGGCTGGCGCGACGGCGACGACGACTCGTACTTCTGGAAGTACGTGGGGCGCAACAAGCGCTGCGTGGTCGCGGACCTGAAGAGCGACGAGGGTCTGGCCCGGGTGTTGGCGCTCTGCGACGGCGCCGACGTGTTGATCGAGAACTTCCGGCCCGGGACCCTCGAGCGGCTCGGTCTCGGTCCCGAGGTCCTCCACGAGCGGAATCCCGCGCTGGTGGTCCTGCGGGTCACGGGCTTCGGGCAGGACGGCCCGTACGCGGGCCGTCCTGGATTCGCGACCCTCGCCGAGGCGATGAGCGGGTTCGCGGCCATCAACGGCGAGCCCGACGGCGGACCGTTGCTCCCTCCGATCGCGCTGACCGACGAGGTCGCCGGTCTCGTGGGCGCCTTCGCGGTGATGGTGGCGCTGCGCCACGCCGAGCGCACCGGTGAGGGGCAGGTCGTCGACGTGAACCTGCTGGAGTCGATGCTCCAGCTCATGGGGCCGCTGCCCGCGGCCTTCGCGCACCAGGGCTACCTCCAGCCGCGCCTCGGTTCGGGCATCCCCTACACGGTCCCCCGCGGCACGTACCGCTGCGCGGACGGCCGCTGGGTGGCGATCTCCACGTCGGCGGAGTCGGTGGCCCGGCGGCTCCTGGACCTCCTCGGGGTCGGGGACGACCCTCGATTCGCGACCTTCGCGAGGCGCGCGGAGCACCGCGAGGAGATGGACGCCATCGTCTCGGAGTGGGTCGCCGCCCGGACCTCGGAGGAGGTGTTCGAGGAGTTCGAGGCCGCGGAGGCCGCCGTGGCACCCGTCCACACGATGGCGGACATCCTCGACGATCCCCACCTGCGCGCCCGCGACGCGCTCGTGGAGGTGGACGGGGTGACGATGCAGGGCCTCGTCGCCCGTCTGGAGCGCACGCCGGGTGCGATCCGGCGTGCCGGGCCGGGTCTCGACGCCGACGCCGACGAGGTCTGGTCGGAGGTGGACTCGGTCGAGCCGCCGTCGCGACGCGACACGACGAGCCCCGAGCAGGACGGCCAGCAGGACGGCGAGCAGGCCGGGTAGAGGGGCTCCAGGCTCGGCTTCTTCCACCCGGCCCGGCCGATCGCAGGCGAGTGTGCAGAGCGTTGGCACCAAGGGGGTTGTGGAGGGTTGTGGAGAGCGCGGGTCGTTGTCCCCAAGGTTTTCCACAAGCCCTTCCCCGAAGGGCACGTCAGCACGGTGACGCCGCGGTGACGCCGCGGTGATGCTGCGGTGACGCCGCGCCCGGCCGGTCACGCCGGCGCGGCGCGGTGACGTGACCGGCGAGGTGCACGGGACGATCCGGAAGACCCCCTGGGCACGGAGGCCGACGATGCGATAGGAATGGGGCGGCAACAGCGTGCAGGGATCCGGTCTGGGGGGTCGCCGGGGCGCACGCCCGGTGAGCAACGAGGGAGACGGACCGTGGCAACCGAGAGCACATCGCCGATCAGCGCGGAGGAGATCGACCGTACGGTCGCCGGCGGGACGGTGACGAAAGCCTTCCGCGACACCGTCGCCGCTCGCGGCGGCGAGGTCGCGCTCCGCTGGCGCGAGGACGACGGCGGTTGGTCGGAGTGGACGTGGAACGACTACGCGGACCGTGCGTGCCGCCTGGCCGCGGGCCTCGCGGAGTTGGGCCTCGAGCGCGGCGGGACCGCGGCGCTGATGATGCGCAACGTCCCCGAGTTCCATCCCTCGGACATGGCCGTGCTGCTCAACGGGGCCACGCCGTTCTCGATCTACAACTCGTCGTCGGCCGAGCAGGTCCAGTACCTGGTGAGCCACGCGGAGGCCCGCGTGGCGATCGTCGAGGACGCGTCGTTCCTCGACCGGTTCCTCGAGGTCCGTGACGAGCTGCCCGACCTCCGGTACCTGGTGGTCGTCGACGACCCCGGCGGCGACCTGCCCGACGGGGTGGTCCGCTGGGACGACCTCGTCGCGCGCGACCCCGTCGACCTCGACTCGGCGGCCGAGATCTGCGAGCCCGACGACCTGGTCACCCTCATCTACACCTCGGGCACGACCGGCCCGCCCAAGGGGGTCATGCTCACCCACGCCAACGTCATGTGGACGGCCGAGGGCTTCCGCTACCTCGCCCGGGAGACCCTCGAAGGCAAGCGGCTGATCTCGTACCTCCCGATGGCCCACATCGCCGAGCGGATGGTGAGCCACTACAACGGCGTGTACTACGGCACCGAGGTCTCCGCCTGCCCGGATGCCGGTCTCGTGGGGCAGTACCTCGCCGAGGTGAGGCCGCACGTGTTCTTCGCCGTGCCCCGCGTGTGGGAGAAGCTCCACGCGGGCGTCCTCGCCGCGGTCGGCGCGGACCCGGAGAAGAAGGAGCAGCTCGACCAGGCTCTCGACGTCGGCCGCAAGTACCACGACGCCCGCCTCTCCGGCCAGGGGATCTCCGAGGATCTCGAGCAGGCGCACGCCACCGCCGAGGACGGCCTCGCGTTGGTGCGCTCCCTGATCGGCCTCGACCAGTGCGAGATCGCGTTCAGCGGCGCGGCGCCGATCACCGCGGAGGTCCTCTGGTTCTTCCTCGCCATCGGGGTGCCGATGTCGGAGATCTACGGGCTCTCCGAGACCTGCGGCCCGCTGACGTGGGACCCCTACGAGGTCAAGGTGGGCACGGTGGGTCGCGCGTGGCCCGGCACTCATGTCCGCCTCGCCGACGACGGCGAGGTCCTCGGATGGGGCGGGAACATCTTCCAGGGCTACTACAAGGAGCCCGAGAAGACCGCGGACGCGCTCGACGAGGAGCGCTGGCTGCACACCGGCGACATCGGCGAGATCGACGACGACGGGTACCTGCGGATCATCGACCGCAAGAAGGAGCTGATCATCACCGCCGGCGGGAAGAACATCAGCCCCGCCAACGTGGAGAAGGCGCTCAAGAGCCTCGATCCGGTGGGTCAGGCCGCGGTGATCGGCGACCAGCGTCCCTACCTGGTGGCGCTGCTCGTCCTCGACCCGGACGTCGCCCCCGGCTGGGCGAAACAGGAGCTCGGGATCGAGGTGGGATCCGTCGAGGAGCTGGCACACAACGAGCAGGTGGTCGAGGCGATCGCCCGCCTCGTCGACGAGGCGAACCGCGACTTCAACCGTCAGGAGCAGGTGAAGCGGTTCCGGATCCTCGCCGAGGAGTGGCAGCCCGACTCCGAGGTGCTCACCCCGACCATGAAGCTGAAGCGCCGCGGCATCCACTCCCGCTACCACGACGTGATCGAGGAGATGTACGAGGCCTAGTCGGAGCCGACCTGCCCGCGCGGCGTCCGGTCCCGCGCGGCGTCCGGTCCCGCGCGGGCAGGCGTCGTCCCCGGATCTCGGCGGGGCGGGGAGCAGGTCGTCGCTCGCGGGCGCTCGGCGGTGTTCGCCGGTGTCCCGAAGCGCTCGCGCTATCCCTGGCCTTCGGCCCGCTCGTTCGCGTCGTCGGGACGCGCGATCTCGATGCTCTCCTCGCCCGCCCGACGGGATCGGGCGACCGCGGCGCGCGCGGCGGCGAGCAGCCGGTCGGCCTCGAGGCTGTGCGCGGGGTACGCGGCGACCCCCGCCGCGAGCTTCACGTTCCCCCGGAAGGTCGTGGCGAAGAACCCCGCCCGCACCCGCTCGGTCGCCCACACCGCACCCGCCTCAGGGGTGTCCTCGAGCAGGATCCCGAAGCTGTGGTCGTCGATGCGGCATCCGGTGTCCGCCTCGCGGAGCACCGCTCGCACCACCGCGGCGAGCACCTTCATCGACTGCTCGCCGACCCGGTGGCGCCTCGGGTCCTCAGGGCTGAGCTGGACGATGACCAGCGAGAACGGCGCCAGCTTGCGGCGCGAGGCGGCGACCCGTCGCTCGAGGGCGACCGTGAAGTAGCGGTGGTCGAGCATCCCGGTGAGCGCGTCGACGAGCTCGGCTCCGGCCGCGACGGCGGCGACTGGCGCGGGCGCCGCGGGCGCGTTGGGCGCCGTGGCGCCGACCGTCCCGGTGTCGGAGGCCGGCGCGGGTTCGGGCGCGCGCAGCGGTGCCGGGCTCTCCTCGCCCGAGACGTCCTCGCCCGAGACGTCCTCGCCGGAGACGTCGCCTGTGTCGTCTCGCTGCGTCGGCCCCGCGTCGGGCCGTGTCTCGCCCGGCGGGGGCTCGCCGTCGGCTCTCGGGGACTCGCCGTCGGCTCTCGGGGGCTCGCCGTCGGCTCTCGGCGACTCGTCCGGACGCTCGGGGGCCGCGGAGAAGCCGGTGGACGCCACCGCGGCGGCCATCACGCCGGCCACGGCGGCGACAGCTCCCATCGCCGGCGCTTCGAGACCGAGCGAGAGGGCGCCGGCCGCGGCGGCGAGGAGCGCGAACCCGACCGCGGCCCAGAGTCGCCCGTTCCTCATCGTGGACAGGTGTCGGGCGTTTCGGACACGGAGTTGAGCGATGCAGCGGTGCGGGCCGGGAGATTCGTGCCGCCCCGCATCATGCCGCCCTGTCGCTGCGGTGCGCGATGGCGAGCTCCGCGACCTCGTCGAGCATCTGTCCCATGCGGAAGTCCTTCGGTGTGAAGATCCGTGCCACCCCCTCGGAGACCAGCTTGGTCTGGTCCCGCTCGGGAATGATGCCACCCACCACCACCGGGGCGTCGACACCCTCCTCGCGGAGGAGGCGCATCGTCTCGGGCACCAGCTCCATGTGCGAGCCCGAGAGGATCGAGAGGCCGACGACGTCGACGTCCTCGTCCGCCGCGGCCGTGGCGATCTGCCGGGGGGTGAGGCGGATGCCCTGGTAGACGACCTCGAAGCCGGCGTCGCGGGCGGCGACCGCGATCTGCTCGGCGCCGTTCGAGTGCCCGTCGAGGCCCGGCTTGCCGACGAGCATCCGCAGCCGGCCTCCGTGCTCCTCGGAGGCCGCGCGGACCTTCTCGCGCACGGCGGTGAGCGCCGTGGCCGGCTCCACCGCCACGGCTCCGATGCCGGTCGGTGCCCGGTACTCCCCGAACACCTCCCGCAGGGCGTCGGCCCACTCGCCCACCGTGCCGCCCGCGCGGGCCAGGTCGATGGTCAGCGGCACCAGGTTCTCGTCGCCGGCCGCCGCCTCGCGCAGGCGGGCGAGCGCTTCGTCGACCGCGGCCTGGTCGCGCTCCTCGCTCCAGGCGCGGACCGACTCGATCGCCCTGCGCTCCGCGGCGGGATCGAGCTCGAGGATCGCCGCCCCGCCCTCCAGGCTCTCCACGAGGGGCGAGGGCTCCGACTCGGTGAGGAGGTTGACGCCCACCACCGGCGACTCCTCGCTCTCGATGCGGCGCACCCGCTCGGCGTGGCTCTGGACGATCCGCCCCTTGATCTGGTCGATCATGGCGAACACGCCGCCGCCGTCGAGCACCCACTGGAGCTCCGCTTCCGCCGCCTCCTCGAGCTCGCGGGTGCGGCGCTCCACCACCTTGGAGCCCTCGAAGATGTCCTCGTGCTCGAGCAGGTCGGTCTCGTGCGCGAGCACCTGCTGCATCCGCAGCGACCACTGCTGGTCCCACGGTCGGGGCAGGCCCAGGGCCTCGTTCCAGCAGGGGAGCTGGATGGCGCGGGCCCGCGCCTGCTTGGAGAGCGTCACGCCCAGCATCTCGAGCACGATCCGCTGCACGTTGTTCTCCGGCTGCTGCTCGGTGAGGCCGAGCGAGTTGACCTGGACGCCGTAGCGGAACCGCCGCAGCTTCGGGTCCTCGACCCCGTAGCGCTCGGCGCAGATGCGGTCCCACAGGTTGGTGAAGGCCCGCATCTTGCAGACCTCCTCGACGAAGCGGATGCCCGAGTCGACGAAGAAGCTGATGCGTCCCACCACCTTCGGGAAGTCCTCGTCGGCGACCTGCCCGGACTCGCGGACGGCGTCGAGGACACCGACGGCCGTGGCGAGCCCGTACGCGAGCTCCTGGACCGGCGTCGCGCCCGCTTCCTGGAGGTGGTAGGGGCACACGTTGATCGGGTTCCACTTGGGTGCGTGGCGGTACGAGTAGGTGATGGTGTCGACGATGAGCCGTCGCGACGGCTCCGGCGGGAAGATGTAGGTGCCCCGGCTCAGGTACTCCTTCACGATGTCGTTCTGGATGGTGCCCGCCAGCTTCGAGAAGTCCGCGCCCTGCTCCTCGGCGAGCGCCAGGTACATCCCCATCAGCCACATGGCCGTGGCGTTGATCGTCATCGACGTGTTCATCTCGTCGAGCGGGATGCCCTCGAAGAGGGCCCGCATCTCGCCGAGGTGGGGGACCGGCACGCCCGTCTTGCCGACCTCGCCGCGTGCGAGCTCGTGGTCGGGGTCGAAGCCGGTCTGGGTGGGCAGGTCGAACGCGACCGAGAGGCCCGTCTGCCCCTTGGCGAGGTTGGCGCGGTAGAGCTCGTTGGACGCCTCGGCCGAGCTGTGGCCCGAGTAGGTCCGCATCACCCACGGGCGATCGCGACGGGTGCCGGCCTCGGGTTCGCTCGTCATGGTCCTTCATTCTCCCGGTTCGCTGCGTCGGTTGTCACCCGGGACCCAGCTCGAGCGCTCGTGGATCCGGCCGTGGTCGTGGGTGGGAGTCCGGCTCGGAGCGCGGCTCCTGCGGCTCGGTCGTTCCGTCGTCCCGGAGGGCCGCCTCCGAGTGCGCGTTGTGCGCGAACGTGCGTGGGCGTCGTGCACGGACGGGCCCGTCCGGCATCTGGAGGGTGGATCACCGTCGTTCCCCCAGTGACCGTTCCCCGTGCCGGAGGTGCGGATGTCCGCCTCGACGTCGCGTCGCCGTTCGCGGTCGATCGTCGTCTTCCTCGTCGCCGCCGCCTGCCGCGCCGTCGCGTCCCGGCGTGCCGCGGATGCCCGACGTGCCGCGGATGCTCGACGTGCCGCGGATGCCCGACGTGCCGCGGATGCTCGACGTGCCGCGGGTGCCCGCCGAGCACCTCGGGTGGCGCCGCCCCCCGTGGCGCTCCGTCCACCGGATCCACGTCCCGCTCGCCGGCGGCCGACCGGGCGTGCGAGGAGCGGTTCGGTCGCAGCCGTCGTCGCGGTGCCCGCGCTCGTGGTGGTCGTCGCGCTGGCCGCGTGGGCCGGCGAGGCGTGGGCCCGCATCACCGAGCGACCGCCGGCCGCGACGGCGCCCGCCGTCGACGACACCGGTGAGGCGCGCCGGGGAGCGGAACCCCGCGTGGTCGCCGGACCGTCGACGGGCCGGCGACCGGCTCCCCCCACCGACCCTCCGGTCGTGGGCGGCGCGCTCGCGGCCGCGGCGACCGCCGCGGCCGGCGAGGCGCCGGAG
>CAYTKN010000046.1:0-18748 GCA_964438505.1 uncultured Burkholderiales bacterium
GACCGGGCGGCGGATATCTCCGCGTCCCGGTCCGGCGAGGGCGGCGCTCCCGGGTCGCGGCGGAACGTGTTCGCCGCGGTCGCCCTCGAGGACGGCGGCGTCCTCGACGACTCGGCGAAAACCGAGTCGGAGAACGACCCGCGGATCAACCCCGCGACCAACGCACCGAGCACGAAGCCGGCGAGGAACGCCCCGAAGCGCAGCGACGACCCGTACGCCCCGCCGTCGCGAAGCAGCTTCCGCGGCCAGGAGGGGGCGAAGAACAGGGCGGTCGCCGCGATCATCAGCCACGGGAAGATCCCGATGTCGAACAGGCGCGAGTTCATCGTGTGGAACACGACCACCAACGCGAACGCCGGCACCCGGGTGGGTCGCCACAACAGCGCCGGCACCGCCAACAGGTCGACCGCCAGCGCGCCGAACACCATCGTCCAGACCACCGCGTCGTTGGTGAACAACGACCCGATCAGCGGAAAGTCGGTGGCATCCGCCAACCAGGAGCGCAGCGGCTCGCCCCCGAACCAGTCGCCGTTGAGCTTCGCGACACCCGCGAACACGTAGACCACCCCGAGCTGGAACCGCAGCAGCCACAGCGACCAGGCCGGCACCACCGAGGAGGCCACCTCCCGGCGCCTTCGGGCGTCCAGCGAGAAGGTGCGGTGCGCCGGCAGGAAGATCATCAGGAACGCCAGCAGGCACACCAGGTAGATGTGGTTGAGGTACTGGGTCTTGTCGAGCAGGAACAGGTAGGTGATCCCGAAGAACACCGTCGTCGCCGCGGCCCGGTAGAAGAGGCCGAGCGCCACGAGCGCCGCGGCGACCCCGAGGACCCAGTAGTGCACGAGCATCCCGTCGCCCGGCCAGGGGCTCACGAAGTCGAACGGCCAGTAGGTGAAGTGGAAGTCGGGGGCGCTGTAGAAGCGCTCCGGCCACCCGCGATCGAGGTGGGTGAACACCTCCCAGACCACGATCAGGCCGAACGCGATCCGGAAGAACGCCAGCGACGCCCCATCGACCGGCGCCACCAGACGCCGCACCAACCGCTCCCGACGTGTGCGGGCGCCGTCGCCCTCCGGGGCGGCGTCGCGCGGCTCGTCGACCTCGGCTCGGCGCGGCTCGGTTCGGATCGCCATGCTCGTCAGCCTCGTCAGCCTCGTCAGCCTCGTCAGACCCTCGTGTCGGTGTCCCGCAGATCGCCCCGCAGGTCCCCCGCGGCTCCCGCGACTCCGCGGGTCTTCCCCGTCGGCCCACGGCCCGAAGCGGGCCGGGCGACCACGCCCGAGCGCCACCGCGGACCTGTGACGCTACGCAGCGATACCGGCTTCGTCTTCACCCGATCGGGTGAAGAACACACCACGACACACCCCCTCACGCCAGGCCCTCGCGGACGATCATCGCCGCCAACTGGGCCCGGTCGGTGACGCCGAGCTTGCGCATCACGGAGCGCAGGTGGCTCTTCACCGTCTCGGCGGAGACACCCAGGTGGGCGCCGATGGCGCTGTTCGAGAGGCCCTTCGGCACGTACTCGATCACCACCATCTCCTGGAGGGTCAGCCCGTAGGGGCCCCGCGCCCGGCGACCATGGGTGGCGAGCTCGACCAGCTTCGGCGCGACCGCCGGATCGACGTAATCGTTGCCCTCGGCGAGCTCCCGCACCGCCTCACGCAGCATCGCGGGCTCCGACTCCTTCACCACGAACCCGTGCAGCTCCAACGCGAAGGCCTGCCGGACCACCGCCGTCGAGGCGAACTGGGTGAGGATCATCACCCGGATCCCCGGATGGTGCGCCAGGAGGTGCTTGCCGACGTGGACGCCGTTGCCCTCCCCGAGGCGCACGTCGAGCACCGCCACCCGGGGCTGACAGCGCTCGACCTCGCTGATCGCCTCCTCGGCGCTCGCCGCCTGGCCGACGACCCGGATGTAGGGGTCGCCCTCGAGGACCGTCGCGATCCCCGCGCGCACCACCGGGTGGTCGTCCGCGAGCACCACGTCGATCACGCCACCGCTCGGCATCGTCGCCGCCTCACGCTCGGACGGAGTCATCGCATCGCACCCCCGTGCCGATCCCACGCCTCCCGGCGCGACCGGCTCAGCTCGTCCAGCTCCCTGCGTGCGCGTGTGGTGCCTTCGCGTGTGCTGCGTCGACGTGTGTCGCGTGTGCTGCGCTCGCGCGCTCCTCTACTGGGGGTACACGCAGCGGGCCCGAAAATGTGTCGCCCCAATTTCCCGGCATCACACACTTCCGGGCACTTGTCACCAGGAACTGCGCGTGACCGACATCCGTGCGACGTGCTCGTCGCACCGGCCTGGACTCCGCTGCGGGACGCCGCCGATAGGGACGCCCCCGACAAGGACGCCGCCGACGGGCACGCCGAGCTCACATGAGCGGCACCGTGGCGCGCAACACCGCTCCCCCACCGTCGCGATCGTCGAGCTCCAAGGCACCGTCCACACGGCCGAGCCGGCGCCTGAGCACCTGGAGCCCGAAGTGGCCCTCCTCTTCCTCCGACAGCGTGGCTCCACCGAAGCCGACGCCGTCGTCACGCACCTCCAGCACCGCCTCGATCAGCCCCTCGCGCAGCTCCACCTCGACCCTCGTCGCGCCGGCATGGCGCTCGACGTTCATCAAGCCCTCGTGGACCACCCGGAAGAGGGCCGCCTCCCGGTCGGCCCCCACCAACACGGGCAGCTCCGGCACCCTCAGGTCGACCTCGACCCCCGCCACACGCTCGAAGCGGACCACGAAGTCCTGCAAGCTGGGCAGGAGACCGTCCTCCTGGACCTGCACGAACAGCAGCGAGTGCACCGCCTCGCGCAGCTCGCGCTCCCCGGCACGGGCCAGATCGAGCACCGTCTCGAGACGCTCGGCCCACACCGGATCCGGCGCCTCCTCCAGCCAGTCCGCCAACCGCAGCCGCATGCCGGCGAGCACCTGACCGGTCGAGTCGTGCAGATCCTCGGCGATGCGCTCCCGCTCGGCCGACACCGCCAGACGCCGCTCGGTCGCCTGGAGCGAGCGCGACAGGCTCGCCCGATCCAACACCTCCGCCGCGGAGGCCCCCACCGCGAGGAGGAACTCCTCGTCGGAGATGTCCACCCGGGAGCCGTTGGTCGCCACCCGCACCACCCCCCGCACCGCGTCGCGCTGGACGATCGGCACGAACAGGTCGTCGCCGCCGGCCCGCAGCCCGACCGGACGGCCGTGGACATCCGCCATCTCCTCCCACGACTCGATCGCGCGGGCCTCCTCCTCGTCGGGCCCGCGGGCCCCGAACGCCTCGCGCAACGACTCGTCGCAGACCGCCACCGAGCGCAGCTCGATGCCGAACTCCGGAGTGAGCACCTCGTTGACCTGGGCGAGCGCCTGGTCGAGGTTCACGATCCCCGCGACGACCTCCCCGAGCTGCGAGAGGATCTCGAGCTGGCGCACCCGGCGCCGCAACTGCTCGTGCAGATCCGCCCGGCCGATCGCCGTCGCCGCGAGCTCCGCGAGCGTCTGACCCGTGTCCAGCTCGTCGGGATCGGGCCCGCCGGACTGCGCGAAGCCCGTGACCACCGAACCGATCAGGCCGTCGGGGCCGAACAGCGGGAACAGCGCCGCCGAGCGCAACGACGGCGGATGCCGGCGGCCCTCCTCGAGCGCGAGGCGCGGGTACACGACCGGCCCCGCCGACGACCGCCACATCCCCTCGTCCGACATCAGCTCCTCGGGCGCCATCACCCGCGCCTGCGACGGCACCCCCGCCGGCCAGGGCTCCCCGCGGGTGGCGATCGTCTCCATCGTCAACGGATCGGCGGGATCGTTGATGTTCACCGACGTGTGGGTCGCGCCCAGCAACTGCTCGTAGGAGGTGCAGATCAGCTCCAGGACCCGCGACAACGACGTCGACGAGTTGAGCGACGCCGCCACCTCCACGACGTGCTCCTGGATCCTGCTCTTGCGAGCCACCCGATCGTGGAGCCTCGCGTTGTGGACCGCCACCCCCGCGTAGGTGCCGATCGCCTCGAGCAGGGCCAGCTCGTCGTCGTCGACCGGGCGCACCTCCGGCCAGTCGACCGCCATCACCCCGCACGGCTCCCCGCGAGCCGCCAGCGGCACGAGGGCCACCGCCCGCAACGAGAAGCGCTCCACCCAGCTCTGCGGGATGACCGTGGTCTCGCGGGCGTCCTCCACCGCGATCGCCCGACCGCGGCGCATCAGCCTCCACTGCTCGCTGTCCAGCTCGATCGGAGGCATGGAGCGGAACGCGCTCCAGAGATCCTCGTCGGGATGCGACCCGATCGCCACCGCCGGCCGCAGCCGGTCGCCGTCGATGAGCACGATGCTGCATCGCTGCGCGCTCGCCGTCTCGTGCACGATCTCCCCGAGGCGCCGCAGCACCTCCTTGAGATCCAACGTCGAACCGAGCGTGAAGGCCACGCGCTCCAAGAGCGCGTGGCGCGCCGTGTGATCGAGCCGCTGCTCGAGCACGAGGTCGACGTCTCGCTCGCCGTCTCGGTCGCCGCCGGCGTCTCGGTCGTGGTCGACTCGGGCCTCTCGGTCCCGGTCGACTCCGGCGCCTTCGTCTCTCGTGTCCATCCGTGTCCTCGCTCCCGCCAGAACTTTGCCCGTCCTCGCGGTACACGCAGAAACACGGAAAATGTGTCGGTGCAATTTTTCGGAGCCGCCAAGAATGGGACCTTCGACCCATCCGGTGCAGCCCGGGACCGCACCCCCGGCGGCCGACGATCAGGCCGCGATCAGGCCGCGAGCACGCCCGGAACCCACCCCTCGCTCGTCGACGCCAACAGCTCCCCGTCGACCGACACGCGCAGGCCGCGACGCTGAGCCACCAGCGTGTAGCTCTCACGGAACGCCCGCCGCGCCCGGCACAGCAGCGACTTGAGGGCGTCCACCGTGATCCCCTCCATCTCGGCGATCTCCTCGTAGCTGCGGCCGTCGACGTGCTTCATGACGAGGATCCGACGGTGCCGCTCGCACACCCGGTCCAGGGCCTCCTCGACCCCCTCCCGACGGCGGCTCGCGACCAGCACCACCTCGGGCTGCTCGGCGGGCGGCGCGCTCGGGATCTCCTCCTCCTCGAGCTCGTCCTGGACCATGCCGTGGCCGCGGCGGAGCCAGTCGAGCGCCAGGTTGCGCGACACCGCCGCGAGCCACGGCCACGGAGCGCGCCGCCTCCCCGGGCCGAAGGCCTCCAGGTGCAGCCCGTAGTGGTAGGCACGCAGGAACACCTCCTGCACCATGTCCTCGGCGAGGCCGCGGTCGTGGATGAGCTTCCGGGCGAGACCACGCACCCGCGCGAGGTAGCGGTCGTAGAGGAAGCCGAACTCGACCGAACCGTCGCCGGGGTCGCTCGCGTCGGTGACGGCGTCGGTGAAGGCGTCACCGGTGTCGCCGGTGTCGGTGACCTCGGCCCGGGTGAGATCGATCTCCCGGGTGACCCCGGGCGTGGGTGCGACTTCGGGCTTCAGCGCAGGCACGGCATCCTCTCCTGCTCAGGTGAGTGCGATGATGACGATGGGTTGCCGAGCCTGTACTTCCAAGATTCGACAGCCCGGGGGTGTTCTCCTGCCTCCAGGCACGGAGCCGGCGCCCCAGCGAGACGGGACCGCGGCCGCATCACGAGCCGATCCCGCGCTCGAGGACGATCCTCGCCGCCGCCCGACGATCGTCGACGCCCAGCTTGCGCAGCGCCTCGCGGAGCTGCGCCTTCACCGTCTCGTGCGAGACCCCGAGGCGCTCAGCGATCTCCCGGTTGCTCAACCCCTGGGGGAGCAACCGGACCACCCGCCGCTCCTGCCGGCTCAACCCGAACGGATCCGCCGCGGAGGCGGCCTTCCGGGCCCGCTGCTCGCGCCGCTCCTTCGCCTTGGCCATCGCGTCCACGACGGTCTTGGTCACCGGCGGATCGAGGTACATGCGCCCGCTCATCACCGTGTGCACCGCACCGCGGAGCTTCTCCGGCGAGATCTCCTTCACGGCGTAGCCGTCCACACCCGCCTCGAGGGCACCCATCACCTTGTGGTCCACGGTGAACTGGCTCAGCACGAGCACGCGGACGTCGCTGTCACACAGCTCCTCCGCCAGGTCCGTGCCGTCGTCGCCGCCGCTCAACCGCAGATCCAGGACCACCAGATCCGGCGACACCTCCTCGAGCACCCCGCGCGCCTCCTCGACGGAGTCGGCGGTCGCCACCACCTCGATCTCCCGATCGCGGTCGAGGATCCCGACGACCCCTTCCAGGAACGCCGGATGGTCGTCCACCACCACGACCCGGATCACCGCTCCCCCTTCGGGACCCACGCCTCCACCACGAAGCCACTGGCGCGTCCGGCCCCTCCGGCGTCGCTGCGCCCTCCGGGGCTCGCCGGCTCGACCCTCAGACGCCCGCCGACCTCGGCCACCGCGCGGCGCATCCCGGTGATCCCGGTGCCCTCCACCACCTCGCCGCCAGCAGGCCCGCGCCCGTCGTCGGCCACACGCACCGACACCTCGGCGTCGGAGAAGGCGACGCTGACCACCGCGCGCTCGGGCGCGCCATGGCGCCACGCGTTGGCGAGCGCCTCGTGGGCCACCCGGAACAGCGCGCGCTCGCGCCCCGAGGACAACCGCTCCTCGTCGCCGACCACCTCGAAGGCCACCTCGAGGCCGCTGTCGCCGCGGAACTCGTCGATCAGCTCCCGCAACGCCGGCACCAGACCGCGCGCGGTCGTCGGCTCGAAGGTCAACGCCCGCCCGGCCAGACTGATCTCCCACTTCCCGCCGCTGGCGAGATCCGCCAACCGGTACAGCAGGTCGCGGGTCTCCGACCCGGCAGGAAGCCGATCCGCGTGGTCGCGGGCCATCAACCCGATCGCGACGAACACCTGACCCGCCGTGTCGTGGAGGTCCCCGGCGAAGCGCTCGCGCTCCTCGACGATCGCCCGGTCGCGCGCCGCCACCTCCAGCGCGGCGCGCAGCATCTCACGGGTCGCGACCTCACCGACCCCGCGGGCGAGCGCCCCGAGGAACGCCAGCTCGTCCTCACCGAGGCGCTCCGCTCGGACCCGCAACGCCCCGGCGACACCGCCGTCGAGGCGGATGGCGATCGAGCGCAGCCCGCCGTCGAGCTCGACGACATGCTCGCCGCGCTCCCAGGCGGCCCGCTCGGCCGCCTCGGGAGCCTCGGCACGCAGGTGCCTGCGGACGTCGTCACCGGCGAACACGACGCCGTCCACCTCGATGCCGTGCTCGACGAGGATCCGGTTGAGGCGCTCCACCACCACCGCGGCATCCGCGCCCCGGCCCAGCGCCTCGCTCACCTCGCTGAGCGCGCGGAGGCGATCGAGCTGGCGTGCCTGACCGTCGATCAGCCGGCACCGCTCGAGCGCGCCGGCGGCCACGTCAGCGAGCGCGGAGACCGCGAGGCGCTCGTCGGCGCGCAGGTCACACTCGGCCCCGAACCCGAGGAGCACGAACCCCTGGGTCCGCTCCTGCACCACGAAGGGCACCAGCAGGTACCAGCCGACCTCGCGGGCCGCAGCACCCACGAGACCGTCGATGCACGGCTCGTCGCGCAGCTCCAGCGGCGCCTTCGAGCGCTCCCACGCCGCCCAGATCCGCGACACCAACTCGTCCGACAGCTCCGCCAGCGGCAGGCGACCCGGCAACGGAGCCGTCCCCCGACTCGCGACGGTCGTGATGCGCTCCCGCTCGGTGTCGAGCAGCGCGACGGCGCACAGCCGCGCCGGCACCAGCTCGGTGTAGGCGTCCGCGACGTGCTCGGCGACCACCTCGCGGTCGGTCGTCCCCACCAGCGACGACGCTCCTCGGGCGAGGGCCTGCTGGAGGCGCGCCCGGCGCTGCGCCGTGCCGTAGTCGCGCGCGTTGCCGATGGCGAGCGCCGCGTAGGTGGCGACGGTCTGGAGCAGGCGGAGGTGCCCGTCGTCGACCGGACCCGGATCGCTCCAGTCGAGCGCGAGGACCCCGTAGGGCCGACCGTTCGAGCGGATCGGCACCAGCGCCACCGCGCCGGGAGCGAAGCGGTCGCGCCACGGCTTCGGGACGACCCGCGTGGCCGCCACGTCGTGGGTCCCGAACGCCGGGCCCGTGAGCACCCGCTCCCAGCGCTCGTCGTCGAGATGCACGGGACCGAGCTCGCGCAGCGTCGCCCAGGTGCCGTCGTCGGGCCGCGTGCCGACCGCCGCGGTCGGGTGGAGGTCACGACCCTCGAGCAGGAAGACGCACGAGTGGGCCGCGCCCGTGGCCTCGAGCGCCACGTTCGCCAGACGGTGGAGGAGCTCCTCGAGGTCCAGCGTGGACCCCAGGATCACCGCCACCCGGCCGAGGAGCGAGGAGTGCTCCTCGACCGCGTCGGCGGGGAGCTCGCTCAACTCCCCGAGCTCCCCGAGCTCCCCCGTCGCCCGCAGGTCGATCGTCGTGTCGGTGAGGGCCATCGTGACCCCTACTCACACGAGACCGGCTCGCGTCGCGCGGATTTCCGAGATTTCTCGCCGCTGCCCGGGTTTCCGTCGCTTCCCGGACGCCCTGTCGCTGCCCGGGTGCCCTGTCGCTCAGGGGCCGGGCTCGTCGACCTCCGGGTCCACGAACTCGATGGCCCCGGTCCAGGTCAGGCTCGTCGCGGAGCCGCACTCGGCGACCGTGGGCGTCTGGGCGAACGCCCCCGACCCGGCGACGACCTGGGTGCCGTTCGTCCCGTGGAGCTCGATCGCGACCGCCTCGCCCGCCGCGACCGCCACGTCGAGGAACGAGAAGTCGTACGTGAAGCCGTCGACCGTCACGGTCAGCTCACCCGTCCCCTGACCGACACCCCCCACGCAGGTGAAGCCCACCGTGCCCGGCACCGACGCGTCGAACGTGGCGGTCCCGAGCACGCCGCCGGTCGTCTGGCAGATGCTCGACCCCGACACCGTCGAGATGTCCAGGTCGTTGCTGCTGATCGTGACGTCGAGGGTCAGCGCGCAGGCCCCGCTGAGGAAGGTCCCGCTCGCCGAGGCCGGCGAGGGGACGCCGACCGTCGCGAGCACGAGGGCCAGCGCGGCGACGAAGCGGGCCAGACGGGGAGCCGATCGTGTGGTGGGCTCGCGCATGGTCCTCCGTCGTCGCTCGCGTCGTCGCCGTGGAATCGGTCTCGTCAGCTCGCCCGGCACCGCGGCTGCCAGGTGGCCCCGCCGTCGCTCGAGCACAGGATCCCCGGCGCCGAGGAGGCCACCGGCGCGGCGAGCAGGTCACCGCTGTCGAGGATCCGCAGATCCTGCACACCCTCGGCCAACGGGGTCTCCTCACCCACCCGGGTCCACGTCACTCCGGCGTCCTCGGAGACGAACACGCCGCCGGGGCCCGAGTCGCTCTCCACCGCCGCCAGGTAGAAGGTCCCCTCGCCGTCGTCGACGACCGCCCGGATGCCGCCCCGGTGGGGCAACTCGGTCGCCTCGAAGCTCAGCCCCCCGTCTTCCGAGCGGAACAGACCGCCCGCGCCCCAGGCGAAGACCACACCGTCCTCGGCGAAGCTCGACGACACCGCCAGCGACGGGGAGCCCCGCAGACCGCCGAGCGCGCGTCCCTCGTCGCAGGTTCCGAACACGCAGCGGTACACGCGGGCGTGGTTCGTCAGGGGCGGACCGGGAACGAGGGTCCCGGCGAAGAGCACACCCGACTCGGCGTGGTCGGGAGCGAACGCGAAGTGGTTGACGCTCCCCGTCAGCGCCGCGCCCGTGAACGGGGTGGTGCGCTCCGCGCCCGCGTCGTACACCCACCCGGGCGCCGAACCGACCAGGATCCGCTGGTCGTCCCCGGAGAAGCCCGGCGCCATCACCGCGGGACCGTCATGGGGCTCCTCCTCGACCGGATCGAACGAAGCACCACCATCGGTCGACAGACGCAGACCCTCCGGACCGAGCACGTAGATGCGCGGATCGTCGGGATAGGCGGGAGCCACCAAGAGCTGGTCGGCCTCGCCCATCCCCTCGGCGACGACGCGCTCCCAACTCGCCCCGCCGTCGGCGCTGTGGAAGAGCACGCGGCAGTCGCTGTCCGGGTAGCAGGTGCCCGCGTTCTTCCCGATCGCGAAGACGTGGCTGCCACCCGGCGAGGACGTGGACACCGAGACACCGAGATCCGCGAAGTGGGCCTCCTCGGGATCGTTCGACTCGTCCTCGGGCTGCGGCTCGGGAGCGTCGGGAGGCTCGGGCTCCTCCGGCTCGTCGGGCTCCGGAAGGTCGCGCGCCGCATCACGCGGGTCATCCGGGAGCGGAGGGGTCGCCGACCCCTCGTCCTCGGGGGGCTCCGGAGCGGACGACTCGCCGGAAGCCGCGGCATCGCCGGAGGACGTCTCCGGAGCGCGACCGGACTCCCCGGGCGTCACGTCCTCGACCGCCGCCGCCAGCATCGCCTCGTCCAGGTAGTCGTCGGGCCCCTCGAAGGAGTCCGGATCGGCCACCGCCAACGGCGGAGGTCGCCGATCCTCGCCGGCGCTCGCCTCGGGTGCCGGCGGGGTCACCACGACCACCGCAGCCGCCGTGACCACCACGGCCGCCGCCAGCTCCCCGAAGCGATCGAAGGCTCCCGAGCCGGTCACGGACGGACCGGCGTGCTGGATCCGGGCCGACAGCGACATCCCGCGCTGGCGCATCCACGAACCCAGGCCGGCGAGGGGGAACAGCACCCGCGCCACGCCCTCGTCGACCACGGCCCGGAGCTTGCTGCGGGCCCGCAGCAGCACCGAGCGCACCGAGCCGGCGCTCGACTGCTCCGACGCGGCGAGCGTCTGGACGCTGCCGCCCGACGCACGCTGCGCCAGCAGATCCCGCTCACGTGGCGTCAGGTCGGTGAGCGCCTCACGCAGGCGGCGGACGTCGTCGCGACCGACGGCGACCTCCGCGGGATCGTGCTGCTCGAACGAGCGGGGTTCGGGGATCTCGTCGACCGGCACCGCGTACCGGCGGCCGCGCAGCTCGTTGAGACCCCGACGCTTCGCGACGGTCGCCAGCCACGGGAGGAACGACGCCCGGCACTCCAAGGTGTCGAGCTTGCGCCACGCCTCCAGGTACGCCTCCTGGACCATGTCGTCGGCCAGCGAGGTGTCGCCGACGAGGCGTTCGCAGTACCGGCGGAGCACGTCGCGCTCGGCCCAGAGATCCTCGATGCGGACGCGATCGCCGTCGCGCCCTCCGTCGTCACCCCCGGCCTCGGGTGTCCCGACCGGGACACGTACCACCATGTCCGATTCCCCCCCCGGTGTATCGGTCCCAGCTTCTTCATTTCGACACCACCGAGGGCGACTCCTGCCGACACCCGTCGCGTTTGCGCGCGATGGGTGTGAGCGCAGCGCAGGGCCGGTCAGGGCCACCCAGCCGCTCAGGCGCCGGTCAGGCGCCGCTCAAGCGCAGCGCAGGGCCGTTCAAGGCCGCGGGGACCGCCTCCGGCGGGTCACCGCCCGGCCGCCGGCCCCCGCGCCGGCGAGCACCACGAGCGCACCCAACGTCGCCAGCGTCCAGCCGGCCGAGATCTCGCCCGACCCGTCGCCCCCCGGACCCGAGGCGTCGCCGCCCCGATCCAGGGCCACATCGTCGCTGCGATCACGGCGGTCGCCGGCATCCCCGCCGTCGGCGCCATCCTCGTCCGCGCCCGGGACGCTCGACGCCGAACCCGGCTGCGTGCCGTCACCGCCGGGATCCCCGCCGCCGTCCGAGCCCTCACCGGACGCGCCGCCGGGCGACACCGTCTCCCCGCCGGGGGGAGGCGGCGATGCGGTCGTGGACGGCGAGCCCTGCCGTGGCGCGGTGGTCGACGACGAGGTGCCGCCGCCGGTCCCACCGTTGCCCCCGTCGCCGCCGCCGTCGCCGCCGTCGCCACCGCCGCCGTCCGAGAGCCCCGCGGTCGCCGCGGCCAGATCCAGGCGTCCGGCGCCGGTCTGGGAGTCGTCGCCCGCCGGCCCCACGTCGACCGCCGTGTCGAGGAGGCGCTGGACGGTGTCCGCCGGTGAGAGGCCCGCGGCGCGCAGCGTCGCGGCCGCACCCGACACGTGCGGCGCCGCCATCGACGTCCCCGCCGCCGAGGCGTAGTCGTCCTGGTCGTCGTCGTCCTCCCAGTAGGTCGAGAGGATCGCCTCCTGCCACGCGTCGTCGCCGCTCGCGGGCTCGCCGCCGGGTGCGGCCATACCCCACTGCGCGTCGCCGACGTCGGTGGCGTAGGAGGCCTGCTGGTCGTCACGGTTGGTGGCGGTCACCACGACGGCGGGCAGGTCGCCGTAGCCGCTCCCCCCGAAGAGGGTGTCGGTGTTGCCCGTCGCGATCACCGGGACCACGCCCTCGTCCCACGCGTACCGGATCGCCTCCTCCAGGCCGGTGCCGAGGATCTGGCGGAGCAGCACGTTCTCGCCGAGCGACAGGTTGACGACGTCCGCGCCGTGGTCCACCGCCCAGCGGATCCCCGCCCGCACGTCGCCCACCGTGCCGCTCGCCTGGCCGGTGCCGTCGTCCTCGAGGACCCGCACGACGAGGATCCCGGCGTCGGGGGCGGTGCCCGCGACGCCCAGGCCGTTGCCGGTGGCGGCCGCCGCGATCCCGGCCACGTGGCTGCCGTGGCCGTGGTCGTCCTGGCCACTGCCCCCGCACTGCTGCGGGTCGCCCTCGGAGCCGATGCACGACACGTCATCGACGATCTTCGAGGCGAGGTCCTCGTGGTCGAGGTCCGCCCCGGTGTCCACGATCGCGATCGTCGTCGACGCGCCCGTCGCGCCCTCCCACGACTCGGGAGCGCCGATCAGCGACAGCGCCCACTGCTGGGAGAACCTCGGGTCGTCGTGGACGGACGCCACCGCCGGGACCGCAGCGACCACCGCCAGGGCGAGCGACGCCGCGACGGCCACCGCCCGCCGCACCGCGGGTGCCGCCCGTCCACACGTCGTCTCACGCACCGAGCTCCGCCGGACCTCGCTGCGCCGGACCTCGCTGCGCCGGGCCTCCATCGGCCGGACCTCCATGGGCCGGACCTCCATGGGCATCGACCGTACCGGCCGGGGGCATCCCACAGGCCGCGACCCCAATGTGTGAGTGTGGTGCATTCATATCCGCTGCACCACACTCACACATTGCTCGACACCTGGTAGTCGGCGGCCCACGCTGAGTAGTCGTTTGCTCCCTGATCGTGGTCATTCCAGCGATTTCGACGATGTCGCGGCTCCGCGACCCCGTTATTCTGTTTCGGACGTCCCGCCCAGACGAGGACAAAGAGCGGGAGCGCGAGGAGCGGAGGAGGAGCCCATGGATCAACCCGCCATCAACATGCGGGAACATCCCCCGGCCGGCGGCGACGCCGGCCACGACGCCACCGTCGGCACCGGCCACGACGCCGATGCCCGACCCCACGTGACCCTCGCCCCGCCCGGCGAGGCGCTCCCGGACCTCGCGCCGACGATCCACCGCCAGCGTCTCGTCATCGAAGGCACGTGCCCCACGCCGATCGACGATCGCCAGATCCGCCGGTACCTGCGCCGGCTCTCCGACGTCTGCGACATGCGCACGCTGATCGAACCGGTCACCCATCGCTCGGAACGCTACGGCTGGGCCGGCTGGGTCCACTGGGAGACCTCGGGAGCCCACTTCTACGCCTGGGAGCAGCCGCTGCTCTTCTTCAGCGTCGACATCTACACGTGCAAGCCGTTCGACGCCGCCCGCGCCGTCCGGTTCACGAGCGACTTCTTCGACTGCGAAGAGGTCGTCGCGAAGGAGTTCTGAGATGCGCAGCACCGAGTCCACCGCTCCCGCCGAGGAAGACCCTCCCGCAGCGCACAGTCCCGAGACCCGAGCTCCCGGAACGCAACACCGCGAGACGGCGAGCTCCGAGAGGAGGAGCCCGAGCATGACCACTCCCGAGACCGACGCCACCGAGCAGATCGACCTCGTCCGCGCCGAGCTCGAAGAGCTCGCCGAGCAGGTGATCGACCCCGAGGCCACCGAACCGTTCGGGGTGCACGCCTTCTCCTCCACCGACGCCGGCGCCGAGCTGGGCCGCGCCGTCGAGCGAGAGGTCTTCGGCGAGTTCTTCGGCAACTCGCCGGAGATGCTCGCCGAGGAGTACGCGCCCTACGAGGCCTCGAGCCTCTTCCTCGTCGTCGTCGACCACCGGCGGCGGCTCCCCGCCGGCGTGATGCGCGTGATCCTGCCCACCGGCGGCGGGCTCAAGAGCCTCGACGACCTCGAGGCCGTCTGGGGCGAGCGCACCGACGAGGTGCTCGAGCGCTCGCGGGTCCCCTACGACCGCTCCGAGGCGTGGGACGTCGCCACCCTCGCGGTCAGCGCCGAGTACCGGGGCGCGAAGACCGAGGGGCTGGTCAGCGCCGCCCTCTACCAGGCGCTCGCGCTCGCGACCTTCCGCTCACCGGTGTCGTGGTGGGTGACCGTCCTCGACGTGGTCGTCCTCGACCTGCTCCAGAGCCAGTTCCAGCGCCCCTTCTCGCACTTCCAGGGGATCGGCCCGAAGCGCTACCTCGACTCGCCGTCGAGCGTGCCGGTCTGGTGCGACATCGCGCGCTGGGAGCGGCGCCTCGCGGCCGCCGACCCCTCCACCCACGCGCTGCTCGTCGACGGGGTCGGCCTCGAAGGCGCCGTCGCGCAACCCGACTGGGCCCGCCTCCCCGCCATCACCGGCACCACCGCCGGCACCAGCACCGCCGGCACCACCGCCGACTCGCCGAGCTGAGCCCGGACCGAGAAGACCCAGAAGACCCTGTGTGTGCAGGGTCTGGAGGGTCTGGGGATCCCTCGGGTCAGAGACCCGGCACCCCGAGCGCCACCAGCGTGTCGTCCTCCAACAGGCCGGGCAGGCGCTCGGGCGGAACCGGCCGCGCGAAGTAGAAGCCCTGCCCCTGCGGGCAGTCGAGGCGCACCAGGCGCTCCCGCTGCTCGGCGGTCTCGACACCCTCCGCGATGGTGTCGAGACGCAACGTGCGCGTCATCGCGACGATCGCGGCGACGAGGCTCTCCTCGGCGCTGTCCTCCGCCCGGAGCCCCTCGACGAACGCACGGTCGATCTTGACCTCGTGGACCGGGAAACGCTTCAGGTACGCGAGCGACGAGTACCCGGTGCCGAAGTCGTCCACCGAGAGGCGCACGCCGAGCCCCCGCAACGACGTCAGGGTCTCCACCATCGCCTCGGGATCCTCCATCAGCAGCGACTCGGTGAGCTCGAGGGTCAGCGCCTCGGCGGGCAACCCGCTGTCCGCGAGCGACCGGGCGACCCGATCCACGATGGCGGGATCGCGGAGCTGCCGGGCGGAGAGGTTGACGGCCACGTTCAGGTCGCGGGCGACGGGCACCTCGGCCCGCCACGCCGCCACCTGCCGGCACGCCTCGTCGAGCACCCAGCTCCCGATCTCGATGATCAACCCGCTGCCCTCGGCGACCGGGATGAATCGGCCGGGCGAGACTTCACCCAGCTCGGGATGCGACCAGCGCAGCAGCGCCTCGACGCCCTGGATCTGCCCGTCGCGGAGGCGCACCGTCGGCTGGTAGTGGAGGTGGAGCTGACCGGCGTCGATCGCCTGACGCAGCTCGTGCTCGAGGCGGAGCCGGTCGGACATGCGGTGCCGCATCGACGCGTCGAAGACGGCCACGGCGTCGCGACCCGCGGCCTTCGCCTCGTACATCGCGGTGTCGGCCTCGCGGATCACCGTCTCCGCGTCGACCACCGGATCGGTCCCGGAGCTCAGGGCGACCCCGACGCTCGCGGTCGCGTACACCTCGAAGTCGTCCACGAAGAACGGGATCAGGAAGCAGCACCGGAGCGACTCGGCGAGTCGGAGGGCCTCGGCTTCGTCGCCGATCCCGCCGAGCACCAGGAGGAACTCGTCGCCGCCGACCCGCGTGACCAGGTCGCCGGGGCGGACGTTGTCCTCCAACCGCTCGGTCACCGCCATCAGGAACTCGTCGCCGATCGAATGGCCGAAGGTGTCGTTGATGAGCTTGAACTGGTCGACGTCGAGGAACGCCACCGCCACCGTGTCGCCCCCGGGGAGGACCATCTGGAGGCGGCGCTCCACCTCCATCTCGGCGCCGCGGCGGTTGGGCAGACCGGTGAGACCGTCGTGGAGCGCCTGGTGCGCCATCCGAGCCTCGGCCCGGGCGTGCGCCCGCAGCGCCCGGAAGAACCGCCAGATCCCCGTCGCGCTCAGCGAGAGCACGATGGTCACCAGCGCCACCCGATCGCCGGCTCCCGCGTCGTGCCACATCGCCATCACCAGCGCCGGCAGGGCCAGCGCGAGCGCCACGATCGCGAGGCGAGGCCGGCTCGGCGCGAACGAGTCCCGGCGGCCGGGCTCGCAGAGCAGGCGCATCGACGGGTGCAGCACCGCGGCGATGAACCCCACGTAGGCGAGGGCGTAAGGGATGTCGACGACCGTGGCGGGGATCTCGGCGATGCGGGCGTCGACGAGCATGTACACGACGTCGCCGACGAGCATCGCCCCGACCGCGCCGAGCAGCGCCCGGTCGGCGAAGGTGCGCAGGCCCGTCAGGCCGAACGCGAGACGCGCCATCACCACCAAGAGGAAGATCGACATCGGCGTGTAGCTGACGAGCAGCAGGCGCACCGACACCGGAGTCTCCGCCGACGAGAGAACCGGGTTGACGAGGAACACCCACGCCACCGCGAGCGCGCCCAGCGCGGCGACGACCGCGTCGAGGAGGGCGTCGACCTCGCCGGGCTCGCGGCCCGCCCGCGCACGCGCCAGGCCGGACAGACCCAGACCGACGAGGAGGTAGCCGGGGAGCGTGAACAGGTCCGGGAGCAGCGCACGATCCGAGCTGAGGTCACCGAGGGTGCCGAGGGCCACCCGCGTCGCACCGCCGACGAGGAACAGCAGCAGCGCCGCGGAGATCACCAGCCACGGCCAGCGCAGCGCGGGACGGTGACGCCGCACGCCGACCACCCCGGCGACGAGCGCGGCCACACCGAGGAACACGAACGTCGCGTCCGCCAGCGGACCCAACAACCCGGCCGCGTGCGCGACCAACCACCCGGACGCGGCGACGGCGACGAACCCCACGCCCCGTCCCCACGGCTTGGTCTCCGCAGGCCTCGCTGTCGACCTCGCTGTCGACCTCACTGTCGATTCGAGCTCCACCTGCATCTCCCGAGCGCGAACGGGTCCCTACCCCTCCAATGGTCTCCGTGATGATCGGCGAGATTCGGACGGACCTAAAGAGTATCCGCTAACAACGGAGCTCGTCTTCCCTATGGGCTCGAATGGGCTCCCACGGGCGTCCACGAACTCCTCTCGTTCGTTCCTTCTCTGTGACGGCCATTCGGAAGCCGAGACGAAACGTTCGGCGCCGAGGCGACGGCGTTCATTCCCTCTCGACAGCCCTCCGGGCGTCAGAGAGAAGGAAAGAACGGGGCGGGAAGGAAAGGACGGGGCGGGTGGTGAACGTTCGTCGGCGGTCAGGGCACGGGGAAGGGCGAGAAGTTGCTGACCGCCTTCCAGCAGGTGCAGTCGGCGAGCCACTGGATCGTGCGCTGCACGTCGGTGCCCTGGCGCTTGTCCCGCGAGAACGAGAAGGCGCCGTGTCCCGCACCCGTCACCTCGCCCAGGCTCTCGACCCCGCCGATGAACGACGTCGGGGTGAGTTGGCGTCCCGCCTGCTGGAGACCGTGGAGCACGGGCTCGGCGTCATCGCAGACCTGGAGGATGTTCGCCAGCTCCGCCGACTCGGGGCTCTCGCGGGGGATGTCGTTGCCCGAGTAGCGCTCGTAGTTCGCGATGCAGGCCTCCGCCTTGGGGCTGAGCCCACCGGCGCGGATCTCCCCGGTGCGGGTCTGGGTCATCGCCAGCGTCCCGTCGTACTGCGTCTCGTTGAACGTGCTCGACGCCGCGTCGGCGGTGTGGTCCCCGTAGTCGTTGTCGATGTAGGTGGGCCGGTAGAGCTGCGACTCGGCGTTCTCCATGAAGTTGGACGCCGGCAGCGTCGAGACCATCAGGATCGCCAGGTCGACGCCCTCGCTCTGGAACTGCTGGACGGCGATGGAGTCCTGCTGGCTCGCGAACGTCGAGTCGGTCTGCGCCTTGGCCGCGAGCTCGTAGCCGAGGCCGTTCAGCTCGGCCTCGATGTTCGCGGCCATGTCGTTGGTGACGGCGTCGTTGGTCCAGTAGAGGCCGATGGTCGCCCCCTCCAGGGCCCCCTGCTGCTCGGCCCAGTGGACGAAGTTGCGCCCCACCCGGCTCAGCGAGGAGCGCACCGTGAAGTGGTACGGGTAGCGGCGCTCGTAGTCGTCCTCGGCGACGTAGGTGCCCTGGGAGACGACCGGGATCTGGTGCCGTTCGACGAGGCACTGCGCGCCGGCGTTGAAGGAGCGCATGCCGATCACCATGAACACCTCGTCGTCCTTGGCGAAGCCGTTGCACGCGGCGATCTGCTCCTCGGTGCCGAAGATGCTGTATTCCCGGTAGACGAACTCGATGTCGCGGCCGTGCACCGGGGCGGCACCCTCCCGGTACCAGCCATCCAGGACCGCCTCGAACTGCTCCTGGACGTCGCCGATGTCGAACTCCTCGCTCGCCGCCCCGAAGGGCCCGAGGTCGGGGATCCCGACACCGATGAGGATGCTGTCGTCGCTGACGCCCTGCACGTCCGGGCCGGAGTCGTCGCCGCCGTCGTCGCCACCACCGCCGGAGCCACCGCCACCGCCGGTGCCGCCACCACCGCCGCCGCCACCGCCCGCGCCACCGCCCGGCGCGGCGCCGGGCTCGGC
>CAYTKN010000047.1:0-17988 GCA_964438505.1 uncultured Burkholderiales bacterium
GCGGGTCGGTCTCGCCGGTGATGGCGCTCTTCGGCGGCACGGGTGTGGGGGTGCTCGCCTACCACGCGGTGGAGCGCTTCGTGCCCGCTCCCGAGCCCCTCGAGGCCGACGCGGAGCGCTCGCGGCGCCGCAAGCCTCGCAGGCGCCGCGACGAGGCCGACGAGCCCGCGGTGCCGGTGACGCGGCGCCGTGGCCTGCTGGTGGGCGCGCTGGCGGTCTGGATGGTCGTCCAGCTCGCGGTGCCACTGCGCCACTTCGCCATCCCGGGCGACGCCGCGTGGACCGAGGAGGGTCACCGGTTCTCGTGGCGGATGATGACCCGCCAGAAGGGCGCCGACTCGTTCTTCTTCGTCACCGACCCGGCCACCGGGGAGCGCTGGCACTTCGACCTCGGCCCGCACCTGAGCCGCCAGCAGTACTTCGTGATGTCGGCGCGGCCCGACATGATCCTCCAGTTCGCGCACCGGGTGGAGGAGATCCTGCGCGAGGAGGGCCGCGGCGACGTGGAGGTGCGGGTGCGCGCCGCGGCGAGCCTCAATGGCCGCGAGCCGCAGTTGTTGATCGACCCGGAGGTCGACCTCACCGAGGTCGATCGCCCGTGGACGCCGCCGGCCGAGTGGATCCTGCCGCTCGAGCCGCCGGTGCCCGCGGAGCTCGATGACCTGCCTGCGCCGGGCGAGCGCCTCGCATCGGGCTCGGAACCCGGGTCGTCGCCCGGGTCGGGGGAGTGAGGCCAGGGCGATGCCGGTGAGCGGGGACGAGATGGCAGTCAGTGATCAGGGAACGGAATCGATGGGCGCGGCGCCCGGGAAGGCGTCGCCGGAGACCAAGGAGCGTGTGATGAAGCAGGTGGTGCGTGCGATCGCGGTGGGGCTGTTGGTGGCGGTGGTCGCCGCCGGGTGCTCCGACGACGGCGGGGACGCGGAAGCCGAGGCTGACGCGGACACCGAGGCCGCAGCGGACAGCGAGGCGGCCGAGGAGCACGATCACGCCGACCACGACCACTCGCACGACGACGGTGACGGGGAGCTGGCGGTCGAGGACCTGCCCTCCGAGGTGAGCGCGGAGACCGAGGACGGGCGGTCGATCGAGGTGTCGTTGGCCTCGGAGTGCGTCGTGGCCGGCGAGGAGCAGACCGTGCGGGTGGAGGCATGGCCGGGTGCTCGGTTGCTGTACCAGGCGATCTACTCGGGTGGTGTCAGTGGTGTCGATCCCGACTATCCGGGTGGCAACGATCGGGGCGAGGCCGGTGACGACGGTGTGTTCGAGGGTTCGTGGGTGGTCGCCGAGGGGGCGCCGGAAGGGTCGGTGCACTTCGGTGTGGTCGTGATCGGTCACAGCGAGCGGCTCGCGACCGGCTTCGACGTCGCCGGCCCCGACGGCTCCTGCGGCTGATGCGCCGTCATCGGGTTGTTGACAGCTCGGCTCCGTCAACCGATCGTTGACAGTCATGCAGACTGAATCTCGACACTTCGCTCACGATGTGGATCTCCTCGTCGCTGCGGTCCGCGACTTGCTGGACTCGTCGGACGCTCGCGATCGGGTCCGGGCAGTCCACGCTCTCGCGACGGGAATCGCGATGCTCGAACGACGAGTACTGACCGAAGCGCAGGGATCAGGGATGAGCTGGGCCGAGATCGGCAGCGTGTACGGCGTGTCCCGCCAGGCGGTGCACCGGCGGTTCGCCGACGAAACCGTCGTGTCGGCCGACTTCTTCGATGAGTTGCTCGCGTCGCTCGACGAGCCACCCGAGGTGGTCTCGACGCTGGCCAACGCGGGCAAGCGGGCCCAACACACCGCCGCGACGCGGTAGGTGTCGCACTTCGACCGGCTGACCTCCGAGCACCCGATCGAGGACTTCAGCTCCGGGAGTGACGCCCTCGACACGTGGCTCCGGGGCGCGACGACCGGGCGCGCGTTCTGCGAGCACTCCGGCTTCCGGCCCGTACCCGAGGGTCAGGGTCGGCTTGTGATGAAGGCGAGCACGGCGGCTGCCTCACTCGACATCGAGCGGCCGTAGCAGGACGGCGGTTGCGACGGGTTGCCGGATGGCGATTGCACGATGCCGCCTCCTTCACCCGGTCGGGGGATGGTTGACCGGAATGCGCTCTTTAGGGTGGGAGGTCGTCACTCCGGATGGGGTGATGTCGGACGAATCAGGAGGTCGACTGATGTTTCGAACGATGATCGGAGTGCTGGCCAGTGTGCTGTTGGTGGGTTCCCTCGGTGTGGTGCCCTCGTTGGCCGGCCACGATGCCACCAAGCCGCCGTTCAACGAATTCCACGAAGCCATGCCGACGAACGCTGACAGCTTCGTGCCGGTGCCCGAGAGTGTGTGTGTCATGACGGGGGCCGTCCATTTCGACGACCAGAACGGCACCGGCGGGATCAGCGCCGACGAGTTCAACCACAACCACTACACGTTCCTCACCGGGTCTATGGACTGCACGTCGACCGTGAATGACCTGAATGGCGTATTTGACGTGGAGGCCGACGGTGGTACCGACGGTGGTCTCGGCGTCGGCGCGCATGGCGAGAGCAGGGCCACCGGCTGGAGCCACAGCAGCAACTACGACGACGGCAGCATTGCCAACAAGGACAGCACGGCCGCGGCGAGTTGCGACAGCAAGAAGAGCGTTACGAACAAGGGCGACATCTGGGTCGAGAACAACAGCAACAACAAGGAAGCCAGCGGATGGGTGAAGTTCATCCGTGAGGGCACCGATGTTGAAGCCTGGGGTTGCCTGAGCCCGCACGATGGTGCTGCTGACATCCTCTTCCAGGCCCAGCTCGTCGTCCTGGAGCAGTGCGACGAAATCGGCACCAAGGTGAAGAATGCCACGGTCACCGGTACGGCCACGGTCGGTCGCCAGTAATCGCTCGACCATGTGGGCAGCAGCACACGAGCACTACCGAAACGCACCAGTCCGACGACCGAACAACATGAATGTTGGTTGGGGGTGGAGCCGATGAGCGGCTCCACCCCCAACCCGCGCTGGGGCAATGTGAGGGCCCCCGAGGGGTTCCGGCCACAGCGGATCGGATGATCGGCGTCCCTCTGTCGAGATGGCGCGCGCCCCGATCCCATGGTGTTGCCGTACGACGACCTTGCGACATTGTCGTCGTACGGCAACAGTCGGGTGCTCGGAGGCCATCGCCGAGTGGGCGCGGTGGTGCCGGCGGGTCGTCTCGTAGGCGACGCTGGGTTGCCCTGGTGCGTGGAGGACTTCCGCGCACCGCGCACGAGAAACCTGACAGGTGTCGTCAGCGAAGGTGACAGCATTCGATGTCGTCGTCGGTCAGGTGTCGAGGGCGGATCCCGGCGATCCGGAATCAATAGCGGGCACGGTTGCCGGAGTTCGGAAGGTCCGCGTCGGGGTCCCGCACGAGGGCGCCGCCGCGTGACGAAGTGGTCGGCTTGCTCCTCGAGCGCGGAGGCGAGCACCCGCTCCACGGTCTGGAAGGCGAGCGCGGGGGTGACGGAGGATCCTGGCGATCACGTGGAACCGGTCGGAGGGCTCACCGGCGGCTTCGAATGGTTCCCAGACGTGCTCCTCGAAGAGCCCGACGAAGTCGGCGGCGATCTCGTCGACGTGCTCGCGCAGGTGCCGGTGGAGCTCGAGGGTGGCGGAGAGCGACGCGCCGATGGATGCGAGCTGCGCGCTGATCCGCAGCAGCCGCGGGCTCGGTACCCGATAGTGGTAGCCCTCGGGGACGAGCAGCCCCGCGTCGAGCGCCCGGTGGCGGTCCTCGTCGTCGCCCGGTGAGGAACATCTCGGCGAGCTGCGCCTCGTCGAAGTTCTGGCTGTCCTCGTCGGACCAGCGGGCGGCCAGTTCCTCCTCGAGGCCAACGATGTCGCCGAGCCTGCGGCCCTCCCTCCCGGGGGGCGATGCTGCGCGTCTGGCACGGCCGGCTCGGGAGCTCAATGCACCGCAATTCCGTGTCCCGTTTTCCGCGGTTCGCCTGGTCGCAATCGTGATGCTCCCGGGCAGTGCACAAGGGTGGCAAAGAAAATCTTGTCGCGTTCACCCGATCGGGGGATGGAAACCCCGAGTGCACTCTTTAGGGTTCGAGGCGGTCACTCCGGATTGGGGTGACTTCCGACGATTCAGGAGGTCAACTGATGCTTCGCAAGGTGATCGGAGTGCTCGCCAGCGTGCTGCTGGTGGGCTCGTTCGCAGGTGGGTCTGCGCTGGCCAGCCACGGTGGCGACAAGCCGCCGACCAGCGGTCACGAAGACATCCCGGACAACAAGGCAGAGTTCTTGCCGACCCCCGAGGGTGAGTGTGTCGTGACGGGCACCGTCCACGTCGACGATCAGAACGGCAACGGCGGGGTCGAGGCCGAGGCCGGGAACCACAATCACTACGAGTTCCTGGACAGCCTCATCCAATGCGAGTCGACACCCGGCTCGGTGATCGACGACACGTTCGAGGTCATCGCCGACGGTGGCACCGACGGCATCGGCGTCGACAGCAACGGGAACGTCATCCACGGTGAGAACGACGCCATCGGCTGGAGCAACAGCAGCGACTACGGCACCGGCCAGATCGCAGCCTGGGACTCCGGCGCGGCGGCCAATTGCGACACAGGCACCAAGGCCGGCGACGACACCAACAAGGGCGAGATCTGGGTCGAGGGCCAGGCCAGCGGCAAGCAGGCCAGCGGATGGGTGAAGTTCATCCGCGAGGGTCTCGTGGTCGAAGCCTGGGGTTGCCTCAGCCTGCACAACGGCAAGGGGGAGATCCTCTTCGAGGCCGAGCTCGAGTTCACTCCCGACCAGAACCAGGTCGGCGACAAGGTGAAGGACGCCGAGCTCAACGGCGTGGCCACGGTCGGCTTCCAGTAGTAGTCGCCCAGCCAGACGACAGGCAGCACACGGACACCACCAGAACGCACCAGTCGGACCAACGGACAACCTGAACATCGGATGGGGTGGAGCCGATCATCGGCTCCACCCCATCCGCGTCAGGTCACGCGAGCGAGCCCCACGGGTCGTTCGTTCTCCGGGGCCCGAACGCACCGAGCGGACGGCACCGAGGGAACGTATCGACGGAGCGCGGAGCACGCAGCGCGCGAGGCGAGCGCTCCGGTCTTCCCGAATCGGGTCAAACGGGGGTGTTCCGGGCGAGCCGAGACGAGATCGTCGCAGAAATCTCGCCGAACACCGACACATTTTCGGCGCTCGTGCGTGATCCCCCTATGAGAGCGCACGACACCGAGGTTCACGATACGGAGCTCCGGGACCGTCCCGAGCGCCGACAATCGTCGGCACACCGAGCCGGCCATCAGGACACACGACGTGAGGAGCGAGGGAGCAGATGCGCCCCCACCACGATCGACGGACACGACGGTCACACGACCCGGCGACGCGACGCGGGCGCTCCGCGACGGCCGCGCTGTTGGCGCTCGGCCTTGCCGGGCTCCTCGGTGTCACGCCGCTCTCCGCGCCCGCCGCGGAGGCGGCCGAGGAGTCCGAGAAGGCTCCGGCGTGCCCGGGTGGCGGCTACTCGCCCGAACTCCCGTGTCTCGGCAAAGTGTTCGTTCGCAACGCCGACGGGGAGATCCTCGACGACGTCTCTCTCGAGTCGTTCCACATCGACCCTGACGCCCGGCGTCTGATCGCCCACATCCGCAACCCCGACGACGCTGTCGTGGAGTGGGGGATCGACACGCCCAGCGGTGTGCCGACGCAGATCGGGGGGCTGCGGGAGATCCCCGTGGAGGCCACCGACGGCGACGGGGACCGGATCAGCCAGAACCTTACCAACCAGGTGTCGACCTACGACCCGGCGAGCCGCACGTTCTTCGTCGGCGCTGCTCCGGCAGAAGGGGGGAGAGGGTGCGCCCAAGATGACGGGACCTGCCTCGACGACGCCTGGCGGATCGTGGCCATGGAGCTCGACAGCGACCGCCACGTGGTCGAGGAGCTGCCCGGGCGCGATCTGCCCGACGAGGCGGGGTATGAGGACCACCAGCCCCGGGCATTCGCCTACGACGCGGAGCATCGGGTTCTCTATGTGCTGAGTAGCTTCAAGGTTCTCTTCCCGAGTGTCACCAGCAGTGCCGTGGCGCGGACGGCGCTGCATGCGTACCGGTACGACGCGGGCGGCGAGAGCCCGACCTTCGAGCACCGCTGGAGCTACGACCTCGACGGTTGCAACGACATCAAACCCGACGGCAACGGGGCGCTGGGTCTCGCCTCCACGGGCGACTTCCTCTACATGCCCTGCCGGGGCCAGAACAACTTCAACGCCCCGGTGCAGCCTCGGTTGCACTCGGTGGTGCTGGTCGACTTCGGCCTCGACCCGGGCGACGACCCTGGCGAGCTGAGCAGCACCGATGCCGGCGAGCGATTCGAGGTCTCGAGCTTTCCGTTCGCGGGGAACATTCAAAACGCCGCCGCGACGGTCGATCCGGTGAACGACCGGCTCTTCATCATGGTGGCCGGTGCGGGCGCGAAGCGAGCGTACGTCTTCGATGCACGCCACCGGGCCTGGACCGGCTCCCGGACGCTCCTCGACGCGGCCATCGGTGGGGTCGCCGTGAACACGGAGACCGGCCGCGGGTACGTGACCGACGGGGGTCACAACAACAACGGCAACCTCTACCTCGTCGACGCTGGGCAGGTGCCCGCCGCGCAGGGCCCGACGCTCGACCTCGGCGACGGCGTGACAGCGAAGGGTAAGGTCCGCTCCCACGTCGATCCGGTCACCCGCCGCTACTACCTGCGCTCGGTGAGCGGCGGCGGTGTCTTCCGTGTCTACGAGGACCGCACCGATCCGTTCACACCCACGACGGGGGGCGACCCCGACGACGCCACCCACGACATCGACGAGTCGGAGGCGGTCAGCGTCACCCACACCGGCGAGGCGTCCGCCTACGGCACCCGGTTCACCTCCCTCTCGGACAACACCGGCAAAGAGGTGTGGCGGACCGCGGCGGTCGAGCGCACCAGCCTCGGCGGCGACCGGACGGGGAGCCGCGCCAGCGCCGTGGCGCGGGGCCTCGTGCCCTCCGAGCGAGCCAACCAGGCCGCGCGCGATCTGGGTATCGATGGTGGTGTTCCCCGCGCCCACCACACCATCGACGGGGCGCTCGGCCTGGGAGCGGCGACCTTCAACGACACCGCAAACGAGAGTCTCCTCGAGGGACTCAGCCCGCTCTTCGAAGAGATGCAGGACCGACGCCGGCAGTTCCGCGAGGGCAACCCGGACGACTCCTGCGACGCGCGCGGCGAGCAGTTCGACGACGGGTACCACGAGCTGTTCGGCCGCGACCCGGCGAATCCCGGCGAGGCGCCCGAGCCCGAGGACGACGACGACGAGTGTGGGCCTCACGAGGACAACCCCGACAGCGCCGACAACCGCTACGACGACGCGGCGCCCGGCAAGGAGCGCCAGCGCTCCCGCTGCGCCGACCCGGGCGGGCCACAGACGGCCAGCGAACCCGGCTCGGCCGCGGTGTGCGACGGCGCCGGCCACGAGCTCGAGGCGGCCGCGTGGATGCCCCACGATACCGAGTGGCGGCCCGACGACCCCGCTGGCTCGCCGTTCCGGGTCGGCTCCAGCGCGTCGCGGGTGCACACCGAGCGCCTCGACGACGGCGGCCTCGCCGTCGAGTCACACGCCGTGGCGAGCGGCATCGAGATCGGGGCGCCCGGCGCTGGCGGCATCCACATCGGCGAGGTCCGCTCCGTCGCCCGCTCGGAGGCGCACGGCCGGCCCGGCACCGCCGATTCGACCCACACCGTCTCGATCGACCAGGTGCGCATCGTGGATCCGAACGGCGACACCGCCTTCGCCTGCGGGTGGGACACCGACGCGGTCAACACCGACGAGGCCGGCGATGGCGACAGCCAGGACGACGAGAGCACGCGCACCCAAGCCTGCGACCCGGGCGCGGTGATGGACGCCCTCGACGACGCCGCTCAGTTCTACACCGTGCCGGTGCGCTTCGAGCTCGCGCCCCGCGAGCAGGACCCGGACGTGGTGGGCAGCGACGGCGGGGCTCGCGCCTCGGTGACGAAGGACCGGTTCCGCCGGGCCAACGACATCGCGATGACCAGCGACTCCAGCCACGAGGTGCCCGCCCTCCGCGTGACGGTCTTCAACGAGTACTCGACCCAGCGCGCGACACAAAATCCCACGCGCGAGATCCTCGACCTCGCCGCGGTGCGCACCGAGGCCCTCTACCAGATCGGTGCCCCGCCGCAGACCGGAGGGGAGTTCGACCCCGGCCCCTCGTCGCTCGAGGTCGAGCTGGCCGACGGGTCGGGTTCACCGCTCGCCGGCGGCCACTTCGAGGTCCGCTCGCCGGACGGCGCGCCGATCCGCGGCGGGGCGTGCACCACCGCCGCCGACGGCGTCGGCGACTGCGAGTTCGAGCCGATCGACCCCGGCTCGTACACCGTCGTGCAGACCGCCGCGCCGGAGGGCTACGTTGCCTCCTCGCAGCCGGCCAACGTGACCGTGCCCGTGGGTGGCGACACCAACGTGCGCTTCGTCAACCTCGCTGCCATCGGCACCGTCGGCGTCACCCTCGTCGACGCGTCGACCGGCGGCCCGCTCGCCGGCGGGGCCTTCGCGCTCCACGCCGACGACGGCGACCAGACCCTCGGACCGGCAGATCAGCAGGTGGCGAGCTGCACCACCGGCTCCGACGGCTCCTGTGGGTTCGGTGAGGTGCCCCTCGGCGCCTACGTGCTCCACCAGGCCGAGGCGCCCCAGGGCTACGAGCCCGCCGGCGACCTCGCCTTCTCGCTGACCCGCCCCGGCCAGGACGCCGGCGTCCGCATCGTCAACGGCCGCGAGGCCGAAGCCTCGGTCGGCGGCGTGCAGCTCGCCTCGTCGACCCCTCAGGGCCCCACCACCACGCTCAACGCCGGCGGCTCCGGCGGCGAGGGGCCACTCCAGTACCTGCGGCAGACCGTCGGCGACGCCGCCCGCTTCCTCGTCCGCAACCCCGGCCAGGCGGTCCTCTTCGGGCTGTTCTGGCTGCTCGTCGGCGCCCCCGCCTACCTGGCGCTGCGGCGCCGTGACCTGCAACTCGCCAAGGAGATCACCTGAGATGCGAAACCCCACCACACCCCGTGAGCGCCGCGTCGACCTCTCGTCGCTGCTGACCGGCGTCGCCTTCGGCGCGGTGATCACCATGCTCGCCACCATCGCGGTGGTACCCGAAGCGAACCCGAGCGGCACCGGCAACGGCGAGGGCCAGCTCGTCGCCGTGCCCAGCGAGCAGACAACCCCGAACCAGGGCGGCTCGGGCCAGCAGAGCCCCGATCAGAGCGAGGTCACCGCGAGCGGCCCCGCCACACCCCAGCAGCGCACCGCCCCTGCCGGTGGGGACGGCGGCACGGATCCTGCCGCGGGCGGCGCCAGCGAGTCCGGTGTCGACCTCGGCACCGGGGGCGACGGCACCGGCCCGGCGTCCGGCTCCAGTGGCGGGGGTGGCGGCCCCGGCGGCGGCGGGTGCGAGGGACCCAAGTCGCAGGGTGTTCCTGGCGTCACCGACAGCGGCATCAAGCTCGGTGCCACCGTCGTCGAGGACGGCTTCGCCGCCCGCTTTCTCGGCGAGGTGCCCGAAGCGCTGCGCGCGGTGACCAAGAAGGTCAACCGCCAGGGCGGCATCTGCGGGCGCACCCTCGACCTCATCACCAAGAACGACAACTGGGATGCCCAGACCGGCAAGCGCAACATCGAGAACCTCATCAACGACGGCGTGTTCGCCTTCGCCGTCTCGCCCTCCTCGGAGGGCCTCAACGCCGCCTCCAAGGCCGGCGTCTTCGAGCGCGAGGGCGTCCCCGTCGTCGGCGCCGATGGCCTCAACAACACCCAGTTCCGCGACCCGATGATCTGGCCCGTCGCGGCGGCTACCACCACCACCGTCCACTCGATCATGAAGAACGCGTGGGACCGCTGCGAGCAGACCGGGAGTTGCAAGGAGCTGCGGCCCGCCATCGTGTTCGGCAACAGCTACCGCTTCGGCGTCGAGGGCGCCTTCGCGTTCAACGCCGCCTACAAGGAGCTCTCCGGGCAGGACATCCCCGGCTACTCCAAGGGTGAGACCGGCTGCAAGCAGGGCTCGCGCTACTGCGGCATCGCCAGCGGCCAGGACACCTACACCGGGCCCGTCTCGATCATCAACGAGGCCTGTGAGACCGACGACGGCTCCAACGAGGACACCGGCTGCAACCTGCTACTCATCCTGCTCGAGCCCGACACCGCCCTCAAGTTCCTCGGCACCTCCGGTGCCCCCGAACCCGCCGACTTCGACCTCGGGCCGAGTGGCGACAAGTGCTGCGGGATGGCGGGCGCCCAGCCGCTGTTCACCGCCAACTTCGCCGACAACTGCGCCGAGAACTGCGAGGACATGTGGGTGTGGACCGGCTACAACCCGCCCATCGAGCAGTACGCGCCCGAGCGCGACGAGGCGACCCGCACCTACGTCGATGACCTGCGCTCCCAGAGCGGCAGCGTCGACATCGCCAACCAGTTCACCGAGGGCGGCTACATCGGCATGCTGCTCCTCGTCGAGGCGCTCGAGCGGATCGGCAACGACCTCACCCGCGACGCGCTGATCTCGACGCTGAACTCGATGCCACCGCTCGACACCGGCCTGTCGGTGCCGCTCCAGTGGACCGAGGACGAGCGCTACGCCAACCACTCGGCGCAGGCGTTCAGCATCCCGGTCGCCAACGGCTGGACCGGAGGCTGGGAGTTCAAGGCCGAGTACGTGCAGGACCCCTGGCTCGGCCAGCACAACAACATCTGAGCCGGACCGGCGGTAACCGCCTGGCCGACCCTGCGGGGTCGGCCAGGGGTCCGCCCGGCGGGCCACAACACGTGATCTCCACTCACGACCACCCACCGACTGACACCGACACCGGGACCACAGCATGGTCTTCTTCCTGACACAACTGCTCCTCGCCACACCGCTGGTGGCGGTCTACGCGCTGTTCGCGCTCGGGATCGTCCTCATCTACCGGGCGTCGCGGGTGCTGAACCTCGCCCACGGGGTGATGGCGATGGCGCCCGCGTACGTCACCTTCGAGCTGCGCAACACCGGGGTGCCCACCATCGCCGCCATCCTCATCGGGATCGCCACGGGCGCGCTGATGGGCGCCTTCGTGGAGAAGGTGTTCGTGCGGCGGCTCCGCAGCGTCTCGGCGACGGCCCAGACGGTCGGCACCGTCGCCGTCTACGGCTTCGTCGTCGCCGCGGTCGCCAAGATCTTCGGCAACAGCTCCGTGACCCCCGCCCCGATCTTCGGCGACGGCGAGATCCTCTTCGGCAACTCCGGGATCACCCACGGCCAGATCGGCCTCATCATCACCGCCCTCGTCCTCACCGGCGCGCTCTTCGCCCTCTTCCAGTTCACCGCCCTCGGCCTCGCCATGCGCGGCTCGGCCTCCAACCGCACCGCCGCCGCACTCGTCGGCGTCGACCCCGACCGCACCACCCAGGTCGCCTGGATGCTCGGCGGGGCGCTCGCCGCTGTCGCCGGCATCCTGCTCTCCGCCACCAGCGTCCTCGACCCGTTCGGCTTCCCGCTCCAGGCGCTGCCCGCCTTCGTCGCCGCCCTCATCGGCGGCCTCGGCTCGATGCCCGGCGCCCTCCTCGGGGCGGTCGTCGTCGGCAGCACCATCGGGGCGGTGCCCGGCCTCCAGGTGCTCCCCGGCCTCAACGAGTTCACCTCCTCGATCGGCGCTCCCCAGGCCGTCCTCGCCATCGTCGCCTTCATCGTGATGGCGCGCCGCGGTGAGCGCCTCTCCGCCTCCAACGTCCGCTCGGCGGGGCTGTCGTGAGCCGCGCCGCCACCACCCTCGAAGAGCGCCCCGACGGCGTCGAGCGGGACGCCGGGCCCGAGGGCGCTGACGGTGCTGACGGCGCCGGCGGCGAGGGCAGGGCCGCTGAGGCTGCGCCCCTCTCGGACGAGACGCCCGACCCGGCCGACGTCCGCCGCCAACGCCGCCGCCAGTACCTGCGCGGCGCCGCGCGCGCCGCCGGCGTCGTGTTCGCCATCGGCTGGATCTTCTTCGCGCCGTTCTCCTTCCAGGGCTCCGCCAACGTCGCCCTCCAGTACGCGCTGGTGGCGGTGTCGCTCGTCGTCCTCACCGGCTGGGTCGGCCAGATCAGCCTCGCCCAGGCCGCGTTCGTGGGGATCGGCGCGTTCACCACCGGCATCGTGGTCCGCGACTGGGGGATGCCCTTCCCGCTGACCCTCCCGGTCACCGCCGGGATCGCCGCGGGCGCCGCCGCGCTGCTCGGGGTGGTGGCGCTGCGCATCCGCGGCCTCTACCTCGCCGTCGCGACGCTCATCTTCGCCTGGATGGTCCAGGAGTACCTCTTCAACCAGCCGTGGATGGCCGGCGTCGGCGGCTCCTCGACCGCGCCGGTCGAACCGCTCGGTGAGGTCGGCCAGTCGCCGTTCATCGACTTCACCGACCGCCGCACCTACTACTTCATCCTCCTCGCGGCGCTCGCCGCGGTGCTGATCGGGATGGCCAACCTGCGCGAGTCGAAGACCGGCCGGGCCTGGTTCGCCGTCAAGGGCTCCGAGGTCGCGGCGGCCAGCCTCGGCATCGACGTGATGCGTTCCAAGCTCGTCGCGTTCGCGGTCTCCGGGTTCATCGCCGGGATGGCGGGCAACCTGATGATGACCCACGAGCAGGTCGCCACCGCCACGTCGTTCACCGTGCAGGACTCGCTGTTCTTCCTGTCGGTCGCGGTGGTCGGCGGGCTCACCAGCCTCGGAGGAGCCGTTGCCGGAGGTGTGCTCTTCGCCGCGCTCGACGAGGTGTTCTTCCGCGTCGAGGCCCTGTCGGGGAGCACCCTCATCGTCTCCTCGGCGTTGCTCGCAGGGGTGCTGCTGTTCTTCCCCGACGGCCTCGCCGGCCTCCCGCGCCGCTTCGCCGGCGCCGCGCGGCGCATCGGGGCAACCCCGCCGATGCGCGCGGTCGCCGCGCTCGTTCCCGGCCGACGCTCTGGGTCCCCTGACGGCCCGGAGGACGGTGACGGCGCGGTCGACGCGGATGTCGTGGATGGAGCTGGCGAGGAACCCGGCGACGAAGCCGCCGGGAAAAGCCGCGCCGGCTCGGGCGAGGCCGAGGACAGCGATAGCGAGGCCTCCGACGGCACGGACAGCGAGGGCGACGGCAGCGCCGCTTCCGGCGGGTGGCGGGCGACGCTCGCCGGACTGCTGGGACGGCGCAACGGCCACGGCGACTTCGGGGAGGCTCCCGACGCGCTCGGCGCCTCGCTCGAGGAGGTCGAGGAGGAAGAGCCCGACGAGGTCGAGGAGCTGCGCCGCACCGGCCTCGTCTACGAGCCGGGCACCGCCACCAAGATCGACCTGCCGCCCCGCGAGGAGCGCCGCCCGGTGCTCGCCGCGCGCGACATCACGGTGCAGTTCGGGGGCCTGCGCGCCGTCGACGACGTGACCCTCGAGGTGCGCGAGGGCGAGATCACCGGCCTGATCGGGCCCAACGGCGCCGGCAAGACCACCCTGTTCAACGCCATGTCGGGCCTCAACGAGCCGACCGCGGGCACCGTCGAGCTGTTCGGTCGGGACGTCACCTCCCTCGACGTCCACGAGCGCGCCCGCCTCGGGATGGGTCGCACGTTCCAGGCGATCCAGCTCTTCCCCGAGCTCAGCGTCTTCGACAACCTCATGGTCGCCACCCACAGCCGCAACCGGACCGGGTTCTTCTCGCACCTCGCCGCTACCCACATGGCGGTCTCCTCCGAGATGATCGCCCGCGACCGGGTCCGCCAGGTCACCGCCCTCATGGGCCTCGACGAGGTCTCCGACCGTGTCGTCGGCGACCTCCCGTTCGGGGTGCTGCGCCTCGTCGAGCTGGCGCGTGCACTCATCACCGGCGCGCCGTTCATCATGCTCGACGAGCCCGCCTCCGGCCTCGACGACGCCGAGACCGACCGGTTCATGGACCTGCTGCTGTGGGCCCGCCAGACCCTCGGCATCACGATGCTGCTCATCGAGCACGACGTGCGCGTGGTCACCAGCCTCTCCGACCACCTCTACGTGATCGACCGCGGCCAGCGCATCGCGGCCGGCCCGCCCGCCGAGGTACAGCGCGACCCGGCGGTCATCGCCGCGTACCTCGGCACGACCGAGGACGAGGTCGCAGACGGCGACGGCACCGACGGGCCTGGCAACGGGGCCGGCGCGACCGGCGAGAAGGCGAAGACCGCGAAGTCGACGAAGACGAAGGCCAAGAGCACGAAGACCGCTGGGACCGGCAAGACGGGGAAGGCGAAGTCCGGGAGCGCTCAGAAGAAGACTCAGGGCACCCAGAAGAAGCGCCAGAGCAGCCAGAGCAAGACGACCGGCAGCCAAAAGAAGAGCCAGGACACCCAGAAGCGCCAGAGCGGCCAGAAGAAGAGCCAGCAAGGCCGGAAGACCAGCACGGGCGGCTCGGCGAAGCAGAACCGGGGCCGCACCCGGAAGGAGAGGTGAGCGGTGGCGCTCCTCGAGATCGACGGCATCGACGTCTTCTACGGGCCGATCCAGGCGCTGCGCGGCGTCGACATGGAGGTCCGCGAGCAGGAGATGGTCGCGCTCATCGGCACCAACGGCGCCGGCAAGACCACCACGCTGCGCACCATCTCGGGCCTCCTGGCGCCTCGCGCCGGTGAGATCCGCTTCGAGGGCGAGCGCATCGACGGCAAGCCCGCGTACGACGTGATCGACCTCGGCATCTCGCACCTCCCCGAGGGCCGCGAGCTCTTCACCGACATGTCGGTCCTCGACAACCTGCGCCTCGGCCACTGGTCGCGGCGCAAGAAGCGGAAGTTCAAGGACCGCGCCGACGAGGTGATGGACCACTTCCCGATCCTGCGCGAGCGCGCCTCGCAGGCGGCGGGGACGCTGTCGGGCGGCGAGCAGCAGATGCTCGGCGTCGCCCGGGCGCTGATGTCCGAGCCGAAGCTCCTCGTCGTCGATGAGCTCTCCCTCGGCCTCGCCCCCAAGATCGTCGCCCAGCTCTTCGACATCCTCCACACCGTCAACGACTTCGGCGCGTCGGTGCTGATCGTCGAGCAGTTCGTGCACATGGCGCTCGAGCACACCGACCGCGCCTACGCGCTGGTCAAGGGCGAGGTCGCCCTCGAGGGTGCCAGCAGCGAGCTGCGCGACTCGCCCGAGCTCATGGAGGTCTACCTCGGCGAGACCGAGGAGGCCGCCGCGACGTGAGCGCCCTCGCCGGTGCCCGTCCGGCGAAGGTGGCCCCGCGGTTCGCGTACGTGTCGGCCGCGCTGATCGTGGCCGCCGCGGTCGGCCTCGCCGCGCTCGGGATCACCGCGGGTGCAACCCTCTCGGGTTCCTCGTCGGGAGACAGTGTCGGTGTTGCCACCTCCTCGAGCGACTCGACGGGTTCGACCGCCGATGACACCACCGGGGGTGGCGAGGGCACTGCGGCTGATAGTGACAGGGACGAAGCCGCTGCGGCCGAGCGCCGGGCGCTGCGCCGTTACGAGGAGGAGCTCGATCCGATCCTCGACTCGTGCGCGTTCCTCGTCGCCCAGGGAATGCGCCCCGGCGTCACCGACATCGCGCAGGGCGCCTTCGACGACGCCACGCTGGTCACGATGGCGAGCGGATGGGTCGACTCCACCGAGGAGCTCCGTGAGCGCTTCGAGGCGGTCGACCCGCCCGCGTTCCTCTCCGAGCACGCGGAGCGCCTCGACGAGGCGCTCGGCGCGTACGTGCAGGTGGCGCGTGCACTGCGCGACGCGGCGGAGGCGACGGGCGAGCAGCGACAGAAGCTCGTCGCCGAGGTCGCCCCGCTCGGCGAGCGCGCTGATGACCTCTACGACGAGGCGCGGATGATCCTCGAGGAGCACCGCAGCCGCCTGGGAATCGACGCTTCTTCACCCGATCGGGGGATGTCGTGACCCCCGGGCCGCCCGTACCGTGATCCGGTGACCGCCGAGCGGAGCAACACCGGTGCGGGCAGCACTGGTCTGAGCCGGCACCGGCCTGTCGGTACTGGCGGCGGCTCGGATGGCAAGGCGGCACGACAGCAAGAGTCCGGCGACGAGTGTGAGCGGACGAGTGCGAGCAGAGGGGGTCTGACGAGATGACGAGCGGCTCGATCTCGCGCCGTGGGTTCCTCGGCACCTCGGGTGCCGCGGCGTCGATGGCACTGGCACCCTCGGGCCTGCGCAGCGCGCTGCGGGCCGGTGTCAGCGCCTCGCGCCGGCGCGCTGAGGTGGTGGTGTTCGGCTCCGGCCTTGCCGGCCTGGTCGCGGCTCGCTCGCTCGTCCGCCGCGGCGTGGAGGTGGTGGTCCTCGACACCGCGCCCGAGCGGCGGGCTGGGCGCCGCGCCGCGCGCCGCGAGCGAGCGGCGTCCTCGACGGCGGTCCTCGCCTCGCACGAGCGCACCCTCGCGCTCGCAGACGAGCTCGGCGTGGAGGTGGCCAGCGATCCAGGCGCTGATGGCTCTCATGGCACTGACGGCTCTGGTGGCGGGTCGCTTGCCGAAGGCGGCGCCGTGGCACGGGAGGTCGGCGGGGCGCTCGAGCTGCTGAACCTCATGGCCGCCCGCGTCGATCCGGAGCACCCCGGTGCCGCTCCCGGGGCGGCCGCCCGCGACGCGACGACCCTCGCTGCGTGGGCGGACGAGCGGGTCGGCACGGACACCGGTCGCGAGGCCTTCGACGAGATCGTCCGGGCCGTGTGGGGGGTGGCACCCCCGGAGCTGTCGCTGTTGCACGTCCTCGCCGGCGTCGCCGCCGAGCGCGGGATCGGCCCGCTCGTCAACCTCGCCCACACGCCGAGCTGGCGAGGCCCGCGCCTCGTCGAGCGACCGGCCGCCGCCGAGCACGGCGGGCGATCCTGTCGCTCGTGCCGGGACACCGCTCCACGGACCCCGTGGGCCGCGGTGCCCGCGGGCCGCGAGGCGCCGACCTCTCGGGTGGCGCTCGTCGGCGGGCCCGAAGCGCTCGTGGATCGCCTCACCGGTGAGCTCGGGAGCCTGGTCCGCCCGGTCGGTTCCACCGTGCAGGTGGGGCGAGCGAGCGGTGGCGGTGTCACCGTCCGGACCGGCGGCACTGGCGACACCACTGGCAACGGCGGCGACACCGGTGGCGACGCTGTCGAGGTCACCGCGGAGCGCCTCGTCGTCGCCGCACCTCCCGAGGAGCTCGCCGCTGTCGCCGTCGACGCCGAGCTGGGTGCGCCCGCAGGAGCGGGTGGCGTCGGACACCGCGGTGGGGACGCGCAGCCCGCCGAGACAGCCGGGATCGGCCCACTGGCCGCACCGCCGGGTTTCTGGACCGGAGAGGCCGACCGAGAGGCCGAGAGCACGGATCCGATCTCCTGGGGGATCGCGCGCACCGCCGCGCCCGCGGCGGCCTGGATCGAGGCGGCCGTACGAGCCGGTGAGGCGTACGCGGCGAACCACGGCCGCACCGGCGCGCAGGCGACCGCTGCGGCGGCCGAGGTGCTGCGATGACCCGCTTGGAGAGCGCCGGCGGCCACGTCGCCGAGCTCACACCGATCGGCCCCGACGCCGACGACGAGGCCCGCATCGAGCGCGAGCTCCTCGACGGCCCGCTGCGTGACTGGGTCGCCGGTGCCCGCACCCGGTGGCTGTCGTTCCGTCCGCTGCACCCACCCAAGGGCAGCGACAGCGAGCCCATCGACTTCGAGGCGACCCTCTACGACTACACCCACGACCGCACCCTCGAGGTCCGCGGACCCCTCGACGACCTCGACCGCGTCGAGATCGACGCGGTGGCCACCCAGCCGCTGCCCACCCTCGCCGAGTTCCGCGAGGCCGTCGCGATCCTCACCGACGACCCCCGCTACGGGCCGCACCTGATCGCCGGCCGTCTCGTCGCGTACCGCCCCATGCCGCCACTGCTGCCCGCCGAGCTCGGCGACGGACGCTCGCAGCGCGTCGTCCCCGTCGGGGTGCGCGCACCCGCCCCGGAGGCCACCCCGCAGCGCCGCCGCGACGC
>CAYTKN010000048.1:0-16659 GCA_964438505.1 uncultured Burkholderiales bacterium
TCCTCAGCCTCGTCGGCGTCGGGTTCCTCGGCCTCGTCGGCGTCGGGCTCGTCGGCCTCGTCCGCGTCGTCCTCGACGGCGGCCGCGTCGGGCTCGGCGGGCTCGTCGGCCTCGTCGGGCTCCTCGTCGGTCTCGTCGGTCTCGGGCCCGGCGACGGGCTCGTCGGTCTCGTCGGGCTCGTCGGTCTCGTCGGTCTCGGCGATCTCGTCGGGCTCGCCCAGGTCGTCGGTCTCGGCGACCTGGTCGGTCGGAGGGGTCCGAGCGCCGTCGTCGTCCGGCGCGGCGGCGTCGCTCCCCTCGTGCGCGAGACCCGAGGTGTCGGCGGGCAGCGCCGGGCTGAGCACCGTCGGGCGCGCCGTCGACGGTGGCCGGGAGCGGCGCTCGGAGGGGGAAGAGCCGCGTGCGTCGACGGCGCGCAACGCCTCGAGTCCCTCCTCGAAGGTGCGCTTCACCACCCGGTACGCGTCGAGGAGCCGCTCGCGGCCGGTGCGCAACGCCTCGATCTGACCCTCGATGGCGTCCTTCCGGCGGGCCAGCTCCTGGAGCGTGCGGTCGCGCGCGGCCTCCGCCTCGGCGAGCACCTCCCTGGCCTCTCGGCGGGCCGACTCCACCTCGGTGCGCACCTCCGTCTCGGCCTGGGTCCGCAGCTCGGACGCCCGGGCCTCGGCGCCCTCCTCGATCTCCCGCGCGAGGCGCTCCGCCTCCTCGAGCAGCTCCGTGGAGGCCTCGTCCGCCTCGCGGGTGCGCTCTGACGCCGACAGCTCGGCCTGCTCACGCAACGCGCGCGCTTCCTCCTCGGCCTCCGCCACCACACGCTCGGCCTGCTGCTCGGCTCCGACGCGGATCTCCTCGGCAGACTCCCTGGCCGAGCGGAGCACGCGCGCGGTCTCGTCGCCCACCTCGCTCAGCAGGTCCCGCTCGGAGACCGCGTCGGTCGGCACCGCGGCGAGCTGCTCCTCGAGGTCCTCGATCTCGGTCAGGAGCTCGTCGTTGCGGGTGCTGAGCCACTCCTGCTCGTCGGCGACGCGGCGGAGGAAGGCACGGACCGCCGACTCCGACAACCCCCGGAACGCCTGGGGGAAGGCCTGGTTGGCGATCTCCTCGCGCGCGAGACGGGGTGCGTCGCCGCTCGGGCGGTGGTGGGGATGGTCGTTCTCAACCATGTCGACTGCCTGCCCACGCCGGAGGAGACGGTGGAGACGGACGACCGCCCGCCTACGGGAACGACACGGGCTCCGGCGCGTCCAATGCTACGCGGACTCGGGTGCCCGACGGTGGACGTCGCGTCCCGCGCCACCCGCGTCGCGGGATCTCCGATGGCTCCGTTCGACGGCCATGCTCGGCGACACCGGGTCAGCGGAGGTTGCGGAGGAAGCGGAGCTGCGCCAGGCGTTGCCGGCGACGACGCTCCGCGAAGCCCTCGTCGGCCTCGTCGTACGCCTGCTCCACCCACTCGGCGAGGCTCAGCGGGTTGAAGGGCTTCACCACGTAGTCGAAGATGCCCTCCTCCCATCCGCGGATCTGGTCGTCCTCGCCGGCCCGGGCCGTGAGCAGGACCACCGGGATCTCCCCGAGCTCGGGATCGGCGCGGATCACGTGGAGCACCTCCCACCCGTCGACCTCGGGCATCATCAGGTCGAGGAAGACGAAGTCCGGACGCTCACGGGCGACCGTCTCGATGGCCTCCGAGCCGTCGGACGCCTCGATCACCGTGTGCCCCGCGAACTCGAGGTTCACCCGGCACAGGTCCCGGATCTCCGCCTCGTCGTCGACGACCAGGACCCTCATCGCACGAGCCGGCGATCCGCGCCCCGTCGCGAGCCGTGACACAGCGACGTCATCGCCCCACCTCCACCGCGTCCTCCCCCGCGTCGTCCGGCCACGCCACCCCGTCCCCGGGGTGTCGCCCCTGCTGCCCTCTTCCGGTCACGCGCACCCTCCCAGGATGCCATCGAGCAGGCTGCAGTCGTCGGGCGAGGTCGTGGTCGTCGTCGACGACGGCGGGGTCGTGGTCGTGGTGGTGGTGGTCGAGGAGCTGGGAAGCGTCGGCACGGGCGAGGTCGTGGTGGTCGTCGACGACGGCGAGGTCGTGGTCGTGGTGGTGGTGGTGCCCGAGGGCCCCTGGGTCGTGGACGTGGTCGACCCGCCGCCGCCCGAGTCGTCCGGCGGGGGCGCGGCGACGCTCTCGTCCTCGTCCACCTCGTCGGGTGCGGCGATGTCGAGGGGCGCACGGTCGACGGCCTGCTCGACCGTGCCGACGAGGCGCGGGCTGTCGAATCCCTCGTCGGCCGCGACGAGTCCCCAGCGCGCGCCCAGGCGGCGCAGGTCGAACACCCGCTCGAAGGCGTCCTCGAAGCTCCCGTCGGTCAGGGCGACGATCGAGAGCCCGATCAGGTTCTCGCCCGCGGATCGCGCCTCGAGCATCGCCGGCCGCAGGGGGGAACCGGTGAGCTCGGGCAGGACGCGCTGGTAGAGCGACGGGCTCGTCGCCTCGGCCTCGGGCAGGACCGCCTCGAACCCACGGGCGAACGCCAGGAGGCGCCGGTCCAGCTCGAGCACCGAGCCGAGGAAGCGACGATCCCACTCGTCGTCCTCGTCGAGGTGGAGGGGTCGCAAACCACCGACGTCGGGGATCCGGCCCACGCCGGCCACCGCGGCCTGCCGGAGCCGGGGCACCGAGAGGGACTGCCCGGTACCGGCGAGCAGCAAGGTCCCCTCGTAGACGCCGGCCACCAGCGACGCCGATCGCCGGAGGCGCGACGCTCCCGCGCCCACCGCGACCAGGGCCGATCCACCGTCGATCTCGGTGGTCCCGCGCTCCACCTCGACGAGCAGCTCTCCCGCCTCGAGGGCGAGGCTCGCGTCCTCGGAACCGCCGATCCGGACGTGCGAGCCGTCTCGCAGCTCCGCGCGGGCGCCGCGGGGGAGCTCGAGGAACGCGGCACCGTCGACGATCCGCACCTCGTCGCCCTGCGAGAGCGTCGTCTCGTCCGTGGCGGCGACGAACCGGCCGCCGTCGATCGCGACCTCCACCTCGCCGGCAGGCCGGAGCCTGGCCGTGCCCGGAGCCACCCCCTCGTCGCCCTCCAGGGTCACGGCCACCAGCCCTCCCGCCAGCAGCGAGAGCGCGGCGACCAGCACCAACGCGAGGGGTCGCCGCCGCGAGAGCCGGTCCACGAGCAGATCGAGCCAGCGGCGCGCGGTCATCGGCGAGCCTCCGCGGTCCCCCGCCGGCTTCCCGCCGCGCGCCCGACCGAGCCGCGCCCGTTCGACGACGTCGTCGGGCGCTGGGCTGTCGAGCGCTGGGCTGTCGAGCGCTGGGAGCCCTTCGGACGCCTGGTGCGCCGGGTGCTCCTGGATCGCTTGGCGCGCCCGGTGCGGCGAGCACCCTCGGATGTCGCGCGTCGGGTCGTCCGGGAGGACCGGGAGCGGCGCTTCGTCGGCCGCTTGACCCGCGAGGCCGGCGGCAACGAGATGGTGAAGGTGCTCCCCTCACCCGGGGACGACTCGGCGTCCAACGTCCCCTGGTGCGCGCCGACCACCCGGTGCACGAACGAGAGACCCAACCCCAGGCCCCCGTAGCGGCGCGTCGACGAGCCGTCGAGCTGGGCGAACTCGGAGAAGATCCCCTCGAGGTCGGCCTGCTCGATGCCGATGCCGTCGTCGATCACCGACAGCTCGACGTGGCGCGCCGCTCCGGACCCGCGGACGCGGGCCCGGAGGGTGATCGTGCCCCCCTGGGGCGAGTACTTCACGGCGTTGTCCATCAACTCGTTGAGCGCACGCTCCAGCAACCGCTCGTCGGCCAGAACCCTGGGGATGCGGTTGCTGATCGCGGTATCGACACGGTGGGTGCCGACCCTTGAGCGCCAGCGGCGCGCCACCTGCTCCACGAGGCCCCCGACGCGCACCTCGGTGGTCCGGAGCTCGAAGCGACCCGCCTCCATGGCGGAGAAGTTGACGAGCATGTCGACGTAGCGCTCGAGGCGCTGGGCGCCCTCGAGGATGTTGGAGAGGAACACCTCCCGGCGCTCTGCCGGCACCTCCTTGGAGAGCATCATCTCCGCGTACCCCTTGATCGGGGTGAGCGGGGTGCGCAGCTCGTGGCTGATGTTCGCCAGGAACTCCGACTTCATCGACTCGACCTCGGCCTCGCGCTGGATGTCGCGCATGACGTAGACGCGACCGATCTGCTCACCGCCCTCGTCGGTGATCGGCGAGACGCTCATCGCCACGGCCAGGGTGCTGCCGCGGCGGGCGAGGGTCCCGTTGGTGGACCAGGCCCGCCGCATGGGCGCGGTCAGCTTCTTCGACAGCGGGGCGCCGCGGGCGTCGGTGCCCTTGATGACCGAGGCGACGGGCTGCTCCAGCACCCGCGCCTCCCGGCGGCCCAGCATCTCCTCCGCGGCCGGGTTGAGCGTCACGATCCTCCCCTGGGCGTCGGTCGCGACCAGACCGTCGGCCATGCCGCCGAGGATGGCCTCGGTCTGCGCTGCCGCCTCGCGGATCTCCCGGGTCATCAGCTCGATCGAGTCGGTCATCGAGTCGAAGGCGGCGCCCAGGGTCCCGATCTCGTCCTCGGCGTCGATCCCCGCGCGGGTGGTGAGGTCGCCCTCGGCGACCCGCCGGGCGGCGTCGGTCAGCCGACGCACCGGAGCGGCCACCCGGGCGCCGGCGAACACCGCCACGAGGAAGGCCGCGACGAGAGCGGCGAGCGCCACCAGGAAGAGGGTGCGGAACAGGGACGTGCGGGTGTCCTGCACCAGGTCGGTGTCGGTGCCCACGACGAAGGCCGCCACCGGCTGGCCGCTGCTCCGCTCGACGGGGTGGGCCGCGACGAAGGCCTCGTCGCCCGAGACCGTGGTCTCGGCGCTGGCGGGACGGCCACGGCCGAGCACCGAGCTCTCCACGCCGTCGACGAGCTCGTCGCCCACCGCAGCGGCGACCGACTCGACCGGGTCGTCCCGGGTGGTGGAGATCACCTGGTCGGCGGTCACGAGCGCGAACTCGGTGCCCCGCTGGTCCTGGAGCCGGCCGGCGAGGAAGCCCTGGTTGATCCGGATCCCGGCCACGGCCGATCCGACGACCTCCGAGACGCCCCGCTCGTCGGGCAGCGACAGCGGCGTGGCGCCCAGCGCGACGAGCCCCTCCCCGATGACCTCGACCGACGACGCGGAGACGTTCGCGAGGGCGTCCTGGACGACCTGGGTCCCCGCCGCCTCGACGGCGCCGCCCTGTTCGATGCCCGCGGCGACCCGCGCCCGACCCTCCGAGTCGACGAACGCGATGAAGTCCACCTGCCGGTAGTCGGAGCGCAGCTCCTCGACGGCGTCGGTGAGCGCTCCGTACTCGCCGCTCTCGACGGCCTCGCGGAACACCCCCGCGTTGACGAGGACCTGGGCGAGGAAGTCGGCCTGGCCGACCGCCTCGTCGGACTGCTCCTCGACGATGCGGGCCTCGATCTCGGCGCGCTCCTCGGTGCGCTGGAGCGCCTCGTCGGCCACGTTGCCGGTGATCACGACGCTCAGCACGGCCGAGAGCAGCAGCACCACGGTCACCAGCAGCACGGTGGCGGCGCCGGCGATCCGGATGGCGATGGAGCGCCGCGCCCCGAGGGCGGCGGTGACGCCCAACGCCACCCCGCCCGCGCCCCGCGACACGTTGCCGGCCGCCTCGGCGCCGACGTGGAGGAGCCCCTCGCCGGCGGCCGCGAGCACGACGCCCGCGAGCAGCAACCGCCGGGCCCGGGAGGAGTCCACCGCGAGGGCGCCGACGCCGAGGGCCACCAGAGCCGTGACGCGCAGCGCCGTGAGGCCGGCCCCGGTGGCGTCGACGTCGACGGTCGCGCCGGCGATGCCGGCGACCACACCGAACGCGACCGCGGCGACGAGGAGGGTGACCCGAGCGAAGGGCCCCGCGCCCACGTCGCGGGGCCGGCTCAGGACGACGAGGCCGAGGCTGGCCGCGGCGATGAACACCACGAGCTCCGCGCCGAGCTGGACGATGTCACCCGCGGTGCTCATGGTCGTCTCATTCGCGGAGCTTCTCGAACGCCGGGATCAGATCGGGGGGCAGGACGGTGGCGACGACGGGCCTGCGGAGCGGAACCTCGATCCCGACCTCACGAGCGTCCCGAGACCTCCTCATCGCCGTACGTTCAGGTTACCGGAGGACAATCGGTCTCCTGGGTGGCCAGGATCTGACAAACCTGACGAACCTTTCGCGCGGTCGCCGTGTGGGGCACGGAGAGCGGTGACGGCAGCGGTGTGACAGTGGGGTGACAGCGGTGACGGCAGCAGCCGCGGCACCGGTGTCGCGGTCAGTCAGCGTGCGGAGCTGGCGGTCTCCCGAGCGCCGAGGTCTCGGGGCAGGGCGAGCGCGTTGCCCCCGAGGTCACCGAGGGCGGCGAGCGCCTCCTCGATGTTCGCGACGCCCACGACCTCCATCGAGCCCGCACGGGGCCTCGCCAGCTCGGCCTCACCCCGGGGCACCAGCATCATCACGGCACCGGCGCGACGCGCGGCGACCGCCTTCTGCCGGACCCCGCCGACGCGCGTGACGTTCCCCTCGATGTCGATCTCCCCGGTGACGGCCACGGGCCGTCCGCCGGTGAGCTCCCCTTCGGTGAGCTCGTCGAGGAGCGCGAGGGCGAAGGCCAGACCGGCGGACGGGCCCCCCACCCGGCCGGTGTTGATCTCGACGTCCAGGGGGAAGTCGAAGCTCAGGTCGTCCTCGATCAGGACGCCCATCTGCGCCGTGCCGTCTCCGCTGTCGACGGTGGGGACCTCGATCGTGTCCACCTCCTCGCCCCGCCGCACCGTCAGGGCGACCTCGTCGCCGGGTTCGACGGCGCCGAGCGCCTCGAGCACGTCGTCTCGGCCCGTGACGCGCCGACCCTCGATCGCCGTGACGACGTCACCGGGGACGAGGAGCTCGGCGGCGGGCCGGTCGGAGGCGACGCCGACGACCATGGCACCCTCGCCGGTCACCCCGACGTCGTAGCCGAGGTACTCGAGCGCCACCTTCACCGCCTCGTTCTTCGACTGCTCCATCGCGGCGAGGTTGACGCGGGTGACCTCCTCGCGGGGGCGCCCGCCGGTGTAGACCTCCTCCCGCCGCAGCTCCACGTCGGGGTCGAGCTCGGCGGCGATCGCCTCGACCGGCGTCAACCGCTGGGACAGCGAGACCGTCAGGAACAGCAGGTCGCCGCCGGCGGGGAACTGCTCGGCGTCCACGACCGTGACGAGGTCGAGGACGTCGGTGGCGCTGCCGGGCTCGACGCGGATGTACGGCAGCTCGACCGCGAGCGCGACGACCAGCGATTGGGCGATGAGCAGCATCCCGGCGAGGAGCCGGAGCGTGCGCCGCCACTCGGGAGGCCCGGTCGCGGGAGCCGGCCGCCCGCCCGGCGGCTCGCGGTGTGGCGCGCTCACGGAAACGAGTGGAGCCGGGACCGATCGGCGGACACCCGGATAGCGTGCCACGCGGGGGAGACGGCGGTGCATCGCGCCCCGACACCGCCCCGAGCCACAGTCACGACGACCACGACCACGACCACGACCACGACCGAGCCTCGCCCATGACCGACCCACGACCACGACCCGGGTCTCCGGGCTTCGAGAGGCTCGCGGCGATCGAGCGCGCCGCGTCCGCCGCAGCGGCCGGACTCTCCGAACGCCTCGACCGGGACGCCGCGGACGGCCTGGCACGCGCCATCCGAGACGACCCCGAGCCGACGGTGCGTGCGGCGGCCCTGGGCGCCCTGGTCCGGCACGCTCGGGCGCATCCCGGAGCGAGCGCGGCGGCGTGGAGCGTCGCAGCCGGCGACGACGACGCGGCGGTGCGCCGCCGGGCGGCGCAGGTCGCCTCGGAGCCCGGCGTCGCGGACGGTGAGCACCTGGTCACCCTGCTCACGGATCCCGACGGCCTCGTCGCGGAGGCCGCGGCGTTCGCGCTCGGCGAGCTCGGTCAGGCGGCCGCGCGAGCCGGAGCCCTCCCCGCGCTCGCCGAGGTGGCCCGGCGCCACGACGACCCGCTCGTGCGCGAGTCGGCCGTCGCCGCGCTCGGCTCGCTCGGCCGCGCGGAGGGCCTGGAGGCCGTCCTGGCCGCGCTCGGCGACCGCCCGCAGGTCCGCCGCCGGGCCGTGATCGCCCTCGCCGCCTTCGAGGGCGAGGAGGTGGAGGCCGCCCTGCGCGGCGCCCTCGAGGACCGCGACTGGCAGGTCCGCCAGGCCGCCGAGGACCTGCTGGGCGAGGACGCCTGAGCGCCGTTCGCCGCGCACCGCCTCGGCTCCCACCGGCCTCAACCGGACGCGCCGAGGAAGATGCCCTGGAGTCGCTCGAACGACTCGAGGCATCGGCCCGCACCCAGGACGACCACCTCGAGGGGATGGTCGTCGACCTTGATCGGGAGGTCGGTGGCCTCGCCGATCCGCAGGTCGAGGCCCTGGAGGAGCCCACCGCCGCCGACGAGGTTGACGCCTTCGGTGATGAGGTCCTGCGCCAACTCGGGCGGTGCCTGGCCGAGGCAGTCGACGACCGCGTCGACGATGGTGTTGATCGTCTCGGCGATGCCCTCCCGGATCTCCGGCGGGCTCAAGACGACGGTCTTGGGCAGGCCGGTCATGAGGTCTCGACCCCGCACCTCGGCCCGGTACTCGTCGGCCACCGGCATGGCCGAGCCGATGGCCAGCTTGATGTCCTCGGCGGTGCGCTCCCCGATCGCGATGCCGTACTCGCGCCGCACGTAGTGCTGCACGGCGGCGTCGATGTCGAAGGAACCCGTGCGGACCGCCTGGATGTTCACGATCCCGCCGAGCGACACCATCGCCACCTCGGAGGTTCCACCGCCGATGTCGATGATCATGTTGCCGAGGGGCTCGTGGATGGGCAGCGCGGCTCCGATGGCGGCGGCCATCGGCTGCTCGATGAGGTAGGTGGCCGACGCGCCGGCGCGCCGCGTGGCCTCGAGCACCGCGCGCTGCTCGACCTCGGTGATCGCCGAGGGGACGCAGATCAGGCACCGGGGGCGCGAGAACCGCGACACGCCGACGCGGTGGAGGAGCAGACGGATCATCCGCTGGGTGACGTCGAAGTCGGTGATGGCACCCTGGCGCAGCGGCCGGACCGCGACGATGTAGCCGGGCGTCCTCCCGATCATCTGCCACGCCTCGTGCCCCATCGCCAGCACCTGGTTGGTGCGGGTGTTGAGGGCGATCACGCTCGGCTCGTTGAGGATGATGCCGCGTCCCCGCTCGTAGACCAGCGTGTTCGCGGTCCCGAGATCGATGGCGAGGTCCCGGGCCAGGGCCTACCTCCCGTGTGGGTGTGGGTCGCGCCGGCGAGCACGCTCGCGCTCGCCACCGTGCTCGCCACCGTGCTCACCACCGTGCGCGTCGGCGTGCTCGCCGTTCGATGGCCGGGAGGGCCGCGGCGCGATCGCCTGGAGGCCGCGCGAGAACTCCGAGATGCTGTCCTCCATCGACTTCGGACGGCGGTGATACCAGACGACCGCGTAGGTGAGGACGATGCTCGCGAAGACGGCGACGAGGAGGAAGGCCATTCAGCGACCCCCGGGTCGACCGCGTCCCGCGCCCGTGGCGGTGACGACCCCTGCGGAGCTCGGCGACGCGGCGGGGCGACGCGTGGTGCGGGCTCGGCAGCCCCCGGCGGCGGCCTCCACCCCGCCGGGGGTCGCGCAGGCTGTTGGACTCGCTGCGAGACGCGCCGACATGACCCGCATTCTACGGCCGAACGCGTCCGGCGCCGGTCACGATGCCGTCGCGTCGAGGGGGGCCTCCGGCAGCGAGAACCAGAACCGCGAGCCGACGCCCGCTTCGCTCTCGACCCCCACCGAGCCGCCCATCTCCTCGACCAGCTCCTTCACGATGAACAGTCCGAGGCCCATGCCGCCACGGGCGTCGGGTCCGCCGAGCCGACCGAACTTGGTGAACAGCGTCGGGACGTCGGCGGGATCGATGCCCATGCCCCGGTCCTCGATCTCGACGCGGACCATGCCCTGGGACCGCTCGGGATCGCGGTGTCCCTCGCGGTGTCCCTCGCCGCGGCGCTCGCCGGCCTCGCGCTCGCCGGCCTCGCACTCGTCGCCCGCGCGGGCCCGCAGGATCACCGGGCCGCCGTCGGGTGAGTAGCGGACGGCGTTGTTCACCAGGTTGGCGAGGACGCGGCGGACCGCGTCGGGACGACCCCGGGCCAGCAGCTCGGTGGGCACGTCCACGACGATCTGGTGGCGTCCGTCGTCGGGGGCGAGCTCGTCGGCGACGTCTCGCAGCATCCGGGCCAACTCGACCGCCGTCGGCTCCCCCGCGGGGGTCGCCACCGACTGGCGCGCGCTCCCCTCGTCGGGGACGGTGAGCAGGTCTTCGATGAGGCGCTTGAGGTGGGCGCTCTGACGGGCGATCCGCTCGATCGCGTCGTCGACCTCTTCGGGCGTGAGCTCGTCGCGCTGGTCGACGAGGCTCGCCGCGAAGCCGGCGATCGTCGTGACCGGTGTGCGCAGCTCGTGGTTCGCGATCGCGATGAAGTCGTCCTTGAACGCGGAGAGCCGCTCGAGCTCCGCGATCGTCTGGCGCTCCATCTCGGCGAGCCGGGTGTTCTCGAAGGCCCGTGCGAGCTGCGCGGCCGCGGTCTCGAGGAAGCGCAGGTCCTCTTCCGTGAAGGCGTGCGGTCGGGTGGCGGCGACGTCGATGACACCGAAGATCGCGTCGCCCGAGCGCATGGGCACCGCCATCTCGGAGCGCGTCGCGGGATCGACCTCGAGGTAGTCGGGGTCCTCGGTCACCTCGGGCTGGAGCTGCGCCCTGCCCGTCCGCAGGCACCGCCCGAGGATCCCGAGGTCGTTGGAGATCGTGCGGTAGCCGCTGACGGTGTCCTCGTCGTAGCCGGCGGTGGCGACGAGGCGGAAGACGTCGGGTCGGTCGTCGGGCACGGTGACGATGGCGGTCCGCTCCAGGTCGAGGTCCTCGTGGAGGATGCGGGCGAGCTGCCGGGCCGCCTCGCCGACGGTGAGGCGGGGAGCCTCGAGCGCGAAGCGGCTCACCGCCTCGGTCCGGCGGAACCCCTCGCGCACCTCGCGTCCCGCCAGGTCGAGGTGCTTGACGACCACGCCGAGGAGGAGGCCCGCGAGGAGCAGGACGCCGGCTCGGGCGCCGGCCGTCGAGACGCGGAACTCGACCACGGCCGTCGCGTCGCGGTGGAGCATCCAGCCCGTGGTGGCGGCGGCGGCGAGCGCGCCGACGGTCAGCCCACCGGCGACGCCCCAGCGCAGCGCGGCTTCGAGGACCACCAGCACGAGGAGCAGGCCGGTGGCGCTGTCGGCGTTGTCCGCGTAGTTGAACATGGCGCCGAGCGCGACGAGGCCGTCGGTGGCGGTGACGGCCACGCCGAGCGCGGTGAGCGAGCGCACGGTCCTGAGGCGCCGGCGGCCGAGCGCGGCGACCACGTTGACGAGGCCGACGAGCAGCGGCGCCAGCCAGACGAGCCCCGGATGGCGGCCCCCGTCGGCGGCGACGGCGAGGACGCCGCAGGCGGCGATGACCCAACGGACGCCGATGAAGAGCCCCTCGCGCTCTCGCAGGCGCTGTTCGCTGGAGGCCCCGAGGGTCCACAGGGCGCGGGGTCGGGATCGGAGCACGAGTCCTGCGCTCACGCCACCCATGTTCGCATCTTTGACGCGTTGTGGCCAGAGAACCACACTACGTGATGTTCCCGGTTGCTCTCCGCGGCGCGCCGACCTTCCCGGGTCACCCCTCGGGGTCGGGCCCGGGTGACCCCGGGTCGCGACCGAGGGCGACCCCACCCCGGGAGAGACCGTCGTTACACTCCGTCGCATGACCGAACCGGACGGGGACCGCCACGGCGAGGCCCGCCCCGGTCGAGCCTCCGGACGGCCCGCCCCCGAGCATCGCCGGTGGGTCCACCCCTCGGAGCTCCCCGGCACCTCCGAGACCGCTCCCCCCGCACGCTCGCGCCTCGCCGTTCCCGTCACCGCCGGCCTCGCCGGCGCCCTCGCCGCCTTCGGGCTCACCACGCTCGTGCTCTCCGGCGGCGCCGCCACGCCCGAGACGACCTCGGCGAGCCGACCCGGCACGGCGACCCCCACCGTCCTCGTCGGCGACGGCCCCGGGGACGCGGAAGCCTCGCCGATGCCGCCCGCGGTGCTGCGGATCACGGCGTGGTCCGGTGTCCACGCCGAGTACGGGTCCGGCGTCGTCTACCGGCACGACGGGCTGGTGGTGACCACGGCGAGCCTCGTCGACGGCGCCACCGCGCTCGAGGTCCGACTTCCCGACGGCCGATCCTCACCCGCCGAGGTGCTCGGCTCCGACCCGGTCAACGACCTGGCGCTGCTGCGCGTCGACACCGGAGACCTGCACCCCATCCGGTTCACCCCACCGGCACACGTCGACGCCGGCGACCGCTGCCTCGTCCTCGGCACCGACGACGACTCCGGCTACGTCGTCAGCGCCGGCACGATCCGCGACGTCGAGTCGGTGGCGCGAGGCGCCCGCGGCTGGGTCGTCGACGCCATCGAGGTCGACGCCATCGAGGTCGACGCCGACGCCGCGGGGCACCTCGAGGGCGGAGCGCTGGTCGACACCTCGGGAGCGCTCCTCGGCATCGTGGTCGGCTCCGAGGGCACCAGGGCCGTCGCGGTCCCGACGGCCGCCGCCCGCGACGCGGTCGAGGAGCTGCTCACCGACGGGCGCGCCCACCACGCCTGGTTGGGGGTGGTGGGCGTCGACGCGGTGGAGCGCCGCGGCGCGCTCGTCGAGCGCGTGGCGCCCGGGAGCCCGGCGGCCACCGCCGGGCTGCGCCCCGGCGACGTGGTCGTCGACGTGGGGGGCAGCGCCGTCGAGGACGTGGCCGACCTCATGCGCGCGGTGCGCCACCACGAGCCCGGCCAGCGGATCCCGGTCGTCGTCGAGCGCGACGACGACACCGTGGAGCTGCTGGCCGTCCTGGGCACGGTCCCGGACGGAGGCGCCCGCTGAGGGATCCCGCAGCCTCCCCGCAGCCCTCGCACCCGGGATGCGGACGCGCCGGGATGACTTGTCGGGACCACCGCGCGCCGCCACCATGGGCTCCATGACCGCAGCTTCGACCCACCGCGACGGCACCCTCGACCCCGCCGACCAGGAGCTGCTCAACGCGCTCCAGTGGGACTTCCCGCTCGTCCCCCGGCCGTACGCGGCGCTCGCCGAGCGGCTCGGCAACACCGAGGGCGAGCTGATGGAACGCATCCGGCGCGTCAAGGACGACGGCGTGCTGCGCCAGCTCTCCGCCATCTTCGACACCCGCGCCCTCGGCTACGGGTCGAGCCTCGTCGCCGCCCAGGTCGACCCCGACCGGATCGACGAGGCAGCGGCGGTGATCAGCGAGCACCCCGGTGTCAGCCACAACTACAAGCGCAACCACGACTTCAACCTCTGGTACACGGTCGCCGTCCCGCCCGGCCATCGCCTCGAGGAGCACGTCGACGTGCTCCACCGGGAGTCCGGCTGCGACGTCACCCGGATCCTCCCCACCCTCGAGCTCTACAAGATCGGCGTGAAGCTCGACATGACCGGGAAGACGAAGGCCGACGCCAAGTCCGAGGTCGAGAACCACGAGCGCCCCGAGCGCCGGCCCGACATGGAGGCTCCCGAGCTCACCGACCTCGAGGTCGCCGCGGTGCGAGCCGTCCAGGAGGACCTCCCCCTCGTCGAGGAGCCCTTCGCGATCGAGGCCGCCCGGATCGCCGAGGAGACCGGCGAGCGCGTCTCCGCGGGCGACGTGCTCGACCTGATCGAGTCGTTCAAGGAGCGCAACCTCATGCGGCGCTTCGCCGCCGTGATGAACCACCGCAAGGCCGGCTTCAAGGCCAACGCCATGGGGGTGTGGGCGGTCCCCGACGACCGCCTCGACGAGGTCGGCCCGCAGATGGCGGGCTTCGCCGCCGTGAGCCACTGCTACCGGCGCCCCACCTACCCCGACTGGCCGTACTCGGTGTTCACGATGGTCCACGCCCGCTCGGCCCGCGAGTGCGAGGAGACGATCGACGCCATCCGCGAGGAGACCGGCGTCGACGAGTACTGCCTGCTCTGGTCGGTGAAGGAGTACAAGAAGACCCGCGTCCAGTACTTCACCGACGACTGGCGGCGGTGGCTCGAGGAGCACGACCTCCAGCCGGTCGCCGGCTGAGGAGCCGCGCCCCACCCCGTCACCGGCGGCGCGGCCCGAGATCCGCTCGGGCGCCCGGTCCCCCTCCCGGGGTCGCCGGCACAGCGCCGTCGTCCTCGGTGCCGTCGTCCTCAGCGCCGTCGTCGCAGGACCGCCCACCCCGCTCCGGCGGCCGCGGCGAGCGCACCCGCCCCCACACCCGCCGCCAGCACGCGCCGCCCCCGGCGGGGTGCCGGCTCCTCCGTCTCGTCGACGCAGGCGAGCAACGCCTCCTCGTTGGTGTGCTCGGCCCGCCACCCGGCCGCCGCGAGGCGGTCGGCGGCCAGCACGCACGGGTGGGTCATGAGGGACACGGCGCCCGGCGGGACGTCGCCCACCCCGGAGCGCCACAGGCGGGTGAGCATCCGGTCCGCGACGTCGGCGGACACGGCCACCCGGGGCACCTGACGGGCGAGGGCCACGGCCGTGTCGTGGGAGAGCCAGCCGTCGGGGGCCACGTTGTACGCGCCGTGGAGCATCGGGTCGCGCACGGCCAGGGCCAGCGCCGAGACCAGGTCGTCGACGTGCAGGAACTGGACGTCGGGGGAGGCGTCCCGCACCCGGAAGGGCAGTCGGCCCCGCACGAGGGCCCGCACCGCCGGGGGCGTCCCCCCTCCGAGGACGGGCGCCGGCCGCAGCACGACCGCCGTCGCGCTCGGATGGTCGTCGCGCCACTCGCCGAGCAGCCGCTCGCTCTCGGCCTTGTGCACGGCGAACGAGAAGGACCCGTTGGGACGCAACGGCGCGTCCTCGGTGATCGGGGTCGGGTTGTTCGGCCACGCCCCGTACGCGAGGCCGCTCGAGACGTGCACGATCTTGCCGACGTCGGTCGCGGCGGCGGCATCGAGGAGTCGGCGGGTCCCCTCGACGTTGACCCGCTCCATGACGTCCTCGTCGGGCAGGGGCACGGCGACGGACGCCAGGTGCACGAGCACGTCCACGTCCTCGAGCGCCGGCTTGAGGTCAGCGCCGGCGACGTCGAGGGCGTGGAAGTCCAGCAGGCCGGGGCGGAGCTCGGGCTCCACCAGGTCGATGCCCACCACACGCTCGACGTCGGGATCGGCGTCGAGACGGCGCAGCAGGCGTTGCCCGACGCGCCCCGACACCCCGGTGACGGCCACGGAAGTCACGTACCTAGACTGGCCTCGTGAACCCCCGCCCTCAATTCGGCGTCCCCCGGGAGCACGGGGCCATCCGGGCGACCCGAGCGCTCCGAGTGGCCCCGGAGGGGCAGCGATGACCGAGCAGTCCCCGTTCCCGTTCGGCAACTTCGACCTCTCCGAGGTCATGCGCCTCCTCCAGAGCGAGGGGCCGCTCAACTTCGAGATCGCCCGGCAGATCTCGCAGTGGGTCGCGCTCGAGGGCGAGGAGGAGCAGCCGGTGGACGCCGGGGAAGCCGAGGCGCTCGCCGAGCTCACCCGCACCGCGCAGATCCACGTCCGGGAGGCCACGGGCCTCGGCGCCGAATTGCCCGCCCGGGTCGAGACCGTCGGTCGCGGCCGGTGGGCGGCCGACACCCTCGAGGGGCTGGCGCCCGTCCTCACCACCCTGGCGGAGCGCCTCGCGGCCGCGGGCGGCGAGCAGCGACCCGACGAGGGGACGCAGCCGCCGGGCCAACCCGACCTCTCGTCGATGATGACCGCCATGGCGCCGGTGCTGCTCGGCGTCCAGGCCGGGTTCATGGTCGGCCACCTCGCCTCGCGCACGCTCGGCCGCTACGAGGTCCCCCTGCCACTCGCCCAGGCCCCGGGGGTCTGCCTGGTCGTCCCCAACATCTCCGAGTTCGAGCGCGACTGGGAGCTCCCCGGCGACGAGCTGCGCTTCTACGTGGCGCTCCACGAGACGGTCCACGCGGCCTTGCTGTCGGTGCCGTGGGTGCAGGGCCGGATGTTGCGCCTGGCCGAGGAGTACGTGTCCGCGTTCGACGTGGACCCGCGCCGGATCGAGGAGCAGCTCGGCGACGTCGACCCCACCGACCCCTCCTCGTTGGAGTCGGCGCTCGGCGACCCGGCCGACTTCCTCGCCTCGGTGCGCCCGGCACACCAGGAGGAGGCGCTCGGGCACCTCACCGCCACCATCTCGCTGCTCGAGGGCTACGCCGACTTCGTGCTCGACCGCATCGGCCGGCGCCTCATCACCGAGTTCGACCGGATCCGCGAGGCCAGCCACCGCCACCGCGTCGAGCGGGGCGAAGCCGAGAAGTTCCTCGAGGCGCTGCTCGGCGTGGGGGTCGGCCGCGACGACTACGAGCGCGCCGCGCGGTTCTGCGCCGGGGTCGCCGAGCGGGCCGGCGACGAGGGCCTGCGCAGGCTCTGGGAGTCCGAGCGCCGCTGGCCGACCGGACCGGAGCTCGAGGCACCCGGCCTCTGGCTGGAGCGCATCGACCTCCCCGATGAGTCAGTGTCGGGCCGACCTATAGACAGCACCCCCCACACCCAAA
>CAYTKN010000049.1:0-15013 GCA_964438505.1 uncultured Burkholderiales bacterium
CGGGTCCGCCCCGTGGTGGGGGACGCCGCCGAGCGCGCCCGACCGTTCGCCGAGCGGGCGGCGCACGCCGCCCGCGACGCCGCGGACCGGGCCCGGCCCGTGATCGAGGACGCGACCGACCGGGCGCGTCCCACCTTCGAGCAGGCCGCCGACCGCGCCCGCCCCACGATCGAGGAGGCGAGCCGTCGCGCCCGCGAGGCCGCCTCGGAGGCGGGAGAGCGCGCGAGGACGCTGGCCGCCTGAGGGCAGCACGACGCGTCCGGTGATCCGTTCGACCGTGGAGGGTCCCGGATCCCCGCACGGGTCCTCGGAGGTTCGAGCGACTCGGGGTGCGGGCGAGGCCGGCTCCTAGACTCGCCGCATGCCGGAGAGTCGAGCCGCCACGTCCACGGCGGCCGCCAGCCTCGAGGAGTTCCCCAAGGCCTACGAGCCCGGGTCGGCCGAAGCGCGCTGGTACGACGTGTGGGAGGAGTCCGGGGCGTTCCGCCCCGAGTCGAACCCCGGCGGTGAGCCGTACTGCATCGTCATCCCGCCGCCGAACGTCACCGGCTCCCTCCACATGGGCCACGCCTTCGAGCACGCCCTCATCGACGCCACCATCCGGCGCAAGCGCATGCAGGGCCGTGCCGCGCTCTGGCTGCCCGGCACCGACCACGCCGGCATCGCCACGCAGAACGTCGTCGAGCGCGAGCTCGCCGACGAGGGCGTCGACCGCCACGAGCTCGGGCGGGAGGCGTTCGTCGATCGGGTGTGGCGCTGGAAGGAGCAGTCGGGTGGCCGCATCACCGAGCAGATGCGGCGCATGGGCAGCTCCTGCGACTGGAGCCGCGAGCGCTTCACCATGGACGAGGGCCTGTCGCGGGCCGTCCGGGCCGTGTTCGTCCGCCTCTACGAGGAGGACCTCGTCTACCGAGCGGACCGCATCACCAACTGGTGTCCCCGCTGTCACACCGCGCTCTCCGACATCGAGGTGGAGCACGAGGAGGTCGCCGGCGAGCTGTGCCGCTTCCGCTACCCGCTCACCGACGGGAGCGGCTCGATCACCGTGGCGACCACGAGGGCCGAGACGATGCTGGGGGACACGGCGGTGGCGGTCCACCCCGACGACGAGCGCTACCGGGACCTCGTGGGCCGGCGGCTCCGCCACCCCTTCTTCGAGCGCACCCTCCCCGTCGTCGCGGACGAGTGGGTCGACATGGAGTTCGGCACGGGCGCGGTCAAGGTCACCCCCGCGCACGACCCCAACGACTTCGAGCTGGGTCTGCGCCACGACCTCGAGGTGATCGACGTCCTCGACGACAGCGCGGTCGTCAACGAGGAGGGCGGGCGCTTCGCCGGGGCGGACCGCTTCGCGGCGCGCGCCGCCGTCGAGGCCGCGCTGGAGGCCGACGGACTCCTCGAGAGCGTGGAGGAGCACACCCACGCGGTGGGTCACTGCTACCGGTGCCACACCGTCGTCGAGCCGCGGCTCTCGCTCCAGTGGTTCGTGAAGGTCCGCCCGCTCGCCGAGCCCGCGATCGAGGCGGTTCGGGACGACCGCACGCAGTTCGTGCCCGAGCGGTGGGAGAAGCTCTACTTCGACTGGCTCGAGAACCTGCGCGACTGGTGCGTCAGCCGTCAGATCTGGTGGGGTCACCGGATCCCGGCGTGGTACTGCCCGGACGGCCACGTCACCGTGAGCGAGCGCGATCCGGACGCGTGCGTCGAGTGCGGAGCGGGCGAGCTCGTCCAGGACGAGGACGTGCTGGACACCTGGTTCTCGAGCGCCCTGTGGCCGTTCAGCACCCTCGGCTGGCCCGAGGACACCGAGGACCTGCGCTCCTTCTACCCCAACGCCGTCCTCCACACCGGCTTCGACATCATCTACTTCTGGGTGGCCCGGATGATGCAGATGGGGCTGCACTTCGCCGGCGACGTGCCGTTCCGGGAGGCCGCGATCCACGGGATCGTCCGCGACGCGGACGGTCGCAAGATGTCGAAGAGCTTCGGCAACGCCGTGGACCCGCTCGAGATGGCCGACCGGCACGGTGCCGACGCGCTGCGCTTCGCGCTCACCCGTGCCGCCAGCCCGGGCCAGGACGTGCCCCTGGCCGAGGAGTGGGTCGCGGGGGCGCGCAACTTCCTCAACAAGCTGTGGAACTCGGCCCGCTTCGTCAGCATCAACGCGCAGGGCCGGGGTCTCGACGACTTCGATGACCCCGACGACCCCGACGACCCCGGCGGTGGGCTCCCCGACGGGCTGGTGCTGGCCGACCGCTGGGTCCTCTCGCGCCTCGCGAAGGTGATCGACACCGTCGACGCCGGCTTCGAGCGCTACGACTTCGCCGAGGCGGTGCGGGAGCTCCAGTCGTTCACGTGGGGCGAGTTCTGCGACTGGTACATCGAGATCTCCAAGCTGGGTCTCGACGCCGGCGGCGACGACCGCGAGCGGACGCTGTCGGTCCTCACCCGGGTCCTCTCGGCGGTCGTCCGGTTGCTCCATCCCGTCGCCCCGTTCGCCACCGAGGAGCTGTGGGACCGCCTGGGCGGTCGGGGCCTGGTCGCCACGGCGCCGTGGCCGACCTCGGGGGGCCTGCCGGTCGACGACGACGCCGAGGTGGCCATGGGGGCGGTCGTCGAGGTCGTCTCCGCCGTGCGGCGGTTCCGCTCCGAGCACGGCATCGCTCCGTCGAAGCGCTTCACCGCGTACGTGGTGCCCGCCGACGACGACCAGCGTGACGTCCTCGAGGCGGTGCGGGCCGAGATCGTGACGCTCGCCGGCCTCGACGAGCTGGTCCTCGAGGACGAGCGGGCGCCGCGATCCCAGGAGCAGCGGATCGTCGCCGCGGGCGCGGAGGTCGTCCTGCCCTTCGCCGGTCTCGTGGACGTCGAGGCGGTGACGGCGCAGCTCGACAAGCAGATCGCCAAGCACGAGTCCGACCTCGCGAAGGTCCGCGGCAAGCTCGCCAACGAGCAGTTCCTGTCCAACGCCCCGCCCGAGGTGGTCGACAAGGAGCGGCGCAAGGAGGCCGAGGCGGACGAAGCCCTCGAGGCGCTGCGGGCGCAGCGAGCCTTGTTCGAGTGACCGTGGACTCCGAGATCCGCCGGTGGCTCGAGGACCGCGTCGACCTCGAGCGGGGAGACAAGTCGGCGCCCGTGCCCGGCGGCGGGACGCCTCCGCCCGACATCGCGCGGATGTCGGAGCTCGTGGCGCTCCTCGGCGACCCCCAGAGCGCGTACCCGATCGTGCACGTGACCGGCACGAACGGCAAGACCTCGACGGTGCGGATGACCGCGGCGCTGCTGGCGGCCAAGGGCCTGACGGTCGGCCTCTACACGAGCCCGCACCTCCGGGTCGTCAACGAGCGCCTCGCCCGCAACGGCGAGCCGATCGACGACGACTCGTTCGACGAGGTCCTCGAGCGGGTGCGCCGGGTCGAGGAGGTCATGACGGAGCGGCCGAGCTACTTCGAGCTCGTCACCGCAGCCGCGTTCTCGTGGTTCTCCGACATCGCCGTGGACGTCGCCGTCGTCGAGGTCGGCCTCGGGGGCATGTGGGACGCGACCAACGTGGGCGACGCGCGCGTCGCGGTGGTCACCAACGTCGCCATCGACCACGTGGAGTATCTGGGGCCCGACCGGTACGCGATCGCCAAGGAGAAGGCCGGGATCGTGACGGAGGGCTGCTCGCTGGTGCTCGGGGAGACCGACCCGGAGCTCACCCCGCTCTTCGTGGACTCCCCCCGTCCCGAGCGCGTCCACCGGCGGGACATCGACTTCGGCGTGCTCGACAACGTCATGGCCCACAACGGGCGGCTCGTGCGCCTGTTGGCGCCGAGTGGCTCCTACCCGGACCTCTTCCTGCCGTTCCACGGCGCCCACCAGGCCGACAACGCCGCGTGCGCGCTGGCCGCGGCGGAGACCTTCTTCGGCGAGGAGGGCTTCGCCCCCGACGTGGTCGCGACCGCGATGGCCGGTCTCGAGATCCCCGGGCGACTCGAGGTGGTGGCCCGCCAACCACTGGTGCTCCTCGACGGTGCCCACAACGTCGAGGGGGCGCGGGCGCTCCAGGCCGCCCTCGACGAGGAGTTCCCCGCCGAGGAGCGCACCCTGGTCGTGGGGCTCCTGCGCGAGAAGGAGCCCCACGAGATGCTCGAGGCCCTCGGAGCCTCCGATGCCGCCCGCCTGGTGGTGTGCAGGCCGCCGAGCCCACGGGCCCTCGACCCGGAGGTGCTCGTGGCCGCCGCGAAGAACGTCGGTGTCCCCTCGCCGGTGATCGAGGTGGCCGACGCGGTGCCCGAGGCCGTCGCCCGGGCGCTGGCGATCACCCCCGTCGACGGGCAGATCGTCGTCACCGGTTCGGTGTACACGGTGGGAGCGGCACGTGACGTCTTCGTCGGCTGAGCGTCTCCCGGCCGAGGCACCGGTGAGCCACGGGGGGACGCCGGGGCCCGGCGCTCGCAGCGCACGGCGCGCCTCGTCCCGCGTCGGGAGCGCGCTCGTGCTCGCCGCGGCGTTGGTGATCGGCCCACACACCGCGCTCGACGCGCCGTCGGCCCGGGGTGCCGAGGGGGACGCCACGCCGATCATGGGCCGTTCCGTGCTGGTGGCCGACCAGCTCGCCGCCTGGTACGAGTCGACGGGACGCACGCACCGCCTCGACGGCCTCGGCGTCGCCGAGCTGGCCCGCCTCTTCGTGGAGGAGGGAGCGAAGGAGGGCGTGCGCGGCGACGTCGCGTTCGCGCAGACCATCTTCGAGACGGGGTTCCTTCGCTTCTCCGAGACCGTCCCGCCCGAGTACCACAACTACGCGGGCATCGGTGCGCCGAGCTCGACCGCGCGGTTCCCCGACGCCCGCACCGGCGTGCGGGCGCAGATCCAGCACCTCCGGGCGTACGGCGACCCCACGGTGGGGGAGTCGGGCACGGCCACACCGCTGGTGGACCCCCGCTTCGACCTGGTGGATCCCAAGGGGGTCGCCCGGACCTTCGAGGGCCTCAGCGGTCGGTGGTCGACGGGGAGCGACTACGGCGAGAAGGTCGTCGACGTGTTCGACCGGATCCTCGATCACGCCGGACCGACGCTTCGCGACCGCGATCTCGGCGCGCCCATCGTCGACGGCGCCTTCCCGACGCCTCGCGGTGGGGTATGGCTCGCGGACCGGGCCGGCGGGGTGTTCGCGCTCGGCGGCTCCCGGTTCCTCGGCTCGCTGCCGGCGTTGCGGGCCTCGGGTGTCGCGGTCGGCGACGCGGAGGTGGTGGCGGTGGCTTCCACGCCGTCGGGCGAGGGGTACTGGTTGGTGGACGAGCGCGGCGGGATGTTCGCGTTCGGCGACGCGCCGTTCCTCGGCTCGCTGCCGGCGTTGCGGGCCTCGGGTGTCGCGGTCGGCGACGCGGAGGTGGTGGCGGTGGCTTCCACGCCGTCGGGCGAGGGGTACTGGTTGGTGGACGAGCGCGGCGGGGTGTTCGCGTTCGGCGACGCCGGCTTCGCCGGCTCGATCCCGGCGCTGCGCGATGCCGGTGTGGCCGTCGGGGACGCCGCGGCCGTCTCGATCGTGCCGTCGAGCGCCGACTCCGGTGGGGGGTACTGGTTGGTGGACGAGCGCGGCGGGGTGTTCGCGTTCGGGGACGCCCCGTTCCTGGGCTCGGCCGCGGAGACCGGCCTGGAGGCGGTGGGCGCGGTGCCGCTCCCCGCGGGCGACGGCTACCGGGTGCTCACGAGTGACGGGGGCGTGATCGGCTACCGCTGAGGCGGAGTCGTGGCGCCACACCGGGGACGGGTAAGTTCCCGACCCGATGAGCGAGGAGACCCTGGTCCTGTGCAAGCCCGACGCCGTCGAGCGCGGCCTGGTCGGCGAGGTCGTGTCGCGGATCGAGCGCAGGCAGCTCCGCATCACCAGGATGCGGGTGCTGGCCGTCGACGAGGATCTCGCCCGACGCCACTACGCCGAGCACGTCGAGAAGCCGTTCTTCCCCGAGCTGCTCGAGTTCATCACGCGGGGCCCGACCGTGGCGATGGTGGTCGAGGGCACCGAGGCGGTGGGGGTGGTCCGCGCCCTCATGGGAGCCACCAACCCCCGGGACGCGGCGCCGGGCACCATCCGCGGCGACCTGGCGATCGAGGTCACCGAGAACCTGGTCCACGGTTCGGACTCCCCGGAGTCCGCGGCCCGCGAGATCGAGCTGTTCTTCCCCGACGCCTGAGCTCCCCTCCGGGGTTTCACGTGCCGTGACGTTTTGGCCACGGCGGGTCGACTGTCGGCTGGACGTGCCGGGGAAACGGGCCGTACGCTCCTGGTAATCGCCCCCGTCGGTCGAGCCCGTCCACGACACGCGGGTCCACCGGGGAAAGGGTCTCGTGGCGGAATCGCTGTTCTCCTCATTCGTCGGCCGGGACATGGCCGTCGACCTCGGAACCGCCAACACCTTGGTGTACGTGCGGGGCCGGGGCATCGTGCTCGACGAGCCCTCGGTCGTCGCCGTCAACACGAAGGACGGCGGGCGCCCGCTCGCGGTCGGCGTCGAGGCCAAGCGGATGATCGGGCGCACGCCCTCCCACATCCAGGCGATCCGCCCGCTCAAGGACGGCGTGATCGCGGACTTCGAGATCTGCGAGAAGATGCTCCGGTACTTCATCCAGAAGGTGCACCAGAGCCGGTGGGCGAAGCCTCGCATGGTCATCTGCGTGCCCTCCGGGATCACCGGGGTCGAGCAGCGAGCCGTCCAGGAGGCGGCCGAGTACGCGGGAGCCCGCAAGCCCGCCTACATCATCGAGGAGCCGATGGCGGCCGCCATCGGCTCGGGCCTCCCGGTGCACGAGCCGGCCGGGAACATGATCGTGGACGTCGGCGGCGGCACCACCGAGGTGGCCGTCATCTCGCTCGGTGGCATCGTCACGAGCCAGTCGATCCGGATCGGTGGCGACGAGCTCGACGAGGCGATCGTCAACTACATCAAGAAGGAGTTCTCGCTCGCGCTCGGCGAGCGCACGGCCGAGGAGATCAAGATCGCGCTCGGCACGGGGTACCCGCTCGAGCAGGAGGTCTACGCGGAGATCCGCGGTCGTGACCTCGTGACCGGCCTGCCCAAGACGGTCGTGATCTCGACGACCGAGATCCGCGAGGCGATCGAGGAGCCGGTCCAGTCGATCGTCGACGCCGTCAAGGACACCCTCGACAAGACGCCGCCCGAGCTCGCGGCCGACATCATGGAGAAGGGGATCGTGATCACCGGCGGGGGCGCCCTCCTCCACGGCCTCGACGTGCGCCTCGAGGCGGAGACCGGCATGCCCATCATCGTGTCCGAGAACCCCCTCTACTCGGTGGCCATCGGCTCGGGGCAGTGCCTCGAGGAGTTCGAGGCGCTCAAGGCCGTGCTGATCTCTGCCTCGCATCCCTGATCCGTAGCGGTTCGTGGCCGTCTACCGACGCAGCCAACGCCGGACCCTGCTGGTCCTCTTGGTCCTCACCTCGGTCACGCTCATCACCCTCGACCTCCGCGGCGGCGGTGACGGGCCGATCGGGTTCGCGCGGAGCGCTGCCCGGGACGCCTTCGCGCCGGTCGAGTCGCTCGCGGACACGGTGTTCTCGCCGCTGGGGGACTTCGTCGACGGCATCACCCGCGCCGATTCCCTCAAGACCCAGAACGAGGAGCTCCGCAGGCGCGTCGCCGAGCTCGAGGGCCAGGTGGCGCGCGCCCGGGGCCTGGACCGCGAGAACGAGGTGTTGCGGGGCCTCCTCGACCTCGACGAGGCTGAGGACGTCGAACGCGTCGCCGGACGGGTGGTGTCGTTCTCGGCGGGGAACTTCGAGTGGACGCTGACGGTCGACCGCGGGTCCCGCGACGGGATCGACGAGGGCATGCCGGTCGTCAGCGGCGCGGGGCTGGTCGGACGGACGATCGAGGTGTCCGAGACCCGCTCCAAGGTGCTGTTGCTCACGGATCCGCGCATGGCCGTCGGCATCCGGCTCGCCGGCTCGGGCGAGACCGGGGTCACCGAGGGCCTCGCCGGCAGGGACGTCCTGCAAGTCGATCTCGTCCAGCCGGACACACCCGTGGAGGAGGACGAGCTCGTCGTCACCTCCGGTCTCCGCCAGGCCCGGTTCCCGCCCGGCATCCCCGTCGGGACCGTGGCGTCGGTGAGCACTCGCCGCGGCGCGCTCCAGAAGGACCTCCGGGTCCGGCCCCTCGCGGACCTCGAGCGCCTCGAGTTCGTGGAGATCCTGCTGTGGAGCAGCGACCGGCTGTGAGGCGGGGGAGCGCGCCGTGAATCCGTTGCGGCGCCGCGCGGGCATGCTCACCCTGCTCGTCGTGGCCCTGGTGGCGCAGACGACGTTCTTCCCCCACGTGCGCGCCTTCGGGATCGTCCCCGACGTGATGCTCCTCGTCGTCGTCGCCGTCGCCGCGCGCGAGGGATCCGAGGTCGGCGTGGTGTTCGGCTTCGCCGCCGGCGTGTCCATCGACCTGTTCCTCGAGGTGCCTCTCGGTCAATCCGCGCTGTCCTACGTGATCGTCGGCCACGCCATCGGTCTGTTCCACCGGGGGTTCCTGCGAGCGCGGTGGTGGCTCGGCCCGGCGATCGGGGGGAGCGCCTCGCTGGCCGCGGGCGTGCTGTTCGTGCTCGTCGGTATGATCCTGGGGCAGGCCCACCTGCTCGCGCTGCGGACGGTCGTGGTGATCCCCGGGCGGGCCCTCTACGACGCGATCCTGGCGATCGTGGTGTTCCCGCTGACCTCCAGGCTGCTCGGTCCCGCCGACGACGAGCTCGCCCCCCAGGAGCCATGAGAGTCCACACGTCATGAGAGTCCAGACGCCATGAGAGACGGCAACCGCCTGCGCATCCTCGTGATCGGCGTCGTCACGCTGTCGCTGTTCAGCGTGCTCTTCGCGCGGCTGTGGTACCTCCAGGTGATCTCCGGTGAGGAGTACGCCGCGGCTGCGGAGGGAAACCGGGTGCGGACGGTTCCCCGGCAGGCACCGCGGGGGCGGATCCTCGACCAGCGTGGGCGCGTCCTGGTCGAGAACCGGGTCTCCAACGTCGTCGCGGTGAGCCGGTCGCTGGCCGGCGAGGAGCGGAGTCGGGTGCTCGACAAGCTCTCGCAGCTCCTGAAGATCCCGGTGGACGAGATCGAGGAGCGGCTCGAGGACTTCCGCTTCGCCGACTTCCGGCCCATCCCCGTCGCGACGGACGTCGACGAGGCCACCCTGCTCGCGATCCGCGAGCGGGAGGACCAGCTCCCGGGCGTGGAGGCCCGCCAGGTCGCCATCCGCGAGTACCCGCACGGTCGGCTCGCCGCGCACGTGCTCGGCTACGTGGGCGAGATCAACGACCAGGAGCTCGAGGAGCGCCAACAGGAGGAGTACCGGCTCGGGGACGAGATCGGCAAGGTGGGAGTCGAGCGGGCCTACGAGACCGACCTGCGGGGGACGCCGGGCGTCGAGTTCTGGGAGGTGGATCGCCGGGGCGAGGTGATCCGCTCCCTCGGCGAGCGCGAGCCCCAGCAGGGCAACGACGTGCAGCTCGGTCTCGACCTCGACGTGCAGGCAGCGGCCGAGGAGTCGCTCCGGCGGTGGATCGAGGTGGCGAGGGACCGCGGCCGTGCGGCTCCGGCGGGTGCCGTCGTGGCGCTCGACGTGACCGACGGCTCGGTCCTCACGATGGCCTCGCACCCGACGTTCGACCCGAGCAGGTTCGTCCACGGGATCCGCCAGGAGCTGTGGGAGGAGCTCAACGCCCCCGAGAACCACCTCCCGCTCAACAACCGGGCCATCCAGGGCCAGTATCCGGCGGCCTCCACGTTCAAGGTCGTCACCGGCCTCGCCGGCCTCACCTCGGGGCAGATGACGGTCGACGAGGTGGTGGTCGACGAGGGCTCGGTCGAGATCGGCGACCGCGTGTTCCGCAACGCCGGACAGAAGGCGCACGGACCCGTCTCCCTGCGCCGCGCGCTCACCGTGTCGAGCGACGTGTACTTCTACACGGTCGGGAAGGCCATCGACGACCTCCCCAGGGCGGGCGGGGCCGACGCGGAGATCCAGCGCATCGCCCGGCTCTTCGGGTTCGGCACGCCCACGGGCATCGAGCTGCCCTTCGAGCAGGAGGGGCGCGTGCCCGACCGCGAGTGGAAGCGTCGGGTCAACGCCCAGAACCCGCAAGCCTTCCCGGAGGGTCGCTGGTTCACCGGCGACACGATCAACCTCTCGATCGGCCAGGGCGACTTCCTCACGACGCCTCTCCAGCTCGCGGTCGCGTACGGCGCGCTCGCCAACGGCGGGGACGTGCTGCGCCCGCACGTCGGTGTCCAGGTCATCGACCGGTTCGGTTCGGTCGTGCGGGAGGTCGAGCGGAGGACGCGCGGCGAGGTGCCCCTCTCGCCCGAGGTCCGCGACGTGATGCTCGCCGGGCTGCGCGGCGTGGTGGAGCACGAGGACGGCACCGCCTACCAGGCGTGGCGCGGCTACGAGGGTCCACCGGTGGCGGGCAAGACCGGGACCGGGGAGGTCCGGGGCCGCGAGGACCTCTCCGTCTTCGCGGGCCTCCTCCCGGCGAACGACCCGCGCTACGCGATCGTCGCCGTCGTGGAGGAGGCCGGGCCGGGCTCCGAGATCGCCGCACCGGTGGTCCGTGACGTGGTCGAGGCCGTCAACGCCTCCGAGTCCGATCCCGACCTGCCCCCCGTGGGGACCCTCCAGCCCTCGAGTCCCGCGGCCACGACGACGAGCACCGTGTCCCGCGAGCCCGAGGAGACCGCGGCAGCACCCGCCGCCGAGAGCGCTCCCGGATGAGCCAGCTCTTCGGGTTGGGTGACTCCCGGCGCGAGCAGAGTCTCCTCGTCCACGCCGACTGGCTCCTCGTCGGCGTCTCGGTGCTGCTCGCGCTGGCCGGCCTGGTGATGGTGTACTCCGCGACCCAGCACCAGCTCGAGCTCCAGGGCCGCCCCGACGACTTCTTCCTCGTGCGCCAGGCCAGCTTCGTGGTGCTGGGCCTCGGGGTGATGGCCTTCATGATGCTCGTCGACTACCGGGTGCTCCGCGACGTGTCGCCGCTCGTGTACGCGGTCACCGTCGGCATCCTGTTCCTGGTGCTGACGCCGCTGGGGACGAGCACCCGGGGCGCCCAGGCCCGCTTCGACCTGGGGTTCCTCCAGTTCCAGCCCTCCGAGCTCGCCAAGATCGTGCTCATCATGGCGATCGCGTCGTTCTGCTACCAGTACCGCGGCGACCTCGACGCGTGGCGGCTCGCGCAGACGTTGGGGATCGCCGCCGTCCCCGTCGGGCTCATCCTCCTCCAGCCCGACGTCGGCACGGCGATGGTGGTGGTCGTGACGCTCCTCGGGATGCTGCTGGTCGCGGGGGCCAAGCCCCGCCACCTCGGGATCCTGCTCGTCTTCGCGCTCACCAGCGCGATCGGGGTGGCCAGCGTCGGCGCCCTCGAGGAGTACCAGGTGGACCGGCTCACGAGCTTCGTCGACCAGTCGTCCGAGCTCCAGACCTCCCGTTACAACCTCGAGCAGTCGAAGATCGCGATCGGCTCGGGTGGGATGCTCGGCCAGGGGCTGTTCGAGGGGACCCAGACCAGCTTGTCGTTCGTGCCGGAGCAGCACACCGACTTCATCTTCACGGCGGTCGGAGAGGAGCTCGGCTTCGTCGGTGGTGGCCTCGTGTTGCTCCTCTTCTCGGTCGCGGTGTGGCGGATCTGGCGCGTCGCGCAACTCGCCAGGGACCCCTTCGGCACCCTCGCCGCGGTGGGGGTGATGGTGCTGGTCACCTTCCAGGTGTTCCAGAACGTCGGCATGTCGATGGGGATCATGCCGATCACCGGGATCCCGCTGCCCTTCCTCAGCTACGGGGGCTCGTCGACGATCGCCGTCTTCGCCGGCATCGGCCTCGTCGTCAACATCGGCATGCGCAGGTATAGGTGAACCGGAGTCGGCCGCCTGTCGTTACACTGGCCTCACCGTGAGCGAGACGCTGTGGCCACAGGTCGAGGCGCTCCTGGAACGGGTCCAGAAGCCCGCTCGGTACATCGGGATGGAGCGGGGCGTGCAGCGCCCCGAGCACAGGGCCGAGCTGGTCCGCTGGCTCCTCGTCTATCCCGACACGTACGAGATCGGGCTGCCCAACCAGGGCCTCCAGATCCTCTACGAGATCCTCAACGAGCGTGACGACTCGCTCGCCGAGCGCGCCTACGCGCCGTGGACCGACATGGACGCTGAGATGCGCTCGAGCCGCCTCCCGCTGTTCTCCCTCGAGAACCACGTCGCCGCGAGCCACTTCGACGTGCTGGCGTTCAACCTGGCGGCCGAGCTCGTGTACACGAACGTGCTCGAGTGCATCGACGTGGCGGGCGTGCCGGTGCGTGCCGAGCACCGCGGTCCCGACGACCCGCTCGTGGTCGCGGGCGGGCACTGCGCCTTCAACCCCGAGCCGATGGCGGACTTCTTCGACGTGTTCGCGCTCGGTGACGGCGAGGAGCTCGTCGGCGAGATCAGCGAGGTGCTCGACGGGTGGAAGCGCTCGGGCCGGCGCAGCCGCGAGGGCGTGCTCAGGGAGCTGGCGACCGTGCCGGGCGTCTACGTCCCCTCGATGTACGAGGTCGACCACGAGGGGCCGTTCCAGGTGACCCGACCCCGGTTCGCCGACGTGCCCGAGACCGTCGACAAGCGCACCGTCGCCGACCTCGCCGACTGGCCGTACCCGAAGCGCCAGCTCGTCCCGCTGACCGAGGTGGTCCACGACCGCCTCAACGTCGAGATCTTCCGGGGCTGCACCCGCGGCTGTCGGTTCTGCCAGGCGGGGATGATCACCCGGCCCGTGCGGGAGCGGCCCGAGGAGCAGGTGCGGACCATGGTGCGGGAGGGCATCCGGCGCACCGGCTACGACGACGTGTCCCTCAGCTCGCTCTCCAGCGCCGACTTCTCGGGCCTCGACGGGGTCGTCGGCGACCTCGTCAACGAGCAGGCGGGGTGCGGGAACGTGGCGCTGTCGCTGCCGTCGCTGCGGGTCGACGCGTTCACGGTGGGTGTCGCGTCGGAGATCCAGAAGGTCCGCCGCACCGGCCTCACCTTCGCGCCCGAGGCGGGGACCTGGCGTCTCCGTCAGGTGATCAACAAGCTCATCACCGCCGAGGACCTCTACTCGGCGGTGGACGCCGCGTTCTCGGAGGGCTGGCGGCGCATGAAGCTCTACTTCATGATCGGCCTCCCCACCGAGATGGACGAGGACACCCTCGGCATCGCGGAGCTGGCGAAGGACGTCGTCGAGATCGGACGGCAGCACACCTCGAAGGCTTCCTGCACCGCTTCGGTCGGCGGGTTCGTGCCCAAGCCGCACACGCCGTTTCAGTGGTTCGGGCAGAACGGCGTCGACGAGCTGCGCCGCAAGGTCGGGATGCTCAAGGACGCCACCCGCAAGACGCGGGTGGACCTCCGGTGGCACGACCCCCGCGCCAGCTTCGCCGAGGGGATCGTCAGCCGTGGGGACCGGCGCGTGGGACGGGTCGTCGAGCGCGTCTGGCGGGAGGGCGGCACGTTCCAGGAGTGGGGCGAGCACTTCGACCTCGACCTGTGGCTCGGCGCCATGGCCGCCGAGGGTCTCGACCCCGACTGGTACGTCACCCGCCACCGCGAGGAGCACGAGCCGCTCCCGTGGGACCACGTCTCGGCGGGGCTCCACCGCGACTTCCTCTGGATGGACTGGCGGGCGGCGTTGAACGAGCACGGCCTGCCCGATTGCCGGTGGACGCCGTGCTACGACTGCGGTGTGTGCACCGACTACGCGCTGGAGCACGTCGTGGCGTCGCCGGTGCCGCCCGCGGGCGGGAGCCAGGGGACCGGGCAGGACCTCGACCGCGGCGGCGAGGTGCCCGTGCGGGTGCTCCCGGCGCGAGGCACGTGACGTGAAGGGCGACCGCGGCCATCCCGTGCGCCTGCGCTTCACCAAGCGCGGTCCGGTCAGGTTCATCTCGCACCGGGACGTGGCGCGGGCCTTCGAGCGGGCGTTCCGCGTCGAGGAGCTCCCCCTCGCGTTCACCGAGGGGTTCGCGCCCCGACCGAGGGTGAGCTTCGGTCTCGCGCTCCCGCTCGGCTACGAGAGCGACGCCGAGTACCTCGACGTGGAGCTCACCGAGCGGATCGACCTGGCGACGACCATGGCGGCGCTCGGCGACGACCTCCCCGAGGGCGTCTCGGTGACCGGCGGCGCCTTCCTCGAGCCTCGCGCCGGTTCGCTCCAGCAGGAGGTGGCGGCGGTCACCTACCGGGTCGAGATCGTGGCGCGCGAGCACGAGGCCACACTCGACGCCCGAAACGTGGGAGCATGGGTGACGGACGCGATGCGCGCCGGGCACCTCGAAGGGGTGCGGCGCCGGAAGGGCAAGGAGGTCGTGGAGGACCTCAGGCCGGCCATGCGATCGCTCGCGGTGGTCGGCGAGACGACGAGAGGCATCGACGTGGAGCTCGAGGTGGCGACGCATCCCAGAGCGGTGCGGCCGAGCGAGGTCGTCGCCGCGCTGCCGGGTCGCCCGAGTGGGGTCACCCACGGTCGAGTGCTGCGGACCCACCAATGGATTGAGCGTGACGGCTCGCGGCTGGAGCCGCTCGAGGCCGACACGCGCGTGCCCGCGGAGGTGGGCACGTGAGCACGAAAGGTTTGACGGCCAGCGATGGACGACGACAGGAACCAGGACGCGCGCCGCGCGTCCACGAGGAAGCAGTCATCATCGACCGCGGAAGGTCCTGAGAGGGCCGGACGCCAGCCACAGGGGCCCGACGCGCGAGAGGGCGGGAACGGAACCGCCGCTCGCCGCAAGCCACAGATCGGCGACACGCGACCGGCGCCGGAGCCGGCCGAGGGGGCCGAGGCCCCCGAGCGCGGCGGTCGCGGTCGCGGGGGATCCGGTGGTGGCAGCGGTCGGCGCCGCCGGAGCCGGGGAGGGCGCAAGCGCAACAAGCGCCGCGGCTCCGCCTCGGGCGCCAAGACCGACGGGCGCGCGGCCCGCGACGACAACGCGGACAACGTCGGCAACGACGGCGACG
>CAYTKN010000050.1:0-13068 GCA_964438505.1 uncultured Burkholderiales bacterium
GGGACGAGCGAGCGCAGCGAGCGAGTGGCCAGCGATCGCACCCCCGACACCACGCAACCCCTCCCCGAGCTGGACCGGAGCGCGAGCGACCAAGGAACTGCTTCGCGATCACGACGCGTTGGATCCCCGCCGCCCTCGGGGGCGGCGGAAGAGGGACAACACCGCGTCCCCGAACAGGGGACGAATCAGATCCCCCCGGCCAGCAGGTGCTTCGCGATCACGACGCGTTGGATCTGATTCGTTCCCTCGTAGATCTGGGTCACCTTGGCGTCGCGGAACATGCGCTCGACCGGGTGCTCCTTGGTGTAGCCGGCACCGCCGAGGAGCTGGACGGCGTCGGTGGTGACCGCCATGGCGGTGTCGGCGGCGAGCATCTTCGCCATCGCCCCGGCGCGGGTCAGCCCGGGATCGCCACGGTCGATCATGGCGCACGCCCGGTGCACCATCTGCCGGGCCGCCTCCACGCCGGTCGCCATGTCGGCGAGCATGAACTGGACGCCCTGGAAGTCGGCGATCGGCCGGTCGAACTGCTCGCGCTGGCGCACGTACTCGACGGCCGCGTCGAGCGCGCCCTGGGCGATCCCCACCGCCTGGGCCCCGATCCCGGGGCGGGAGCGATCCAGCGTCGCCATGGCGTAGTAGAAGCCATGGCCCTCCTCGCCGATCAGGTTCTCCGCCGGGACCGGCACCTCGTCGAGGACGACCTCGCCGGTGGGCGAGCCCCGGACCCCGAGCTTGTGCTCGACCTTGCCGATCGAGAACCCCTCGAAGTCCTGCTCGACGACGAAGGCGCTGATCCCGCGGTGCCCGGCGTCCGGATCGGTCTTGGCGAAGACGGTGTAGAGGTCGGAGACGCCGGCGTTGGTGATCCACGTCTTGGTGCCCGAGAGGACGTAGTGGTCGCCGTCCCGCACGGCGCGGGTCGACATCGCGGCCACGTCGCTGCCGGCGCCCGCCTCCGACAGGCAGTAGCTGGCCTGGAGCTCACCGCTGGCGACGCGGGGGACGTACCGCTGCTTGAGGGCGTCGCTGCCCCACTCGAGCACCGGGATCATCCCGAGCTTGCAGATGATCACGAACAGCGAGGACGAGGCGCAGACCCTGGCGACCTCCTCGATGAGGACGGCGTTGGTGACCGCGTCGGCGCCCTGCCCCCCGTACTCCTCGGGGAACGGCACGCTCACGAAGCCCGTGTCCCGGTAGGCCTCGAACGACGGCCACGGGAATTGCTCCTTCTCGTCCGCTTCCGCGGCGTTCGGGGCGATCTTGTCCTCGGCGAAGCGTCGCACCGCCTCGCGGAACTCCTCTTGCTCCGGGGACAACGTGAACGCGGTCATCTCGCTCTCCGGGACCGCCGCGCGGCGGGCCGCGGGCGCCTGCTCGTCGGATCTGCCTGGTCCGTTCTACACCAGCCGTTCCGGTGCGCACCCCTCCGGGGCGACCCTGCTCCCGAGGCTGGCGACCCTGCTCCCCTGCTCCCCTGCTCCCGAGGCTGGCCGCGAGGCCGCCGTCGAGGCCCGTCCTCAAGGAGCGTCGGTGCCCTGCCGATCTCTGCAGCGACGACGCGGGCGGAGCGCCGGGGGCCCCGTCGCGGTTGCGCGATCGCCGTTCACCGACCACGATCTGCACCCGTGGCCGGTAACGGCTGAGGAAGGGAGAGCCCAGTGATGACCGTGAGGCGAGTGATTCGCCGCACGATCGCGCCTCTGCTCACCGGTGCGCTCGCGGCAACCAGCCTCGTCGCGGTCGCCGACGCGGGCGCCCTGCCCGGACGCGACGTCCTCGGCCAGGGCGCCGAGACGCGCGACGACGACTCCCCCGCCGACCTCGACGAGCTGATCGCGCGACCCGTCCCTCTCGACGTGCGCTCCGTGTTCGCCGACCTCGAGGGGGTCGGCGAGTTCTCCCTCCTCTACGAGTACGGCGGCACCGACACCGTCGACGTGGCCTCCGAGCTGGAGCTGTTCAGCGACCGCCCACTCGGTCGCCGATCGGGCGCTGACGACGGAGAGACCGGCGGCGCGCCCGGGATCGTCGGGCCCGTCGAGGCGGCCCGGCGCTTCCTCCCCTCGGCCCGCTGCAACCCGGCGCAGGCCCTGACGGTGAAGCAGCAGGTGCGCCGCCCGATCCTCGCCACGATCTTCCGGCCCGACGAGCGCCAAGGGGGCGGGGCGCCGCTCGTCGACCAGGTGGAGGTCGGCTCCGTGGTCGTCTCGGTCCTCGACTTCGACCTGTGGCGCGCCCGGCCGCCGACGCTGCTCCAGCGGCTGCTGGCCGCCGACGGCGTCGTCGCGAGGGAGCTCGGGAGCACCGACCTCGATCGCGGCCTCGACGAGCCCCACCGCCTCTACGACGCGCTGGTCACCTCGTGCCTGCGCGCCGGCGCCGAGCAGGGCAGCGTCCCCGCCCGGCACACGGTGCGCGGCGAGGCGGTCGAGTCCGTGAAGCTCGAGGACCCGGTGGACCGCCCGACCGACCTCTCGAGCAGCGGGATCGACGTCCTCAACTGGACCGAATCGACCGACCTCGACGACGTGGCGCTCGACATCCGGATCGAGACCACCTTCGACCGCGTCGAGCAGACCCTCGGCGCGGGCGCCAACTTCGACACCCGGACCTGGCTCGAGCTCTACGCCGACCCGGTCGAACCCGCCCTGGAGGTCGCCGCGGCGATCGTCGGGCGGGACCTCGACACCATCGAGGAGCTCCGCCGCGAGGCGTTCAGCGCCGTCGGCGACGGCTTCGAGTACGGGCCCCCGGTCGCCGGCACCGAGCGCGTGGCGCGCACCGCCCTGCGCCGGGGCTCCGAGACGATCGCCCCCGAGGTGCTCCAGGCGCTGGTGGGCGACGACGCCTCGCTCTCCTCCCGTGCGCGCGGGGCGACCTCACGGCTCCTGTTCGAGGAGGGGGAGCTCTTCGAAAACCAGGAGGCGCTCCACAGCCGACCGCGTGGCCCCATCGCCGCTCCCGAGGCGGTCGTGCGCGCCGTGTTCTGGGATCCCGAGCTGCTCAACTCCGACGCCTTCCGGGCCGGCTGGAAGGCCGGACTGTCCGGCACCGTCGCCCCGGAGACCGACCTCGAATCGGTCGTCGACCCCGTCGGACTGGGTCGCACCATGGTCGACGCCCTCGCGAGCGAGGCGCTCCGGGCCCGCATCGACGACCTCGAGGTCCCGCGGCGCCGGGAGCTCTTCGCCGAGGTCGGACGCCTGGCCTTCGAGCTCGCCGGGGTCGTCGACCTCGTCGCCGCCGAGCGCGACGGGATCACCCGGTTCCACTGGCTCGCTCCCTGCTACGCGATGACGGTCAGCGCCCGCGACGCGGGCACCGCCGCGACCGTGTTCGAGCAGGTCGTGCTCGCCCAACTCGACGCCCGCAGCTCCACGGGCCGGGTCGTCGAGGACCTCGGCGGCGTCGCGGACCCCGCGCCCGGCAACTCCGAGGCGTCCGAGGACCCCCACCGGGGCCTCGACGAGGAGCTCTTCGAGCGGCTCGAGCGCGGCGACCTGATCTCGCAGCTCGACCTCGGCATCGTGGGCGGCCCCGCCGTCGACCTGCTCGAGCAGGGCGCCGACCTCCCCGTCGTCGACGCGCGCGAGGTCGCGGGCACGACGGACGGCGCGGACGAGGACCCGACGCTCGACGCCACCCGCCGCAGGCAGCAGCGCGACCGGACGCGCGCCGCCCAGTGCTCGGTGCTGAACCTGATCGAGCACCTCGACGCCGATCCCCTGACCGACGAGAACGGCAACGGGATCGACGACTCGGTCCCCGGCGACGACGTCACCGCTTCGGCCGAGGACGACGAGTAGGACGACACCGCCGGGTAGCGCCCGTCAGGGGCCGACCTCGAGCTGGCGGTCCTCGGGGTTCTCGGCGATGCGGACGAGCTTGTTCACCGCGTTGAGGAACGCCCGCGCCGAGGCCTCGACCACGTCGGTGGAGACGCCACGACCCGAGACCTGCACGCCCTGGAACTCGGCCTGCACGATGACGTCACCGAGCGCGTCGACGCCGGAGGTCACCGACGACACGTTGAAGTCGGTGAGGGTCGCGTCGATGCCGGTCGCCTTCTTGATCGCCGAGCACGCCGCGTCGATCAAGCCGTCGCCGGCGCCCTCGTGCTCGACCTTGTTCCCGTCGCGCTCGAGGACGACCCGCGCCGTCGGGGTGCTGTCGGTGCCGCCGGTCAGCTCGAGGAGCGTCATCTCGTAGCCGTGGACGAAACCGGTCCCGAGCTCCTCGGCGACGATCGCCTCGATGTCGGCCTCGGTGATGTTCACCTTCCGGTCGGCGAGCTCCTTGAACCGCTCGAAGGTCGTCTGGAGCATGTCGCCCTGGATCCTGATCCCCATCTTGGCGAGCGAGTCGGCGAACGCCCGACGTCCCGAGTGCTTGCCCAGCACGATCTGCGCCGCCTCCTGGCCGACCGTGGCTGCGTCGATGATCTCGTAGGTCGACTTGTCGGCCATCACCCCGTGCTGGTGGATGCCCGCCTCGTGCGCGAAGGCGTTGCGGCCGACGACGGCCTTGTTGTACTGGACCGGGTAGCCGGTGAGGCGCGACAGCAGCCGCGAGGACTTGGCCAGCTCCTCGGTGTTGACACCCGTGTCCAGGTCACCGAAGAAGTCCTTCCGGATCTTCAGCGCCATCACGATCTCCTCGAGCGCCGCGTTGCCGGCGCGCTCGCCGAGGCCGTTGACGGTGCACTCGACCTGCCGGGCACCGTTGGCCACGCCCGCGAGCGAGTTGGCGGTCGCCAGACCCAGGTCGTTGTGGCAGTGGGTCGAGATCACGTAGTCGCCGTCCACGGTCTCGCGGATGTAGGCGATCATCTTCCCGAACTCCTCGGGGACGCCGAAGCCCACCGTGTCGGGGATGTTGAGGGTGGTCGCCCCGCTGTCGACCGCGATCTGGAGCACCTCGCACATGAAGTCGACGTCGGAGCGCGTGCCGTCCTCGGGCGAGAACTCGACGTCGTCGGTGTAGCTCGCGGCGCGCGCCACGCCCTCTCCGACCGCCTTCTTGACGTCCTCGGGCTGCATGCGCAGCTTCTTCTCCATGTGGATGGGCGAGGTCGCGATGAACACGTGGATCCGCGCCCGACGGGCGTGCCGGACGGCCTCCCAGCAGCGGTCGACGTCGGCGAGACCCGTGCGGGAGAGCCCCGCGACGACCGGGCCGCCGTCCTCGAAGTGCCGTGCGATCGCCTCGACGGCCTCGAAGTCCCCCACGCTGGCGACCGGGAACCCCGCCTCGATCACGTCGACTCCGAGGCGCGAGAGCTGGTCCGCGATCTCGAGCTTCTCGCCCATGTCGAGGGAGATGCCCGGGCTCTGCTCGCCGTCGCGCATCGTGGTGTCGAAGATGGTCACCCTCTCGCTCATCGCTGCCTCCCGCGGGTGGCTGTGGGGTCTTCCGGACATCGAAAAACCCTCCGCGCAACGGGCACGGAGGGTTGGCCGCGAGCGCCACGATGTGGGCGCTCGCCTAGGTAAGGAGCAGGACCTGACGCAGTGCTGGTCGCTCTGCCGTCTGCTGTGCTCGCTGTGTCTGCTCGCCGTGCTCTGCCTGCGGCGCTATGCGCAGCATCGCACGAGCCGTACGCACGTCTGGATGCATGGTCCCCCAATCCTCGCAGCGCCCGGCGACGAGTGTCAAGGCGCGGGGTCGCCGGCGGCGGCTCACGGCACCGCGGAGCGGAGGATGGCTGTACGAGGGCGCCGGGCTCGTTAGATTGGCGCCATGTTCGCACGTCTCATCCGCGCCGCGGTACGGCTCGCCGTGCTCGCCGCGCTCGGCTACGTGATCTACCGGCTCATCAGCGGCGACGAGGGCGAGACCGCACCGGGCTCGGCTCCGCCGACCCGGACCCGCACCGCACCGACCCGGCGACCGGGCGCGGGCACCGCCCCCCGCGGCGCGGAGCGCCCGGCCGGCCAGCCGACCCAACCCGGCACCCCCTCGGTGCGCTCGATCGCGGTGGGCGAGGTCGACCCCGGCGCCCGCAAGTGGGTCGAGCCCGACGAGGACGGGTCGTGCCCGGCCTCCCACCCGGTCAAGGCGAAGGTCGAGAGCGGCATCTTCCACGTCCCCGAGGGCCGCCACTACGAGCGGACCAAGGCCGACCGCTGCTACCAGGACGCCTCGATCGCCGAGGCCGACGGCCTGCGTCGCTCGAAGCAGTAGCTCGAACCGGCCGACGACCCCGACGGCCCACCCGACCCCACCGGCGCCTCCGCGGCCTCGCGGCCCCGCGCCCTCGCGCCCTCGCGCCCGTCAGTCGAGCTCGATCGCCTTCACGTCGACGATCGAGGGGGATGAGCGGAGCTCGTCGAGCACCTCGACCGGGACGTGGGAGTCGGTGGCGATGATCATGAGCGCGTGCTCGCCGGTGGGCGCGCGACCCACCTCCATGTCGGCGATGTTGACGCCGGCCTCGCCGAGGACGGTCCCCACCCGGCCGATGACACCCGGCACGTCCGTGTTGCGCACCACCACCATGTTGTGGCTCGGCGGCACGTCCACCGTGTAGTCGTCGACCGAGACGATCCGGGGTGCCTCGGCCTTGCCCGACAAGGTCCCGGCCACCTGCACCTCGTGTCCGTCCGCGCGGCCCCGCAGGCTGATCACGTTGACGTGGTCGACCACGGTCGACGACTTCGTCTCCCGGACCTCGAGGCCGCGCTCCGCGGCGAGCTGCGGCGCGTTCACGAACGACACCGGCTCGTGCACGAACGGGCTCAGCAGGCCCTTGAGGACGGCCAGGGTCAGCACCGAGCAGTCGTAGTCGGCCAGCCGACCCTCGTACGCCACCTCCAGCGACTCGGGCACCCGCTCCGCCAGACCGGTGAACAGCCGGCCGAGACGCTCGGCGAGGGGGAGGAACGGCCGGACCGTCTCCGCCGCCTCGGCCGCGGCGACGTTGACCGCGTAGGGCACGAAGTCGCCGTCCAGGGCGAGCGCCACCTGCTCCGCGATGGTCTGACCGGCCTTGTCCTGCGCCTCGGCCGTCGACGCGCCGAGGTGCGGGGTCACCACGACGTTGGGATGCTCGAAGAGCGGGCTCACGGTGGTGGGCTCTTCCGCGAACACGTCGAGGGCCGCCCCGGCGACCCGCCCGTCGGTGATCGCCCGGTGCAGGGCCTCCTCGTCGAGGATGCCGCCACGGGCGGTGTTGACCACTCGCAGGCCCGGCCGCGCCGCGTCGAGCACCCGATCGCCGATGAGGCCGACGGTCTCGGGGGTCTTGGGCAGGTGGACCGTGAGGAAGTCGACCCGCGCCACCAGCTCCTCGACGGAGTCGACCAGGCGCACGTTGAGCTGCCGGGCCCGCTCCGCCGAGAGGTAGGGGTCGTAGGCGAGGAGGTGCATCCCGAAGGAGAGGGCTCGCTGGGCGACCAGCACGCCGACGCGGCCGAGCCCCACGATCCCGAGGGACTTGCCGTGCAGCTCGACGCCCTTCCAGCGCGAGCGGTTCCACTCGCCGGCGACGAGGTCCGCGTGGGCCTGCGGGATGTTGCGCGCCTGGGCGAGGAGCAGAGCGACGGTGTGCTCCGCCGCCGAGATGATGTTCGACTGCGGGGCGTTGACGACCATGACGCCGCGCCGCGTGGCCGCTTCGACGTCGATGTTGTCGAGGCCGATGCCGGCTCGCCCCACCACGACGAGCTCGTCGGCGCCGTCGAGGACCTCCGCGTCCACGCTGGTGGCGCTGCGCACGATCAGCGCCGCCGCGCCGGCGATGGCCTTGCGGAGACCGTCGGAGTCGAGGCCGAGCTGGACGTCGACGTCGCAGCCCGCACGCTCCAGCACCTCGGCGGCGCTGGGTGCCAGCTCCTCGGTGATGAGCACCCGCCGGTTCGTGTGAACGTCCTGGTCGGTCACCCGCTCATCGTGCCAGCCGTCCACCAGCGCGGCCAACCGCGCGCGGCGGGCCTCGCGACGGGTTCCTCCCCGACGTGGTGAGAGCGCGTAGCCTTGCCCAGATGCTGCGACGGCTCGCCGCGCTGCTGACCGCCCTGCTCACCGCGCTGCCCCTCGCAGCCGTGGTGGGCCTCCCGGGCGCTCCATCGGCCGCGCTCGCACAGCAGGACCAACAGGGCCAACAGGGCCAACAGGAGCAGCAGGACGAGCAGACCGGCGAGACCCCGCTCTCCGATCCCGCAGCGGCCGAGGCGTGGGTGCTGGCCGACGCCGACACCGGCGCCGTGCTCGCCGCCCTCAACCACCATGAGCCCCACGAGGTCGCCAGCCTCGTCAAGGTGATGACGGCGCTCGTCACCCTCGAGCAGCTCCAGCTCGACAACGAGGTCGTCGTGAGCGAGCGGGCAGCGGAGCAGCCGGCGATGCGCATCGGCCTCGAGGCCGGCCAGAGCTGGGAGCTCGAGCACCTCCTCCACTCGCTGTTGATGGTCTCGGCCAACGACGCGGCGTACGCGCTCGCCGAAGCGGTGAGCGGCGACCTCGAGGAGTTCGCGCACCTCATGCAGCAGACCGCCGACCGGCTCGAGATGCAGGACAGCACGTGGCTGGATCCGGCGGGCTTCGACGGCGAGGAGGGCTTCGAGGGCGGGACACGGGCGAGCGCCTACGACCTGGCGGTCCTGGCCCGCAACGCCCTGGACGTCCCCGAGATCATGGAGATCGCCTCCAAGCCGGTGTACGAGTTCGACGGCGGCGACGGCGAGCCCCACCGGCTGGTCAACCACAACAAGCTGCTGGAGACCTTCCCGGGCCTGACGGGGCTCAAGACCGGCTACACCCAGGCAGCCGGGCACACCCTCCTCGCCACAGCCGAGCGAGACGGGCGCCGGCTCATCGCGGTGGTGATCGACGCCACCGACCACTACGGGACGGCCGCCGCTCTCCTCGACCAGGGCTTCAACACTCCGCCGAGCGCCCGCGGCACCGGCGAGGTGCTCCCCGAGCCGATGTTCGACGGGATCCCCACCGCGGCCGACGAGCAGGTCGAGCAGGTCGCCGAGACCGACGAGGAAGCCACCGACGCCGGAGCGGGCGTCATGAGCACCGTCCGGCGCCTCGCGACGGTGCTGGCGATCGGTCTGGCCATCGCGTTCTTCCTCCGGCGCGAGCAGATCAAACGTCGCAAGCAGCGACGCCGCGCCATGCGCCGCGCGTACCTCGACGCGCAGCGGCGCGGGATGATCGACGTCATCGACGCCGAGCGGTACTACGGACCCGAGGCCTCCGTCGGAGGCGCCGGCGTGGCGCGCGAGCCCGGTCACGTCCAGGTCATCGAACCCGCCGCGACCCGCAACGGCCACCAGCGCACACACCGGCGCGAGCGGCCCCTCCGGGCGCACCGCGATCCGCACCCGCCGCGCGAGGAGACACCGACGAGACGGCCCTGAACCCGGGCGTGTGGAGCGCGGTCGCGCTCGTCGGCTGGCCAGGAGGGTCCGCTGTCGGGTCCGCCGTCGGAGGCGGGCCCCGATCCCCCCGTGTCCAGGTGTCGAGGCGCAAGGCCGCGGATGTCCGGGTCAGAGCGGATCGGCGATGCCCTGACGCACGGCGTACAGCGCTGCCTGGGTCCGGTCGGTGAGCTCGAGCTTGGCGAGGATCCGGCTGATGTGGTTCTTCACCGTCTTCTCGGACAGGTCCAGGTGCTCGGCGATCCGCCGGTTCGACATGCCCGACGCCAACGCGCGGATCACCTCGGTCTCACGCGACGTGAGCGAGTCGATCTTCCCGTTGGGGGCGGGTCGGCGGGCCAGCAGCTCCTCGACGCTCGTGTCGAGCAGGAGGCGACCGGCGTGGACCGCACGCACCGCGTCGCACAGCTCGTCCTCGTCGACCCCCTTCTGGAGGTATCCGGAGGCGCCGGCCCGGACGGCGTCGATCACGCGCTCGTCCTCCGCGTAGGCGGTGAGGGCGACGATCTTGACCTCCGGGCGTGCAGCGTGGAGCCGGCTGGTCGCTTCGAGGCCCCCGATCCTCGGCATCCGCAGGTCCATGAGGACGACGTCGGCGTCGGTCGCCTCGACCACGTCGACCACCTCGGAGCCGTCGCTCGCCTCTCCCGCGACCTCGATGTCGGAAGCGGGCTCGAGGAGCAGACGGATGCCCTTGCGGGCCATGGCGTGGTCGTCCACCACCACGACTCGGATCACTGACCCTGCACCTCCGCCACGTCCTCCACGATGCTGGACCGAGAGCTCCTCACCGATCACGCACGCACGTCCCCTTGTCCCGATCGTACCGGTTTCCGGGCCTGCTGGGGAGCGCCGGGTCCGCCTCACCACGGCGAAGGGTGATGTGTGAGTGTGGTGCAGTCGTATTGACTGCACCACACTCACACATTCAAGTGAGCACGTCGCCGATCCGGGTCGGCGTCGCGTCGAGGATCCCCACCGCGGCCCTCGTGCCCTCAGGTCGGGTCGACCGGACCGCCCCGGGGATCGTCCGGACGGCGGGTCGCTTCCGTCCAGTCGCTCGGGGCGATGAAGATCCCCTCGGCCTCGGCGAGCACGCGGCCCTCGAGACGGGCCTCGCCGCGGGCGAAGAGCTTGCGGCCCTCCGTGCGCTCGAGCCACGCCTCGTAGTCGATGCGCTCGTGCAACGGTGTGGGAGCGCGCAGCCTGACGGTGAGCGTCCCGGTCATCCCAGGTGCGCCGGCCACCGCCTGGGCGACGCCGAGGACCTCGTCGAAGGCCGCCAGGACCCACCCACCGTGGAGATGCAGCGGGGGTCCCTCGTACGCGATCCCGTAGGTCGCGTGCCCCCACGTGGTGATCCCGTCGCACTCGAGGTGGAGCGGCGGGGCCAGGGGGTTGCCGCGACCGCTGATCGGGCTGCGCTCGTCGAGCGCGGAGGCTCCCCTGGGAGCGAGCGCCGCGCCGCCGTGGCCCCGGAGGTCGGGCAGACGGTCGAGGCGGTCTTCCAGATCGCGGGCCTGGTCGATGAGCGGCTGGAGCTCGTCCGGTTCGCACTCGAGCGCGTCGAGCATCGCCACCGCCTCGCTGATCCCGCGGACCCGGGCGGCCAGGTCGTGCTTGAGTTGACGGCGCTTGCGCGACTCGGTGTCGAGCGGGACGTCGCGACCGTGGAGCAGGTCGTGGTGGGTCCGTGGAGCTCTCGCGCCCGCGTCGCGGTCGGGCTCGGACGACGGTGGGGATCCGGCCACGCCTCCACCCCCTCGGCGATCGCGGCGGTGCACCGAACGGCTGTCACTGTACCCCCGGACCGCCCGCGACCGGACGACGCAGCGGGGCCGGGGGTCGCCGGCGTTCCCGCCGGCCTCGCGGTCGCGGGGCGCCTCACGTGGGGTCCACGAGCGCGCGCCGGTCCTCCCACGCCAGACCGTCGGCGATGCGCATCCGGTACATCACCACCAAGCGGGCCTTGTCGATCCCGAGCACTCCGGTGACCCGGCCGTCGCGGCCGTAGAGGGCCACGAACGAGCGCTCGTCGATCGATCCCTCCACGACGTCGACATCGGGCCCCGGTCGGCCCGCCATCTGGATCTTGGACTCGTACTGGTCGCTCCAGAACCACGGCACCGGGGCGTAGGCCTCGGGCTCGTCCCCGCCGAGCTCCGCCACGAGGGTCCGCGCGGCGTGGCGGCCCTGCTGGACGGCGTTGTCCCAGTGCTCGACCCGCATGGTCTCCCCGAAGAGGGGATTGGGCCAGCGGGCGACATCGCCGGCGGCGACGACCCTCTCGGCCGCCCGACAGGCCTCGTCGCAGAGCAGACCGTCGCCGACGTCGAGCCCCGAGCCGTCCAGCCAGCCCGTCGCCGGCGCCACGCCGACGCCGACCACCACCAGGTCCGCCTCGACCGTGGAGCCGTCCGCCAACCGGATCCCCTCCACGCGCTGCGAGCCCGTGAAGCCCTCGACGCCGACACCGCAGCGCACCTCGACGCCGTGGTCGTCGTGCAGCGCGGAGACCGCGGCGCCCATCCGCTCTCCGAGCGCGCCCGCGAGCGGCACCGGCAGCGCCTCGACGACCGTGACCTCCAGGCCCCGTCTCCTCGCGGTCGCCGCCACCTCGGAGCCGATGAAGCCGGCACCGACCACCGCGACCCGTGGCCCGCGCTCGAGCTCGGCGGCGACGGCGAGGGAGTCCTCCAGGGTGCGCAGCACGTGGAGACCCTCCAGCTCGGGTGTGCCGGGCAAGCGCTTCGGCGACGAGCCCGTCGCCACGACCAGCCCGTCGAAGGAGACCACCATGCCGTTGTCGAGCGAGACCTTCCGGTCGTCGACGTCGACCCCGGTGGCGCGCCGCCCGAGCTCCCAGTCGACCTCCAGGGCGTCGTAGCGCTCGGGCTCGCGCAGCGCGGTGCGCTCGGGCTCCCACTCCCCCGCCAGCACCTGCTTCGACAGCGGCGGGCGGTCGTAGGGCAGGTGGTCCTCGGAGCCCACCGCGACGATCCGCCCGTCGAACCCGGCGTCCCGCAGGCCCTCGACGGCGTTGAGGCCGGCCAGCGACATCCCGGCGACGACGACGGTGTCCATGCGCAGGTCCTTCCCGTTCGCTCCGTGTGGTCTCGCTCCCCGTGGCGCCGCGACGAGCCTGCCACCCGGACCGGAGCGTCGGGGATTCGTGAGCGTCTCCCGAGCGGTCACACCGCAGACGGCTGTCTCGCACGCATGGTAATTCTGTATACTGAATTATCGTCAGTGTGACGTGCAGGACTGTCGCGCGCACGACCGCCGCGTGCAGGCGCGTGCACACCGACGACAGGACGACCAGCGCGAGCAGTGGAGGGACGAGACGTGAGAGACGGCTTCCGGATCATCGACACCGACACGCACGTGGGGCCCAACGTCGAGACGCTCCGCGAGTACGCGAGCCCGACGCTCGAGGAGCGCTGGTCGGAGCTCGAGCCCTACTACCAGCAGGTCACCGAGGGCCACCACCTGAGCATCCACCCGATGCCCTACAAGCGCTCGCTGCGCACCCCCGCTGACACGACCGAGGCCGAGAAGGGAGGCAAGATCCCGCTGCGCGGCAAGACCGCGGTCACCTTCCGGGAGGACCCCACCCCCGAGGTCCAGAACGCGAACGTCGCCGGTCGCCTCGAGGACATGGACAAGGAGGGCG
>CAYTKN010000051.1:0-12783 GCA_964438505.1 uncultured Burkholderiales bacterium
ATGGCCCGTCACCTCGACTCGGTGCTCACCTTCATCGACCCGAGCGCCGAGCGCCCGAAGCCTCAGGGGCCGAGCACGGCGTCCCGGTCGTAGGGCGAGCCCCCGGGGTCGTCGTCTGGACTCGTCGTCTGGACTCGTCGTCGGCTCAGCCCGCCTCGGTGGAGGGCAGGCCGGGCTCGAAGCGGGCCGGGATCCGCGTGTATCCGTAGACCACCCCGACGTCGTGGCCGCGTACGATCCCCTCGTGGTCGATCTCGTAGTCGGGGATCCGAGCGAGGATCTCCTCGAGCGCGATGCGGAACTCGGCGCGGGCGAGGTTCGACCCGAGACACCGGTGCACCCCGACCCCGAAGGTGAGGTGGCGGTTGGGGTGCCGGTCGAGGCGGACCTGGTCGGGATCCTCGAACTCCTCCTCGTCCCGGTTGGCGGAGGCCCAGAGCATGAGGACGCGGTCGCCCTCCTGCAGCTCCTCGCCGCCGAGCTCGGTGTCCCCGGTGACGGTGCGCGCCAGGCCCTGGACCGGCGCCTGGTAGCGGAGGAACTCCTCGACGGCCGTGGGCATCAGCTCCGGCTCCTCGATGAGCCGGCGCCGGGCCTCGGGGTTGTCCGACAGGTAGATGAGCGCGTTCCCGATGGCGGAGGTGGTCGTGTCGAGCCCACCGATCAGGATGAGGGCCACGGTGTCGACGATGTCGTCGTCGCTGAGGCGGCGTCCCTCGACCTCGGCGTTCGCGATGTAGGTGATCCCGTCGTCGCGGGGCTCGCGCCGGCGCTCCTCGAGCACCTCGCGGATCCGCGCCCGCATGCGGAGCTGGCTGTTCGCGACCTTCTCGGCCGTCGCCGGGTCGTCGAACTCTTCGGCGGGCGTGTTGAACACGCTGTGGTGGATGGGGAACGCGAAGTCGTGCCACTCCTCGCGGGGGAACCCGAGGATGCCGAGCGTCGTGATCGCGGGGAGCGGGGAGGCGAAGTCCTCGACGAAGTCGCAGGATCCCTGCTCGATGATCCCGTCGATGAGGTCGATCGCGAGCTCCCGGATCTGCGGTTCGATCCTCTCGACCGCCGGCGGCGAGAAGAGCGGGTTGAGGATGCGCCGGTAGGGGAAGAACTCGGGCGGGTCCATGTCGATCGGGATCACCCGGTAGTCGGGTGGGGGCACGACGACCCCGCCCTCCGAGGAGAAGGTCGCGTCGTCGCGGGCGACGCGGGCCACGTCCTGGTAGCGGGAGGCGACCCAGAATCCACCGTGCTCCTCGCTGTGGAGGACCGGACAGCGCGAGCGGAGCTCCTCGTAGACCGACCACGGATCTTCCGCGAACTCGGGGCTGTGGTGATCGAAGTGCTCGAAGAGCTCGTCGTCCAACGCTCCGTCCTCCGTCATCGGCGACGACCGACGATAAAAGTATCCTATTTTTTGGTCAAGGTGTCGGGAGCCTCTGCTCGCCCACCGGGTATCCCGCCTCCTTGTCGACGACGTTGCGGAGCGGTTCGTCCGCGAGGAAGCGCTGGATGTTGTCGATCGCGATGTCGGCCGACTCGTCGAACAGCGACGGGTTGATCGCCGCGCAGTGGGGCGAGATCCGCAGGCCCGGGGTGTCCCACAGCGGGCTCTCCTCGGGGATCGGCTCCTCGTCGAACACGTCGAGGGCGGCCCGGAACCGGCCGGAGCGCAGGGCCGCGACCAGCGCCTGCTCGTCGATCAGCGGGCCGCGTCCGATGTTCACCAGCAGCGACCCCTCCCGCATGGCCGCGAGGGCGCGCTCGTCGAAGAGGCCGACCGTCTCGGGGGTCTGTGGAGCGGCCACGACGACGTAGTCGCTGCGCCCCAGCACGTCGGGGAGGTCCGTGGCGGCGACGACCTCGTCGCAGGGACCCGGGCCGTGCTCGGGGTGCCTCCGCACGCCGATGAGGTGCATCCCGAAGGCCCGGCCGACCTCCGCGACGCGACGACCGACGGGCCCGAGGCCGACGACCGTGAGGGTGGCGCCCCGGAGGGAGCCGAGCATCTGCATCTGGTCCCACTCGTGGCGGGACTGGAGGTCGTCGAGGTGGGGGAGCTTCTTGGCGTGCTCGAGGATGCGGGCGAAGACGAACTCGGCCATGGCGGTGGTGGCCAGCCCCGCGACGGTGGTGATGGTGATCGGGCTCGCCGCCACGGCCGGCGTGATCACGTCCTCGAGGCCGACCGTGAGGACCTGGGCCCATCGGACGCCGGCCTCCTCGGCCTCGTGCAGCTCGTCGTCGGACATCGACCAGCCCACGAGGAGCGCGTCGCCGGGTCCGGAGCCGAGCGGCACGAGCTCCACGGGGAGGCCTCGTTCCTCGATGCGCTTCCTGATCGGGTCGAGCTGGGGTCGCCAGATCTTGGTGTGGAGCAGCTTCACGTGGGGGCCTTTCCGTGCGAGCCGAGCGGTCGGGGCAGCAGGCAGCGTGCCCAGCATAGAGTATACGGAATTCGCTCGTCGTGTCCGTGGCCACGCGGCGGCCGCTTGCCCGGGAATCAGAGAAGAGGATACCGTTTTGTGATGGCGGCGATCAGCAACCTCCTCCTCACTGGTGGCTTCTTCCATCGCTTCGACGAGACCGGCCCGTACCTCGCCGGCGTGCTGGAGTCCGCAGGTGTGGAGTCCGAGATCACCCAGGATCTCGACGCCGGCCTCGCACGCCTGGCAGGGGACGCCCCCTACGACCTGGTCACCGTGTACGCGCTGCGATGGAGGATGCTGCACCCGATGTTCGACGGCGCACGAGATCGCTGGGCGTTCACGCTGTCGGAGTCGGGCCGCGAGGCGTTGCGCGGGCACCTCGCACGCGGAGGGGGCCTGCTCGCCGTGCACACCGCCGCGATCTGCTTCGACGACTGGCCCGAGTGGGGCGAGATCGTGGGAGCGGCCTGGAACTGGGAGCGCTCCACGCACCCTCCCCCCCGCACCCTCGAGATCGACGTGCGCACCGACGCCCACCCGATCGTCGCGGGCGTCGAGCGCTTCGCGATCGAGGACGAGCTCTACAGCTTCCTCGACTGGCAGCCCGACGCCGAGGCGCTGATGACCTGCCGCTACCGCGGCGAGGACCAGGCGCTCCTCGCCGCCCGCCCGCGGGAGGCCGGTCGCGTGGTCTACGACGCCCTGGGCCACGACATCGCGTCGCTGTCCCAGCCCGCGCACCAGACGATCCTCCGCCGGTCCGCGCGGTGGGCGGCGGGCGCCCCGGACGCTCGAGTGGAGGAGACGGTGTGAGCGCCGCAGCCGATCCGCCGCCCACGGCGGCGCCTCCGGTCTGGTTGCGTCCGGAGCGCATCCACCACGTCGGGGTCGCGGTCCCCGACCTGGAGGAGGGCATGGCGCAGCTCGGCCTGGCGCTCGGGCTGCACTGGGCGCCCTCCTCGGAGTGGGACGTGGAGGGAGACGGTCCCGACGGGCCGGTGCGCGCCCGGATCCGCATCGCCTGGTCGACGGCCGGGCCCGTCTACACGGAGCTGCTGGAGGGACCGCCCGGCAGCGTGTGGTCCACCGAGCGGAACCAGGAGCTCCACCACGTCTGCTACGGGGTCGACGACGTCGCCGCCGGATCGCGCGAGCTCGAGGAGCGCGGCCTGCCGGTGGAGGTGCTCGGCTCCGGCGGTCGGGGCGGGTCCGCCGCGTTCGCCTACCACCGCAACCCCGACGGGATGCGGGTCGAACTCCTCGCGGGCTCGCAGTGCGAGGCTATCGAACGGTGGCTGGCCGAGCTCGCGGCCGACGCGCCACGCAGCGAGGTCGACGGGGAAGGCGCGTCGTGACCGCCCGCAGCAACTGGGGGCGATGGGGCCCCGACGACCAGCTCGGCGCCGTGAACCTCCTCACCGAGGAGCGGGTCGCGGCGGCGCTGGCGCGACCCCGCAGGGGGCGCACGTTCGCGCTCGGCACCGAGGTGGGCCGGCGGGGGCCGCTCTCGGGCGGGCGGAACACCACGTGGCACGTCACGGTGCAGGTCACCCACCCCCGTGATCCCGGACGGGGACGCGCCGAGGACATGCTCACCATGCACACCCACGCCCACACGCACCTCGACGGCCTGGCCCACGTGTGGAAGGACCACCAGCTCTACAACGGGGCGGACGCCTCGCTCGTGTCGCGCGGCGGCACGAAGCACGCCGGCGTCGAGCACATCGGCGCCGTGGTGGCCACGGCGATCGTCCTCGACGTGGCCGCCGGACGCACCCTGGCCGAGGGAGACCTGGTGACCGCCGGCGACCTCGAGGAGAGCGCCTCCCGGGTCGACCTCGACCCCGACGAGGCCGACGTCTTCCTGGTGCGCACCGGGTGGATGGACGTGCACCGGGAGGACCCGGAGCGGTTCGCGAGCGGCGAGCCGGGGCTGTCGAGCGACGGAGCCGAGTGGCTCGCGGCGCGCGACCCCGTCCTCGTGGGGATGGACAACTTCGGGATCGAGCCGATCCCCGCGCCCGAGGGCACCGAACCGCTCTTCAACCACGAGCTCTTCCTGCGAGACCTCGGGGTCAACCTGATCGAGAACCTGGACCTCGCCGTCGTCGCGGACGCCGGCGTGGGCGAGGGCCTCTTCTGCACCGCCCCCCTCAAGATCCGCCGCGGTCTCGGCAGCCCGCTCAATCCCATCCTGGTGGTGTGACGATGGCGTGGCGTCCCTCCTACGACGAGGTCCGCAGCACCGGTGGGATGGTGACCGCGCCGGATACCCAGGTCTCCGAGGCCGGCGCCGAGATCCTCCGCCGCGGCGGCAACGCCGTGGACGCCGCGGTCGCGGCCGCGTTCGCCGACGGGGTGGTGCAACCCTCGATGGCCGGTGTGGGGGGCAGCACCTTCCTCGTGATCGGCCACGCCGAGTCCGACCGCTACGTCTCGATCGACGGGAACATGGTCACACCGGCGGCGGCCCGTCCCGAGGAGTACCCGCTGGCCGAGACCCCGCCCGGTGCCGCCTCGTTCTACGGATGGCCTCCCGTGGAGGGCGACGCCAACGTCGTGGGGCCGCGCTCGGTGGCGGTCCCCGGGTCGGTGCCCGCCCTCGCCGCCGCGCACGAGCAGTTCGGGTCCCTGCCGCTCGGATCCGTGCTCGAGCCCGCCGTCCGGCTCGCCGCCGACGGTGTGGAGGTCAACTGGTTCTTCGCGTCCGTGATCGCCTCCGAGGCGCGGCACCTGCGGGACGACGAGGGGTGCGCCTCGACCTTCCTCGACGACGGGCTCCCGTTGCGCGGTCCGGGGATGTCGCCGGCCGACCGGCTCGTGCAACCGCAGCTCGCCCGGACGCTCGAGGAGCTCCGCCGCGAGGGCCCCGAGCTGTTCCGCACCGGCCGGGTCGCGGAGGCCATCGTGGAGCGCGTGCGAGCGGGAGGCGGTCTCCTCACCCTCGAGGACCTCGCGGCGTACCGGCCCTTCGTCACCGAGGCCGCCTTGGCCCGCTTCGACGGGCACCTGCTGGCGGGCGTGCCCGGGACCGGCTTCCCCTCGGTCGTCGAGGCGCTGAACCTGTTCGCGGCCGGGCGCAGCCGCGACCCGGGAACCCACGAGAGCGTGCTGTGGGCCCGAGCGCTCATGCTGGCCCTCCTGGACCGCTCGCGCTACGGGTCGACCGACCCGGAGCGGCCGGCTCCGTGGGAGGAGCTCTGCCGCACCGACTACGCCCGTGCGCGCCTCGAGGCCCACCTGACCGGGGGTGAGCCGCCGTCGCCGGGGGAGCGCTCGGGCGCGGGCGCCGCGGACGACGGTGTCGGCGGAGCCGGCGCCACGACCGAGCACGGTCACACCTCGCACGTGAGCGCCGTCGACGCGGCCGGCACGATGGTCTCGGTCACCCAGACGCTGCTCAACGAGTTCGGCGCGCGCCTCCTCGAACCCGAGACCGGCGTCGTCCTGAACGACGGCATGGCGTTCTTCGACCCGCGTCCCGGCTCGGCCAACAGCATCGGCCCGGGACGTCGGGCGCTCAGCGCCATGTGCCCGATCGTCATGGCGGGCGAGGACGGGCCCATGGCGGCCTTCGGAGCCTCCGGCGGTCCGCGCATCGTCTCGGGGGTGGCGCAGATGGTGGTCGCGCTGGCGGAGGGTCGATCGATGCAGGAGGCGTGCGAAGAGGCGCGCATCCACGCGGGTGCCCGCCGTGTGCTCCTCGACGAGCGCGCCCCGGACGACGCCGTCGACGCGCTGCACGAGGCCGGGATCGAGCTGGTCTTCGGGGGCGAGGGGCCCACCACGGTGACCTTCGCCCGCCCCAACGGGGTGCTGATCGGGAGCGACGGCGTCCGTCGCAGCGGCCTCGACCCGAACAAGCCCGGCGGAGCGTCGGTCGCGTGAGCGCCGGACCCGAGCCCGACGCCCGGACCGATCAGGTCGTGGCGGTGCGCGGCGCCGAGCTGGCGGTGTCGTCGCTGGGCAGCGGGCCCCGCCACCTCGTGTGGACCCACGGCCTGACGAGCGCGCGGGGCCAGGAGGACGAGATGGGCCTCTTCCCCTGGGACCTCTCGCCGCTCGCCCGCGTCGTCCGCTACGACGTGCGGGGCCACGGGCGCTCGAGCCCCGCGCGGGGCGACCACGAGTGCACCTGGGAGGAGCTCGCCGCGGACCTGCTGGTGCTGGTGGACCGCCTCGAGATCGAGCGCTTCGTCGCCGCCGGCACGTCGCTGGGTGCCGCGCTGGCGCTGCACGCCGCGCTGGCGGTCCCCGACCGGGTCGAGGGTCTCGTGCTCGTCCTGCCGCCGGCGGCGTGGGAGCAGCGCGCCGCGCAGAGCGACGTGTACCGGAAGATGGCGGACCTCATCGAGCGAGAGGGCCTGGAGGGCTTCGCGGAGCGAGCGCGGGGCAACGCGATCTACCCCTTCCTCGACGACGAGGTGCCCGAGCTCTCGGAGATCCTCGTGGAGCGGATCCGGACCTGGGACGCCGACTCCGTCGTGCACGCGCTCCGCGGCGCCGCGGTCTCGGACCTGCCTCCCCGGGAGGAGCTCGCCCGCCTCGAGGTGCCGGCTCTCGTGCTGACCTGGCCGGGAGATCCGGGGCACCCCGACGCCAGCGCGGTCGAGCTCGCGCGCGCCCTGCCGTCCGCGACGCTCGAGATCGCCGACGACGTCGCGCGGGTCCGCGGGTGGCGGGACGACGTGACGCGGTTCCTCTCGGGCCTGTCGTGAGCACGTGGGCACAGCGCCGGGAAGCCGGGAGAGCCCGGAGAGCCCGGAGAGTCGGGAGAGTGTGGGGAGTCTGATGCACGAGATCGGGAGGTCGTGGTGATGTCGCTGCGAGGTGCACGGGTGGTCGTGATCGGTGGGAGCTCCGGCATGGGCTTCGCCACCGCCAGGATGGCCGCGGAGGAGGGGGCGGAGCTGACGATCGCGGGCCGCGATCCCGACAAGCTCCGAGCGGCGAGCGAGGAGATCGGCGGTGGGACGCGGGTCCACGCCGGCGACGTCGCCGACGAGGAGGTGGTGCGCGACCTCTTCGAGTCGCACGAGCGCGTGGACCACGTGGCGTTCTTCGCCGGCGGGCAGCCGCGGGCACCGATCACCGAGACCGAGCTCGCCCTGTTCCGCGAAGGGATCGACACCCGGCTGTGGGGGGCCGTGGCCACCGCCAAGCACGCGGCGCCGAAGATGGGCGACGCGGGCTCGTTCACCTTCTGCTCGGGCCTGTCGTCTCACCGGGCCCGCGCCGAGCGGTCCGTGGGTGCCGCGGCGACCGCGGCACTGGAGTCCTTCGCCCGGGCGATGGCGGTCGAGCTGGCTCCCCGGCGCGCCAACGCCGTGTGTCCGGGGGCCATCAACACCCCGGTGCTGAACCGGTTCTTCGGCGAGCAGCGCGACCGGGCCATGGAGGAGTTCACGAAGCGTCTCCCCGCCCGGCGCATCGGAGAGCCCGAGGACATCGCGGACGCCGTGCTGTTCCTGATGCGCAACAGCTACGTCACCGGGATCACGTTGCGGGTCGACGGCGGTGCGCTGTTACTGTGAGAAGAATAGAGTATACTCATGGGTCGGGAATGACGACCCGGGGGCAGACGAGGAGACAGGCCGATGGAGTTCGGGTGGTCCGACGAGGAGATCGAGTTCCGCCGGGAGATCAGCGAGTTCCTCGACGAGGAGCTGCCGGACTGGTGGGACGCCGACTCGAGGCGCAAGCTCGCCGACCCCGAGCACGCTGAGTTCGCGTTCCCGTTCGCGGGGAAGCTGGCCGAGCGCGGGTGGCTGACGCCGCACTGGCCGACCGAGTACGGCGGGCGCGACGCTCCGGCGTGGCAGCACTTCATCCTCGGCGAGGAGATGTGGTCGCGCGGCGAGCCCCGCGGCCCCCAGTACATGAACGTGAACTGGATCGGGCCGGCGCTCATGCGGTACGGGACCGAGGAGCAGAAGGAGTACCACCTCAACCGGATCTCGGCAGGCGACGTGATCTGGTGCCAGGGCTTCTCCGAGCCCGACGCCGGCTCCGACCTGGCGTCCCTGCGCACCCGTGCGGAGCGCGACGGCGACGAGTACGTCGTCAACGGACAGAAGATCTGGACATCGTACGCCAACGTCGCCGAGTTCTGCTTCCTGCTCGTGCGCACCGACCCCGACGCGCCCCGCCACCAGGGGATCTCGATCCTGATGGTGCCGATGGACACCCCGGGCATGAAGGTGCGGGACATCGAGGCGCTGGTCGGCGAGCACGTCTTCCACGAGCTGTTCATGGACGACATGCGCGTGCCGGTGAGCTGCCGCCTCGGCCCGGAGAACGAGGGCTGGAGCATCGTCCGGGAGGCCCTGAGCTACGAGCGCGTCGGTGCTCCCCGCTACGGGCGCGCCGCGTACCTCGTCGACGAGCTCGCAGAGCTCGCCGAGCAGCAGGGCCTGCTGGGTGAGCCGTGGGTGCAGGAGCGCCTCGGCGAGGCCCGCGCGGTGTGCGAGGCGGCACGGCTGCTCGCGTACAAGGTCATCGACGAGCGGGCCAAGGACCAGCCGCCGAGCCCCAACGCCTACGTGGCGCGCGCCGCGATGGTGCGCTCCGAGCGCGTGGTCGGCGAGCTGGCGATGGACCTGATGGGCCAGGAGGGGCTGGTGGAAGGCTCGGACGGCGACAGCCAGTACCGCAGCGCCCTGATGGCCGGGGTGGCGGCGGGCACCTACGAGGTCCAGCTCAACCTGATCGCCCGCCTGTTCCTGCAGATGCCGAAGGGGTGACGGTGGACTTCGAACTCGACGACGACCAACGCGCGGTCCAGGACGCGGTCTCGGTCCTGCTCGAGCGCAAGGCGGGCCCGGACCGGGCGCGGATGCTCGGCGAGCGCGGCGGCTACGACACCGAGCTCGACGACGCGTTGGACGAGGCCGGGTTCCTCGACCTGGCCGCCCACGAGGACGCCGGCCCACTCCAGGCGGCGCTCGTGGTCGAGGCGGTGGCGCGGGCCGCCGGGACCAACGCGATCGGGGCCCGGGCGCTCGTGGCCCCCGGCGTCACCGACCAGGCGCCCGCGGGCCCGGTGGCGCTGGCGGTGGATGGCTCCGACGCCCCCGTGCGCTTCGGAGCCCACGCCAGGACCCTGCTGGTCGCCGGGGAGTCGGAGGCCCGACTGCGCGAGCTCGAGCCCGGGGAGGCCGAGCCGGTCGCCTCGAGCTACGGCTACCCGATGGCCCGGGTCCCCACCGACGGTGGGGTGTCCCTGGGCGAGGGGAGCGCGGAGCGCCTGCGCGACTGGTGGCGGCTCGCCATCGCGACCGAGGCCGTCGGCACCATGACGGCGGCGTTCGACCTCACCGTCGACCACGTGAAGGGTCGTGAGCAGTTCGGCCGGCCCATCGGATCGTTCCAGGCCATCCAGCACCGCCTCGCCGAGGCCGCCGTCTCGATCGAGGGCGCCCGGTGGCTGTGCTACGAGGCGGCCTGGCGGGGCGCGCCGGCCGAGGAGTCGGCCCTGGCGGCCGCGTCGGCGACCGCGGCGGCGAAGTCCCTCGGGCCCGAGCTGCACCAGCTCACCGGTGCCATCGGTTTCACCGTCGAGTACGACCTCCACGTCTGGACCATGCGGCTCCAGGTGCTGCGCCTCGAGCTGGACGGGATCCCCGGCCACGCCCGGGCGGCGGCACGGGCGCGTTGGCCCGTCCCGAGCTGAGGCCTCCCCGCTCGGGGGCGCACGGAGTGCGGGTCGGGCTCTACTTCGACCTCAGGAATCCGCCACGATGGCAGCGCTCGTGGCCCTCCGTCTACGGAAGGGCCCTCGAGCTGATCGAGGAGGCCGAGTCCCTCGGCGCCGGCTCGGTGTGGTTCACCGAGCACCACCTCTTCGAGGACGGGTACCTCCCCCAGCCCCTGACGTTCGCGGCTGCCGCGGCGGCCCGGACCCGCAGCGTGCGCCTCGGCACCGCCGTGCTGCTCGCGCCGCTGCGCCCCGCCATCCAGGTGGCCGAGGAGGTGGCCGTCGTCGACGTGCTCAGCGAGGGACGGGTCGACCTCGGCGTCGGAGCCGGGTACCACCGCCCCGAGTTCGAGGCGTACGGTGTCGACGTGGCCGGCCGTCACGACCGCACGGACAGGCGCGTGCGCGAGCTGCGCAGCCTGTGGAGCGAGGGGCGGGTGACCCCACCGCCGGTGCAGGAGCGGGTCCCGATCTGGCTCGGCTACACGGGGCCCCGCGGGGCGGAGCGCGCCGGTCGCCTCGGCGAGTCGCTCCTGTCCCTGCGGCGCGACCTCCTGGACCCCTACCGGCAGGGCCTGGCCGAGGGAGGGCACCCCCCGGAGCAGGCCCGCATGGGAGGCGTCGCCCACATGGTCCTCGCCGACGATCCCGAGCGCGCACGGGAGCGGATCGCGCCGCACCTGGCCCACCAGTGGGACACCTACCGGCGAGCGATGGTCGAGGGCACCGGCCGCGAGGTGCCCCGACCGGTCGATCCGCACCGGTGGATGCGCCCCGGGCCTCGGGGTGAGCGTCCGCGCTTCGAGGTCCTCACCGCGGAGGAGGCCGTCGACTCGATCCGTGAGCGGTGCCGGGACCTCCCGGTGACCGACGTCTTCGTCTGGGCCGACGTCGCCGGCATGCCCGATGACCTGGTCGAGCGCAACGTGGCGCTCGTCGCCGGAACGTTGGCCCCGGCTCTGGCGTCGTCGTGAGCGCACCGGAGCTCGGCGCGCCCGAAGGGGGCGTACCGGAGCGGGGTGCTTCCCGCAGCGATCCCGAGGGTGTCCCCGGCAGCGTCCCCGGCAGCGTCCCCGAGCTGCTCGAGGCGGCGGTGGGAGCGCATCCCGACCGCGAGGCCCTGGTGGACGCGCGCCGTCGGTTGTCGTACGTGCAGCTCGACGCGGAGGTCGACCGCGTGGCCGCGGCGTTGCACGAGACCGGGGTCACCGCCGGCGACCGCGTCGTGGTGTCGCTCCCGAACTGCGTGGACATCGTGACCCTGTTCCTCGGCGTGATGCGCCTCGGTGCCGTGTGGGTCGGTGTGAACCGGGCGCTGGCGCCACCCGAGCAGCGGTTCGTGGTCGACGACGTCGGAGCCGGGGTCGTGCTCGCCGAACCCGAGTCGCTGGCCGAGCTGCGCGCCGCGCGCTCGGGGCCTCCCGGCGAGTCCGCGACGCCGGTGGAGGTCGTCCCGGGGGGCGGCGCGGGGGAGAGCGAGTGGCACCGCCGTCTCGCCGAGGCGACCGCGGAGCCGCCGCGACCGCCGATCGATCCCCACGCACCGGCCGCGGTCGCGTACACGAGCGGGACCACGGGCACCCCCAAGGGCGTGGTCCACAGCCAGCACAACGTCCTCCTTCCCGCGGCCGTGATCGCGCGGACCCGGCTGCGGGGCCGGCCCGAGCGCGCCGGCATCTGCCTGCCGCTCACGATCCTCAACGTCATGATCCTCGGACCGGTCCTGAGCCTCACGGGACGGGGGTGCTCGGTGTGCATGGATCGCATCGACGCCACCGGGATCGCGGCGTGGGTCCGCCGCGAGCGCATCGAGCACGTGGCGCTGGCGCCGGCGACGGTCCACGACCTCGTGACCAGGGACGACGTCGCACCCGAGGATCTGGCGTCGCTGACCCGCCTCAGCGTCGGGGGCGCCGGGTGTCCGGAGTGGCTGCGGCCCGCGTACGAGGAGCGCTTCGGGCGGCGCTTCACGACCGGGTACGGCCTGACGGAGGCGCCGACGGCGGTGGCCCAGGAGACGGAACGGATCCCCCACGCCGAGGGGGCGTCCGGCAAGGCGATGCCGCACGTGCGCGTCGAGATCCGCGACGAGCGGGGCGAGGGCGTGGCCCCCGGCGTCGCGGGCGAGATCTGCGTGGCGCCGGCGCGCGAGGGTCCCTGGCGCGGTCTGTGGCGGCCGATGCTCGGATACTGGAACCGCCCAGACGCCACGGCCGAGGCCCTGCGGGGAGGTGTGCTCCACACCGGCGACCGCGGGTGGCTCGACGAGGACGGCTACCTGCACGTCGACGAGCGCGGCAGCGACGTGATCCTCCGGGGCGGCGCGAACGTGTACCCCGCGGAGGTGGAGCGGGTGCTGGCGGACCACCCGGCCGTCGCCGACGCCGTCGTGTTCGGTCGGGAGGACCCGCGACTCGGCCAGGAGGTGGTGGCCGCGGTCGAGCACCGGGAGGGCCGGCTGGTGGAGGAGGCCGAGCTGCGCGAGCACTGCCGGGAGCGCCTGGCCGCGTACAAGGTGCCGGTGCGCGTGGTGGTCGTGGGCCGCCTGCCCCGCAACGAGATGGGCAAGGTGCCCCGCGAGGCGCTGGCGGGGCTGGCGGGTGTCGGCGAGCCGCGTGGTATATAGGATACTGAAATCTGGTTGGTTGTGGTTGTTGGTTG
>CAYTKN010000052.1:0-12205 GCA_964438505.1 uncultured Burkholderiales bacterium
CGTGAGGGCGGCCGCACCGTGGGTGCGGGCCGCGTCACCAAGATCCTCAAGTAGCCCGGGCTTCGAGTAGCAGGGACGAGTAGCAGGGAGCGGAGATGGCGTCGGACAAGCGAGTGCAGGTGACGTTGGCCTGCGGCGACTGCAAGCGGCGGAACTACATCACGATCAAGAACAAGCTCAACGATCGTGACCGGATCGAGCTGAAGAAGTACTGCCGCTGGGACCGTCGCCACACCCTCCACAAGGAGACCCGGTAGCCGCCGGCTCGTGGACGTTCCACACAGGGTCGGGGCCCTCCGAGGTCCGATCGGCACAGGCGGGAGCCGATGTCCGTGAGCAGGCCGGGGGGTGGTTCCCGGGAGGTGCCCCTCGCCGGGTTCTCGGCACCCGGCGTGTCCGGCCCGTCACCCGACGCGTGAATCTCGCGTAACGTCGTCCACAGACGCGTGGTCCAAACCGGAGCAGGGATCGTGATCGACCCCGAGGAGCTGGTCACCGCCGCTCGCGACGGTGACCGGCGTGCATTCGACGAGCTGGTGCGCCAGACGTACGAGGAGACCTACACCCTCGCCCGTCGGCTCACCGGGAACGAAGAGGACGCGCGCGACGTGGTCCAGGAGACCTACCTACGGGCCTGGAAGGGCATGAAGGGGTTCCGGCAGGACGCCCGGTTCTCCACCTGGCTGTACCGGATCACGGCCAACACCTCCTACACGCTCCTGAAGCGCCACCGCCGCCACCGGCACGAGCCCATGGGCGACGACGCGGCCGAGGCCGTCGAGACGGACGCCGCCACCGATCCCGAGGCGGCCACCGAGGCGTCGATGCTCCACCACGAGCTCGCCTCGGCCGTCGATCGACTTCCCGTCAAGCTCCGTGCGGTGATGCTCCTGCGCGACGTCTACGGGCTGTCGCACGAGGAGATCTCCGAGGAGCTCGACATCTCGGTCTCCGCCGCGAAGGTGCGCCTGCACCGGGCCCGCAAGCGACTCCACGACACCGTGTACAGGAACGAGGAGGCGGTCGAGCATGCGATCTGACCGATCTGGCCGATCTCACCGATCGGACCGTGCCCGGCGCCGCTCCGGCGAGTCGCCGTCCAGGAGAGCGATGCAGATGCGGTGTGACGACGTCCAGGCTCTCATGCCGAAGCTCGTCGACGACGAGACCAGCGACATCCCGGCGGAGCGCCACCTCGAATCCTGCCTCGCCTGCCAGGCCGAAGCCGTCCGGTACCGCAAGATGCTGCGCGCCCTCGGCGCGTTGCGCGCGGTGACCCTCGAGGTGCCCCACGACCTCCTCGAGGAGACGCTGGCGGTGATCGGCGGGCCGTCCCTCGTCGAGGTCTGGGCTTCCCGGCGCCGGGCTGCGGTCGCCGGGACCGTCGGGGCCGTCGCCGCCGGTGCGGCAGCCACCGCGCTGATGGTGGCGCGGCGTCGTGGCCTGCGTCTCGCCGCCGTCCTCGTGCGCTGAGCGACCGGTCACGCGACACCCTCGTTCCGCCTCCGCACCGCTTCCGCACCGCCTCCACCCTGTCGCGGTCTCGTCCGGGAGCCGGTCGCGGGGTCGACCCGGTCGGTGAGGTCGGCGGGGCCGCTGCTATCCTTCGCTTCACGTCGGTGTCCCCTGATCCTCTCCGTGTCGAGGTCTCCGCGCGGACCGAGGCCGAGCAGGGTCCGAGAGGGCGCCGGAAGGACATCCACGTGGCGAAGGGCAGTAGCTCAATTTGGCAGAGCACCGGTCTCCAAAACCGGCGGTTGGGGGTTCGAGTCCTCCCTGCCCTGCGAGAAGCGGCGTGCTCGGTCCACGTCGGCACAGGAGTCGGCGCGACCGAGCCGCACGGAGCTGATCAGCGGACGACCGAGCACGAGACAGCGAGCAACGAGACAGCGAGCAACGAGACACTGCTGGCAACAGGCGACGGCGTGACCGACCTCAGCGGTCGGGACGACGGTGCCGAACCGACGGCGACGAGGCGAGCGCACCAGTGGCACGCGAAGTTCGAGGCGACGAGACACAAGAGGGGCAGGAGCCGACCGGCAACCGCGCCATGCGGCGGCTCCAGAAGCGCCAGGAGGCGCAGCAGGGCGGACGGGGTCGCGAGCGACGCCGTCCGACGCCGCCGGCTTCGCGGGAGCGCACGAGCCCGCGGGAGTTCGGCCGCGAGGTCCGCGCCGAGCTCAAGAAGGTGGCGTGGCCGAACCGCGAGGAGGTCCTCAACTCCACGGTGGTGGTCCTCATTGCCGTCGTGTTCCTCACGGGGATGATCTTCGGCTTCGACTTCGCGTTCGGAAAGTTCGTGCTGTTCCTCTTCGACTGACCGCGAGAGCCTGAAGCGATGAACGACGAGCGTTCCGACACCGACACCGTCCGCACCTCGGAGCCTTCCGGCGCGCCGGAGCCCGACGAGGAACCCGCGCGCGGCTCCTCCGAGGACTCGGAGCACCCCTCCGAGGTGTCCGAGGGCACCGAGGGCAGCACCGAGGGCACCGGAGAAGCCGAGGGCACCGGAGAAGCCGAGGACGCCGTCTCCCGGGACGATGCCGCTCCCGGAGGCGAGCCCACCGAGGCCGGCGACCGCGAGCCGGACGCCTGGGGCGAGCCCGGTGAGCCCGGCGAGTCCGAAGAGCGGGGCGAGTCCGAAGAGCGGGGCGAGTCCGAAGAGCGGGGCGAGTCCGAGGGGTCCGAGGATCCCGAGCAGGCCGCGCGCGCCGCGCTGGGCCTCGACGAGCGGGGCGACGAGGAAGAGGGCCTGAAGCCCGACGAGGCCGCCGCCATCCTCGAGGCCGCCGGGAGGGAAGAGGCGGCCGAGGAGCAGGCCGTCGCCGAGGAGCAGGCCGTCGCCGAGGAGCAGGCCGTCGCCGAGGAGCAGGCCGCCGCGGTCGCGGACGCCGACCTCGTGGAGGTCCACGAGGACGAGGAGGCCGAGCCCAGTCCCTACGACCGGCCCGGCGACTGGTACGTGGTCCACACCTACTCGGGGTACGAGAAGAAGGTGCAGTCGAACCTCCAGAGCCGGGTGAAGTCCCTCAACCTGGAAGGCAGGGTCCACGAGGTCGTCATCCCGATGGACGACGTCATCGAGTTCAAGGGGGGCAAGAAGACCGTCGTCCAGAAGAAGGTCTTTCCCGGGTACCTGCTGGTCCGCATGAACCTGGACGACGCCGGTTGGCAGGCCGTGCGCAACACCCCCGGGGTCACGGGCTTCGTCGGAGGTGGGGCCAAGCCGACCCCCCTGTCCCGCAAGGAGGTCGAGTCGATCCTGCGGGTCCGACCCGAGGACGAGACGAAGAAGGCCCGGCCCCGTCTGGAGTTCGAGGTGGGGGACACCGTGCGCGTCACCGCCGGTCCCTTCGCCGACTTCAACGGCATGATCGACGAGATCAACGTGGACCAGAGCACGCTGAAGGTGCTGGTCAACATCTTCGGGCGCGAGACTCCGGTGACCCTGGAGTTCTCCGACGTGGCGAAGCTCTAGGACCCGGCGACACCACGGCCGGGCGTGGGGCAGGGGCCCCACGCTCTGGAGGAGCCGACGAGATGTCGGCGGGAAGAGGAGACCGCCGGGCGTGGGGCAGGGGCCCCACGCTCTGGAGGAGCCGACGAGATTGTCGGCGGGAGGAGCCATGGGCAAGAAGAAGGTCGCAGCGGTCGTGAAGATCCAGATCGAGGCGGGTCAGGCGAGTCCGGCGCCCCCCGTCGGCACCGCGCTCGGCCCGCACGGGATCGCGATCATGGACTTCTGCAAGGCCTACAACGAGCAGACCCAGGACCAGCGGGGGAACATCGTCCCGGTCGAGATCACGGTGTACGAGGACCGCTCGTTCACCTTCGTCACCAAGACGCCCCCCACGTCCTACCTCATCAAGAAGGCCGCGGGCCTCGAGACGGCAGCGTCCACGGCCGGGCGCCAGGCGGCGGTCGGACGGATCACCCGGGCCCAGGCGCGCGAGATCGCGGAGCAGAAGATGCCCGACCTCAACGCCATCGACGTGGCCGGGGCGGTCGAGCAGATCGTCGGCACCGCCCGCTCGATGGGGGTCGAGGTCCTGCCCTAGAGACCGGAGCGGGCACGCGGGCGCCCGCCCGGCGCCGACGTCCGGGGAGCACCTCCCGGGGAGCACCTCGCCCCGGAAGGCGAGAGCACGACGAGGGAGCCAGTGCCGGGATCACCCGGCCGAGCAGGAGGGCGCAGATGCCGAAGAACCACGGGCGCCGTGCCCATCACGGCAAGCGGTACCGGGAGCTCCTCCGGCGCTTCGACCGCCAGCAGCGCTACGCGCCGGAAGAGGCCGTGGACCTCGTCAAGGCCCTGGCCGCGGAGTCGGCTCGGAAGTTCGACGAGACGGTGGAGGTCGCGTTCCGCCTCGGGATCGACCCCCGCAAGGCCGACCAGCAGATCCGCGGGACCGTGGTCCTGCCGGGTGGGACCGGCAAGGACGTGCGGGTCGCCGTGTTCGCCGCCCGTGACGCGGCGAGGGAAGCCGAGGAGGCCGGCGCCGACGTGGTCGGGGCCGACGATCTCGTGGAGCGAGTCGAGGGCGGGTTCCTCGACTTCGACATCGCCATCGCCACACCGGAGCTGATGAGCCAGGTCGGCAAGCTCGGGAAGGTCCTCGGGCCCCGAGGGCTCATGCCCAACCCCAAGTCCGGGACCGTCACCGACGACGTGCGCAGGGCGGTCGAGGAGTTCAAGGGCGGCATGGTGGAGTACCGCTCCGACCGCAACGGCAACGTCCACGTCCCGATCGGCAAGGTCAGCTTCGAGGTCGGCCGGTTGGTCGAGAACTTCGAAGCGGTCTTCGACGAGGTGACCCGGGCGCGCCCCGCCTCGGCGAAGGGTCGCTACCTGAGGTCGGTGACCCTCTCCTCGACGATGGGCCCGGGGATCAAGGTGGACCGCAGCAAGGCAGCCGACGCGGTGGACACCGAGGCCGCCGACGCGGCGCTCACCGGCTGAGCGGGCGCGCCGGCCGGTTCGCTGAGCCTTCCCTGAGCCTTCGCTGAGTCGCAGCGCCGCGGCTCGTCCCGCCACCCGCTGCGGCCGCCGAGACCGTGCCGGGACGGCCGCCGGATTGGTGAGCCGACCGACGAGGACTACACTCCGCCTCTCGTTGCCGTAGACCTCAGGTCCCCGAGAGGGGTCAATCGCACCGCCGGCCTGACGAGGTGACGCTCCGCCCGGTCCGGGCGCGCGCGTCCTCGTCGCCCGCGGTCGATCACGATCGCACCCAGGAGCGCAGATGCCGAGACCGGAGAAGGTCGCCGCCGTCGAGGAGATCCGGGAGAAGCTCACCACCTCCCACGCGGCCGTGCTCACCGAGTACCGGGGCCTCTCGGTCCCCGACCTCGCCGAGCTGCGCGCGACGTTACGCGCCTCGGGGACCACCTACAAGGTGTACAAGAACACCCTCGCCCGGCGCGCGGTCGACGGGGCCGAGATCGACGGTGGCCTGCGGGAGCTGTTGGTCGGCCCGACGGCGTTCGCCTTCATCGACCAGGGCGACGTGGTCGCGGCCGCCAAGGCCCTCGACGAGTTCTCGAAGAGCCACCAGGCGCTGGTGATCAAGGGAGCGCTCCTCGACGGGCGGTTCATCTCGGCCGAGCAGGTCGAGGAGCTCGCCGGTCTCCCGAGTCGCGAGGAGCTGTTGGCGAAGCTCGCCGGCGCGTTCCAGGCGCCGGTGCGCCGTGCCGCCGGTCTCTTCTCGGCGCTCCAGCGCAACACCGCCTACGCCGTCAAGGCCCTCATCGACAAGCGGGTCGAGGCCGGCGAGGCTCCGCCACCCGAGGACGCGAGCGCCGAGGACGCGGCAGCAGCGCCCGAGTCGCCGGCTGCGGAGGATTCCGAGGACTCGACGGCGGAGCCGGCTGCGGAGGATTCCGAGGACGAGGCGGAAGCGACGGACTCGACGGCGGAGCCGGCTGCGGAGGATTCCGAGGACGACTCGCGGGATTCCTCTCCGGGCGAGTCGCCCGGAGAGGAATCGACGCCGGAGGACGAGGAAGCCTCCGCAGGCGGCGACGCTTCCTCCGAGGAGACCGACGACGAGACCTGAAGCGGGTGTCCGAGGGGACGCCGACGACGACTTGAGGGGCGAGCTCCGAGGATCTCGGAGATAGCCACGCTCGGAGGAGGAGGCGGACCCCTCGGACACCCGCCGACAGCACGACACGACACAACGAGGAGAACCAACCCATGGCGAAGATGAGCACTGACGAGCTGCTGGACGCGTTCAAGGAGATGACCGTCCTGGAGCTCAACGAGTTCCTCAAGGCGTTCGAGGAGGAGTTCGACGTCGAGGCGGCGGCTCCGGTGGCGGCCGCGGCCGCTCCGGCGGCGGCGGAGGCCGCCCCGGCCGAGGAGGAGAAGGACTCCTTCGACGTCGTGATCACCGCGGCGGGCGACAAGAAGATCCAGGTGATCAAGGAGGTCCGCTCGCTCACCAGCCTCGGCCTCAAGGAGGCGAAGGAGCTCGTCGACGGTGCCCCGGGCACCGTCCTCGAGGGGGCCGCCAAGGAGGACGCGGAGCAGGCGAAGGAGGCGCTCGAGGGCGCCGGCGCCACCGTCGAGCTCAAGTAGCCGGCGATCGGTGACGTGACCGGGTGGTGTGCGCCGCGTCGCGCGCCGGCGCGTGCTCCCGATCACGACCGGGCGGCCGGGTGGTCCGTGAGGTGCGAGAACGCTTGACCCCCTGCGGTGCTCGTCGTATCCTGCCCTCACCATTCGGACGTCGACCGGGTCCCTTCGAGCTTTCCGTGGGGGGAGCCCGGGTGCTCGCGGTGGTCCCAGCGGGCTCGGGGCGGAGCGTGCGCCCCGAGCGGGGGGCTACGCGTTGCGCGTCGGCTCGGCTTCCCGCTATGCTCGGGGGTCGCCGTGCCCGTGCCCTGTCGCCCTCGTTGACCGCAAACTTCTCTTTCGGTCCGCGCGCGCTTCTGAAGGAGTGAGTTCCTTGGCTCGTTCTGCCGTCCGTGAGCGATTCTCGTTCGCCAAGCTCGACGAGGTCTTCCCCCTCGACAAGCTCGATCTCATCGACGTCCAGAAGGAATCGTTCGAGTGGTTCCTCGACGAGGGTGTCGCCGAGGTCCTCCGGGAGCTCTCCCCGATCAAGGACTTCACGGAGAACCTCGAGCTCGAGCTCGCCGAGCACGTGTTCGAACCGGCGAAGTACTCCGTGGAGGAGTGTCGTGAGAAGGACCTCACCTACTCGCGCCCGCTGTTCGTGACGGCCCGGTTCATGAACCGCCAGACGGGAGAGATCAAGGAGCAGACGGTCTTCATGGGCGAGTTCCCCATGATGACCGACAAGGGCACCTTCGTCATCAACGGCACCGAGCGGGTGGTGGTCAGCCAGCTCGTGCGGTCCCCGGGCGTCTACTTCGGCGTCAACCCCGATCGCACCAATCCCGATCGCGACATCTACGACGCCAAGGTCATCCCGGGTCGTGGCGCCTGGCTCGAGTTCGAGGTCGACAAGAAGAACATGGTGGTGGTGCGGATCGACCGGAAGCGCAAGCTGCCGGTGACCGTGCTGCTCAAGGCGCTCGACTTCGGCGAGTCGGACGAGGAGCTCGCCAACCTCGTCACCGACGAGAACGGCGAGCCCTACGAGGTGCTCCTCAACACGATCGAGAAGGACACGACCGCCACCGTCGACGACGCCTTCGTCGAGATCTACCGGAAGCTGCGTCCCGGCGAGCCGCCCACGGTCGAGTCGGCGCGTGGGCTGTTGGAGAGCCTGTTCTTCAAGCCCAAGCGCTACGACCTCGCGAAGGTCGGGCGGTACAAGGTCGGCAAGAAGCTCGGGGAGGAGTACGAGGCCCTGGCCGACACGCTCTCCGCCCACGGCGAGCGCCCGCCGCAGAACGGCGAGTTCACCCTCACCCGGGCCGACGTGCTGGCGACGATCAGCTACCTCGTGAAGCTGCACTTCGGCGAGACCGACTATTGGGACGACGACATCGACCACTTCGGCAACCGCCGGATCCGCTCGGTCGGTGAGCTGATCCAGAACCAGGTGCGCATCGGCCTCTCCCGGATGGAGCGCGTCGTCCGCGAGCGGATGACGACCCAGGACGTCGAGGCGATCACCCCGCAGACGCTGATCAACATCCGGCCCGTCGTCGCGGCGATCAAGGAGTTCTTCGGGTCGAGCCAGCTCAGCCAGTTCATGGACCAGACCAACCCGCTCTCCGGGCTCACCCACCGGCGGCGCCTCTCCGCGCTCGGCCCCGGTGGACTCTCCCGGGAGCGGGCCGGGTTCGAGGTCCGCGACGTGCACCCCAGCCACTACGGCCGGATGTGCCCGATCGAGACCCCCGAGGGCCCGAACATCGGCCTGATCGGCTCGCTCTCGACCTACGCGCGGGTCAACCGGTTCGGCTTCATCGAGACCCCCTACCGGAAGGTCGAGGGGGGCAACGCCACCGAGCAGATCGAGTGGCTCACCGCCGACGACGAGGACCGTCACGTCATCGCGCAGGCCAACGCCGAGGTCGCCGAGGACGGCCGCTTCAAGCGCGACCGCGTCCTGGTCCGCGCCCGCAAGGGCGAGGTGGCCTTCGTCGAGCCCGAGCGCGTCGACTACATGGACGTGTCCCCCAAGCAGATCGTCTCGGTGGCGACGGCGCTGATCCCCTTCCTCGAGCACGACGACGCCAACCGGGCGCTCATGGGTTCGAACATGCAGCGCCAGGCGGTCCCGCTCGTGAAGCCGGAGGCGCCGTTCATCGGGACGGGCGTCGAGGGGCAGGCGGCGCGCGACGCGGGCGACCTGATCCTCGCCGAGGGCAAGGGCTCGGTGAAGGAGGTCACCGGCAAGGAGGTCGTGGTCGAGTACGACTCGGGCCAGACCGGCCTCGACGGCAAGGAGCTCGGCACCAAGACGCACCGGCTGCTCAAGTTCCGCCGCTCCAACCAGGACACCTGCATCAACCAGCGGCCGGTGGTCGAAGAGGGCCAGAAGGTCAAGAAGGGCGACACGCTCGCCGACGGGCCCTCGACGGATCGCGGCGAGTTGGCGCTCGGCAAGAACCTGCTCGTCGCGCTCATGCCCTGGGACGGGCACAACTTCGAGGACGCCATTGTCCTCTCGGAGCGGCTGGTCCGCGACGACGCCATGACGTCGATCCACATCCAGGAGCACGAGATCGACGCCCGGGACACGAAGCTCGGAGCCGAGGAGATCACCCGCGACATCCCCAACCTCTCGGAGGAGATCCTCAAGGACCTCGACGAGCGGGGGATCGTGCGGATCGGCGCCGAGGTCGCGCCCGGCGACGTCCTCGTGGGCAAGGTCACCCCCAAGGGCGAGACCGAGCTCACCCCCGAGGAGCGACTCCTCCGCGCGATCTTCGGCGAGAAGGCCCGGGAGGTGCGCGACACCTCGCTGAAGGTCCCCCACGGCGAGACCGGGACGGTCATCGACGTCCGGGTGTTCTCCCGCGAGGACGGCCACGAGCTGTCGCCCGGCGTCAACGAGCTGGTGCGCGTGTACGTGGCCCAGAAGCGCAAGATCAGCGAGGGCGACAAGCTCGCCGGCCGCCACGGCAACAAGGGCGTCATCGCCAAGGTGCTGCCGATGGAGGACATGCCGTACCTCGAGGACGGCACGCCGATCGACATCATCCTCAACCCGCTCGGGGTGCCCTCGCGGATGAACGTGGGGCAGGTCCTCGAGGCGCACCTGGGGTACGTGGCCCGCCACGGCTGGGAAGGCAGGCCGCAGCGCCCCAAACACGAGCACAACACGTCGCCGGCCACCGAGCCCTCGACCTGGATCTCGAGCCCCGTCTTCGACGGAGCCCACTGGGACGAGGAAGATCCTTCGGGCATCAAGCCGACGATCAAGAGCCTCTTCACCGAGCTCAACGACGACGGCGCGCACGGCGGCCGGCTCGTCGACGAGGACGGCAAGACGGTGCTCTACGACGGGCGCACCGGCGAGCCGTTCGACCAGGAGATCGCGGTGGGCTACATGTACATCCTGAAGCTCGCCCACCTCGTCGACGACAAGATCCACGCCCGCTCCACGGGCCCGTACTCGATGATCACCCAGCAGCCCCTGGGCGGGAAGGCCCAGTTCGGCGGTCAGCGCTTCGGTGAGATGGAGGTCTGGGCGCTCGAGGCCTACGGAGCGGCCTACGCCCTCCAGGAGCTGCTCACGATCAAGTCCGACGACGTGCTCGGTCGCGTCAAGGTGTACGAGGCGATCGTCAAGGGGGAGAACATCCCCGAGCCCGGCATCCCCGAGAGCTTCAAGGTGCTCATCAAGGAGATGCAGGCCCTCTGCCTCAACGTCGAGGTGCTCTCGCGCGCCGGCGAGCAGATCGAGATGCGCGAGCTCGACGAGGACGTCTACCGCACCCAGGAGGAGTTGGGCATCGATCTGTCCCGACCCGAGCGCGGCACCGACGACGAGGAGGAGCAGCCTCGGCGCGAGCCGTCGACCATGTAGACAGCGACACGCATCGGCCGCTCCGCGGTGGGCCCGTTCCACCGTCGGGGTGCCGGCGAGCAGTCCCCTGCGACACCCAAGGGAGGTCACGTCAGTGCTTGACGTGAACGAGTTCGACCAGCTTCGCATCGGTCTCGCCACGGCGGATCAGATCCGCATGTGGAGCAACGGCGAGGTCAAGAAGCCCGAGACCATCAACTACCGGACGCTGAAGCCGGAGAAGGACGGTCTCTTCTGCGAGAAGATCTTCGGTCCCACCAAGGACTGGGAGTGCTACTGCGGCAAGTACAAGCGCGTCCGCTTCAAGGGCATCATCTGCGAGCGCTGTGGCGTCGAGGTGACCCGCTCCAAGGTGCGGCGCGAGCGCATGGGCCACATCGAGCTCGCGGCTCCCGTGGCCCACATCTGGTACCTGAAGGGCGTGCCCTCACGCCTCGGCTACCTGCTCGACATGGCTCCGAAGAGCCTGGAGAAGGTCATCTACTTCGCCGCCAACGCCGTCACGGCCGTGGACTCGGAGGCCCGTGACAAGGACATCGGCGACCTCGAGAAGGAGATGGAGCAGGAGATCGCCGAGGTCGAGGCCGAGCGCGACGGCGAGATCGACAAGCGACTCGAGGAGCTCGAGGCCTCGGTCGGCGAGCTCGACGAGAAGGGCGCCAAGAAGAGCGAGATCGACAAGCTCAAGCGGGGCACCGACAAGGAGGTCGAGGAGCTCCGCGAGCGCGCCCAGCTCGAGATGGAGCACCTCAAGACGCTGATCGACACCTTCCGCAAGCTCGAGCCGAAGACGCTCGTCGAGGACGAGCGCGTGTGGCGCGACCTCGTCGAGCGCTACGCCGAGTACTTCGAGGGCGGCATGGGTGCCGAGGCGGTGCGCGAGCTCATCCGCGTCGTCGACCTCGACGCCGAGGAGGAGAAGCTCCGAGAGACAATCGCGACCGCCAAGGGCCAGCGGAAGGCGAAGGCGATCAAGCGCCTCAAGGTGGTCTCCGCGTTCAACGACGTCCCCGAGGGGGTCCGCTCGGAGAACGACCCGCTCGGGATGGTGCTCGACGCCGTTCCCGTGCTGCCCCCCGAGCTGCGGCCCATGGTCCAGCTCGACGGCGGCCGCTTCGCGACCTCCGACCTCAACGACCTCTACCGGCGGGTGATCAACCGGAACAACCGTCTCAAGCGGCTGCTCGACCTCGGAGCACCCGAGATCATCGTCAACAACGAGAAGCGGATGCTCCAGGAGGCCGTCGACGCGCTGTTCGACAACGGTCGCCGGGGCCGCCCGGTGACGGGCCCCGGGAACCGGGCGCTCAAGTCGCTCTCGGACATGCTCAAGGGCAAGCAGGGCCGGTTCCGCCAGAACCTGCTCGGCAAGCGGGTCGACTACTCGGGTCGCTCGGTCATCGTCGTGGGGCCCCAGCTCAAGATCCACCAGTGCGGGCTCCCCAAGCAGATGGCCCTCGAGCTGTTCAAGCCGTTCGTGATGAAGCGGCTCGTGGACCTCGAGTACGCGCAGAACATCAAGTCGGCGAAGCGGATGGTCGAGCGCGCCCGCCCGCAGGTGTGGGACGTGCTCGAGGAGGTCATCAAGGAGCACCCGGTGCTGCTCAACCGGGCGCCGACGCTGCACCGCCTCGGGATCCAGGCCTTCGAGCCGGTCCTCGTCGAGGGGAAGGCGATCCAGATCCACCCGCTCGTCTGCGCGGCGTTCAACGCCGACTTCGACGGCGACCAGATGGCGGTGCACCTGCCGC
>CAYTKN010000053.1:0-12186 GCA_964438505.1 uncultured Burkholderiales bacterium
CGAGGGCCGTGCGTACGGGCCGATCACGGGGGCGATCGAGGAGGTGGTGCTCCTCGCGGTCACCGGTGACGCGGGCCTCCAGGAACGGCCACGCGTACAGGAGCGCCACCGAGAGCCCGGGAAGCAGCACCGCGGGAAAGAACGGCTCGGGGACCTCGACGCCGAACACCTCCACCCGCCACGCCGGGAAGAGGCGCAACGCCCCCTCGACCCAGCCGACGTACCAGTCCGGCTGGGCGGGCACCGCGACCTGGAACGGCTCGAACGGTCCCCACAGCCACACCGGGTTGATCTGGAAGAGGCCGCCGAGGACGGCGACGATCGCCGCGACGAGGAGGAACAGCCCCGTGGACATGGCCGCGTAGGTCGGCCACAGCCGGGGACCGACGACGTTGCGCTCGGTGCGCCCCGCCCCCGGGAACTGGGTGTGCTTCTGACGCCAGACGATCGCCAGGTGGGCGCCGAGCACCACCGAGATCAGCACCGGGACGATCAGCACGTGGGCCACGAAGAGCCGGGAGATGATCGTCTCGGCCGGGAACTCGCCTCCGAACACGAAGAAGGCGATGTCCGGTCCGACGAAGGGCACGCCCTGCACGATCGAGTACGCGATCCGCAGGCCGGTGCCGGAGAGGAGGTCGTCGGGCAGCGAGTAGCCCGTGAACCCGTTGAACAGCACCAGCAGCAGGAGCGTGACGCCGAGCACCCAGTTGAGCTCGCGGGGCTTGCGGAACGCTCCGGTGAAGAAGACGCGCGCCAGGTGGGCCACCGCGGAGGCGACCATCACCAGCGCCGCCCAGTGGTGGATCTGGCGCATCACGAGACCGGCGCGCACGTCGAAGCTGAGCTCGACGACCGACCGGTACGCGGCCGACATCTCGGTCCCGCGCAGGGGCTCGTACGCACCCCGGTAGGTGGTCTCGGCGAGCGACGGCTCGAAGAAGACCGACAAGTAGACGCCCGTCGCCACCAGCACGACGAAGCAGTAGAGGGTGATCTCCCCGAGCAGGAACGACCAGTGGTCCGGGAACGCCTTGCGGAGCTGCCGGCGGGCGACGGCCGCGCCGCCGAGGCGGTCGTCGAACCAGGTGACGAGCCTGCGGGTCAGCAACGTCGCCGCTCCACGCCGCCCTCACCTCACCCCGGCCGGTACCAGAAGCCGGGCCCGACGGCTTCGGGGAAGTCGCCCCGGGCGACGACGAAGCCCTCCCCGTCGACGTCGAGGGGGAGTTGGGGCAGCGCCCGGGCCGCGGGCCCGAAGGCGGGTCGAGCGCCGTGCAGCACCTCGAAGGTGGATTGGTGGCACGGGCACAGCAGGAGCTGTGATTCCTGCTGGTAGAGCGCGACCGGGCACCCGAGGTGGGTGCACACCTTCGAATAGGCGACCAGGCCGTCGGCACCTCGCTCGGCGACCTCGGGGTCGAGCAGGTCCGGATCGACGCGCACGATCATCGCCTGGGCGTCCGCCGAGCCGGCGTGGCCGGCGGGGAAGATGGTCTGCACGGAGCCGAGGTCGAGGTCGGCGGCCCGCACGGGCCGGCCCTCCGCGTCGACGGCACGCGACCCGCGCCGCCACGGGGTCACCGACAGCGCCGATCCCGGACGCGGGCCCAGCGAGCGGATCGGGAACAGGAAGGCCAGCGCCGTCGCGCCGAGCGCGCTGCCGAGCAACCAGCGCAGCACCCGTCGCCGCCCGAACGGCTCGCTGCCCAGCTCGGTGGCGAAGCCCTCCCGCTCCCCGGCGGTGGAGGAGAGCCGTGGCCGCTCCTCGACGACGGGCTCTCCGGGCATCAGGTGCCGGGCCCACACGACGGCGGCGGCGCCCAACCCGCCGAGGGCGAGGCCGAGCAGGACACCCTCGAGCTGGGGTTGTCCACCGGACGAGTACACGACGGCGAGGCCGATCGCCGAGAGGGTCGTCACGACCAGCGACACGGCGATCCGTCGGGTCGCCGCCGCCCAGGCGGCCTCTGCGGCCTCTGCGGCCTCTGCGGTCTCTGCGGCCTCGCGGTCGTCGCTCACGTCGCCCGGCTCTGGATGCGGGCACCGATCCAGCCGGCCGAGAGCAGGGCCGACCCTAGGCCGACGAACCAACCGACGGCGCCCTCGGGCACGGGCCCGGTGCGCCACAGCCCGAACCCGCCCGGGTTGTCGCCGCGGTCGAGCTCCTCGACGTACGCGACGACGTCCTCGGTCTCGCTGTCGGAGAGCGGGTCGGGGGTGAACGCCGGCATCGTGCCGGGGCCGGTCGACATCGCCTCGGCGACCTGCACGGGGGTGAGGCCGGCGAGATCCGGGGCGTTGGTGTCGCTGAAGACGAGCGCCCCGCCCACCCCCGCCGTGCCGTGGCACGCGGCGCAGTGGGTGCGGTACAGGCTGCCACCGGCTGCGAGGTCACCCGACGAGGGGTCGAGGTCGGTGGGGACCCCCGGCGTGAGCCCGACGACGGGACGCAGGTGGTCGACGACCGCGGCGATCTGTTCGTCGCCGTAGTCCGGTGGGGTGCGCTGGAGACCCTCGCCTGGAGCGCCGATCGGCATGCGGTCGGTCGAGAGCTGGAAGTCGACGCTCGCCGTGCCGATACCAACCAGCGACGGCCCGCGGCGGGTGCCCTCGCCGTCGGCTCCGTGGCAGACCGCGCAGTCGCGCAGGTAGATGCGCTCGCCCTCCGGACGGGCTGACCCTTCCGCGGTGCTCCCCGTGCGCGAGCTGCGCGCACGGGAGTCGCCGTCGGGAGCGGCCGACGCGACGGCCGCCACCGCGGGCACCGTGAGCCCGGCCGTGACGACGGCGGCCACCTGCTGGAGGCGCGACCTCCCGCCGCCCTTCACGTCACCTGTGCGCGCTCGGTCGGGCCCATGGCGCCACCAACACCTCCTACCCGGGCCCGCGCCGGGAGAAACGCCGGTGACCGGCGATCTGCACGGGGCTCCGGCCGGCGGATGCGTGCCGGTCACCGGGCAGACGGGTCGTGCCCTGCCGCTCCCACCGTTCGTCGCGACGACGTGGGTGGTCGTCCCGCCTTCCTTGGCCGTCGGCGTCGAACCTCGTCGGAGACGACGCGCCGGCAGCGTTTCGGCACCGGCGTGCTGGGTAGGGGACACCTCGCGTACCGACACTCGACACGAGGAGAGCGGTGTGACACGAACGATCCGAGAGATCATGACGCCGGACCCGGTCATCCTGGAGGCCCGTGCGACGCTCCAGGACGCGGCCCGAGCGATGCGGGACGACGACGTCGGTGACGTCATCGTGCGTGACGAATCCCGAGTCTGTGGAGTCCTCACCGACCGTGACGTCGTCGTCCGGGCGGTCGCCGAGGGGCGCGATCCCGCGGCGACGACGATCGGAGAGATCTGCAGCCAGGAGCTCGAAGCCCTCTCACCGGAGGACTCCGTCGACGAAGCGGTGAACCTCGTCCGACATGCGGCGATCCGACGGATCCCGGTCCTCGAGGACGGTGCCGCCGTCGGGGTGGTGTCGCTGGGCGACCTGGCACTGGAGCGCGACCCGGAATCCGCGCTCGCCGACGTCAGCGCTGCGCCGGCGAACGAGTAGGAGCGCCTGCCGGGGGGCCGTTGCGGGCCTCCCGGCGTGGCCGGTCTCGTCGGCGTCGCGGTCGTCCACCTCGATGGCTTCCCATCCGGTCGCGGTCGTCCACCTCGATGGCTTCCCATCCGAAGGCGCGCATCCGCTGCTGCACGCGTCGTGGCGCCACCCGCAGCGGGTGGCGCCACGTTGACCGAGGCGGTTCGGCGCTCACGGCGCTGATCGACACGCTCGCTGGCGATCCGCTGCCACGGCATCTGTTGGTTCGGGCCGACGCGCGGGCGTCACTGACCCCCGCGCGTCGGCCTGTCTCGCCGGCTGCTTCGTCAGGCCGCCGTGTGCTCCTCCTGCCTCCGGGTGCGGCCGTCGTCGTACTCACGGATCACGGTTCGCCGGTCGCGGCGGAACGGCGCCCAGCTCGCGAAGAACAACGACGAGACCAAGAAGCCGGCAGCACCGACGATCATGAGGATGACGCCGATGGCGTCGAGGTTGACGCCCTCCGCGGTCACCGTCACTCCCCAGGTCAACACTGCACCGGCTGCGAAGAGGAAGATGCTCGTACCGAAGGCCATCCCTGATCACCTCGAATCTGCTCGTCGGAATCGTTCGTCCGGTCTGGCCTGTCACCGGTGTCGTATCCGTTCCGCGGGCATCCGAAACACCGTTCGCAGGCCCGTTCGCGGGATCGCGCGACACCGGGTACCGTCCCGCTCCCGTCGTGCGCTCCGGGAACTTCGGGATAGGGTGCCGACGGCAGCGCGGGAGCCCGGGGGCGTCACAGCAGAGTTACGGAAAGGCTGACAGCGCCATGGAGCTCGACGACCAGCAGCAGGGGGCGGCCACCCGAGGAGGCGAGGCCGACGTGACCGGTGAGCACGAGCAGGGCGACTCCTCGACGGACCGCCCGCAACGCCCCGCCGGTCGTCCCTACACGATCGGATCCTTCGCCCTGGCCGTGATCGCCTTCCTGCTCACACCGGTGCTGGCGGCTCCGATCGGCCTGTTCGTGGGCTGGCTCGGCTGGAAGCGCGACGACCCGATGGCACGGTGGGCGATGGTTGCCAACGCGGCGATCATCGCGCTCGTCGTCTCCCTCGTCGTCGCCGCCAACGTGTAGCGGCCGGGCAGCCGGTTCGAGGACCGACCGCAGCTTCGACGGGGAGGATCGATGGCGTCCACGACGACGCGACCGGACTACGACCTGCTCGACCCGCACTTCTACCGCTCCGAGCCCCACGACGCGTACCGGTGGATGCGGGAGCACGAGCCGATCTACCGGGATCGGCTCAACGACCTGTGGGCGGTGACCCGCCACGCCGACGTCCGCGACACGGAGCTGCGCTCCGACGTCTTCGTCAGCGGGCGCGGGTACCGGGCCGTGCACATGCCCGACGAGCGCGACATGATCTCGCTCGACGACCCCCGCCACCGCGAGCAGCGACGGGTGGTGGCGCACCGCTTCACCCCCTCCGCGGTGCGCGACCACGAGACCCGCGTGGCTCGTGTCGTGGCGGAGCTCCTCGACGCCGTGGAGGAGCGCGGCGAGATGGAGGTGGTCGACGACCTCGCCGCGCAGCTCCCCGCCCGCGTCGTGGGCGGCCTCATCGGCTTCGGCGAGGAGCGCTGGCGCGACGTCAAGAGCTGGTCCGAGCGGCTCATGCGCACCGACATGCAAGAGCGCGACCCCGCGGCGATGGCCGACTTCCTCGGCGCCAGCTTCGAGATCGCCGAGACGGTGCTCCAGGACCTCCTCCCGGCGCGCCGCGCGGAGCCCCGCGACGACCTGGTGTCGCTCTGGGCGCACGCCGAGGTGGAGGGCGAGCCACTCGACAACGCGACCATCTTCCAGGAGGTCGGTCTCTTCGTCGCCGGGGGAGCGGAGACCACCCGCACCACCATCGCCCACGGACTGCGGGCCTTCTGCGACCACCCCGAGCAGTGGGAGCGCCTCGCCGCCGAGCCGGATCTGGTGCCTACCGCCGTGGAGGAGATGATCCGCTGGGTCACCCCCCTCAACAACTTCTTCCGGGTCGCCGACGCCGACACCGAGCTGGCCGGACAACCGATCGCCGAGGGCGAGAAGCTGGTGCTGCTCTACCCGTCAGCGAACCGCGACGAGACCGTGTTCGACGACCCCTACCGCTTCGACGTCACCCGCGACCCCAACCCCCACCTGTCGTTCGGCCACGGCACCCACCACTGCATCGGCGCCCACCTCGCCCGCCTCGAGCTGCGGATCCTCCTCACCGAGATGACCCGCAGGTTCACGGCCTTGGAGGCGCTGACCGAGCCGGACGTGGAGCCCAACGTGTTCGCGCGCGCCGTGCGCTCCTTCGAGATGGCCTTCCGGCGACGGTGACCGGGCGGCCATCTCGGCGTAAGCTGGGAGGCATGGACACCACATCGCAACGTCCCCACTGGCGGGGTGTGCACCACCTCGCGCTCGTGACCGACGACATGGACGCCACGGTCCGCTTCTACCACGGGGTGCTCGGCGCCCGCGTGGTGCTCACGATCGGGAACGCGGCGTTCCGCCACTACTTCTTCGAGTTCGACCAGGGCAACACCGTCGCGTTCTTCGAGTACCAGGACGCCGAGCTCGACACCTTCGCCAAGCCGGCGGGCGTCCCCGACCCCCAGGCGGCGCAGTTCGACCACCTGTCGCTGGCGCTCCCCGACGAGGAGGCCCTGGAGCGGTTGCGGAACCGTCTCAAGGAGCACGACTGCGAGGTCACCGACGTGGTCGACCACGGGGTGTTGCGCTCGGTCTACTTCATGGACCCCAACGGCATCGCGCTGGAGGCGTCCTGGTGGACGGCCGACCCGACCGGCCGGCCGGTCGACTACACCGACGAGCGGTTCTTCTCCGACCCCGACCCGGTCCCGGCGCTCCAGGAGCTGGCCCGTGACGGCGAGGTGTCGTCGACGCCCGGGACCCGGCTCGTCGACGAGGTCACCCGCGACATCTACCGCACCCCCGGCGACACCTGATCGGGGCTCCCGAGCGGGGCTCCCGAGCGACCGGGCGAGCCCGCGGTGGGTGCCCGGTCGGTCAGCGCCGGTCGCTCAGCGTCGGTCTCTCAGCGTCGGTGTCGGCGGCGAGCACCACGCCGGAGGTGCCGTCGACGGTGACGAGGTCGCCGTCGCTCAGCGTCGCGGTCGCGTCGCCCGTGGCGAGGACCGCCGGGATGCCGTGCTCGCGGGCGACGATCGCCGAGTGCGAGAGCGCACCGCCCCCGTCGGCGACGACGGCGCCGGCCCGGCCGAAGAGCACCGACCACGACGGGGTCGTGATCCGGCACACGAGCACGTCACCCGGCCGGAGCTTCGCGAACTGCGACTCGTCCGCGATCACCCGCACCGGCCCCGTGCAGGTGCCGGCGGACGCCCCGATCCCGTCGACGAGGGCCTCGGCGGCCGTCGCGGACTCCCCCGGCGGTGCGAACTCGTGCGACATCGCCCACATCATCGGCTCGTTGAGGAAGCGTGCCTCCTCGGGGAGGCCCCGGACGTCGGGCGGGGGTGCGGGCTCGTCGCCGAGGAGCGGCGGCCCCGGATGGCTCGCCACCCACGCCCGCTCGGCGCGCCGGCGCCGGGCGAGCGCAGCCGAGTCGACACCGTCGCGCAGGGCGCTGCGCGCCTCGTCGACCTCGAGGAACACGGCGTCGTCTCCACGGTCGAGCAGGCCGCGCTGGTGCAATCGGCGACCGATCTCGATCGCGGCGAGCCGGATCACACCGCAGGGGACGTTGTCGGTCCAGGTGATGTTGTCCTCGCGGAGCCCGTAGACGGCCTCGGCGCGGGCGAGCGCCGCCTCGAAGCGCTCGCGGTCGGCCTCGTCGCGCTGCGCCAGCGCCTCGCGCGCCCGCGCGAGCGCGGAGCCCGCCGAGCGCACGGTGGGATCCGTGGCACCCTCGTCGGACGTGACGAGGTCTCGCAGCCAACGCAGCAACAGGTGCGGCTGCTCGGCCAGCGTCGCCGAGCCGGGGTCGTAGCCGACCGCGCGCACCCCCCAACGCCGCCGGTACTCGTCGAACGCCGCCCAGGCCTCGGGTCGGTCGGCGAGGGCGTCGAGGTCGAGCGACTCGACGGCCTCGCGTGCTCCGGGGTCGGTCCCGATGCGTACCGCGAGCTCCTCGAGCGCCCGGGACGGAGCGGTGGAGGCGCCGGAGCGGCCGGCGACCAGCTCGAGGATGCGCGCGGTGTCCCAGCCGAGGAGCTCCTCGCCGGTCCGGACGAGCTCGCGCACGGGGACGAGGAAGGGCAGGAACAACCGGAAGTGGATCTCCTGGCCTCGGTGGAGCAGCGCGACGGCCTCGTCGAGGTGAGCCAGGAGCTCCTCGTCGTCGAGGTTCGCCAAGTCGACGTCCGCGAGGCGCGCGGTCTCGTCGACGAGTTCGTCGCGCCACTCGCGCTCCCACCGTTGCGGCAGCTCCTCGAGGAGCCCCGAGCGCACCGCCCGCCGCGCCGCCGCGCACCGGCGCCGGATCGGCGGGACGACGCGTGCGAGCGCCGCCATCACCCACCAGGGCGGCGGTGGTCCCTCCTTGCCTCCCACCGGCACGGGATGCCCGTAGATCTCGCCACCGAGGCTGCGCTGCTCGACGCCCTCGATCAACAGGCCGAACTCCTCGCACATCCGCGCGATGCCGGCCTCGAGCGCCGGGAGGTACACCGAGGCGCCGAAGGGGCTGACCGGCTCGGGATAGTGGGTCCGGTCCTTCATCCACGAGCCCGACTCGGGGAGGTCGAGCTCCGGCCGGCGGGGCAGCACGGTGATCGGGCGCGCCTGGAGCAGCCAGAGGCGATCTCCGTCCCACGCCCACTCGACGTCCTGGGGTGCGCCCTGCTCGTCCTCGAGGTGTCGGGCGAGCTCGGCGACGGCACGGACCTGGTCGTCGGTCAGCGAGCGCTCCGGGTAGGAGCGCTCGTCGACGTCGTCGCCGCGCACGCTCCACTCGTCGGGGCTCGCGGTCCCCTCGACGAGGCGGTCGCCGAGGCCGCGCACGGCGCTGACCACGGTGACGTCGCGATCGCCGCTCACCGGATCGGCGGAGAACGCCACCCCCGCGGCCCGAGCGTCGACCATCGCCTGGACGAGGACCGCCATGGCTCCCGCCGGTGCGGGCGAGTAGGCGGCGACGCGAGCGGAGCGGGCGGAGGCGACACAGCGGCGCACGGCCTCGGTCACGGCCTCGGGTCCGCGCACGTCCAGCACGGTCTCGTAGATGCCGGCGTACGACGCCTCGGCGAGGTCCTCGGCGGCCGCGGAGGAGCGGACGGCCACGGGGATGTCGTCGCCCAGCGAGCGCAGCGCCGCGTCGAGCGCCGCCGGGAGGGTGTCGTCGTCGAGCTGCGAGCACGCCTCGGCGGTGACGACGAAACCGTCGGGGACCGAGAAGCCCCGGCGGCGGAGCCGCGCGAGGGTCGCCGCCTTGCGTCCGCCGACCGCGGGATCGAGCGCGCGGTCGTCGTCGAGGTGCACCACGGGGTCGGCCACCGCGACCTCCGATGCTGTGTCGCTCCGCTGCACCATCACGCCTCCCCTTTCTGCTGGTTCTGTTCGGGCTGCTCGGGCTGCTCGGGCTGCTCGGGCTGCTCCGGCTGCTCGGGCTGATCCGCTCGCGCGGTCCGGCCGATCTCCGGGCCTCGACCCGCCGCGAGCTCCCCGAGGATCGTCTCGATCACCCACGCCACGACCTCGCTGGCCGTCGCGTCGTCGAGGTCGTGCTCGTCGGTGAGCACGTGCCAACCCGTGGAGCTCCACAACAGGCGCGAGACCGCCGCGACGGCGTCGATGGTGGGATCGTCGACGCGGTCACCGAGCTCCGCGCGGAGCATGTCGCCGAACCGGCGTGTGCGTTCCTCGCGCGATCGCGACCGCAGTCGCGCTCCGACGGTGAGGAGGACGTAGGCGCGCACTATCCGGTCCATCTCGGCGAGCGCCGCGAACCCCCTCGTCACCGCGGCGCGGAGGTCCGCGAGGGTCTCGGGCTCGGTGATGTCCTGCTCCCGGAAGGGCTGGTTGATCGAGTCGACGAGGGCCTCGAGGAGCGCCTCGCGGCTCGGGAAGTGGCGGTACACGGTGCGGTGCGAGACGCCGGCGCGATCCGCGACGTTCTGCACCGAGAACGCGTGGACACCCTCCTCGACGACGAGCTCGGCGACGGCGTCGAGGATCAACCGGCGCGTCAAGTCGGTCTGCTGGCTCCGGAGGGCGCCCGCGGGCTCGGTGGTCACCGGCGTCTCCTGTTCCGGTGGGCCCGTGGTGTCATGGAAGATGTCATAGCGACATATTCAATGACACATGCCCGAGCCGATGTCAAGCCCCTGGCGTGCTCCGGAGCCGGCCGGTCCCGAGTGCACCGGTCAGGCCGGTGTACTCGGGGCGCTCACGGCGCTCGATCCGCCCCGGGGCGCGCCGGCCGTTCCGGACGTCTCGGGCTCAGGTCGGCTGCTTGGTGGTGCGGAAGTAGGGCTTCTGCTCCTCGACCTCGCCGAAGGTGGCCTCGGCGTCCTCGGTGGAGACGGCGGGGGAGACGATCACGTCCTCGCCCGGCTTCCAGTCCGAGGGGGTCGAGACGTTGTGGCGGGCGGTGAGCTGCACCGAGTCGATCACGCGGAGCAGCTCGTCGAAGTTCCGCCCGGTGCTCTTCGGGTAGGTGAGGGTGAGCTTCACGGTGTTGTCGGGCGCGATCACGAACACGGTGCGCACCGTCGAGGAGTCGTCCTCGCCGGGGTGGAGCATGTCGTAGAGCTGGGCGACCTTCTGGTCCGGGTCTCCGATGAGCGGGTAGTTGAGGGCGCTGCCGGTGACGTCTTCGATGTCCTGCGCCCAGCTCCGGTGGTCGTCGACCGGGTCGACCGAGACGCCGATGACCTTGACGTCGCGCTTGTCGAACTCGGGCTTGAGGGCGGCCACCCGACCCAGCTCGGTGGTGCACACCGGCGTGAAGTCCTTCGGGTGGGAGAACAGCACGGCCCAGCTCTCGCCCTTCCAGTCGTGGAAGTCGATGGGGCCTTCGGTGGTCTCGGCGGTGAAGTTCGGGGCCTGATCTCCGAGGCGGATGGACATGGGAACCTCTTTCAACGGGTGTGTGCGATGCGGTGTTGTCGCTCCGGGAACACCCTAGCGCAAAAGCCGACCAAAACAATCGGGTTTCTGTGCTGCACGCTCGTGGCACCGTGAGACGTCGCGAGGCGGTCGCGAGGCGTCGGGAGGCCCTGAACGGCCGGCCGGCGCTGGTGACCAGCGTGGGTCACCGCGCCATGACAGCGGAGCGCGGGGTCGGCGCGGGTGGTGCAGCTCGACGCCGGACCCCGGCAGAGCTGGACCGCAGAGGCGAAGGCGCAGCGTGAAGATGAGTCCCAGCGTGACGACCAGAGCAGCACCGGAGCAGCACTGCGGGTGACGGGCACTTCGAGGCCGTAGGGTCGACCCCGCCTCCGCGCGGTCGGTTGCGCGCGAGACGCGAGACCGGGAGACGAGGATCGGGAGATCGGGTTCCACCGCGCGTGACGGCGCGGTTCCGTGGAGACGACCGGTGGGAGGAACGCGAGCTGGTGCAGTGGGAAGGGTTCGGCGAGCGGTTGGAGCGAGCGCTTCCGGTGTTCGTCGCCGCGGCGGCGGCCATCGGCATCGGATTCCCCGGGCCGGGGCGCGAGATCGCCGAGCGCCAAGGGATCGAGGCCACCCTGGCCGTGCTGGTCTTCGCCAGCGCCGTCGGTGTGGCTCCCGGCGCGTCGCGTCGCATCCGGGCGGACGCGGGACGCCTCGCCGCTGTGTGGCTCGTGGCCACCGCGGTGCTCCCGGTGCTCGCCTGGTTGGTGTCGCGGATGGTGCCGGCGGGCGAGCTCCGCCACGGGGTCCTGGCGCTCGGGGTGGCGCCCACCGAGGTCGCCGCCCTCGCCGTCACCTCGATCGTGGGTGGCGCGGTGGCGGCGACGGCGGCGTTGTTGGTGGTGTCGACGGTCACGGCGGTGGTGATCGCCGGCCCGGTCCTCACCGTCCTGGCCGGCGCCTCGGAGGTCGACACGCTCGGTGTGCTGGTCGGCCTGGTCGTGGTGGTGGCGCTCCCGCTCGCCGTGGGCCTGGCCGTGAGCAGGCGCGCGCCGGGGGCTCGGGTCCGCCACCTCGCCGATCCGGTCTCGGTCGTCACCGTCACGGTGCTGGCGTGGTTGGTGGCGTCCCAGATCGACTGGACGGGAGACTACGGCTGGGTGGTGCTCGCTCTGGTGGCCTTCCTCGTCGGGGCGGCGGCGCTCGGCTGGTCGCTGGCCCGATGGGTTCCGAGCCGGTTGCGCACCGCCACCGTGCTGGCGGTGTCGATGCGCGACTTCGCGATCGCGGCCGGGATCGCCACCGCCGCGTTCGGGGCGCAGGCGGCCGCGCCGCTGGGCCTCTACGGCATCGTCGTGCTGGGTTGGGGGGCGCTGGCGACTCGGCTGGCGTGGATGCGGCGCCCGGCGGCTTCGACCCCCGGGTCGGAGGAGCACGATGGCGTGCCCTGAACGGTCATCTCCACCGTCGTCGCTCGGCGCCTCGGCTCGCGTGGTGTCGGGGGTGCGATCGCTGGCCACTCGCTCGCTGCGCTCGCTCGTCCCACCCACCCGCCAGGCTGCGCGATCGACCCC
>CAYTKN010000054.1:0-11102 GCA_964438505.1 uncultured Burkholderiales bacterium
TGCAGTCGTATCCGCTGCACCACACTCACACATCCACATCACCTGTCGTCATCAGTCGTCGCCGTCGTCGTCGCGACCCTCGAGGCGCCGTAACCGCCGACGCGCGCGGAACCGCCGGCCCGGGCCGGCCTCCCCTCCCTCGTCGGCTGCGTCGTCGGGGTCGTCCGGGGATCCTCCTCGGCTCTCGCCTCCAGCACGTTCAGCAGGTGCAGGGGGCTCAGCGGGTCTGTCCGATGCCACAGGACCTGTCGTCCCGGCCGGCCCACCAGAGACACCACGGACGCGCCGGATCACGCCGGAACGGATGCCGCGCTGCGCGGTCCCCGCGAGTCCACCCAGGACCCCACCCGGCGGCGCGTGGTCGCGCCCGAGGCGGCGGATGGCCCCGATGTACGACAGGCCGAAGAATCCCAGGGTGAGGGCCAGCACCAGGTATCCCCACCGCTCCGGGAGCGGCGCGGCCACCGGAAGCAGACCCCCGACCACCCACGAGAGCTGGAAGCGGGTCTCGAAGCGCGCGAACGCTCGGCTGCGGTCGACGTCGGGGGCGTCGCGCTGGACCAGGCTGTCGAAGGCGAGCTTCCCCGCGGCGGCGCCGACACCGAGGGAGAGGCTCGTCGCGATCGCCAGGAGCCGGCCGGGATCGCGGGCGGCGAAGAGCGCCAGCACGGCGGGCAGCACCATCGCGCCGGCCAGCATGATCTCCTCGCGCACCTTGCGCCGCAGCGGTGGCGCCAGCACGGCGCCCACGAACCCGCCGACGGCGCCACCCGCGATCACGGCCCCGTAGAACCAGGCGGGCTCGCCGGCGCGCTTGAGCGCGAACGCCAGGAAGAACGTGAGGAACCCGACACCCGCCCGCAGCACCGCCATGGCGGTGGCCGAGAGCAGCACGCTCGAGCGCCGCAGCTCCGCCCGGGCGATCTCCGACTGCCCGGGCTGACGGGGGACGCCGCGGGGGAGGCGCAGGGCGGTGACCGCGGCGATCGAGTAGAGGACGGCTGCGAGGCGCAACACCCACTGGGAGCCGAGCAGGTTGAGGACGCCGGCGGCGACGAGCCCTCCGGCGGCGCTGCCGATCACGGCGATCAGCGCCAGCCGCGAGTTGGCCTCCACGAGCGTCTCGCCGCGGGCGTCGTCGACGACGGCGGGGACCATCGAGCTCTTGGCGACCGAGTAGCCCTTCGCGAGGACGAGGACGCCGAACGCCTCGGGGAAGAGCAGCAGGTTGCCGCGGTGGGCCGCCATCAGCCAGGCGAGCAGCGCGCGTCCCACGCACGTGAAGACCACGAAGAACCGCCGGCCGCTGCGGGCGCGGTCCATCAGCGGGCCGAGCACGGGAGCGACGACCGCGAAGGGCGTCATGGTGAGCAGGAGGAACAGGGCGACGCGGGGTCGGGCGGCGTCGGGAGAGACGCTGAAGAAGAGGGTGCCGGCGAGCGCGATCGTGACGAGCGCCTCGGAGGCCACCGAGACCACGTGGGTGACCGCGAGGCGTGAGAACGGGGTCGGCGGGGCCGCGCCGGGCCGTCGGGGTCGGCCGGGTCGGCCGGGGCGCCGGGAGCCTCCGGCGTGAGCCGGGCGCACGTCGGGCATCGGCCCCATCGTACGGGCGGGTCACGACACCGCAGCGCCAGGGTGTCCGGCGCCGCCCCACGGACCCCGCGTGCCCCCAACTTCCTGTGTGTGCAGGGTCGTCAGGGTGCCTTGTCGTCAGGGTGCCTTGGCGTCAGCGCGGTGTCGTCAGCGCGGCCGTGTCCGCCCGAGGGCGCGCGAGCGCAGCGCGTGGAGGGCGACGAGGCCTGCGGCGGCCGCCAGCGCCGCGACGGCGCTCCAGGTCAACGCCGCGCTCGGCACCGCGTCGTCGTCGGCGTGGACCGACCGAGCGTCGAGGGCCACCGTGTCGTCCGTGCCGGTGTCCTGGCGCGGCGGTGCGGGGCGCTCCGGAGCGGGGTCGCGCGTGGAGGCCGGCTGATCGGGGGCGTCGCGCGACGGCCACGACCGTTCGCCGGAGGCGCCGTCACCGGTTCCGTCGCCGGTGCCGCGGGTTGCGTCGTCGCCTCCGTCCGGGGCGTCGCGGTGCGGTGTCCTCGCCGGGGCCGGATCCGGCGGTGGGGCGGTCGTGGTGGTGCTCGGCGGGGGCGCCGGTCGGGCGGAGGACCCCGACGCGCTCGCGGACTGCTCGGGCGGGACGGTGGTGGTGCCGCCATCGGAGCCCGTGTCGCGCTCGGGGAACCCTCCGGTGGCTGCGGCGAGGTCGAGCCGGCCGTGCCCGTAGACGCTGTCGTCGCCCTCGCGCCCGAGGTCGACGGCGGTCTGGAGGACGCGGTCGACCGCCTGGGCGTGACCGAGGCCGAGGCCGCGGAGCACGGCGATCGCACCGGAGACGTGGGGTGCCGCCATCGAGGTGCCCTGCGCCCACCGGTAGGACGCCTTGCCGTCCTCGCCGATCCAGGTGGAGAGGATCCGGTCCTCGTCGGGTGGGCTGTCGCCACCGGGGGCCGCCATCCCCCACTTGGCGTCGCCGACGTCGGTGGCGTAGGAGGCGTGCTGGTCGTGGCGGTCGGTGGCTGTGACGGCGACGGCGTCGGCACTCCCGTACCCGGAGCCGAAGAGGGAGCTGGAGTTGCCGGTGGCGACCACGGGGACCACACCATGGTCCCAGGCGTACTCGATCGCGCGCTCGAACCCCGAGCCGAACAGGTTGCGGATCAGGACGTTCTCGCCGAGCGAGAGGTTGACGACGTCGGCGCCGTGGTCGACCGCCCACCGGATGCCCGCGCGGATGTCCCCCAGGGTGCCCGACGCCCGACCGCTGGACGAGTCGACCTCGAGCACCTTGACCGCCATGAGCCGGGCGCCGGGTGCGGTGCCGGCGACGCCGGTGCCGTTGGCCGTCGCAGCCGCGACGATGCCGGCGACGTGGGTGCCGTGGCCGTGGTCGTCGTCGCCGGAGCCCTCGCAGCGGGAGGGGTCGCCGTGGGCGCCGACGCAGCTCACGTGGGCGTCGATCTGGGAGGCGAGGTCCTCGTGGTCGAGGTCGATGCCGGTGTCGACGACGGCGACGGTGATGCCCTCGCCGACGCCGCGGTCCCACGCCTCGGGCGCCCCGATGCGCTCGAGGCCCCACTGACGCTCGAAGTGCGGGTCGGACGGCGCGGCCGCCCCGGCGGGGGGTGCGGGCCCGACGACGGCGACGAGCAGCAGGGCCACGAGGGCTGCGAGGGTCACCGGGGTCACGAGGACCCGAGGCGCCGCCGGCGCGCGGTGGGGAGACGACCACGACATTCAGTGCTCTCTTCGCCGCGCGGGGGCACGATTCCTGGGTCTTCGGACACCGGACGACCCGTCCGACGCGGCCTGTGGGGGCGTCGCCACCCGCTCTCCGATCGGTGAGACCCGCACGAACGCCGGCGGGCGCCCGCGGCGACCGGCGAGGTTCGTGCTCGAACCGGGCGTGACGGGCTCAAGACGACCGCCGATCACGCCGACATTCCACGGTGATGAGCCTCTTCGACTCGCTCTACGAGGAACGGTCCGGAACCGGGACCGAGACCTCGGAAGCACCCGACCACACCGACGGCGACACCGACACCGACAACGCTGCCGGTGACGCTGCGGGTGACGCTGCCGGTGACGCTGCCGGTGACGCTGCCGGTGACGCTGCCGGTGACGCTGCCGGTGACGCTGCCAGCGAGGCAGACGTCGACGGTGGGACGGACGCTGCCGCCACCCCCACGGAACTCGACGCACCCGACGAGCCGGTCGGGATCGGGGACCTGGAGGAGCTAGCTCGTGAGGCCGCCGCGGGCGGCAGCCACCCCTCGAGCGAACACCTCGACGAGGGGACAGCGGCGAGCAGCGACGCGAGCAGCGACGCGAGCAGCGAGGCGAGCAGCGAGGCGAGCATCGACGAGCGCCTCGACGAGCGCCTCGACGAGCGCCTCGACGAGCGTGTCGACGAGACCCTCGACGAGGCCGTCGACGGGATGAGCGGCGAGAGTGGCGGCGAAAACAGCGGCGTCGCGGCCGAGTCGGCCCAGGGCGCCGAGGAGCTCGGAGACCCGGCACCCACCGGCGGCGGCGTGTTCGACCTCGGAGCCGACCAGGCGACCGGCGGCGAGGAGGCCTCCGAGGACCACGACGAAGCCTCCACGTCCCCGGAACCGCTCGCGTCCCCGGAACCGCTCAGCTCCCCGGAATCACTCACGTCCCCAGAACCTGCTGGCGGCGATGAGCCTCCCGCACCGGAGGTCGGCCCCCGCCGCCCCAGCCAGACCGAGGTCAGCGAGGCCGCGGGCGACTTCGCGGCACTGATCAGCCCACCCGCCGACGGGGCACCCGGGGTCGCCGGCGGAGACCGCAGCGACGGCCCCACCGCCACCGCGCCTGCGACCGCGTCGGTCGACGCCGGTGACCCGGCCGGCGCCGTCGACGCCGTCGACGCCGACGAGGACCGCGAGGCGCCACTGCCCGGCGCCGACTCCGGCGAGGACCCGACCCTCGAAGCGCCGCACGAGATCACGGGACCGAGGTTGGGTGTCGACCTGCTCCCCAGCGGGCGTGCGTTGACGCTTCCCGTTCCCAAGCCACGCCCCGAGCTGTTCAAGAAGGTGGCGGTGCTGGTGCTGCTCGCCGTGGTGGGCTTCATGGTGCACCGGGTCGTCCTCGCCGACGGCTCCGACGGTGCCGTCGAGCAGCCCGCGCGCGAGGCCCCCAGCGCCCAGGACGTCTCCCCCGGTGGGGACACGGGCACCTCCCCCGGTGGGGAAGCCGACACCGGAAACGCCGACGGCGACGGCGACGCGGTGGACGCCGCCCGGCTCGCGGCGGCCGAGGGCGAGCTGCGCGACGCTGCGGTCGCCGCGCAGGCCTACCACGCCGAGACCGGCGACTTCGCCGCCGACGTCCAGCTCCTCGACGAGCTCGTCGCCGGTACCGAGGTCGTGGCGGCGGGCGAGGCGCCAGCGCAGGGCACCCTGAGCGTGGTGACCGGCCCCGGTGCCGCGTGCTTCGAGACCGTCGTGGCCGGCGACACGGTCGCCGCCGCGGGTGTCACCGCCGAGGGCGTCCGCTTCTCGAGCGGCACGGACGGCGCCTCGCTGTGCACCACCGACGCCGCCGCCATCACCTCCTGGGCGTCCTCGCTCTCGCTCCCGTAGCGACGGGGTCCGGGCCGCGCACGGCTCGTCCGAGCTCTTCGCGTTCCGGGTGAACCTCTCGGAGCATCGATCGGTTCGTCGAGGACACGCTGCTCTGCAAGATTCGCGCATTCGCGCCCGAGTTGCTCTATGCTCTCGTGCCTGAGGGCTGGTCGTACCGACACCGGCGTGTTCGTCCACCGCATCGCGAGCACCCGCGAGAGCACGCGGCCGTCCCGGAAACGAGCAGGAGGTCGGTGGGTCGGGGTCGAACTACCCCGTGAAGCCCAACACCGAGGGTGAGCACGGCGGCCGTCACGGCCGGCGTCGAACCACAGCATCGACCACACCACGCACCAGAAGGGAACGAAGATGCGGAAACTTGGCATCCTCATCGCAATCGCGGGCATCGCTGCTCTGGGATTCTCGGGCACGGCGGTGGCTCAGGAAGCAGAGGTCACGGACGCCGTCAAGTCCGTCGGCTGTCCTCTCAACAACTCGCCCCAGAGTCCAGGCGACGGCGCGCCTGCGGGTGAAGAGTGCGAGGGCTACGAAGGCTTCGACTTCGAAGACCCCGAGGCAAGCCTCACCACCTACGTCTGCGGTGTGGCGAAGGGCGCCTTCGGGATCACCACCGAGCACATCAGCCCGGACATCGAAGAGGGCATCACGAGCGACGAGAACTACCAGGAGAACTGCGTCGAACCTACGGGCTGCGAGGGTGACGAGTGCAATGATCCCAACGACCCGGGTGACGACGGCGGCAATGGCAAGGGCGACATCGGTAGCAACAGCGGCGGCAGCCCCGACCCCGAGGTGAAGGGCAAGAACCAGGCCGCCGACGGCGGCCTGCCCCGCACCGGCGGTGAGCTGTTCGCCGGCGCCGGCCTCGGCCTCGCCGGTCTCGGCACCTTCCTCCGCCGGTTCCTCCTCCGGTAACGGGAAGCCGAAGACACACAGCCAGGTCCGGGCGGCACCGCGAACCGCCCGAGCCAAGGTTCCGAACTTCTGACCGGGCCGGGGCACACGCCCCGGCCCGGTCGCGCGCATCGTGGCCACCCGCCCGGTCACGGAGGCGCCCGCCCGAGAGCGAGTGTGCGCACCCTGGCCGACGCCACGCGAACCGCCGAGTGCTGCCAAGCGCAGCGGCCGAGTACGCACACAGGGTCTCGCCCGCGCTCTGGCCGACGTGAGCGAGCGTGGTGTCGGGGGTCGATCGCGCAGCCTGGCGGGTGGGTGGGACGAGGGAGCGAAGCGACCGAGTGGCCAGCGATCGACCCCCGACACCACGCGACCCCATGGGCCGGACGACACCCCGGCGCGGACAGGGCCGGCGCGATACCGGCGCGACGTTCACCCGTCGTTCACCTCGAAGCCACCAGGCAGCCACCTCGCCTCCCTAGCGTTCCCACCGACGCTGCAACGCACAGCGCAACTCGCGCTGCAGCTCACGCTGCGACCGACGAGCGACGGCGAGGGATCGGTTGGCGAGCAGGCGACCGAGCAGGCGACCGAGCAGACGACGGACACACGTGCTGGTGACGCTGGCCGCAGCCGCGGTGCTCGTCGCCGGGTGCGCGCCCTCCGACAGCCCCACCGTCGTCGACATCTCCGGCTCGTCCACCGTGCAGCCCATCACCGCGGACCTCGCCGAGAAGTTCATCGACGAGGACCCCGACGTCGCCATCCGCGTCGACGGCCCCGGCACCGGCGACGGCTTCGAGCTCTTCTGCGACGGCGCCACCGACATCTCCGACGCCTCCCGACCCATCCGGGACGCCGAGCGCGCCGCCTGCCGTGACAACGGCGTCGAGTTCGTCGAGCTGAAGATCGCCATCGACGGGCTCTCGGTGCTCACCCACCCCGCCAACGACGCCGTGGACTGCCTCAGCTTCCTCGACCTCTACGCGCTCCTCGGCCCCGAGTCGGCCGGCTTCGACGACTGGTCCGACGCGAACGACCTCGCCGCCGAGCTGACCGAGCAGGTCACCGGCCACAGCGAGGAGTCCGAGGTGGGCGCCTCGCACGCCCCCTACCCCGACGCGCCCCTCGACGTCGTCGGCCCCGGCGAGGAGTCGGGCACCTTCGACACCTTCGTCGAGCTGGCGATCGAGCACCTCACCGAGATCCGCGGCGAGGACGCCACCACCCGACCCGACTACACCTCGTCGCCGAACGACAACGTCATCGTCCAGGGCATCGTGCGCTCCGACACGTCGCTCGGGTGGGTCGGATACGCGTTCTTCCTCGAGAACCGCGACCGCCTCCGAGCGCTCGCCGTCGACGGCGGCGACGGCTGCACCGAACCCACCGACGAGACCATCGCCTCCGGGGAGTACCCCCTCTCGCGGCCCCTGTTCATCTACGTGAACACCGACCGGGCCCGCGAGGCGAGCGGAGTCGCCGACTTCGTCGACTTCTACCTCAGCGACGCCGGACGCGAGTCGGTCAGCCGCGCCGGCTACGTCAACCTCACCGACGAGGCCTGGGAGGAGACCCGCGAGCGGTGGGAGGACGCGCGATGAGCGCCGTCGCCGGCGAGCAGCACCTCGCGCCCTCGCTGCGGGGCAGCACCCGGCGCCGCCGCAAGGAAGGCGCCATCCGGGCGATCTTCTTCACCGCGGCCGCCTCCACCGTGCTGGTGAGCGCCCTCATCGTCGTCTCTCTCGCCCGGGAGGCGTGGACGTTCCTCAGCGCCGTCGACCTCGACCAGCTCTCCGCCTCCGGTTGGTTCCCCCGCCGCGGCGACTTCGACGTCCGCACCCTCTTCGTCGGCTCGCTGCTCACCACCGGCATCGCCATGCTGGTGGCCACCCCCCTCGGCCTCGGCGCCGCCGTCTACCTCGCCGAGTACGCCGGCGACCGCGTCCGCCGACTCCTCAAGCCGATCCTCGAGATCCTCGCCGGCATCCCCAGCGTGGTGCTCGGCTTCTTCGCCCTCACCTGGATCAGCCCCAACCTCGTGCAACGCTTCTTCGCCGGCGCCGCCGGCTTCAACCTCCTCGCCGCCGGCATCGGCGTCGGCATCCTTGTCACCCCGCTCGTCGCCTCCATCGCCGAGGACGCCCTCCGCGCCGTGCCCCGCTCGCTGCGCGAGGCCTCCTACGGCCTCGGGGCCCGCAAGATCTCGACGACCACCCGTGTCGTGTTCCCCGCCGCCGTGTCCGGCATCGTCGCCGCGCTGATCATCGCCGTGTCGCGGGCCATCGGCGAGACCATGGTCGTCGCCATCGCCGCCGGGGCCTCCGGCGGGGCGCTCTTCACCGTCGACCCCACCGACGCCGGCCAGACCATGACGGCCGCCATCGCCTCGCTCGCGACCGGCACCGACGAGGTCAAGGGCGCCAGCCACGCGTTCCAGAGCCTCTTCTTCGTCGGGATGCTGCTGTTCGCCATCACGTTCGTGCTCAACGTCGCCGGCGAGCGCTTCGTGCGGCGCTCCCGCCAACGGATGTGAGGAGGCCACGCCGATGACCGCCCCCGCCACCACACCGTCGACCGCCGCCTCCCCCGCCGAGGGACTCCGCAGGGGCCGGCGCCGTCTCGACCTCGCCGGCACCGTCTTCCAGCTCGTGCTGCTCCTCGCCCTCCTCGTCTCCGTCGCCGCCCTCGCCACGCTGCTCGCCGACATCTTCTCCACCGGCGTCGGCGTCCTGCGCGACCGCGGCGGCGACTTCGTGGCCTCCGACCTCTCGGCCCGACCCGCCGAAGCCGGGGTGTGGCAGGGCATCCGGGGCACGCTGCTGATCGGCGCGTCGGTGATCCTCCTGGCGTTCCCCGTCGGCATCGCCACCGCCGTCTACCTGGAGGAGTACGCCGGCGACACCCGCCTCCGGCGCTTCATCGACGTCAACATCCGCAACCTCGCCGGCGTGCCGTCGGTCGTCTACGGGATCCTCGGCCTGGCGATCTTCGTGCAGGCGCTCGACGGCGTGACCGGGGGACGTAGCGTCATCGCGGCGGGCGCCACCATGGCCGTCCTCGTGCTCCCGATCGTCGTCATCACCAGCGCCGAGGCGCTGCGCTCGGTCCCCGACTCCATCCGCGAGGGCGGCTACGGCGTGGGGGGCTCCCGCTGGGACGTCATCCGCCGCCTCGTGCTCCCCGCGGCCGCGCCCGGCATCCTCACCGGCACCGTCCTGTCGCTCTCCCGGGCGCTCGGCGAGACTGCCCCGCTGATCCTCGTCGGCGCCGTCACCGGCTTCTTCTCCACCGGCAACCAGGGCTTCGCCGACCAGCTCTACGGGTTCTTCACCGCGCTGCCGATGATCGTCTTCGACTGGGCCCGCCAGCCACAGGCCGAGTTCCGCGAGCTGACCGCCGCCGCGATCGTCGTGCTGCTCGGGATCACCCTCCTCGCCAACGCCGCCGCCATCCTGCTGCGCGACCGCTACGCGAAGCGCCAGATCCAGGCCTGACAGCCTCGCCCGGATTTTTCAGATTTCTCGGCGGTTCGGGGCTGATCTGGCACGTTGTTGTCACAGGCGGGTGCGAACATGTGTTCGTGCTCACGAAGGTGCAGGAGTTGGTCGACGAGTTGGCGGAGGCGGTGGACGCCTTCGACCCCGACGTCGTGCATCCCGACGACGCCGAGGCGCTGATGGCGGCCTTCGTCCGCGGGGAGCGGGTGTGCGCCTCCGGCAAGACGCGGGCCGCCACCCGCGCGGCGAAGACGCACGCGTGGAAGCGCGACGGGCACCGCTCGGCCGACGAGTGGCTGGCGGACAAGACCGGTGAGACGCGGGGTCGCGCCAAGCGCACCTTGGAGTTGGGTGAACGGTTGGAGCGTCACGAGGAGACCCGCGAGCGCTACACCCGCGGGGAGCTCTCCGAGACCCAGGCCGACATCGTCGCCGGCGCGGCCGACGAGAACCCGGATGCCGAAGGCGACCTCTTGGAGGCCGCGGAGCGCGAGTCGGTGAAGGCGTTGAAGGAAGAGGCCGCGCGGGCGCGAGCCGCGGTCGCCGACGAGGAAGCCCGCCAGGAGCGCATCCACCGGGAGCGGTACGCGTCGGCCAGCACCGACGAAGAGGGCGCCTACCGGCTCTCCGCGCGGATGAGCGCGTTCCAGGGCAGCATCGTGGACGCGATCTGGCGGCGCTTCCGCGAACAGATCGTGAAGGATGCGAGGAAGCGCGGGCAGCGACTCTCAGCCGGCCAGATCGGCGCCGACGGGCTCGTGCTCATGGCACAAACCGCCGTGGAGCACCTCGACGACGACAGCCCGACGCCCGGAAGCAACGGTCTTCGGCTTCCGCCGGTGACCCTGAATCTGTTGGTGGACGAGGCGGCGTGGCAGCGGGGTCACACCGAGGCGGGTGAGACCTGCGAGGTCGACGGCCTCGGACCCGTCACCGTCACCCAAGCCAAAACGTTGACCGGCCAGCAGGCGTTCGTGACCGCCAACACGTGGGACGGCCGCGACGTGCACCACGGCGTCCGCCTCGGCACCTGCGACCCCACCACCCTCACCACCGAATCGGTCCGTGAGGCACTCGCGGAGCGGGGTGTCGACGTGCAAGCCATCGAGTCTGAGGGCCGCCACGTCCCCGCCGTCCTCGACACCGCCATCACCATCCGCGACCGCGTCTGCACCCAGTCGGGTTGCGACCGGCGCTTCGGCCTCCAACGCGACCACGTCCTCGCCGTCGAGCTCGACGGCAAGACCTCCTACCGGAACCTCCAACGGCTCTGCTGGCACCACCACCAAGCCAAGACCCAGACCGACATGACCACGATCCGCGCCAAGAAACAACGCGAACGCGCTCGATCACGCGGGTCACCGGCCACCCGAGCCGGACCACCACCCACCCGCGCCGGCCCCGCCCCGGCGCGGGCCGGCCCGGCACCCTGAAGGCGACCAAGTCAACGAACGTGGTGGGCCCGCGTATGCGACCACGCGCGCCGCTGCCGCGCGCCACCGGGCGACCCCGACACCCCAGACCGCCGAATGTGTGAGTG
>CAYTKN010000055.1:0-10959 GCA_964438505.1 uncultured Burkholderiales bacterium
GAGACCACCCACCGACTCGGGCCACGCCAACGCCAACCAGTTCCGCTCACCCAACCCGCGGTAGAGCTCACCGATGTCATCGTAGCGCTCCTCGCTCCGATGGAAGTACCCGTCGAGGTCCCCGTAGTCGGCGAGGAAGTCGCGGACCTCCTCGCGGAACGCCTCGACCTCGGCCGGGAAGTGCGGGTTCACGCCCCGCCCGACTCCCCCTCGCGGTGCCGCTCCCCCGGGCTCACGACGTCACCGGCCCTCTGCGAGGAGCTCGCCGTGCCTGGCCATCATCTCCACCGCCTTGCGCCGGAGATCCGTCGGCGGGTCGGGCAGGAGGACAGGACCGCGGTCACGGCTCGGAAGCGCCACGACGGCGGTCCCCCGCGTCGTCACCTCGTCGCGCTGGTTGGTCGCCCGGATCTCCACCTCGACGACGTCGCGCTCCCCCTCGGTCCGCTTGTCGGTCACCTCTCCGCTGAGGAACTGGGTGTCGCCGACGTAGTTGAACTTGCGCACCTGGTCGTCGAGGCGCACCAGCCACCCGTCGTCGCCCATCCAGTCGGTGAGGAAGTGGTGGAGCCACGACTCGCGCATCACGCCGTAGTCGTAGGCCATCGGGTTGCCGATCGCCTGGGCCCACTCCGAGTCCCAGTGCACCCGCTGTGCCACGTCGGGCACGCCCTGCTCGTTCGCCACGTAGAAGGCGGGGATGCGCTTGCGGTTCTGGTGGGCGAGCCGGGACGCGCTCGGCCAGTAGGGAGCGAAGCCGTAGCCGCCGGCGTGGAACACGATGATCTCGGTCTCGGTGAGCGGTCCCTTCACCATCGCGGGAAGCGCCTCGCCGACCTCCACGTCCTCCCAGTGGCGCGTCTCCGAACCCCGTGGACGCTCGGACTCGTAGATGCGGTCGATCTCGGCGAGGTCGTCCTCGGTGTAGTGGGCCGGCTCCACCTCCGCGTACTTGCCCCGCTCGCGAGCCTTCTTGCGCTCCGCGAGGATTCCGATCGTCCGGTTGACGGCCACGACCTCTGCCCGCTGGTTCATCTTCACCCACCGGCGGACCCGGATGACCGAGCGCCCGGCGTACTCGGACTCCTTGACCTCCATGGACTCGTAGCCGCCGAAGCTGAAGAGGCGGTCGCCGGGGTGGACCGGCGCGAAGAAGTCCCAGCTCCCCCCGGAGACGTAGAGGTGGACGCCGCGGAACACCCCCCGGGTCCGCTCCTTGATCTCCGGGTCGAGTGGATCGCCGCGCAGTGGCGAGTTGATGATCTCGGCCATGATGGGCGGGGCGATCTGGGAGCCCCATCGGGTGCGCGGACCGTACTCGGGGTCGAACCACAGGGGATTGTCGTCGCCCATGGCCCGGGCGAAGTTGCGGATGGCGTCGGGGGTGGCGGTGGTGACGTACTCGGGGGTCCGCACGGCCGTGTCGACACCGACGAGCAGGCGGAACCGCTCGATGTCCTCGTCGGTCAGCTCGTAGGACGTCGCTCGTTCGAACTCCTCCTGCACCCTGGCCACCGATCCTCCTCGTCGTCGTCCTGATCGTCCTGGTCGCCTCGTCGTCGCGCAGCCGGGTGGGAGCCCGGCAGACCCCGTGGACGTCGTCCCGGCGGTCGGCGCGTGCCCGAAAGCTTCGCCCACCGGGTTCGTTGACACCGCTTCCGGCGCCACGCATACTGAGTGTACTTAATTCCCGGCTCGGCGACTCGCCGAGCACGCACCGAAACCGACGCACCGAAGCCCCTCCTCCGGGAGCACAGCAGACCTCCTGGAGCACAGCAGGCTTCGGGAGACCAGTTCGCCCTCGGGAGGCCAGATCGCCTCGGGGGACCAGATTGATGGAGACGACGATGCCACGGTCCTCTCGACGCCGCCACGGCGCCGCCCTCAGGTTCCTCGCGCTGCTCGCGCTCGTCCCGATCGTCGCCGCGGCGTGCGCCTCCGACGACGACTCCGGAGGCGGCGGTGCCACGGCACGCGGCGTGACCGCGGACACGGTGAAGATCGGGGTGGCGGTCCCCGACCTCGGCAACCTCGCGGCGATCAGCAGCCAGTTCGACCTCGGCGACCCCGAGCAACAGATCCGCGCCGTCGTGGACGGCTGGCGCGAGGAGGGCCTGCTCCCCGTCAACGGCCGTGACGTCGAGCTGGTCCTGCGCGGGTACAAGATCCTGAGCTCCGACGACCAGGTCGGGGTGTGCAACAGCTTCGTCCAGGACGACGAGGTGTTCGCCGTGGTCGGCCAGCGCTTCTTCGGCGCCGGGGCCGAGTGCGTCGCCGGCGAGTTCGCCACACCCATGATCACGATCGACGGCGCCCTCGACGCGGTGTACGAGCGGGCCTGGCCCTTCTACGTCAGCGTCCGCGCCTCGAACACCGCGACGTTCCGCAACTGGATGCACTGGGCCGACGAGGAAGGTCTCCTCGAGGGCAAGTCCATCGGCATCTACTTCGAGAGCGAGTTCGAGAGCCAGGTCAGCCAGGTCATCGAACCCGAACTCGAGCGCCTCGGCTACGAGTTCACCGAGAAGGTCGACGCCGGCTCCGGCGAGGGAGTCGGGGGTGGGTCCCGCGACCAGGTCGCCGCGCAACGCTTCAAGTCCGCGGGCGTCGACCTGCTCCTGCCGATGACCGGCTCCACACAGTTCACGAGCTTCATGCACCAGGCCCAGTCGCTCGACTACCGACCCGAGTACGTCACGACCGACTTCGCGGGCCACACGACCGACGCGGGGGCCAGCATCTTCCCGGCCGAGGAGTTCGACGGCACCAAGGCGATGACCAACAAGCGGATCGGCGGCATCCAAGCCGGCTTCGACCAGCCCGACGCCACCCGGGACTGCGTCGAGAACTACGAGCGCTTCGCCGGCGAGGAGGTGAGCCTCGAGAGTCCCGAGAGCGCCGAGCTCGACACCATCCTCTCGGGTTGCGACGGCATGACCATCCTGCTGCGGGGCCTCGAGCACGCTGGCGAGGACCTCACCCCCGACTCGTTCATCGCCGGCATCGAGCAGATCGAGGGCCAGGAGCTGGCCGGCCACGCACCGGCCTCGTACTCCTCCTCTCGCCACGACGGCACCGTCGAGCAGCGCACCATCCAGTGGAGCGTGGACTGCGAGTGCTGGGAGGCGCTCGACCCGTTCGAGCCGCTCCCCCTGCTCGGCGGCTGATGCCCGGCCCGTCCCGCCCACCGGGGCTCCGGAGCGGGAGCCTCCGCACGTGACGCCACCGAGGAGCGCCCCGGCGGGTCTCCGACCCGTCGATGCCGACAACCACTTCTACGAGCCGCCCGAGTGCTTCGTGGAGCACCTCGACCCCGGCTACGACGGCCCCCGGATCCGGGTGGTACCCGACGAGGCCGGCGTCGGCCGACCGTTCTTCGGCGACCGGCGGTTCGACTTCCTCCACGTCAACCCGGCCGAGCGGGTGCAGGCACCAGGCGACCTCGAGGCGGTCCTCAAGGCCAAGGAGCGCAGCGTCCGCCCGGAGCCGAACTTCCTCGACCCCCGCGAGGAGCCCGCGTTCGTCGATCGTGACGCCCGGATCCGACTCCTCGACGAGCAGGGGGTGGACGCCGCCCTGCTGCTGCCGAGCTGGGCCATCCACGTCGAGCACGAGATGCGCGATCGTCCGGACGCCGTCTTCGCCGCCCTGGCGAGCTTCAACCGCTGGGTCGAGGAGCGCTGGGGATTCGCCCACGATGGCCGCATCCACGCGGCCGCCATGTTGTCGCTCCTCGACGTCGACCTCGCGGTCGCCGAGCTCGAGCGGGTGCTGGAGGCGGGTGCCCGCGCCGTGCTGCTCAAGCCCGGCCCGGTGGAAGGTCGATCCCCCGCCGACACCCACTTCGATCCGTTCTGGGCGCGCGTCGACGAGGCCGGCGTCGCCGTCGTCCTCCACGTCTGCAACGACGGCTACAACGAGCTGTACTCCAGCCTGTGGGGTGAGAAGCCGCGCCCGACCATGGTCGAGCAGTCGGCGTTCCAGTGGGCGTGCTTCCACGTGGAGCGCCCGGTGATGGACACCCTCGCGGCCTTCGTGTTCCACAACCTGTTCGGGCGCTTCCCGAACCTGAAGGTGGCGAGCATCGAGAACGGGTCGCGCTGGGTGCCGTACCTGCTCGACAGCATGGACAAGGGTTGGCGGATGGCCACGCCTCGGAGTCCCTGGCCGTTCGGCGTCGTCGACGAGCCTCCCCGGGAGGTCTTCAGACGCCACGTGTACGTCACGCCCTTCCACGAGGACGACGTGCCGGCGCTCACCGAGGAGATCGGCGCGCAGCGTGTGCTGTTCGGCTCCGACTTCCCGCACCCCGAGGGCCTCGCCGAGCCGCTGCGCTTCCTCGACGCGCTGGAGGGTCTCCCCGGGGACCAGGTGCGGCGCATCATGCGCGACAACGCGGTGGAGCTCCTCGGCCTGGCGTCCTGACCCGCGGTCAGGGCACCGGGAAGGGAGCGAAGTCCTCGATCGCGCTCCAGCACGAGCAGTCGCGCTGCCACTGGATCGTACGGAACTCGTCCACGCCGTGGTGCCGCTGCGGGTCGAACGAGACGTCGCCGTGGGCAGCCATCTCGAGGCCGTCGATCACCTCGACGGCCTCGATCAGCGCCGTCGGGTCGAGGTCGGGCCCCGCTCCCTCGAGGCCGACGCGGGCCACCGCGCCCAGGTCGCACGACTGGAGGATGCTCCCCAACTCGGCGGACTCCGGGCTCGTGCGCTCGACGTCGGTGCCCGCGAAGTCCTCGTAGCTCGACACGCACTCCTCCGCCGTCCCGGTCAGGTCGCCCTCGCCGTGGATCTGACCGCTTCGGGTCTGGGTCATGGCGAAGGTCCCGGCGTACTGCTCCTCGGCGAAGGTGCTGGAGCTGGCGTCCGCCGTGTGGTCCTGGTAGTCGGTGGCGACGTACTCGGGACGGTAGTCCTGCTGCTCGGCCTCGAGCATGAAGTTGGCGGCGGGGATCACGCCCACCAGCAGGATCGCCAGGTCCACGCCCTCCTGGCGGAAGCGCTGGACGGCGACGCCGTCCTGCGGGCCGGCGAGCGTCGTGTCGGTCTCGACGTGGGCGGTGACCTCCATGCCCAGGCCGGACAGCTCGGCCTCGAGGTTCCCGACCATGTCGTCGGTCACGGCGTCGTCGGTCGAGTACAGACCGATCGTCCTCCCCTCGAGCAGGCCGCGCCCGTCGGCCCAGTGCACGAGGTTGCGCGCCAGGCGGCTCATCGAGGTCCGCACCGTCAGGTGGTACGGGTGCCGTTGGGCGAGGTCCTCGTCGGAGACGAAGGTCCCCAACGAGACCGTCGGGACCTGGAAGCGGGTGGCGAGGCACTCCGCGCCCGCCTCGAACGAGCGCATGCCGATCACCATGAACACGTCGTCGTCCTTGACGAACCCGTTGCACGCGGCGACCTGCTCGTCGGTCCCGATGATGCTGAACTTCCGGTACACGAACTCGACGTCGCGGCCGTGGAGGGGCACCACGCCGTCCCGGCGCCAGCGCTCGAGGACCGCGTCCATCTGCTCCTCGAGGTCGCCCACGTCGAACTGGTCGCTCAGCGCGGCGAACGCCTCGATGTCGGGGAGCGCGACGCCGATCGTGACGACCTCTCCCGAGGTCCCCTCACCGGAGCCGGCGCTCGCAGCGTCGCCGCCGGCACGGTCACCGGCGTCATCCGAGTCGTCGGCGGAGAGGAGACCCGGTACGACCAGGGTGCCCGTGAGCGCCACGACGACCACGACCGCGCCGAGGACGATCCCCCGGCCTCCCCGAATCCACCGCATCGCGACCACCTTCCGTCGATCCGACCTGCCCGCCGTCCGGTCGTGGCGTCGCGAACGGCGCGCGCAGCGATGACGACGGAGCTGGTGTGCCGCGTCCGCGGCGCCCCAAAACAGGATACTGAAAACCCCCGCTCCCGCCCGCCGTCTCGGCGAGGATCGGGTGGGATGTCACCCCTCGAGCGCTTCGAACCGGTCCAGGGTGAGCTCCTCGCAGGTCTTCTTCGCCTCCTCCGGTGGCCGGCCGCAGTCGAGGACCGGCACCGTGCGCGCCACCGACACGTCCGCCTCGTAGGCGCCCCGCCGCCCGTCGGGAGCCTCGAAGTCGAGGCGGACGCGGGTCGTCCCCGAGTCCGCTCCCTCCTCGAGCACCGAGCCCCGCCGCGCGTGGTCCAGCCACTCCCAGCCGTGCCGCGCGAACGCCTCGCGCTCGGCGGCCTGGAGCGGTGCCGATCCCATCCCGCTCGATCCCCGGTAGTGACCGCCCAGGTCCGCGACCGGGGCGGACCGGCCCACGACCGCCTCGAGCACCCCGTCGTCGAGGTACGCCCAGAACTGGCCCTCCGGGAACACGATCGCGGTCGGCGCGTAGCGGTGACCGCCGGTGTGGCTGGTGCGCCACACCCGGATCTCCGCGTCGCCTTCCTCGAGGACCCCGGACCCTTCGAGCGCCCGGAACACCTGGATGCCGGACTTCCCGCAGCACGTGTCCCGCTTCCCGTGCGTGCACACGAGGACGTCCCGCACGTCGCGGGCCTCCGCGTCCTCCACGCGGGCTCGCTCCACCTCCGGCGAGCGCTCACCGGCCAGGACGTCGCGACAGAGCCGACCGGCGTCGTCGAGGGGAACCCGGAACTCCTCGCGGGAGAACTCCCGGAACCATCCCTCGGGTCGCCGGTAGTGCACCACGGTCACGTCGTCACCCACCCGGTCCTTCGGGGCGACGAGGCCTTGGAGGCGGTACGGGGAGCCCCGGCGGGCGGACTCCTCCAACGCCGGACGCAACGCGTCGAACGCGGGCAGCTCCGAGAACTCGCGTGGCCAGGGCAGCGGATGCTCGACCAGCAGGAAGCCGTCGTAGCTCCCCGCGCTGCCCACGGGGTCGAGCGCCTGCTCGCGGGAGTACAGCGAGCACCGGAAGCGCCGGTCTGCTCCAGCCATCAGATCACCCCGTCCCGCCACGCTGGGCTGTCCCGCCACGCTGGGCTGTCCCGTCGTGCTGTGTCGTCGTGTCGCGCTGTGTCGTCATGTCGCGCTGCGCTGCCTGGTCGAGCCGATCTCCCCCGTCGGTCGCGGTGCGCGAGCCCACGCCGGCCACGGCGGAGCCCATCCCTCTCGGGGAGGATCTGCCACCGCGGCTCGGCGGGGCTGCACGCGCAGTGGCCCACGGCCGGGGAGGGTCCGTGGGCCACTGACATCGATGTCGGGACGACGATCAGCCGCCTTCACCGTCGGCGTCGCCGCCGTCACCACCGGCGTCGCCGCCTTCGCCGCCTTCGCCGCCACCGTCGTTGTTCTCGGTGAGCGCTGCGAGCGCCTCCCAGGTCTCCTGGGAGAGCTTCCACGTGCCGTCGACCAGCACGGCCTTGCCCTGCGCGTCGGGGAGCTGCGGGCTCCCGCCGATCAGCAGGTCGTAGGTGATGTCCGCGGTGGCCGAGCCCGTGAACTCGACGGACTTGACCTCGGCGGTCAGTCCCTCGGCGAGGGGCTCGAAGGAGACGACCTGCTCACGGAACTGCTCGCCGTTCTCGATGAGCGAGACCGTGCGGTCGCGGGCCTCTTGCTTGGCCGCCTCGTCCTCGGCGACGGCCGCCTCACCGAGCGAGTTGAAGAGCCCCTCGATGTTGGTCGTGATCTCGGCCTCGGCGGCCTCGGGGTCGTCCGGCGTACCGCCGTCGCCCTCGCCGTCGTCGGTGCCCCCGTCGTCGGTGCCCCCGTCGTCGGCCTCGGTCGTCGTGGTGTCTGCCGCGTCACCATCGTCGTCGTCGCCGCAGGCGCCCAATCCGACCAGGGCGGCCACGGCAAACAGGCTGACGATGATCCTGAACAACGAACGTGTCTTCATGGACTCTCCTCAACTTCCCTCCGGACCTGCCGGAGGCTCGCTCGGTTCCGAAACAGTACACTCATTCTTCGTCGGAGGCAAGGATCTCCGAACCGCATGTCACTCGAGGGGCTGGAACTCGCCTTGCGCGATCCAGCACGTGCAACCGGCCTCCCATCCCAGGGCCCGGAACTCCTCGACCCCCGAGTGGTCGTCCGGGCCGAACGATAGGTCCGAATGACCCGCCAACTCCATCCCCTCGATCTCCTCGAGCCCGGCCACCAGCGACTCCGCCGTGAGGTCCTCGCCCGCGTGCTCCAGGCCGGCGAAGAGCACCTCCGCCAGGTCGCAGATCAACAGGATGTTGCTCCACTCCCCGTCCTCCTCTGGACTGCTGGGCTCGATGTCACGGCCGGAGAAGGCCTCGAAGTCGGAGACGCACGAGGTGGTGGCCTCCGAGAGCTCCATCTCCGCGCCGACCTCCCCGGCTCGGGTGGTGGTGATGCCGAGCGCCCCGTCGTACTGGGACGGCGGGTAGGGGTTGGTGGCGACGTCGGTCGTCTGCTCCCCGATGTCGGTCGCCAGGTACTGCGCCGAGTACCCCTGCTGCTCGGCGAACGTGAGCATCGCGTTCATGCTGGAGCCACCCACCAGCGGCATGACCACGTCGACGCCCTCGGCCTGGAAGCGCTGCACGGACACCTTGTCCTGGGGCGTGCCGATGCTGCCCTGACCACTCCCCGAGATGTCGACGACGGGCTCGACACCGTGCTCGGCCAGCACCGCCTTGGCCGCGTCGACCGCCTCCTCGAGCTGGGTCTCCCAGAAGAGGCCCAACCGCGAGTCCTCGGTCACGTGATCGTGCTCCACGGCCCAGCGGGCCAGGTTGGAGAAGAGCGTGTTCTGGTCGGCCTGGAGCGTGAACAGGTACGGGGCCGCGCGGTCGTAGGCGCTGGCCGGGACGCCGTTCGTGTCGACCACCGGGATCCCGAACCGCTCGGCGAGGCACGTCGAACCGTCGGTGAACGCCCGACCCGCGATCACGGCGAACACGTCGTCGTCCTGGGCGAACGCCTGGCAGGTGGCCGTCTTGTCCTCCGCGCTGACGATCGCGTACTTGCGGATGACGAGCTCGATGTCGCGGCCGTGCACCGGGAGCCGGCCCTCCCGGCGCCAGCTCTCGACCACCGCCCGCACCTGCTGCTCCTGGTCGCCGACGTTGTACTGCTTGCTGAGCGCGGCGAAGGCCGCGAGGTCGGGGAGCGCGACGCCGATCTTGATCGTCTCGGCGGCCTGCTCGCCGCCGCCGGCGGTGACCTCGTCGTCGTCGCTGTCGGTACCCGGGATCACCAGCACGCCGACGAGCACTGCGGCGAGGACGGCGACGGTGAGCAACGTGGTCCGGTAGCGGGCCAGCAGCTCACCCATCACGACCCCCTCCGCACCCGATCCGTCCTTCGACGCTCGAGGTCCTCTCTGTTCCCACGATCCCTGTTCCCACGATCCTTCGGTCCCTTCGGTCCCGCCGGCCCGCCGTCGCGGGCGGGACCCGATGCCAGAAGAGTGTACGTATTGGTCGACGCCGTGTCGCGCCGGGTCGGCGACATCGGAGCGCGTTCGCGGAGTATGCGGCGATCACGGGGATCCTTTCCGGATCGTCCGGGATCCGGGACCCGGATGGGCGATCGTGCCGGACCTCGGTCGGCCCCGGCGGGTCGCGGCGATCGCCACCACCCCGTGCCTCAACCACCCACCATGGAGCCGAGGTACGCGGCGGCCACCCGCTCGTTCTCCCGGAGGATCTCGGGCGGGCCCTCGGCGATCAGCACCCCCGCCTCCAGGACGTACAGGCGGTCGACCAGCTCCGCCATCATCGGGACGTCGTGGTCGATGACCACGACCGTGGCGTCGAGGCGGTCCCGGATCCGGCGCAGCACCGGCGCGAACGCGACGGACTCCTCCTGGCTGAACCCCGCCGTGGGCTCGTCGAGGAGGAGCACGCGGGCGCCGAGCGCCACCACGCACGCCAGCTCCGCCAACCGCCGGCTCCCCGTCGAGAGGTCGGAGACCTGCCGGTGCGCGTACTCACCCAGCCCGAGGTCCTCGACGAGCTCGAGCGCCCGCTCGCGCTTGGCGGACTCCCGCCGCCGCGCTCCGGGAGACCCCAGGAGCGTGGGCACGACCTCGGCGGGCTCGTCCCGCTCGAGCGCGACGCTCACGGCCTCCACGACCGTGAGTTCGTCGAAGAGCCGCGCCTGCTGGAACGTCCGCCCCAGTCCCCGACGTGCACGGGCGTGGGGCGACAGGCCGGTGATGTCGGTCTCCCCGAGGCGGACCCGACCGCTCGAGGGACGGATCTGACCCGAGAGCACGTCGAAGAGCGTCGTCTTTCCCGCGCCGTTCGGGCCCATGATCCCCACGATCTCGCCCGGCCTCGCCGTGACCGAGACCGCGTCGAGCGCGCTGACACCTCCGAAGCGGACCGACACCTCCACCGCCTCGATCGGCATGCCCGCGGAGCCCTCACTCCCGGCCGGACCGGCGCCCCCGCCGGCAGCGGACCGCGGCTCCCCGCCACCGGTGCCCGACCCCGCCGGGCGGGCGACGATCTCCTCGACGCTCGCCAGCACCGGCGCCTCCCGTGCGCCACGCTCCTCCGAAGCGGGTGCCGGAGCAGCCTCCGGCTCGGGCGCCGCGCCGTCGTGGCGACCCGCGGGGCGCGCGGCGAGCAGCTCGACGAGCCGGTCCCGGAGCCGGAAGCCCAGCGACGCCAGCCCGCCGGGGAGGACGAGGAGGACGACGAGGAGACCGAGGCCGGAGAAGAGGATGCCGAAGTCCTCGCCGACGAGCTCGGGCACCCCGCGGATCCACACCGCTCCCATGACGGCGCCGGTCACCGTGGTCATGCCGCCGAGCACCGTCATCACCACCAGGCCCAAGGACTCGGCGGGCCCGAAGATGCTGCCCGGGTTCGTCGAGAAGTTGACGAGGAGGCCCCCGTAGAGGAAGCCGGCGAGCGACGCGATGGCGCCCGAGACGACGAACGCCAGCAGCTTCACCCGTCGGGGCGAGAGGGAGAGGCTCGCCGCGGAGGCCTCGTTGTCGCGCACGGCGATCAGGGAGCGGCCGACCGCCGTGGAGC
>CAYTKN010000056.1:0-9408 GCA_964438505.1 uncultured Burkholderiales bacterium
ACCACACCTCCGCAGGCAAACCACACACACATCCACACCGGACCGCAAGCACACCGCAGGCCCGACGACGCACGATCACCCACCCGACCGCACACCAAATTCGTATACTCAATCTACCACGACCCCCCGACCCACCGTCAACGAGCCACACCCACCCCGCGGGCCTCTCCCCCACCCCACCGGCACCCTCCCGGGTGGCGCCCGGCAGCGCCGGCCCTACCGGCGGGGCGCCTCGGCGCTCCCGAAGAGCGCGCGGCGGAGGTGCTCGCGGCAGGCCGCGGCGGACCAGACGAGCTGGGCGTTCACGCTCGCCCGCTTGTAGAAGAGGTGCGCGGGGTGCTCGGTCGTGAACCCGATGCCGCCGTGGACCTGGATCATCTCGGCCCCCGCCCGGGTGAAGGTCTCGTCGGCGTGCGCCTTCGCGACCACGGCCCGCTCCACCAGGTTCCCGTCCCCGGCCTGCGCGGCGACCCGCGTCGCCGTCCTCGAGTGCTCGACGCGGAGCAGCACGTCGGCGAGCTTGTGCTTGATCGCCTGGAAGCTGCCGATCGGCACGCCGAACTGCCGCCGGGCCTTGGCGTAGTCGACCGAGATCTCGAGCGCCCGCTCCGCTCCCCCCACGTCCTCGCAGGCGAGCACGACCGAGCGGACGGCGCGCGCCGCGGCGCCGACCGCGAGCGCCTCGTCGCCTCGCGCCACCACGGCGCCTTCGGGGACCTCGGCGCCGTCGAAGCTCAGGTGGTGCACCGGGCGGGTGTGGTCCGTGAGCTCGATCTCGCGGTCGGTCGAGTGGTCGAGGACCCCGCGCTCGAGCAGGAGGAGGACCGGCCCCCGCTCGTCCTCGGCGGGTGCGAGGAGGACGTCGGAGCGACCCCCCGCCACGACCCATCTCGCCCTCCCGCCCAGCACACCGGGGCCGCTCCGGCCGCCGCCACGCAGCGTCAGCGCGGTGTCGAACGCGGCGGTGGCGACCAGCTCCCCGGAGGCGAGTCCCGGCACGAGCCGGTCCGCCACCTCGCCGCCCACGAAGCGGTCGAGCACGTAGGCGACGGTGGCGCTGTCGGTGACCGGGATCCCCAACAGCACCCTTCCCGCCTCCTCGGCGACGGCACCGAGGTCGTCGAGCGCGGCACCGAGGCCTCCGCGCTCCTCGCTCACCGCCAGGCCGACCCAACCCATCTCCCGCGCCACCCGGTCCCACAGGGCCGGATCGGAGCCACGCTCCGGTCGCGCGGTGTCGGGCAGCTCGCGGTCCTCGAGGAACCGCCGGGAGGCATCGGCGAGGTCCCGCCGGAAGGTCGTCTCGGCGAAGGTCGCCAGTGTCATCGGAAGGACGCTGTCATCGGAAGGACGCTGTCATCGGAAGGACGCTGTCATCGGAAGGACGGTGCTCCCGAGCGAGTCACCGCTGGGAGCTGCCAGTGGGGATCCGTCCCTCGCGGGCAGCCGCCGTCCGAGCGTGCTCGCCGCAGCCGACCACGCGCCGGCTCAGTCGTCCTCGAGGATGATCGCCCGCTCCGGACACCCTGCCTCTGCCCGGCGCGCGGCCTCCTCCAGCTCGGGGGGCACCTCGTGGTCCTCCACGTACGAGTGCCCGTCCTCCTCGCGGAGCTTGAAGATGGCAGGAGCCGCGAGGCTGCACAGGGTGTGCCCCTGGCACTTGTCGTCGTCGACGTATGCACGCATCTGGCGAGCCTCCTGGGACGGAACTCCAATATCAGTATCCTATTCTTTCCGCGTCGGGATCGCCGGTCGCGCCGCCTCGACCAGCTCCCGGGCCCGCTCGCGGTCGGGCTTTCCTCCCTCGGTGCGCGGCACGGCGTCGACCACGATCCGGCGGGGGATCTCGTAGGGAGCGAGGTGGTCCCGCAGTCGCGCCCGGATCTCGTCCGCGTCGAGGCCCGAGTCCGCTTCCACGTCCACGACGGCCACCGGGATCTCACCGAGGCGCTCGTCGGGGAGGCCGGTCACGACCGAGTCGGTGACGCCCTCGACGCGAGCCAGGCCGCCCTCGATCATCGCCGGGTACACGTTGAACCCGCCGCACACGATCGTGTCGTCGCTGCGGCCGACCACGCTCAGGAATCCTTCCTCGTCCAGCCGGCCGAGGTCGCCGGTGGCGTGCCAGCCGTCGTCCTTGGGATCCACCAGCTCGCCGTCCTGGATGTACGCCGAGAAGGCGCTGGCGCTGCGAGCGCGGATCTCGCCCACCTCGCCGGGAGGCAGCACCTCGCCGTCCGTCCCCACGATCTCGACCTCGACACCGGGGGCCACCCGTCCGACGGACCCCGGGGGTCGACGACCGGCGCGGGCGTCCTCGTAGCGCTCGAAGGCGATCGCCCCGGTGAACTCGGTCTGCCCGTAGCTCTGGAGCACCAACGCGCCGAAGCGCTCCTCGAACCGGTCGCGCAGGCCCTCTCCGAGCGCCGCGCTGCCGACGGTCACGGACCGCACCGAATCCAACGACCGCTGCTCCGGCCAGGAGGCGAGGTCGTGGACCATCGCCGGCGTGAGGCGCAGCAGCCGGAGCCGGAAGCGCTCCACGATGTCGAACACCTCGTCCACGCGGAACTTGTCGAAGAGCACGAACGGCTTTCCCTGGCGCATCGAGTTGAGCGGGGCGATGAGGCCACCCACGTGGGCGAGCGAGACGAACACCGGCGTCGGGGAGCGCGGTGGCGAGGTCGGGGGACGACCCGCCGCGTCGAGGCCCGCCCCCTCCGCGATGGAGCCCAGCGAGCTCTCCAGGGCGTCGAAGGTCAGCACGGCCGCCTTGGGTCGGCCCGTGGTGCCGGAGGTGAACAGGATCGCCGCTTCGCCCGCGACGCGGGGAGCGTCGTCCCCCTCGGTCGCGCTGCCCGCGCCGGTCGCGGAGCCGGGCCGGGAGTCGACGGCCTCGGCCTCGGCGCTGCGGGGATCGAGCAGCACGTCGCAGGCCACCTCGCTCGCGCGGCGCCGCATCTCGGCCGCCGGCAGGACGCCGCCGAGCAGCACGGCCGTGGCTCCGTGCTGCCACGTCGCGTGCACACCCGCGACCCCGTCGAGGTCGTTGGAGACCCTCACCCCGACGCGTCGGACGCCCGCGGGCAGCGCGCTCCGGGCGCGCTCGACGCGCTCTTGGAGCTGCCCGAAGGTCACCGGCCCGCCGTCCGGCTCGAAGGCCGCGGGGTCGTCGGGGTGGCGGTCCGCCAGTCCCTGCACGAGCGTTCGGAGCGCTTCCTCCGCCATCGTCTCCCCCTGCCTGCCTCGGGGAGGCGCCCGTCGGGTCGCGCCCGCTGGCGCGCGTCGGGCGTCTCCCGTTGCCGCGGTCCGCTGCCGTGAGCATAATTTGAGTGTCAGGATTTGTCGTCCCGTCCGCGGGACGGCCGCGCGCCACGACGAGCGGAGCGACGACCGAGGCCACGACGAGCGGAGCGACGATGGGCAGCCAGGAAGACGGGGACACCGGAGACGGCGTCGAGGACGCCGAGGCCGTCGTCCTGGAGCGGCGCGGGGACGCCCTGCACGTCGTCCTCGACCGCGAGGAGCGACGGAACAGCCTGACACCGGCCCAGACCACGGACCTCGCGGCGCGCCTCGAGGACGCGGCGGCCGCCGAGGACCTCCGCGTCCTCGTGCTCCGGGGAACCGGATCCCACTTCTGCGCCGGCGCGGACATCTCCGCTGCGGGCGCGCGGCGCTCACGCGACCACCGGACCGGGCGCGTCCACCGGGGCGTCGACCGGGGCGCGCACCGGCTGCTCACGCTGCTCCACCACCTCGAGATCCCGATCGTCGCCGGCGTCCGGGGCCACGCCGCCGGGTTCGGCTGCGGCCTGGCCCTCAGCGCCGACTACGTGGTCGCGGCGCGCTCCGCGAGGTTCTCGACCCCGTTCGTGCGTCGCGGGTTCACCCCCGACAGCGGCACCAGCTACCTGCTCCCCCGACTCGTCGGCGTCGCCCGCGCCAAGGAGATGCTGCTCCTCGGTCGTCCGGTGGACGGGGAGCAAGCGGCCGACTGGGGGCTGGTCAACGAGGTCGTCGCCGACGAGGAGCTCGACGCGCGCCTCGAGGAGGTCGCCGCCGAGCTCGAGGGGGCCGCCACCGTGGCGGTCGGCCTGGCGCGCACCCTGATCCACCGGAACCTCCACACCGGCTACGAGCAGGCCCTCGACGCCGAGACCCACGACGTCGAGATCGCCGTGCGCAGCCCGGACTTCCGGGAGGGGCTCGCGGCCTTCGCGGAGCGCCGCGACCCGCGCTTCGAGGGTCGCTGACCGGGGTCAGGCCGCGTCGAGGCGCGCCTTGAGCTCCTCGAGGACGGACGACCAGCGCTCCGGGTCCTGCTCGTAGGGCAGCCGGAAGCTCACGCGGTCGAGGTCGCGGCAGCGCTGCGCGACGAGCTCGGGGAGCGCCTCGGGCGGGCCGACAGCAGCGACGGCGTCGAGCAGCTCGTCGTCGATCGCCGCGGTCATGTCGTCCCAGCGCCCCGCCTTGACGAGGCCGGCCAGCTCCTCCTGGAGCCCGCCGCGGTCGTGGAGCTCCAACACGGGGCGGTACGCGGGGGTGGAGGCGTAGAAGGCGATCTGGCGGCGCACCCGCTGGGTCGCCTCGGCCAGCTCGCCCTCGTCGACGCCCGTGGCGACGAGGAGTTGCCGGGAGATCTCCACGTCGTCTCGGGACCGCCCGGAGTCGGCGAGGCCGCGCTCGAGCGCCGGGAGGACGACCTCGCGCAGGTAGGGACCCGTCGAGAAGCCGTGGACCAGCAAGCCGTCGGCCACCTCGCCGGCCACCCCGGTCATGCGCTCGCCCACGGCCGCGAGGAAGATCTCCGGAGGCCCGTACGGGCTCGGCTCCGGCTGGAAGAACGGGACCATGAGGGTGTGCTGGTAGAAGGTGCCGCGGAAGTCGAGCCGCTCGCCCTCGTTCCAGCAACGCCAGATGTGGCGCACCGCCCTGATCAGCTCGTGCATCCGCTCGACCGGCTGCGACCAGGGGGTCGAGAACCGGCGCTCCACGTGGGCGCGCACCTGGCTGCCGACACCCAGGGCGAAGCGGCCCTTCGAGTAGGTCTGGACGTCGTGGCCCATGTAGGCGAGGTGCATCGGGCTGCGCGGGAAGGCCACCGCGATGCCGGTCCCCACGTGCAGGCGCTCGGTCTCACGGGCCGCGAGGATCGACGCCAGGAACGGGTCGTGCGAGGTCTCGGTGATCCACGCTCCGTCGAAGCCCACCTCCTCGGCGCCGCGGGCGTGCCCCTCGACCGTGGACGGGTCGGGATCGAGCACGGCGTGGATCCTCATGCACTGCTCCTGGGACGATGGGGCGGGCACCTGACGACGGGCGCGACCTTTCAGTATACTCATCATGCGGCCACTGCCGAAGGAGGACTGCCGTGAGGGAACCGGGATTCCAACCGCTCACACCGACCAGCTTCCTCACCCGGGCCGCCCACGTGTTCGGTGACCGCACCGCGGTCGTCGACGGCGAGGCGCGCCGGACCTACGCGGAGCTGCTGGAGCGCACCCGACGCCTCGCCGGCTTCCTCCGCGACTCCGGCGTCGAACCGGGTGACCGCGTCGCGAGCCTCGCCACGAACGTCTCGCTCGGCCTCGAGGTCAACTACGGGGTCCCGATGGCGGGCGGCGTCCTCGTGGCGATGAACACACGGCTCTCGCCCCGAGAGCTCGCCTACATCGTCGAGCACTCCGGGGCACGGATCCTGCTCCACACCGCCGAGTTCGCGGAGACCGTCGAGCAGGTCGCGGCCGAGGTCGACCACGACCTGCTCCTCGTGCAGTCGGGCGGCGACCGGGACGGCTACGAGGGGGCGCTCGCGGCCGCCGAGCCGCTCTCGCTCCCGGTCGAGGACGAGGGTTCCCTCATCACCATCAACTACACGAGCGGCACGACGGGAACCCCCAAGGGCGTCGCCTACCACCACCGGGGCGCCTACCTCCAGGCGCTGGCGATGGCGTTCCACTCCCAGCTCGAGCCCGGCAGCGTCTTCCTCTGGACGCTGCCGATGTTCCACTGCAACGGCTGGTGCTTCCCGTGGGCGGTGACCGCCGCGGGTGGCACGCACCTGTGCCTCCCCGCCATCGATCCCGGCGAGATCTGGCACCTGGTGAAGACCGAGGGGGTCACCCACTTCAACGCCGCGCCCACCGTGCTCACGATGATCGCCAACGACCCGGCGGCCGAGCCCGCACCGCGGCGGATCAAGGTGGCCACCGGCGGCGCGCCCCCCTCCCCCACGCTGCTCGAGCGGATGGCCGAGCTCAACATGGAGGTCACCCACCTCTACGGCCTGACCGAGACCTTCGGCCCGGCGGTGATCTGCGAGTGGCGGCCCGAGTGGGACGAGCTGCCCGCCGACGACCAGGCCCGCCTCAAGGCCCGCCAGGGCGTCGGCAACGTGGTGACCGACCGCCTCCGGGTCGTCGAGGACGGCGGCGGCGACGTGCCCGCCGACGGGGAGACGCTCGGAGAGGTGGCGCTGCGGGGCAACAACCTCATGGCCGGCTACTACCGCGACGACGAGGCCACCGACCGTGCGGTCCCCGACGGCTGGTTCCGCACCGGGGACCTGGGGGTCATGCACCCCGACGGCTACGTCGAGCTCAAGGACCGCGCCAAGGACATCGTCGTCTCGGGCGGCGAGAACATCTCCACCATCGAGGTGGAGCAGGCGGTGGCCTCGCATCCCGCCGTCCTCGAGGTGGCGGTCATCGGGGTGCCCGACGAGAAGTGGGGCGAGGTCCCGGCCGCCTACGTCACCCTCAAGGAGGGGCAGACGGCCTCGGAGGACGAGCTGCGCGACCACGTGCGCGAGCGCCTCGCCCGCTTCAAGGCACCCAAGCACGTCCACTTCCAGGAGCTCCCCAAGACCTCGACGGGCAAGATCCAGAAGTACGTGCTGCGCGAGCGCGCCTGGGAGGGCCGCGAGCGCAAGATCAACTGATGGCCCTCGGCGAGCCACTCCGGCTTCCCAGACTGCTGCACATGCCGCGTCTTCTCCGGCTTCTGCGGTTCCTCCGCGCCGTCGTCGCTCCCCGCCGGGAGCGGAGGCCTGCCCCGTGACGGCTCCGATCGAGGGCGTGGCGACGGTCTGGCTCGACTGGCCGGAGCGCCGCAACGCCCTCGGGCCCCCCGAAGCCGACGAGCTCGCCGACCGTTTGCGCGCGGCCGACGACACCGACTGCCGATGCGTCGTGCTGCGCGGCGAGGGTCCGGTCTTCAGCGCCGGCGGCGACCTGCGAGCGGTCCTCGCCCTCGTGGAGCAGGGCGAGGCGGTCCTCCGGGACCGCCTGTACCGATCGTTCCAGGGCCTGTTCGCCACGCTGCGCGCCGTCTCGGTCCCGGTCGTCGCCGCGCTCGAGGGTCCCGCGATCGGCCTCGGCCTCGACCTCGCGCTGGCCTGCGACCTGCGCTACGTCGCTCCCGGCGCGTGGGTGCGGCAGGGGTGGTCGTCCCTCGGCCTGATCCCGGCGACCGGGGGCTTCTTCGACGTGCGCACCGTGGCGGGCCCGCAGGCCGCGTGGCGCCTGCTCGCCGCCGGCTCCGAGAAGATCGACGCCGAGACGCTCGCGGCGTGGGGGCTCGCGGACGTGGCCGACGATCCGGCGGAGGCCGCGCTCGGAGCGGCCGGCAACCTGGCGTCGAACCCCCGCGACCGTCTCGTCGCCACCAAGGCGCTGGTGCGCGAGCGCGACCTCGACGCCCACCTCGACCTCGCGCTCGACCACCAGGTCCGGTTCCTCCTCGACGACCACTTCCGGGAGACCGCCGACCGACTCCTCGGTGGCGCCTGAATCCACGCGCGGGGTAGGCCTCCCGTCGAGAGGTGGACGTCGGGAGATCCCGGCGTCCGACGACAGAGCATCGGTGTGACCCGCGCTCGATCTCGGCGAGATCACCCGGTTGCGTGACGCCACAGCCGAGCGGGCGTCGTCACGCCCTCGGCATCGAACGCCGGACCACGTCTCGGTCGCTGAGCCGCCGACGTCCGAATGTGGGTGCACAGGTGAGTCCGATCGCGGCATCATGACGGTCGTGCGCCCGCTCACCTGGATCGCCGCGCTCTGCGTGTGGGCTGTGCTCGCGGCCGCCTGTGGCGACAGCGATTCGACCGTGGCTCCTCCGGTCACGTCCGAGGACGCCGGACGTTGTGCAGTCGCAGGCGCGGCGGAGATCACGGTCCCGGACGTCGTCGGCGAAGAGCTCTCCGATGCGATCGAACAGATCGACGGCGCCGGTCTGTCAGTGATCGGTACGGGTACCCCCGCGGGAGATCCCGCGAGCGACACGGCAGTGGTTCGCGCACAAGCACCACCCGCCGGCGAGGAGGTACCCCGTGACGCGTGCGTCGGGTTCAGAACCGACGAGCCCGTGCAAGGGGCCCCTCGTTCATCCTGAGTCGCTGACTGCCTCCCGTACGTTGGCTCGCGGGCCGGAGCATCCGGGCTCCGCCGGCTCGCCGCGTCCGAGAGGGACGTCTCACTGGCGGCTCCCGCCGCCGTGATCGGCTACGGTCACGGCGTGCTCCACCGACCGGATCCGCGCTCGTGACCGCCCCGGAGCCGGCGGCGCTCGCACCCAACCACCACGGCGACGAGCCGGGGTTCTCGGGTGTCACCGGGTTCCTGGCCGGCCTCACCATGCTGGGACGGGGACGGATCGCCCGGCTCGCCTGCGACCTCGCGGCGGTGACGGCGGACGATCATGTGGTCGACGTGGGGTGCGGTCCGGGAACCGCCGCTCGGGAGGCAGCCCGGCGGGGCGCGGAGGTGACCGGCGTGGACCCGGCCTCGGTGATGCTCGGGATGGCCCGGCGCCTCACCCGCGGCGACCTGCCGGTCACGTGGACCGAGGGCACAGCCGAGGACCTGGCACTGCCCGACGGGGCGGCCACCGTGGTGTGGTCGCTGGCCACCGTCCACCACTGGCCGCGCCTCGACGAGGGCCTCGCCGAAGCACGACGGGTGCTGAAGCCGGGAGGCCGGTTCCTGGTCATCGAGCGGAAGACCCGCCCGGGGGCGAAGGGCCTGGCCAGCCACGGCTGGATCCGCGACCAGGCCGATGCGTTCGCGGAGCGCTGCCGTGACATGGGGTTCACCGACGTCTCGGTGGCGCGTCACAAGCCGGGCTGGATCCCCCAGCTCTCGGTGCTGGCGATCCAGCCCTGACGCGCGCCTCCGTGAGCCTCCTCGCGGTCGACCCGCGGTGCTGCTCGGGGTTCGCGTGGTTTCGGGAGGTCGACCGCTGGCCACTCGCTCGCTGCGCTCCCTCGCCCCACCCGCGGCAGCGCTCCAGTGCCCCGGTGGTCGCGTGGTGTCGGAGGTCGATCGCTGGCCACTCGCTCGCTGCGCTCCCTCGCCCCACCCGCGGCAGCGCTCCAGTGCCCCCGGTGGTCGCGTGGTGTCGGGG
>CAYTKN010000057.1:0-7809 GCA_964438505.1 uncultured Burkholderiales bacterium
CGATCGTCCCGATGTTCAAATGCGGCTTCGTCCGCTCGAACTTCTCCTTGGCCATAGGGGTACCCCTGACTCCTTGATCGCTGTCCGGTGGAGCTACTCGCCCCTGGCGCGGGCCACGAGCTCCTCGGAGATCGAGCGCGGCACCGCCTGGTACGAGTCGAACTGCATCGTGTACGTCGCGCGCCCCTGGGTGCGCGAGCGGAGTTCGGTAGCATAGCCGAACATCTCCGCCAGCGGCACTTGGGCGTCGATCACCTGCGCGTTCCCGCGCTGGCCGGTTCCCTGCACGTGCCCCCGCCGACCGTTGAGATCACCGATGACGTCGCCGAGGTACTCCTCGGGGGTCACCACCTCGACGGCCATGATCGGCTCCAGCAGGACGGGCTTGGCCTTCTGCACCGCCTCCTTGATCGCCATCGACCCGGCGATGCGGAACGCCATCTCGCTCGAGTCCACGTCGTGGTACGAGCCGTCGACGAGGGTCGCCCGCAGGTCGACCACCGGGTACCCGGCGAGCACGCCGCCCTCCATGGCCTCCTGGATCCCGGCGTCGACCGAGGGGATGTACTCCTTGGGGACGACACCCCCGGTGATCTTGTCGAGGAACTCGTAGCCGCCGCTCGGCCCCGTCGGCTCCACGTCGAGGACCACGTGCCCGTACTGGCCGCGTCCGCCGCTCTGGCGCACGTAGCGTCCCTCGACCCCGGAGACCGCGTTGGTGATGCTCTCGCGGTAGGCGACCTGGGGTCGCCCCACGTTCGCCTCGACGTTGAACTCGCGGAGCATGCGGTCGACGAGGACCTCGAGATGCAGCTCGCCCATCCCCGAGATCACCGTCTGGCCGGTCTCCTCGTCGCTGCGGACCTGGAACGTCGGGTCCTCCTCGGCGAGCGACTGGAGCGCCTTGCCGAGCTTGTCCTGGTCGGCCTTGGTCTTCGGCTCGATCGCCACGGAGATGACCGGCTCGGGGAACTCCATCTGCTCGAGGCTGATCGGGTGGGTGGGGTCGCACAGCGTGTCCCCGGTGCTGACGTCCTTGAACCCGACGACCGCGACGATGTCGCCCGCGAAGACCGCGTTCTTGTCCTCGCGGTGGTTGGCGTGCATCTGGAGGATGCGACCGAGGCGCTCCCGCTTGTCCTTGCCGGGGTTGTACACCTGGGCGCCCTGCTCGACGGTGCCCGAGTAGACGCGCATGTAGGTGAGCTTCCCGACGAAGGGATCGCTCATGATCTTGAAGGCGAGCGCGCAGAAGGGTGCGTCGTCCTCGGGCGGGCGGTTCATCTCCTCGTTGGTCTTGGGATCGAGGCCCTCGATCGGGGGCACCTCGAGGGGGCTCGGGAGGTAGTCCACGACGGCGTCGAGGAGGGGCTGGACGCCCTTGTTCTTGAACGCCGAGCCGCAGAGGACCGGGACCACCTCGTCGGCGACCGCGGCGGCGCGCAGCCCCGCCTTGAGGTCCTCCGCGGTGATCTCCTCCTCGCCGACGTACTTCTCGAGCACGTTCTCGTCGTGGTGGCTGACCTCGTCGATGAGCTTCTCGCGCCACTCCTCGGCCCGGGCGGCGAGCTCGTCCGGGACCTCGGAGGTCTCCCAGGCCTCGCCGGTGCCCTCCTCCCACACGAACGCCTGCATGGACAGCAGGTCGATCACGCCCCGGAAGTCGCTCTCGCTCCCGATCGGGATCTGGATCGGGACCGGGGTGGCGTCGAGGCGCTCACGGATCGAGTCGACGGCCGCGTAGAAGTCGGCGCCGACCCGGTCCATCTTGTTGATGAAGCAGATCCGCGGGACGCCGTACTTGTCGGCCTGGCGCCAGACGGTCTCGGACTGCGGCTCGACGCCCGCCACCGCGTCGAAGACGGCGACCGCGCCGTCGAGCACCCGCAGCGCCCGCTCCACCTCGACGGTGAAGTCGACGTGGCCGGGCGTGTCGATGATGTTGATCCAGGTGTCCTTCCAGTTGCAGGTGGTCGCGGCGCTGGTGATCGTGATGCCGCGCTCCTGCTCCTGGGCCATCCAGTCCATGACCGCCGCGCCCTCGTGGACCTCGCCCATCTTGTAGGACTTGCCCGTGTAGTAGAGGATCCGCTCGGTGGTCGTGGTCTTGCCCGCGTCGATGTGCGCCATGATCCCGATGTTGCGGGAGCGCGCGAGCGGGTACTCCCGGATGACGGGAGCGCCCTTCTTCTTTCCGGTCGCGGTCGTGGCCATGTTCCTGGTTCACTCCTGGGCCTACTCGTCGGTCTCGGGATCGAGACGGCGGGCCCGGCTGGTCGCTGTCGGTCGTCTCCGGTGTGGGTGCGGGTGTGTGCCTCTCGTGTCTGGTGGTGCCGGTCTGGTCGTGCCGGTCGTCCCACACGCGGGTTCTCCACGTCTCTCGACGCCTCTCCGCGCGAAGGCCTCTCCACGCGAAGGGGCCGGGCGCCCGGCGCCCGGCCCGCGGTGTGCGCACGCACGTCGATCAGCGCGTCCCGCGGGCGCCTCCCCGTGTGGGTTCGGTTGTGGTCCGGACCTCGTGCAATCTGGCTCCCCGTCTACCGGGTGTCGGTCTCCGTTGCCCGTGCCGGCGGTACGGCGCTCGACCTGCGTCGTGTCACCAACGATAGTGCGCGAAGGCCTTGTTGGCCTCCGCCATCTTGTGCAGGTCCTCCTTGCGCTTCACCGCCGTGCCCGTCGAGTTGCTGGCGTCGAGGATCTCGTTCGCGAGGCGCTCCGACATCGACTTCTCGCGCCGGTTCCGTGAGAAGTCGACGATCCAGCGCACGGCCAGGGTCGTGGAGCGGCGGGGTCGCACCTCGACGGGCACCTGGTAGGTGGCGCCGCCGACCCGGCGGCTCCTCACCTCGAGCTGCGGGCGGACGTTGTCGACGGCCCGCTTCAATACGCCGAGGCTGTCGCTGCCGACGCGCTCACCGACGGTGTCGAGCGCCTCGTAGACGATGCGCTCGGCCTTCGAGCGCTTGCCGCGCTGGAGCACCTTGTTGATCATCTGCGTCACGAGCACCGAGTCGTACTTCGGGTCCGACCCGAGGTACCGGCGCGGCGCTGCTCCTCGACGGGGCATGGCTCGCTATCCCTCCCGCTTGGCGCCGTAGCGGCTGCGCGCCTGCTTGCGGTCGGACACCCCGGCCGCGTCGAGGGTCCCGCGGACCACCTTGTAGCGGACGCCAGGCAGGTCGCGGACCCGCCCACCACGGACCATCACGATCGAGTGCTCCTGGAGGTTGTGCCCCTCGCCGGGGATGTACGCGGTGATCTCGACCCCCGAGGTCAAGCGCACACGCGCCACCTTGCGCAGCGCCGAGTTCGGCTTCTTCGGAGTCTGGGTGTAGACGCGGGTGCAGACCCCACGACGCTGCGGAGAGCCCCGCAGCGCTGCGGTCTTCGCCTTCTTCTGCTTCGTCTTGCGGCCCTTGCGGACCAGTTGTTGGATCGTGGGCACGCTGCTGTTCCGGGATCGGTGACGGGCACTCGACGCGCATCGTGGCACGGCCTGGACCGTGCCACGCAGGGAACCCCGCAGGGGCTCGGGCGCGAGGTCGCAGCATATTGCGGCTCACGGAGGCGAGCAAACCGTCGTGCCCGGCATCCCGGCGCCATCCCGGCGCCATCCCCGGCGGCGTCCCCGGCGGCGTCGCGACACCGTCCTGAACCACCCGCCCTCGGCCGACACCACCCCGTCGCCCGGACGCGTGGCGCACGGCGACGCGTGCGCGGGGCCGAGGGGCTCCCAATAGGATGCCCGCATGCCGGTCCCGGAGCGGTCCACCTCCCATGGCGACGCTCCCCCCGCGCTCTCGGAAGCGGCCGTGGACGCGCTGTACGACTTCGCGCTCACCGTGACCTGGGACGACGGCGCCGCGCGCAGCGCCGTCGTCGAGGGCATCCGCGGCGCCGCGGTGGACGCCGAGCTGCCGGACCTCTTCGCAGCGGTGCGCCACGCGGCGCTGCGGCGAGCACCCGACCCCGCCGCGGTCAAGATCGACGTCTCCTCCGAGCTGCCACCCCCCTCGAAGACCGCCACCCTCGAAGGCCTCTCGCTCGGGGTCCTCCACGGACTCGATCCCGACGACCGCGCGGTCCTGGACCTCTCGCTGCGCCAGGGCCTCCAGGGCGAGGACCTGGCACGAGCGGTCGGGGTGGACCCCTCCGGGGTCGCCGCCGCGGTCCTCGGCGCGCGCGAGCGGGCCGAGCACCTCCTCACCGACTACGTGCTGGCGCGCATCGAGCTCGGGGCGTGCCCCGGGCTGACCGAAGCGCTCTCCGATCTCCGACCGGGGCTCCGCAGCCTCGCCGAAGCGGTCGACGCGCACCTGCACGACTGCACACCCTGCGAGGTGCGCCGCCGGTCGCTCGAGTCGCCGGCCCACCTGCTGGCCACGATCCCCACACGTCCCGCGCCTCCCGAGGTCGCCGAGGAGCTGGCGACCGGCGCCGGAGAGCGCGCGACGTCCGAAGGGGGCGACCGCCGCCGACGCCTGCGCGTGCTCGTCGTGGCGCTGCTGGTCCTCGCCGCGGGCGCCTGGGTGGGAGCCCGGGTGGTCTCCGGCCTCGGGGACGGCACCGCGGACGGAGCCGAGGGGCTCGCGGACGGCGGGCCCCTCCGTGCCGAGTCCGGCGTGGACTTCGGTCGCGAGTCGGACGAGGAGGTGCTCACGCTGCGCAACCGCAGCGCCGCGGACACGACCTTCGCGATCGAGACCGACGTCGCCTGGCTCGGCGCGACGCCCGACGAGGGGACGGTCCCGGCGAGCGGCTCGATCGAGGTGACCCTCACCCTCGCCCGCGACGAGGCGCCGGAGGGTCGAGCGACCACCACGGCTCGGGTGGTCACCGACCAGGGAACCCTGGACGTCGACGTCACCGTGGCGGTGAGCCGCCCACCCGCGCTGGCCGAGCTCGGCGTCGACCCGACCGAGATCGCCGTCGCGCCCTGCGAGGGGAGCCCGACCCGAGCGCTGGTGTCGGCCACCGCCACCGACGAGACCGGCCTCGCCTCGGTCGTGCTCCGCCGGAGCCGGCCGCTCGGCGAGGATCACGACGCTCTCGCCGACGACGGCGGCGACGTCGGCGGCGACCTCCCCGGCAGCACCGAGGTCGAGATGCAGCCCGGCGACGGCGACACCCACACGGTCGAGCTCGGCGGCTTCGACGAGGCGGGAACGGTGCTCTACGTGGTCGAGGCCACCGACAACTCCGGGGCCACCACCACGTCGGACCGCGGGCGGGTCACCGTGTCCGACTGCGAGACCGAGGAGGACACCACGGACTCGGGGTGACCCCCGACGCCGTGGATGACATGTGTGAGTGTGGTGCAGTCAATACGACTGCACCACACTCACACATGGGATCGCCGTGGTGGGTGGGCGCTACTCGGTGCCGGTGTCGCCGAGGTCGCTCGGCTCCTCGGAGGTGCCCTCCGAGGCGCTCCCGGAAGCGGCCTCTGAAGCGGCCTGACCGTCGCCGTCGCCGCCGTCGCTGCCCGCCAACCCGGCTGCCTCGGGGCTCTGCTGCCGGCCGATGGAGCGCAGCCAGTCGGCCAGGTCCTCCTCCGTGCCGGCCTCCTGCTGGAACGGCAGGGGCTCGGCGTCGGGGGCGTGCACGTCGAACTCCCGGTACGAGGGCATCCCCGTGCCGGCCGGGATGAGCTTCCCGATGATCACGTTCTCCTTCAGCCCCAGCAGCCCGTCGCTGCGACCCTCGATCGCCGCCTCGGTCAGCACCCTCGTGGTCTCCTGGAACGACGCAGCGGCCAGCCAGGAGTCCGTCGCCAACGAGGCCTTGGTGATGCCCATCAGCTCGGGACGCCCCTCCGCGGGCTGGCTCGAGGCCTCGAGCAGGTTCCGGTTCGTCTCCGCGTAGACGCGGGCGTCGACCTTCTCACCCGGGAGGAAGGGCGACTCGCCCGGCTCGGAGACCGCCACTCGACGGAGCATCTGGCGCACGATCACCTCGATGTGCTTGTCGTGGATCGCCACCCCCTGCTCCCGGTAGACCTTCTGCACCTCGTCGGTGAGGTAGCGCTGGCACTCGCGGATGCCCTGGATCTCGAGGATCTCCTTCGGATCGAGCGGCGACTTCTCGTCGCCGACGAGCCGGGCACCGGCCGCGACCTCCTGGCCGTCGCGCACCGCGATCTGCGCGTGCCGCGAGACCGAGTGCTCCTCCTCCTCGCCGTCGTCGTCGACGACGGTGATGGTGACCTCGCCCTTCTCCTGGTCCTCGTCGAGGCGGACCACCCCCGAGGTGCGGGCCGGGATCGCCTTGCCCTTGGGCGTGCGGGCCTCGAAGAGCTCGACCACCCGCGGGAGACCGTGGGTGATGTCCTCCCCGGCCACACCGCCGGTGTGGAACGTCCGCATCGTGAGCTGGGTGCCGGGCTCGCCGATGGACTGCGCGGCGATGATGCCGACCGCCTCGCCCATCTCGACCGGCTGGCCGGTGGCGAGCGACCAGCCGTAGCACATGCCGCACACGCCGTGGACGGTCTCGCACGTCAGCACCGAGCGGACCCGGATGCGCTCCACGCCGCTGTCGGCGGCGAGGGTCCGCAACTCCGGCGGCCCGAGGTAGGTGCCCGACGCCACGGGACCGGCGTCCTCCGCCAGGGCACGCCCCAGCGCCTTCGACTCGAGGGTCCGCATGTCCTCGGGATCCTCGGTGACGTCGTCGACCCACACGCCTCGGGAGGTGCCGCAGTCGTCCTCCCGGACGATCAGCTCCTGGGCGACGTCGACGAGACGCCGCGTGAGGTACCCCGAGTCGGCCGTCCGCAACGCCGTGTCGGCCAGGCCCTTGCGGGCGCCGTGGGTCGAGATGAAGTACTCGAGCACGGAGAGCCCCTCACGGAAGTTGGCCTTGATCGGCCGGGGGATGATCTCGCCTCTCGGGTTGGCCACGAGACCGCGCATGCCGGCGATCTGGCGCACCTGCATCACGTTGCCCCGCGCGCCCGAGCCGACCATCATGTCGATCGGGTTGAAGACGTCGGCCTGGAGCGACTCCTCCATGGCCCGGCGCACCTCCTCGGTGGCCTCCGTCCAGATCTCGATCTCCTTCTGGCGACGCTCCTGGTCGGTGATCACGCCCTGGGCGTGCTGCTTCTCGACCTTGTCGGCCTCCTGCTCGTACTTGTCGAGGATCTCGGCCTTCGAGGGCGGCGCCTTGACGTCCTCCATGGCGATGGTGAGGCCGGCCTCGGTGGCGTAGCGGAAGCCGAGCTCCTTGAGGTTGTCGAGGCTCTCGGCGACGGTGGCGTGGTCGTAGCGGTCCACGAGCTCGGAGATGATGGCGGACGTGTCCCGCTTCTTGACGACCCGGTCGACGAAGGGGAAGTCCTCGGGCATCGCGTCGTTGAACACCAGCCGGCCGAGCGTCGTCTCGACGACCACGACCCCGGTCTCCTCGTTGCGGCTGAGCACGATGCCCCGGTCCTCGGGATCGCCGTGGTCGCGCACCGGGAACTGGTCCTCGGGGAACTTGCCGCCCGGCAACCGCACCCGGATCGTGTCGTGGAGGCCGACCGCGCGCTGGCCGCCGTCGAAGCGCTGGTCGTGGGCCATGAGCGCCTCGGACACCGATCCGAACGTCCGGACCGGGGTGTCCCCGTCGCTCTCGGGAGCCGTCTCCGTGAGGTAGTAGGTGCCGATGACCATGTCCTGGCTCGGCACGGCGACCGGCCGGCCGTGCGCCGGCGACAGGACGTTGTGGGCCGAGAGCATGAGGATCCGCGCCTCGGACTGGGCCTCGGCCGACAGCGGCAGGTGCACCGCCATCTGGTCGCCGTCGAAGTCGGCGTTGAACGCC
>CAYTKN010000058.1:0-6543 GCA_964438505.1 uncultured Burkholderiales bacterium
TCGGGGTCGCCGGCGGCGCTCGCGTGCGCCGCGAGTGCGGTCACGCCGCCGGCCGCGAGCGCTCCGGCGAGGAGCGCCGCGGCGGCGGCCTTGCTGACGTTCCGGCCCCTCACAGCTCGACGGGGGCGGTGCAGGCGTACGAGACCTCACCCATGGTCGCCCAGGTCTCGTACGAGAACTCGACGACGTCGCCGTCGGAAAGCGACATGTTGCTGACACCCACCGGCGAGTATTCGCAGTTCACGTAGATCGCCCAGTAGACGATGTTGAGGGTCTCGTCGGGCGTCTGGCAGATGCCGTCGATGCAGGTGACCTGCTTGCCGAGCGGCGGGCCGAAGTCGCGGGTCTGGTAGCTGTCGATGCAGCCGTCGTCGACGGCTTCGTCGAGCAGGTCGGTGCCGTCGGCACCGTCGGCGACGGTGAGGTCGCAGTCCGCGTGCTGGACGGTGCCGACGAGGTCGACGTCGAGGTGGACGTCGATGGTGGAGGCCGCTCCCGACACCGGGGCGAAGCCGAGGGTCGTGACGAGCGTCAGGGCGAGCAGCGCGAGTGTGCGCATGGTTGCTCCTTTCGGGTGCGCGGGGCACCGAGATCGAGGCGCGCGGCGCGCGCCGGGTGGGTGGGCTGAAGGACGAGTCAACGTGCTCCGGCTCGACGCTGCGGCCGGGCGGCCGCGGAGCCGGAGACGTGGGGACGACCGCTCAGCGGTTGCGGGTCGTCGGCAAGAGCACCATGTGCGCCTCCCCCTTTCTCCACGAAGGGTCGCTCGGGCGTCCACGGGGGCGGGTTCTCTGGCTCGCCGGCGGCTCCGCCTGAGCGGGTGCCGCTCGGCTCACAGTTGCGGGACAGCGCCGGACTTCCACCGGCTTCCCCTCTTTGGACCCCGACGGCTTCCGAACCGCCGGGCTCCCCCGTGAGCTGCTGTTGGTGATGTCGCCCCTCCTTGTACCGCGGATTCGCGGGGTTCGTCCAAACCGTCCGCACCGCGGACGCTTCACACGCACCCGGGCGACCGACGGCGAGCCCGACCGATTCGTGCCGCGGCACGCCCGGCCGCGGCGTCAGTCGGCCGCGGCGACGTCGCGGCGCTCGAAGACGGCGAGCGCCACCAGACACGCGAGGAAGGTGTAGAGGCCGAGGGTGAGACCGGCGCCGGCGGCCGAGCGGGTCACGCCGGCGACGTCGACGGTGAGGCCGGTGAGGAACGCGAAGAGGTTCTCCCCCACCAGCCACGGCGACCATCCCGGGCGCAGCGCCCGCACGAAACCCTCTCCGACGAGCAGCCACCCGAACCCGACTCCCACGGCGGCCGCCGTGTTGCGGCCGAGGGACGCGAGGGCGGCACCGAGCAGCGCCGCCACGCCGGTGGCCGTCGCGATCCGCGCCCAGGCCGCGGTGGCGTCGCCCCACCACTCGCTGCCGGCGCCTTCGGTGCTGCCCTTGAGCAGGACGGTCGGGAGGAACGCGGCTCCGAAGAGACCCGTGAGCACGGCGCCGAGGAGGGTCGCGACGAGCCCGGCAGCCAGGAACTTGGCCGTGAGCAGGGTGCCCCGCCGCGGCTCCCAGGTGAGGACGGTCGCCATGGTCCCCGCCCGCCACTCGGCCCCGATGGTCGACGCGCCGGCCACGAACGCGACCAGCGGCAGGAGGAAGGCGGGGATCATCAGGCCCGCGTCCGACTCGGAGCCCTCGGGCCACAACGCCGTCAGATAGCGCGGGTCGTCGACCCGCGTGCCGTCGTCGATCACCACGCTCCGGCCGACCTCGTCGGCGCACTGGTGGTGGGCCTCGGCGCGGCTGAGACCCACCTCCTGCGCCCGGACGTCGGTGCAAGCTTCGACGCGCTCCTCGAAGCGCTCCTCGGCGCGGGCGTCGGCGGCGTCGGGCAGCTCCTCGTTGGCGGCGTACACGCCCACCGCCACGACGGCGATCGCCACGAGTGCCAAGGCCACCAGGACCCGGACGAGCCGGCGTGCCAGCGCCCGCCGGATCTCGACGGCGGTGAGGCGGATCACGACCGATCCCCGGGCGGGTGTGGCGGGGACGGCTCCGGCGGCTCGAGTGGCTCGGGTGGTCGGGGCGGCGGGCGGTCGGACGGGTCGGCGGTCAGCTCCAGGAACACGTCCTCGAGGCTGGCGACGTGGGGGCGCAGCTCGTCGACCCAGTGGCCGGCCTCCCCGAGGATCCGGGAGATCTCCCGGGGGCCGCCCGGGGGCTCCTCGACGATGAGGTGGTCGCGGCGGTCGTCGGCCCGCTCGGAGCGGAGGTCGTGCGCGGCCAGCACCGAGGCGGCCCCCTCGGGGTCCTCGACGCGGACGAGCATCCGTGCGGCCCGGCCGGCTCGCAGCACCTCGTCCACCGATCCGGTCGCGACGAGCGAGCCGCGGTCGACGATGGCGACCCGGTCGCAGGTCTGTTGCACCTCGGCGAGGAGGTGGCTGGAGACGAAGACGGTCCGGCCCTCGGCTCCGAGGCCCGTGAGCAGGTCGCGGATCTCGCGGATCCCGGCCGGGTCGAGGCCGTTGGCGGGCTCGTCGAGGACGAGGAGCTCCGGGTCCTTGAGCAGCGCGGCGGCGACGCCGAGGCGCTGGCGCATCCCGAGGGAGTAGGCCTTGACGCGGTCGCGTGCCCGCTCGGCGAGGCCGACGCGCTCGAGGGCGGCGTCGACCTCGGTGGCGCCGAGACCGGCGACCCGGGCGAGCAGCAGCAGGTTGCGCCGCCCCGAGAAGTTGGGGAAGAAGGCGGGTGTCTCGACGATGGAGCCGACGCGGTGGACGACGTCGGGGAGCTCCCGGGGCACCGGGGCGCCGAGGACGCGGCACCTCCCGGCGGTGGGCGCCACGAGGCCGAGCAGGCTGCGGATGGTGGTGGTCTTGCCGGAGCCGTTGGGCCCGAGGAACCCGAACACCCCGCCCTCGGGGACGGAGAGGGAGAGCCCGTCGACGGCGACGGTGGGTGGCCGCCGGGGGTGCCGGTACTCCTTGCGGAGGCCTTCGATCTCGATCACCGGCGCCATCGCCGCACGATAACGCCGCCCGATCGCGCCGGCCGTGTCCCGAAGAGCACGCCCGATACCTCCGGCCGGTACCCTCGGGACCGACCGGACGCCCGCGGGCGTCCGCCGAGGTTCGCAGGCCGGTGCCGCACGTGGCTCCGCAAGAGTTCCGCCCCAGTAGCTCAGGGGATAGAGCACCGCTCTCCTAAAGCGGGTGTCGCAGGTTCGAATCCTGCCTGGGGCACACGGCCGGGTCCAGCGTCGACCCCTGCGCGGCGGATCGGCGAGACGGGAGCCGCGCATCGCTCCGGCCGGAAACCTGCCGGCGGCGTCGACGGTCATCGCGCCACGATCGCGACGTGCACGTACGACCAGCCACCGGTTCCGACGACCGGGCGCTCGCCCGGTCCCGTTACGCCTTCCGCCGCGAGTTCGACGATCCCGTCGAGCACGCGGACGCGTTCGTCGAGCGGGCCGCGGCGTGGATCGCGGTGCAGCTCGACTCCGGGCGCTGGCACGCGTGGGTGCTCGAGGACCGGCGGGGAGGCCTGGCCGGTCACGCCTTCGTGCAGCTCGTCGAGAAGGTGCCCAACCCGGTGCCGGAACCCGAGGTGCTGGCCTACCTGACCAACGTGTACGTGCACCCAGAGGACCGAGACCGCGGATGGGGCACCCGCCTCGTCGAAGCGGCGGTCCGGTGGTGCCGGAGCCAGGGCGTCGACACGATCGTCACCTGGCCGTCCACCGAGAGCCGTCCCCTCTACGAGCGGCAGGGCTTCCAGCCACCATCCGAGTTGCTGGAGCTGGCCTTGGCCGAGCATCCGGGTCGGAGCGGTCGCCCGGCACCGTCGTGACCCCGAGCGCGCCCGATCGTTCGCTCGGGAGCGAGCGGCGGCTCACGGGGGACCGGGCAGGTGACGGTGTGCAGTGACGGCTCCCGGCACGGGCCGACGGGCGCCGGCGAGATCGAGGTCGATCACGCCGTCGGAACGGTCAGGCGGTACCGGGCAGTTGGGGCGTCGTGGACACCGAGCACGTGGAGGCCGGCCGCGTGCGCGTCGGAGTCCAGGTCCTCCTCGGGGTGGGTCGTGGTGAGCGCGACCACCGGGATGTGAGCTCGTCGTGCGGCGACGATCCCGGCCGGCGCGTCCTCGATCACCACGCACCGACGGGCCTCGAAGCCGAGGCGCTCCGCGGCGAGCTCGTAGCCGTCGGGCTCGGGCTTCCCTCGCGCCACGCTGTCGGCGCCGATCACGACGTCGGGCACCGGCAGTCCCGCGGCGCCCAACCGGGCTCGGGCGAGGGCACGTGTCCCGGAGGTCACGACAGCCCATGTTCCCACCGCGAGGCCGGCGAGGATCTCGGCTGCGCCGGGCAGCGCGGTGACCTCGTCGGCATGGCCGATCTCCATGGCTTCGTGCCGCTGTGCTTCGCGATCGGGATGCAACCAGGGGGCGTGCCGACGGATGATATCGACCGTCCGGTGACCGTGGATGTTCGCGAGGACCTGGTCGGGTGCGAGCTCGTGCTCCTCGGCCCACAGGCGCCACACGTGCTCGATGCCGGCGATCGAGTCGACGAGCACCCCGTCGCAGTCGAAGAGGACGGCATCGCAGTCGAACACGCGGACCGAGCCGTGCATGGCGGGTGAAGCTACCGGCGGCAGCGACGACACGCACCACCTCGGTCGAGAACGAGCCCCCGAGGGTTGCTCGGGTTGCTCGAGCGGCGGAACGGCCACCGCCGGCTCCCGACTAGCGTCGATCCAGTGGCCCGGCTGACCGATCTGCGGCGACCCTTCTCGGGACCCGAGGCGTGGTGCTACGACCTCGTCCTCGCCGACGGGATCTTCGCCGTCGTGGAGCCGCTGGTCGACGAGCTCGCCGAGTCTCGGGATCCCGGCGACCGCATCCTGGACGTCGGCTGCGGTGGTGGTCACGTGCTCCTCGCTCTGGCCCGGGCTCGTCCCGACGCAGAGCTGGTCGGATCGCCCGCTTCGTAGGGCCATGGCGACGAGGAGCCGGATCCGACGCGGTCTGCGAGTCGTGGCGCTCGCCTACCTGCTCCTCGCGCTCTTCGAACGGCTCGCTCCTCGGCGGCTCGTGCGCGCGTTCCAGAAGTACGTCGCGAATCCGAGCCAGCGACACCTGGCGGGGCTCGTGCCGGGCTTCGCCGTGGTCGAGACGGTCGGTCGACGCACCGGTGAGCCCAGACGCGTGCCGGTGGGTGGGGCGCTGCGAGGCGGGAGCTTCTGGCTCGTCGCCGGCGACGCCGGTCACTCGCAGTACGTGAGGAACATCGAGGCCGACCCAGCGGTGCGGGTCAAGGTCCACGGTCGGTGGCGGGCAGGGACCGCGCATCCGTGCCCCGACGACGACCCCCGGAAGAGCATGTTCCGCTCGAACCCGGTGAACGGCCTCTTCCTCTGGATCGCGGGGCGCAACCTGCTGACGATCCGCATCGATCTCGCCTCGTCGCCGGCCACAACGAGGGAAGCGACCGAGCGTGGCGCGACCGAGCCATCGTGATCGACATCCGCGCGCTCCGAGACGACGTCAGCGCGGCGACGGGCGCTACGAACCCACGAGCGCCACGATGACCCCGACGACGAGGAGCGCCAACCCCACCCACCGGAGCACCGTGCGAGGAGGCCCCATCGGCTGCTCGCCGGGATCGAGCGGGTCCTGCCGCCACTGACCGCGGGTGCGGAAGAGCACGTAGGCGGTCTTCGGTGCGATCAGATACGCCGCGCCGAGGAGCACCAACAACCAGCCGAAGCCCGTCACCATCGAACGACCCTCCCCACCCGCTCGCAGACCCCTGGACGCTCTCATCCGGGAAGCGGTCGGGCAAGGCAGCACTCGGCCCACGGAACCGACACGGACAGGCGCGACACGAGCTCGCAGGCTGCGCTCCAGTGCTCCTGGCGGTCGCGTGGTGTCGGGTCGACGTTGCCCGAGGTGCGTTTGCATCTGTTGGTGGACCACGCCGCGTGGGAGCGCGGCCGGAGCGAGGCGGGTGAGACCTGCGAGGTCGACGGCGTCGGTCCGGTGACCGTCGCGCAGGCGAAGCAGCTCACCGGGCAGAGCGCGTTCGTCACGGCTGGGACCGTGAGCCGCGCCGCCGACGATCGTGCGAGCGGCGGTGCAGGAAGCGAGCGCTCGAACGACACCGCGGGTGTGGAGGTGCGCCGCGTGGTCCACGTCGGCACGTGCGACCCGACGGCGCTCACTGCCGGCGCGGTCCACGAGCTCCTCGCCCGTGACGGTGTCGACGTGCAAGCCATCGAGCGCGAGGGCCGCCACGTCCCCGCCGTGCTCGACACCGCCATCACCATCCGCGACCGCGTCTGCACCCACCCGCGCTGCGACCGACGATTCGGCCTCCAACGCGACCACGTCCTCGCCGTCGAGCTCGACGGCAAGACCTCGTACCGCAACCTCCAACGGTTCTGCTGGCACCACCACCAGCAGAAGACCCAGACCGACATGACCAAGATCCGCGCCAAGAAACAGCGCGGACGCGCTCGATCCCGCGGGTCACCGGCC
>CAYTKN010000059.1:0-6372 GCA_964438505.1 uncultured Burkholderiales bacterium
TAATTCCGGACAACGCTTGCCCCCTACGTATTACCGCGGCTGCTGGCACGTAGTTGGCCGGGGCTTCTTCTGCAGGTACCGTCAATTTCGTCCCTGCTGAAAGCGGTTTACAACCCTAGGGCTGTCTTCCCGCACGCGGCGTCGCTGCGTCAGGCTTTCGCCCATTGCGCAAGATTCCCCACTGCTGCCTCCCGTAGGAGTCTGGGCCGTGTCTCAGTCCCAGTGTGGCTGATCGTCCTCTCAGACCAGCTACCCGTCGATGCCTTGGTGAGCTTTCACCTCACCAACAAGCTGATAGGCCGCGAGCCCATCCTGGAGCGGCTGACCATTTCCTCCCCTACCATGCGATAGTGGGAGGGTATCCGGTATTAGCACCGGTTTCCCGGCGTTATCCCGGTCTCCAGGGCAGGTTGCTCACGTGTTACTCACCCGTTCGCCGGTTTCCACGAAGAGCAAGCTCTTCGCTTCGTCCCTCGACTTGCATGTGTTAAGCGCGCCGCCAGCGTTCGTCCTGAGCCAGGATCAAACTCTCCATCGAGATCGTGGCTGACCCTCGGGCACGAGGCCCGTGAGCCGGCCGTGATCAGGTTGGAGGTGCACTCGAGACCGGCGGAATCTGCCGACTCGCGTGCGTCCTCGCGAGGAGCGCCTGGACGGCGCTCCCCCACTGGCTTGAAGGGATGACGCGACTCACCCGGAGGCGAGCGCGCCTTCCCGCACTGCTCGGTGCATCACTGTTCCGTTGTCAAGGAGCGGCTGCCCCTGCCCCGTCGTCGGGGGCCTGGGCGGGCACACGTCACCCCGAGGGGCGAGTCGGTGCCTTGTCAAGGTCACGATGTCGCTCAAAAGAGCCGGCTCACGTCGTACAGACGCCGTGGCCGGCAACCAATCAACGTAACGTCGAACGGCTGCCGTGTCAACTCAGCGGTGCCGCAACGACGATGCGGTGGCATCGATCGCCGACGCAGGTCATCCTACAACCACGCGGCGGCCCGCGTGCAACGCGGCACGCCTCAGGGGGTCAGCGGATCCGGATCCAGGCGCGGCGTCCCATCTGGAGCAGCGAGCCCGAGAGCTCCTCGGGCGTCACCTCGAGGTCGGGGTCCTCCACCCGCTCGCCGTCGATGCGCACCCCGCCCTGCTCGATCTTGCGGCGGCCCTCCTTGTTGGAGGTCACCAGGCCCGCGGCGCTGAGGAGCCTCGGGAGCCACACCTTCCCGTTTCGCACCAGCTCGTCGTCGATGGCGAGCTCGGGCACCTCGCTCGGCGCGCCGCCCTCGCGGAACACCCGGTCGAACTCGCGCTCGGCGCGCGCTCCCGCCCCGTCGCCGTGGTACAGGTCGACCACGCTGCGCGCGAGGAGCCGCTTGGCCTCGGCCGGATGCAGCGCCCCGGAGCCGAGCTCGTCGACGGTCCGGCGCACCCGGTCCGGGTGCCACCGGGTGGTCAGCTCGAAGTAGCGCGGCATCAGGCCGTCGGGCAACCGCATGAGCTTGCCGAACATCTCGTGCGCCGCCTCGGTGATCCCCACGGTGTTGCCCAGCGACTTGCTCATCTTCGCCATCCCGTCGAGGCCCTCGAGCAGCGGTGTCGTGAGCACGACCTGGGGCTCCTGGCCCTCGTCGCGCTGGAGCTCGCGCCCCATGAGGTTGTTGAAGAGCTGGTCGGTCCCGCCGAGCTCCACGTCGGCCTCCACCATCACCGAGTCCCACCCCTGGAGCAGCGGGTACAGGAACTCGGTGAGTGAGATCGCCTCCCCGTCCCGGTAGCGCTTCTCGAAGTCGTCGCGCTCGAGCATGCGCGCCACGGTGGTGCGCGCCGTGAGGGCCAGCACGTCCTCGATGCCCATGCCCACCAGCCACTCCGAGTTCCGCCGCACCTCCAGGCGGTCCTCGGCGAGGACGCCCCGCACCTGCTCGAGGTACGTCGCGGCGTGCGCCTCGACCTCCTCGCGCGACAGGCGCGGCCTCGTGGCGGAGCGACCCGACGGGTCGCCCACCTGCGCGGTGAAGTCGCCGATGATCAGCACCGCGGTGTGCCCGAGGTCCTGGAACTGCCGGAGCTTCTGGAGCACGACGGCGAAGCCGAGGTGGATGTCGGAGGCCGTCGGGTCGATGCCGAGCTTCACGCGCAGCGGCACGCCGCGCTCGAGGCGGGCGCGCAGCTCGCCCTCGCTCACCACGTCGACGGCACCCGCGGTGAGGATCTCGAGCTGCTCGTCGACGGGAACCGCCGGCGCGGGATCGGCGCTGGTCACGGCCGAGGACCGTACCAGGAGCGGACCCCTCGGAGCCCTACAATCGGAGCCATGCACCGGCCGTCCCCGGGGACCCCGGCGAGGCGCCGCCTCTTCCCCACCCTCGCGATCCTGGGGTTGATCGCCAGCGCCTGCGCCTACACCGTGCCGCTCGAGCCGGCCGTCAGCGTCGAGCGCTCGACGTTCATCTACGACGCGGCCGGCAACCTCGTCACGACGCTCCACGCGGAGCAGGATCGCGAGCCGGTCGCCCTCGACGAGGTCTCCCAACACCTCGTCGACGCGGTCATCGCCATCGAGGACCAGCGCTTCTACTCGCACCGCGGGATCGACATCCGCTCCACCACCCGCGCCCTGCTCCGCAACCTCGAGGTCGGCGAGGTGGAGGAGGGCGGCTCGACCATCACCCAGCAGTACGTCGGCAACGTCCTCATCGGCAGGGCGGGCGTCGAGGAGCAGGCCGAAGGCGGCGACGAGATCGTCGAGGGCGGCGAGATCCAGCCGCCGCCGCCCCCCGAGCGCACCCTCGGGCGCGAGCGCTCCTTCGACCGCAAGATCAAGGAGGCGGCGCTCGCCTTCCAGCTCGAGAACAACTTCACCAAGGACACGATCCTCGAGCGCTACCTCAACACCGTCTACTTCGGCAACGGCGCCTACGGGGCCGAAGCCGCCGCCAAGCGCTGGTTCGGGAAGGACGCCGACGAGCTGACCCTCTCGGAGGCCTCGCTGCTCGCCGGCATGATCCGGGCACCCGAGCGCTACAACCCGTTCGAGCGGCCCGACGTCGCCGAGTCCCGCCGCGAGCTCGTGCTCCGGCGCATGCACGAGGAGGGCATGATCTCCGCCGAGGAGATGGAGGCGGCGGCCGACGACGAGCCGGAGATCATCGAGCTCGACGAGCGCTACCCGGCCGGCCACTACGTGGAGGCGGTGAAGCGCTTCGTCCTCGACGACGAGCGCTTCGGGGAGACCCCTCAGGAGCGCCGCGACCTGCTCTTCACCGGCGGCCTGCGGATCCACACCAACCTCGACATGGACATGCAGCGCGCCGCCGAGCAGTCGGCCACCGAGGTGCTCGCCGACGAGGAGCAGGTGGTCGGGGCGGTCGTCGCCGTCGAGCCCTCGACCGGCAAGGTGCGCGCCGTCAACGGCGGCTACGACTTCTTCGGCTCGGCGCCCAAGGCCAAGTTCGACTTCGCCACCCGCGGCCGCCGTCAGGCCGGCTCGGCGTTCAAGGTGTTCGCCCTCACCGCCGCGCTCGACGAGGGCATCGGACCCAACCAGGTCTACTCGGCCCCCTCCAACATCAAGTTCGAGTTCGACGACGAGTCGCCCGACTGGGAGGTCCGCAACTACGGCGGCGGCGGCTACGGGGACCTCACCCTCGACGGGGCCACCGTCCGGTCGGTCAACACCGTCTACGCCCAGCTCATCCTCGACGTCGGCCCCGAGAAGGTCGTGGAGCTCGCCACCGACATGGGGATCCGCTCGAGCCTCGAGCCGTTCCCCTCCGCCGTGCTCGGCACCAACGACGTCTCGCCGCTCGACATGGCCTCCGCGTTCGGCACCCTCGCCGCCGACGGCGTCCACGCCGCGCCGCAGTTCGTCGACGAGATCAAGGATCCGGAGGGCAACACGATCTACGAGGCTCCCACGCAGCGCCGGCGGGTGCTCTCGGAGATGGTGGCGCGCAACGTCACCGAGGTGCTCCAGCGGGTGGTGTGCTGCGGCACGGCGACGCGGGCGCGCCTCGACGACGGCCGCGACCAGGCGGGCAAGACCGGCACGGCGCAGCGCTGGCGCGACGCCATGTACATCGGGTACACCCCCGACCTCGCCACCGCCGTGTGGGTGGGTCATCCGGAGGGGCAGGTCTCGATGGAGCCGCCGCTCACCGAGCGCCGGGTGACGGGCGGCTCCTACCCCGCCGCGATCTGGAAGGCGTTCATGGAGGTGGCGCTCGAGGACATCCCGCCCTCCGAGTTCCCCGAGGCGCCACCCTTCGAGGTGACCCAGCGCCTCAAGACCCGGGTCCCCTGCGAGGCGCTCTTCGAGCTGGTCGGAGGCGAGGACGACGACCAGCCCGCCCGCTACGAGCGCGTGCTCGACGAGGACGATCTCGAGGACCGCGACTACACCGACTCGGCCATCGCGGCCGCCGAGCGCTGCCCCACGCCGACGACCACGACGACGACCTCCACCACCACGACCTCCACCACCACGACCTCGACGACGACCACGACGACGACCACCCAGCCCCCCACGACCACCACGGAGCCCGACGAGGACGGCGACGGCGTCCCCGACGCCGAGGACAACTGCCCCGACACCGCCAACTCCGACCAGGACGACAGCGACGGCGACGGCACCGGGGACGCGTGCGACAGCGACCGCGACGGCGATGGCGTCGCCAACACCAACGACAACTGCCCCGACACCGCCAACTCCGACCAGGACGACAGCGACGGCGACGGCACCGGGGACGCGTGCGACAGCGACCGCGACGGCGATGGCGTCGCCAACACCAACGACAACTGCCCCGACACCGCCAACTCCGACCAGAAGGACGAGGACGGAGACGGAGTCGGCGCGGCCTGCGACCCGGACGACGACGACCCCAGCGTGCCGTAGGCGCTCACCATGATCGACGTCACGGTCGAGCGGTTCGAGGAGCTGGTGGGCGAGGCCCTCGACAGCATCCCCGAGGAGCTCGCCCGCCACATGGACAACGTGGCCGTCGTGGTCGAGGAGCGCCCCCGTCCCCACCAGAGGCCCCGCGGCGGCACCCTCCTCGGCCTCTACCAGGGAGTCAGCCTCACCCGGCGCTCCCCCACCAACTACGCCGGAGCGCTGCCGGACCGCATCACCATCTTCCGCACGCCCCACCTGCGCATGGCGCGCAGCGAGGACGACCTGCGCTCCCGCATCCGCCAGACCGTCGTCCACGAGGTCGGCCACCACTTCGGCATCTCCGACGCGCGCCTGCGCGAGCTCGGCTGGTAGCGACCCACCGCTCCGGCGCGCTCACCGGCTGACGTTCGGGTCGCCGGGGACGAAGAACCGCCAGGGGTGCTCCACCGCCACCCGGATCCCCACCCGCGGGGAGCGCCCCGGCCGCCGCGGCGGGAGCGTCCCGTCGTCCTCGATCGTCACCGGCCCGCGCACCAGGTCCGCGCCGTCGTGGTCGCGGCCCAGACCGAGGGCCTGCACCAGCTTCGCTGGCCCCGAGCACAGGTCGCGCTCGCGCCGCGCCGCGACGCGGCGCTCCCACAGGGGCGCCAGCGGCTCCAGCGGGGCGAGCGCGCGGATCAGCACCGCGGTGCCCTCGCCCTCCCGGCCGCACACCGCGTTCGCGCAGTGGTGCATCCCGTAGGTGAAGTACACGTACAGGTGCCCCGGCGGCCCGAACATCACGGCGTTGCGCCGCGTGCGGCCGCGGTGGGCGTGGCTGGCCGGGTCGTCGGAGCCCCGGTAGGCCTCCACCTCCACGATCCGGCCCGCCAGGCGCCCGTGCGCCGGGTCGCGGTGCACCAGCACCTTGTGGAGCAGCTCCGGCGCCACCTCGAGGGCGTCGCGCCGGTAGAACGCGCGTGGGAGCACCCGCCGCCGCGCCGGCGTCACGCCCCCGACGCCCCGCCGTCCCCGCGATCCGCTGGGTCCCCGGCGTCCGCCGGATCCCCGCCGCCGGCGGCGCGGCGCAGGTCCGCGAGGCGCGCCCGTGCCCGCTCGAGCTGCGCGGCGACCGCCTCGGGGCCGGCGCCGCCGGGGCTCGTGCGCCGCCGCACCGACGCCCCCTCCTCGAGCAGGCCCAACGCCTCGGACCCGAGGCGCGCCTCGGCGAGCACGAGCTCCTCGAGCGGGACCCCCCGCTCGATCGCCCGGCGCACCAGGCTGCCGACCACCGCGTGGGCCTCGCGGAAGCCGACGCCCTGCTCGACGAGGTGCTCGGCCAGGTCGGTCGCCGCCGCGGCGGGCACGTCGGCGGCGGCGCGCATCGCCGCGTCGTCGAACTCGGCGGTCTCCAGCAGGCCCGCCATCGCGGCGGCCGCGCCGCCGAGCGCGTCGACGGCGTCGAAGAGGGGCTCCTTGTCCTCCTGGAGGTCGCGGTTGTAGGC
>CAYTKN010000060.1:0-6093 GCA_964438505.1 uncultured Burkholderiales bacterium
GACGGCGGTGGCGCGGGCGGCCTCTACGTTCTCGCGGTCGCGGTCGAGCCCGCGGACGTGCAGGCTCGCGGGCGGCCGTGCCGACGCGCGCAACCCCGCCGCCACGGCCCGTGCCAGCGCGGGCTCGTGCAGACCGAGGGCGGCCAGCCGCGGAGGAGCCGCACGCCGCGGCGGCCAGCGCAGCGCCGCGAGGCCGGCCTCGAGCGGGATCGTGCCGGCGCCGCACATGGGGTCCAACAGGTGCTCGTGAGCGCGCCACCCCACGGTCACGAGCAGGCAGGCGGCGATCGTGGCCTTCAAGCCGGCGTGGTGGCGGACAACCAGGTGTCCGCGCCGGTGCAGGCTCGCGCCCGTGAGCTCGATGCCGATCTGCAGCTGCGTCCCGCGGAGCTCGACGCGGAGCACGGTGGTCGGCTCGTCGAGGTCCACGGGCAGTCGCCGGCCGGTCGCGCTCCGATAGGCGTCGATGACCGCCTGACCGGCGACGCGGGCGACGTCCGGCGAGCGGAACGGGTGCTCACCCTCGCGCTCGGCCACCACGGCGAACGGCGCGTCGGGCAGCACCGTGAGGTCGCTGGCGCCGACGGCCGCGGCGACGCCGTCGAGATCGGCGGCGCTGCCCACGTGCACCCGCCACATCACCCGGGTGACGGTGCGGGCGCTCCACAGGGTTCGGTACACGCCGGCGAGGTCGGCGTCGCCGTGGACCGAGCCGCGTTCCCGGCTCGTATCCGTCCAACCGAGCGCGGTCAGCTCGGCGTCGGCCTCGGGTTCGCAGCCCCCGGCGCAGGAGGCCCAGAGCCGCAAAACCGGGCCGCCGGTGGTGTGGACGCCGGCGCGTGCGGCCTCGACGACCGCCGGCTCGTCGTCGTGGGCTCTTTGGCTCACGCCGCTCGGCGCTATGCGGCGAACCGCGTCACCGAAACGCTGCGCAGCCGGTTGACGGCCGCGGCGATCTCGAACCGTCGGGGGCGGGCGAGGTCGCCCGGGAACCCGGCGCGGAGCACGTCCATGCCCTCCTCGGCCAGTCGTCGGTCGAGAAGGTCGAGGGCTTCGGCCAGGCTGCGCTGGCCGTCGAACCAGCCTTCGTGCACCAACCGGATCAACGCCTGCGCGATCCCGGTGGTCTGGCTGGGGTCGACGAGCTGCTCGACGGCGGAGAGGTCGATCGTGTCGGTGCCGAACTGCACCGCCCTGGTGCCCTGGCCCTTCGTCTTGACCTTGCCGCCGCGCCGGGGGTCGACCGAGGCGGGGTCGACGACGCGGTGGCGGGTCGGCGGGAAGCTGGTGGCCTCCCGCTGGCGACCGCTCCAGCGCGCGGCGATGTCACGCGCGGCCTCGGTGACCTCCCGGGGCCGGAACGCGTCCATGGCCACGACCCGGTCCGCGACGTCGAAGTAGTCGCCGGAGCCGCCGACGACCACGACGGTGGACACCCCGTGGTCGGCGTACAGGGGAGCGACGAGATCCACGAAGGGGGTGAGCGGCTCACGGTCGCTGGACACCAGCTCCTGCATCCGCAGGTCGCGGATCATCAGGTTGGTGGCCGAGGTGTCCTCGTCCACCAGCAGCGTGCCGGCGCCGGCGTCGAGGGCCTCGGCGATGTTCGCCGCCTGCGAGGTCGACCCGGAGGCGTTCTCGCTGGAGAAATCGGCCGTGTCCGTGCCCGTGGGCAACTCGCCCACGAAGGCGCTTACGTCGACCCGCTCGACGCGGCGCCCGTCCTCGGCCCGGATCTTCACCGCGTCCGGCCGCGCCACCACGAGCTCCCGCCCGTCGCCGGGGAGATGGTCGTACACGCCCCGCTCGAGCGCGCGCAACAGCGTGGACTTGCCGTGGAAGCCGCCGCCGACCACCAGGGTGACGCCCTCGGGCACCCCCATGCCGGTGACCCTCCCGCGGTGGGGCAGGTCAACCGTGACACGCAGGGACTCGGGGGAGGAGAACTCCACCACCCCGGCCTCGTCGAGCGGGCGGTCGTCGACGCCGCTGCGGCGCGGCAGGATCGCGCCGTCCGCCACGAACCCCACCAGGCCGAGGTCGGGCAGGCGGTCCCGCAGAGTCGTGGCGTCCTCCACGGTCTGCACCACCCTCCAGGCCTCGTCCTGGTCGATGGCGTCCCAGACGAGGCAGGAGGCGACGGCGGGCGGAAGGACGTCGCACGCGAGCTTCGCCGCGGCACGTCCCTTGATCCTTCGCCCTCGGGCGGGAAGGTCCAGGCCGATCCGCACGAGCACGCCGTCGCCGTCGACGTCGCAGGTCGTGCGTTCCAGGACCTCCTGGCCGCGGACGTCGACGGAGAAATCCGAGCTCTTGCGGCCGCCGTCGAGCTCGGCGGCGAACAAGCGCGCGAGGTGGTCCTCGAGCGCGCGCCGCCGCGGGGGCGTGGACCAGAGCTCGTCCGGCAGATTCGCGACGTCGGTCGGCACGTCGAGCTTTACCCGCGAGGGCGGCGCGAACGGGTCCGCCTGGACGCGCTCGACCACGAGCGTGAAGTCCTCGAAGTCCCACTCCGTGTCGGCGAGACGCTTGTAGGCGCCGTAGCCGGCTCCGTCGACGTCCTCGAGTAGTCGGCGCAGGTCCTTCTCGTCACCGCTGGCCCGGGCCATCGTGCTCCTCGAAACGGGCGTGGTCAGGTCGTCGACGTGTCGCTGGTCACCCACGAGCTGACGATGTCGCGCATCGACAGCATGCCGCACGGCTCCCCCTGGTGGTCCACGACGACGAGGTGGCGGAAACCCCCTTCGAGCATGAGCCGAGCGGCGTCCTGGAGGTCCGTGTCAGGGTTGACCGTCGAGGCTCCCTCGGTGAGATAGCCCCCGACGGGCTCTGTCCCGCTGGCGCCCGCGGCGAGCGCACGGAGCAGGTCCCGCTCCGTGAAGATGCTCGCCTCCGGACGGCCGGGATCGACGACCACCGCGGAGCCCACGTTGCGCTCCGCCATCATCGCGGCGGCTTCCGTCAGCGTGTGCCCCGGCCCCACCGCGACGAGGAGCCTCGCCATGTGGTCTGCCACTGTCGTTGACCGGACCATCGGCTCACCAATCCGCTCGTGCTCACTCTGTTGAGGCAGAGTAGCGCGTGCACGCGTCCGTTACCCGGGTCCCGGGGGTGGAGAGACACGGAGCGAGGAGAGGGGCGTACGTGAAGATCGCCAACACGATCCAGAACATCCTGCTTGCGCTGCTGGCCGTGGCGATCGCGGTGATCGCCCTCGACGGGCTGCTGCTGATCTTCGACGTGGAGAACGGGAATCCCGCGGTCGATGTCGTCCACAACGCAGGCGCACGCTTGCGGTTCGACGTGCTCGAGACCGTCTTCGTCGATCAGGGCCCCTTGGCGACCATGGTGCTCGGCGTCATCGCCTACGCGCTCATCGCCGGACTCGTGCTCCTGCTGTTCTGGGCCATCCGGACGTTCATCTGGGCCCGCCGGATGAGCGGCTGAGCGTCGGTGCTCATTCTCCGTCCTCCCCCTCGGTCTCGTCCTCGGGGCGGTCGCGCGCGGCACGGCGGATCAGCAGGGGATAGCCGACCAGTCCGACCCCCGCGAAACTGAACCACTGGAACGCGTAGGAGAGATGGTTGCCGTCGTCGGAGACGTCCGGCGGCTCGGCCGGCACCGGCAGGGCCTCTCCCGGCTGTGCCGGAGTCTGCTCCTGCAACGGGACGTAGTAGGGGAACAGCGAGCGACCCGACTGCTGCCCGAGGCGCCCGAGGTCGACTCGCGACACCGTGTCGAGCTCGCCCTCGGGCAGGTCGGGGGCGAACCGCTCCGCGGGCTCGTTCGGCAGGAGGAACCCCGACACCTCGACCGTGCCGGCGGGCGGAGCGGCCTCGTCGACCGGGGGGTCGCCGTGCTCGTAAGGCACCCAGCCCCGATCCACCAGCAGGCCCCGGCCGTCGTTCGTGACGAGCGGCGTCAGCACGTGATGGCCGGGCTGGCCGTGACGCCCTCGGGGAGACAGCAGCACCTCCTCGTCGGACAGGTACCGACCGCTGACGCGAACCCGCCGGTAGGCGAGCTCGTCGTCGGCCGTGGACGCCGCCTGACCGTCGCTCGCCAACTCCTCCAAAGGCCGCGGCGGCTGCTCCAGCCGCTCGGCCACACGGGCGTTGGAGGCAGTGCGCTCCTCGTGGCGCGACAGCTGCCACAGCCCGAGATTGATCAGCACCACCGCGACGGCGGCCACGGCGACGTGGGCGACCAGCCAGCGGGGACGGAGGAGGAAGCGGTACACCACGCCATAGTGGCGCGCTGCCGCCGGGGTGCAGGGCTTACTGCCCTCGGCGCAGGATCTTTACCACCGCCGCGCCGACCGCCCCCAGGACGGCCAGCTTCGTCAGTCCCCCCAGCAGCTTCTTCGCGACGAGGAAAAGCCCCGCTCCCTTCGCCACGCGCTTCTTCCCGGACTTGGGCTTTTCGCTCTTTTTCTCGGCCATGCGGGGGACCATATCGCACGCGGGGCCGGCCGGGACGGGGCGACGGCGCCCGCCGTGAGCCGTAGGGTGGCGCGCATGAGCGAGGAACCGGGCCGGACGGAGGCGGAGAACGCGCTCGAGGCGGCCATGTCCGTCGCCTCCGCCGAGCAGACCGACGAACAGGTCGAGGTCTTCCTGACCACGCTGGCGGACGCGGAGCTGCTCATCCCGCTCAAGAGCGAGGACCTGGAGGGCGCCGAGGAGGGGCAGGTCGCCCTGCCGATCTTCGAGACCGACGAGCGGCGTTACGTCGCGGCCTTCTCCTCCGTACGCCAGATGCGCCAGTTCTCCCCCCAGAGCGAGCAGCACGCCCGCATCACCGGACGCGAGCTCGGCAGAGAGTGGCGCGACGACGTCTGGCTGGCCCTCAACCCGCAGGGAGAGCCGACCGCGGTGATCCCGCCCGAGCAGGTCGCTGAGCTGCCGCAGCGGCCGGCGAGCGAGGAGACTGGCTCCTCGGGCCGGGTCTTCATGGGGGAGCCGGCGTCCGAGCCCGGGGAGCTGCTGGAAGCCCTACGGTCGCTGTTGGCGCAGCGTCCCGAGGTCCGGGCCGGCTACCGCGCGCAGGCCCTGTTCGCGGACCCGGGCGAGCAGCCCCGCTTCGTCGTCGGGCTCGAGCTCAGTGGCGAGGACACGGGGACGTTCGAGGCGGCCGGTCGGGTCGCCGCGGAGCACGCGGACGGGCCAGTGGACTTCCTCACCGTCGACCCCGAAAGCGACGAGCCGATGGGTGCCTGGATGCGGGAGAACACCGAGCCGTTCTACGTGGCCGACGACGGGCAGGCGTAGGCCGCGCTCACGCCGCGCTCACGAGCCCGGTCGGCTGCCCCATCGCCGATAGGCGACGAACCCTCCGGCGACGAGCGCTGCGACGACGAGCCCTGAGCCGACGAGGCCCGCGACGCCGAGCGCGCCGACGAAGTCGTCGAGGAACTGGCGGGTGGCCGACTCGCGGTCGGCGAGGACCATCCCGACCGCGATCAGCCCGAGGACGGCGAAGGCGGAGCGAACCGCGGTCCACCGCCACCCGCGCAGGCCTGTCCTCTCCCGCAGCTTGCGGAACGCGCGGAAGAGCGAGCGCAGCCGGGCGATCTTCAACCCCGTGAGGAAGCGGGTCGCCCCGGCCATGGCGTGCGTGGCGCTGCTGAGGAAGTGGGTGATGCCGGCCAGGAAGCGTGTGATGAGATGCCCCAGCCGGAGTGCCTGAACGGCGCCGACGAACAGGATGACCGCCGGGATCGCCGCGAGGAGCACGAGGATGACGAACTTGTGCTCGCGGACCCACCGGCGCTTGTCCTCGGCGGCCCAGAGCAGCGTGAGGAACTCCGCGGCGAACACCGCCAGCGTGGCGTAGTTGACGACGTTGCCGACGACCTGTGCGGCCCCGTCCATCATCGAGAGGAACACCGCGGGGATCGAGGCGATCGCCGCGACGATCACCGGCAGGGAGAAGCGCTCCTCGAGCTCGGCGGCACGATCGCGCCGAGGTGCCGACCCCTCGACGGGTGACTCCGGCTCGTCCTGAAGAACCGACATCGAGCCGGGGAGGGGACTCGAACCCCTGGCCTGGTGTTTACAAGACACCCGCTCTGCCGCCTGAGCTACCCCGGCG
>CAYTKN010000061.1:0-5817 GCA_964438505.1 uncultured Burkholderiales bacterium
CCGCGACGAAGACCACATGCGCGACCAACTCACCACCACCACCTGACCACCCACGGAGCAACCGAAACCGACCCGAAGACTCACTTGTACTCGTCCTCCAGAACCGGTAGCATCGGCGCGTATAGGCCGATCTCGAACCAACCGGGTGTAGTGCCCACTGGGACCGGTGTGAACGTGCTCCCGCAGCGAGGTACGAGCCGGAGGGATTGTGATGGCGACACGTGAAGCGACCCAGGAGCTCACGACGAGACCCGCCTCGGGTGCCGTCGGCACCGAGGTGGGCGGTGTGGACCTCTCCGAGCCGCTGGACGACGAGACGTACGCGAGGCTGCGCGAGGAGTTCCTCGCCGCCGACGGTGTGCTCGTCTTCCGTGACCAGTTCCTGTCACCCCGCGAGCTGAGCAGGTTCGGCGCGCGCTGGGGGACACTGATCGAGAACCCGTACCTCGCCGAGAAGCACGGCGCTCCCGACCACCCCTCCGTGCTCTACGTCGAGAACGTGGGCAAGGACAAGACCGTCACCGAGCGGTGGCACACCGACTGGGTCTTCCTGGACGAGCCGCCCTCGATCACGATCGCGGCCGCCGACGATGTCCCACCCGCGGGCGGCGACACGATGTTCGCCAACCAGTACCGGGCGTACGAGCGGCTCTCCCCCGGCATGAAGCGGATGCTCGAGGGCCTCCACGGCGTGTTCCCCGGCTCGCAGGTCTCGGCGAAGACCGGCGAGAAGGAGGACTTCCTCGGAGTGCACCCCATCGTCCGCACCCATCCCGAGACGGGGCGGAAGTCGCTGCTCGTGTGCAACCCGGGGACGTCGTTGTTGAACTTCGTGGACATGACGCCCGAGGAGAGCCGCCCGCTGCTCGATTTCCTCTACGCCCACGCCACGACGCCCGACATCACCTACCGGCACCAGTGGCGTGTCGGGGACGTCGTGATGTGGGACAACCGCTGCACCCTCCACTACGGCGTGCACGACTACGGCGACGAGGTCGTGCGTCGCCTGAGCCGCGTCACGCTCGGCTGCGAGCCCATCGAGTAACGGCACCACCACTCGAGGACCGGATCCCGCCGACGCGCTCTCGTCGGCGCACGGCTCAGCTCGGGCGCGCTCCCTCGTCACCGACGCGAGCGTCCTCCCCATCACCTCGTCGGGTCGACGGCAGCAGCAGCCGCGCGAGGAACGGCACCGACGCCGCGCCGGCGATGGCGATGAAGAAGATCTGGTTGTAGGCGACCTGGCCCGCCTCGAGTGCGTCGGAGCCCAGCATCCCGGGATCGAGCGATCCGGCACGAGCGGTCACCAGCGCCGCGAGCCCCGCCGTCACCACGGCCGCGGACACCTGGCGGTTGAGCGTGCGGACCGACGCGGCCTCCGTGAGCAGCGGCTCCGGCAGCCGGTCGGAGACGACGTTGAGCCCCTCCACCGTCGCCGGCACGGTGACGAGGACGCGACCGAGGCCGAGCACGGCGAGGCCGGCAACGATCTGCCACACCGGCGTGGAGAGGTCCAGGGTGGCGAGCCGCAGAGCTCCCAGCGCCAACACGACCGCTCCGCCCGTCACCGGCACCCGGGCCCCGACCCGGTCGGTCCAGCGGCCGGCGAAGGGCATCGCCACCGCACCCATCACGCCCATCGTGGCGACGACCGACCCGGCTTCGAAGGGGCTCATCCCACGCAGCACCTGGAGCTGCACGGGCACGAACACGACACCGCCGAACCACGCGACCGCGGCCGCCCAGATGATGCCGAGGCTCGCGAGGTACGGCACCTGTCTGAAGAGGATCGGCCGGACGAGCGGGTCGACGACCCGACGGGACCGCCGGGCGAAGAGGGTGAGGAGGAGCGGGGCAGCGACCAGGCTCCCGAGGGTCTGCGGAGCCGACCAGCCCCACCGGCTCCCCTCGGACAGCCCGAGCAAGAGCGCCGTCAGCCCCCCGGCGCCGAGGAGGAGGCCGACCACGTCGAACGGGCGACGTTCCCTGACGCCCACCGCCGGGAGGTACCTCCAGGCGGTGACCACACAGGCCGCGCCTGCCGGAACTCCGGCGAAGAGCAGCCACCGCCAACCGAGGGTGCTCACCAGGGCCCCTCCGGCGAAGGGGGCCACCGCGGGCCCGAGCGCCACGACCGTACCGGAGATCCCCACGACGGTCCCCCGGCGGTCACGGGGCACGACCTCGAAGAAGATCGCCGTCGAGACCGGGAGGACCAGTCCCCCGAGGGCACCCTGGAGCGGCCGGGCGACGACCAGGACCCCGAAGTTCGGAGCGGACGCGGCCACCCCGGCCAACACGACGAAGCCGCCGAGGGCCCCGAGGAACGTCGAGCGGAGACCGAAACGCCCGGTCAGCCAGCCGGTGACGGGCTGGACGACCGCCAGGGCGAGGAAGTAGGCGGTCACCAGCCACTCGATCCCGGAGGTCACGCCGAGATCGTCGGCGATCACCGGGAGCGCGACGTTCACGATCGTCGTGTCCACCACGACGAGGAACATCCCGAAGATCAGCAGCGCCACCGCCGCCTTCGAGTCCGCGCTCATGGCGTCCGAGGCGGCGATCCCGCTTGCGTCTCCCCCGGCCGTGCTCACCCGTTCCCCGCTACCGCCTGACATCGACCCACACGCCCGGAGCCGCCGGGCGCGGCGTCGCAGCGCCCCGCGCCGCGGGGTCACGGTAGCCGGAGAGGCGGCTCAGAGACGCAGGTAGCGCTCCGCGTTCCCCGACGCGATCTTGCGGACGGTGTCGTCGCCGAGGGTGTCCCTCCAGCCGAGCACGACCTCCGGTGAGTCCGGAAAATGGCACTGCGGGTGCGGGAAGTCCGACTGGTACATCAGGACGTCTTCGCCGACGACGTCGATGATGGCCTTGGCCATGTCCACGCCCTCGTAGAGCTCGATGCCGCAGAAGACGTGGCCCGACTGGGCGTAGCCGATCGGGTCCTGCTTGAGGTCGGGGAGCATCGCCCCCATGTAGTCGGCCTGGCCCTGGAGACGGGTCAACCAACCCGGCACCCACCCGGCGCTGCACTCGGAGAAGCCGACCCGCAGGCGGGGGTAGCGGTCGAAGAGGCCGCTGAGGATCAGGTAGCCGGCCAGGCGCTGCGCGCCCCACGGGTGCGCGGCCGCACGGGCGACCACCACGTTGCCCCAGATGTCCCGGTAGCCGGGGAAGTAGGGGGGCTCGTAGAAGAAGGAGTGGTGCAGGATCGGGAGGTCGTGCTCGTCGAGCGCGGCCCAGATGGGCTCGACGTCGGGGTCGTCCGCCGGCACGCCCTCGGGGAGCACCACGGTCACCGAGCAGATCCACGGGTCGTCGGAGCGCCGCTTGATCTCCTCGACGGCACCTTCGGGATCGGCGCCGGAGACGAGGGCGGTCGCCTTGAGGCGCGACGGATCCGGCGAGCAGTAGTCCTCCAGGAAGCGGTGGTAGGCCGCGTAGATCTCGAGGGCGAGGTCGAGCTCGAGGGCCGAGACGGCCGTGGCGAACGTCGCCGGGATGATGAGGTGGACGTCCACCCCCTCCTTGTCCATGTCCCGGAGGCGCCCCTCGGGGTTGCCGTTGTTGATCCCGGGCTCGCTGGGGACCTGGGGCGACTTCTTGATGTTCCCCTTCAGGGGGCTGCTGCCGCCCTTCTTCCCCTCGGCCTCGGCGCCGCCCTTGGCGTTGAGCTGCCGGCGCAGCGGCATGGGGTTGATGCTGAGGGTGTGGCCCCCGTCGGTGATCGGGAGCATGTACGGGTCGAGCTCGCTCCACCGCTCCTCGAGCGTGGAGCTCGCGTACTCCCGCAGGGTCTCCATGTTCGGACCGATGTGCGTGTCGGTGTCGATGAAGCGGAACCCGTCCCTCATGAGATGCACCTCCTCAGGCTGCGCAAATACCTTATACCAAATTCCCGGTGTCGCTCAACCGCCGTGGGCAGGCCGGCGCGACCGCCTGCGGCGGCCGCGAGCCCGGCCTCGCCTCAGCCGACCCACAGGGGCGCGAAGCTGCCGGTGGCGTTCCAGCAGGCGCAGTCGGCGTCCCACCGGACCGTCCGCTGCCGGGTGACGCCGTGGTGGACGGAGCGCGAGAAGCTGACCGGGCCGTGGCCGGCCATCACCTCGTCGCGCACCGCCTCGAGGCCGCCGATGAACGAGAACGGCGTCAGGTCGCGGCCGGCCTCCTGGAGGCCCCGGAGCACGGTGTGGCCGTCGTCGCAGACGGTGAGGATGGTGTCGTACTCGGCGCTCTCGGGTGGCTCGCGGGAGATCTCCTTGTCGGAGTACCGCTCGTAGTTCGAGATGCAGGCCTCGGCGCGTGGGTGGAGGATCCCCGCCGCGGCCTCGCCGACCCGCTTGCCGCTCATCGCCTCGGTCCCGTCGTACTGCTCCGCGGGGAAGATGCTCGTCGCGGCGTCGGAGCTGTGGTCGGCGAAGTCGCTGTCGATGTAGGTCGGCCGGTAGCCCTGCGACTCGGCCTGCTGCATGAACGAGGCGAACTGGGTCGAGCCGATGAGCGGCATCAGGACCTCGACGCCCTCGGTCTGGAACTGCTGGACCGCCACCGAGTCCCGGGACGAGCCGCCGAAGCCCTCGCCCGAGCCGGCGTCGACCTTCACCGGGGCGTCGTAGCCGAGCTTGTCGAGCTCGGGCTCGATGACATCCTCGACCTGATCGACCATCTCGGTCTCGTGGTAGACGCCGAGCTTCTTGCCCTCGAAGATGCCCCGCTCGTGGGCCCAGTGGACCCAGTTCCGGAACATGGTCGTGAGCGAGAACCGCACGCTCACGTAGTAGGGCCAGGTGCGCTCGTAGACCTCCGTGCTCACGCCGTCGACGGTCACCAGCGGCGTGTCGTGCTCGCCGGCGACGCACTCGGAGCCGCTCGAGAAGAAGCGGATGCCGACCACGGCGAAGACCTTGTCGTCCTTGACGAACGCGTTGCAGACCGCCGTCTGCTCGTCACCGCTGAAGATGTCGTACTCCCGGTAGACGAACTGCACGTCGCGCCCGTGGACCGGCACGAGGCCCTCGCGCTCCCAGCCGTCGAGGACCGCCTCCATCTGCTCCTGGGGATCCCCGATGTTGAAGGTGTCGCTGACGTCGCCGAGCGCGCCGGTGGAGGGGACAGCGACTCCGATCTTGACCGAGTCGGCGGTCACACCGCGGATGCCGTTGTCCTCGGGCTCACCGCCGCCGTCGTCGCCGCCGCCACCGCCACCGGTGCCGCCACCACCACGGGCGCCGCCGCTGCCTCCGGTGGGGGCACCGCCGTCCGCGGGGCCCGCGGGACCGGTGGCGACGGGTCCCCCGACCACCCCGCCGTCGGACGCGTCCTGCGACGCGTCACCGCCGCTGTCGGCTGCCGGGCCGTTCGCGCTCGAGCGGTCGGCGATCTCAGCGGACGCGGGCCCGCGGCGCTCGCCGACCGAGACCGAGGTCGTGGAGGTGTCCTGGACGACCGGGACGAGGAGCGCGCTCACAGCCGCTCCGATCCCGATGCCGACGGCGAACACGAAGGCGCGCCTGGCGCCGGGCGAGCCCGCGATCGCACGTCCGAGCCCTGCTGCCGACCAACCCCCCATGGACGAACCTCCGAGCACGTCTCCGTCGGATCCGGTCGTCGGGGACGAAGGCGACCCGACCCCGCGACCGACCGTGACACCGTTCACATCGGAAATTCAGTATACCTATATCTCGGAGCGAACGGAAGGGGGTCGATCACGACGAGGGACGTGGAGGACCCGGACCCACCCAGAGCTGCCAGGCCCGCTCCAGACCCAACTCCGTCGCCCGCGCCGCCGGGTGTGGCCGGTGGGGCGCCAGGCTCGGG
>CAYTKN010000062.1:0-5658 GCA_964438505.1 uncultured Burkholderiales bacterium
GCCTCGAGTCCAGCCTCGGACGGGAAGTGTTCCGAGGACGACTTGCGGGATTCCTCGTCGGGCGTCTCGCCCGGCGAGGAAGCGGGAGCGGTGGCCTCGAGTCCAGCCTCGGACGGGAAGTGTTCCGAGGACGACTTGCGGGATTCCTGGTCGGGCGTCTCGCCCGGCGAGGAATCTACGCCGGAGGACGAGGAAGCCTTCCCGTCCGCGGCGTATCCGCCCGCTGCCCCCGCGTCCCCGGCCTATCCGTCTTGCGACGAGCCGATGGGTTTCCGAAGCTCGACGTCGCGGCGCGCCGCGGCGTCGACCCAGACGGACATGCGCTCCGTGTCGAACACCTCGAACCGCGATCCGCTCGCACGCTTGGCCAGGTACATGGCGATGTCGGCCTCGCGGAGCAGCTCCTCGGGGCGGTCGTCGCCGTCGACGCTCACCGTGATCCCGATGCTGGCCCGGACGGACACCTCCCGGCCGTCGACGCGGGTGGGCTCCTGGAGCCTGGCATCGATGCGGTCCGCGACCGAGATCGCCTCGTCGTGCTCGCGGGTGCCGTCGAGGACGACGGTGAACTCGTCGCCTCCGAGCCTCGCCACGCTGTCGGCGCTCCGCACGCAGTCCCTCAGACGTGCGCCCACCTCGCGGAGGATCTCGTCGCCGGCTTCGTGCCCGAGCTCGTCGTTGATCTCCTTGAACCCGTCGAGGTCGAGGAACAGCACGGCCACGCTCCGACCGACCCGGCGGCTGCGAGCCAGCGACTCCTCGAGGACGTCGAGGAACGCGGAGCGGTTCAGGAGGCCGGTCAGAGGGTCGTGGGAGGCCTCGTGGGCGAGGCTCGCGATGAGCTGGCGCTCCTGGAGCAGCGTGTGCGTGAGCGACCGCAGGTGGCGTTCCTTCTCGAACAGGTAGGCGCCCAACCCGAAGATCAGCGCCACGATGCCGATCCGGACCGCCGGCATGCTGGCCAGCTCGCTGGTCGGCAGGTCCTCCGTCCCGGCGGTGAGCGCCAGCACGGCCGACAACGACGCCATGACGAAGAACGCGATCGCCCAGAGCTGCGAGCGCCGGTGGTCGACGTCCTCGATCGAGATCGTCTGCCGTGGCGAGAGGCCGGCCCTCCGAGCGGCGCGCTGGAGCGCAGCGGTGCGTTCTGCTTCTGTCACGTCAGTGGATTCGGCACGGCGATGTCGGGACTTGACACGGTTCGGGGCTCCTTTCCCCGACTCTGGTGGGCGGGCGCAGGGAGGTCTGAGTCGCGCAGGCCCACTCGAAGCTCTCCCGGGAGTCGGGCTCGCTCCACGACGACGCCTCGTCTGCCGTGCGCCACGCTCCGCGAGCTCGGGGCGACCTCCGGCTCCTCACTGGATGGTGATGTCGAAGATCTGGATCACACCCACGACGATCAGGTAGGTGGCCACCACGTAGTTGAGGATCCGCGGGGCGACGAGGATGAGGACGCCCGCCCCGAGCGCGAGGATCCCCGGCAGGGTGAGATCCACGTCGACCTCGGCCGACTGTTGGGCGAGGATCAGGAGGATGTCGAACACGCATGGGACGTACCCGACGCCGACCGGCGGGAAACGGCGCCGCTGGCGCTAACCTCGGACAGATGCGGCGGCGAACCCACCGATCGTGAGCACGCCACAGCGCGCCGTCATCCAGGAGCTCCTCCCCGGATACGAGCTCGGCGACGAGCTCGGACGGGGCGGCTGGGGAGTGGTGTTCTCCGGGCAGCACCGGACGCTGCGGCGGCCGGTCGCCATCAAGCAGCTCCCCGAGGCGTTCGGGTCGGACCCCGAGGTGCAGTCCCGCTTCCTGGAGGAAGCGCGGCTCGTGGCGTCGCTCGACCACCCCCACATCGTCCCCGTGTACGACTATGTCGAACAGGGTGGGACGTGCCTGCTCGTCATGGAGCTCCTCCCCGGAGGGACCCTCCGCGACCGCCTCGAAGCCGGCGCACGGGCGGACGTCGTCTGCGCTGTCATCGTCGCCACCCTGAGCGCGCTCCACTACGCGCACCAGCGGGGCATCCTCCACCGCGACATCAAGCCCGAGAACGTGATGTTCACCGCCGAGGGCACCCCCAAGCTCGGCGACTTCGGCATCGCCAAGGTGCTCGGGGAGGCCAGCGCCACGCGCACGGCCACGGGCATGGTGCTCGGCACGCCCACGTACATGGCGCCCGAGCAGGCGAGCGGCCAGGGTCTCGGCCCGCACACGGACGTGTACGCCACGGGGGCGATGACCTACGAGCTGCTCGCGGGCCGGCCCCCGTTCCCCGCCGCCGAGGCGATGGTCCAGCTCTACCGGCACGTCAACGAGCCACCGCCGCCGTTGCGCGACGCCGCTCCCCATGTGCCCCCGCCGCTCGAGCCGGTCGTCATGCAGGCGCTCGCCAAGGAGCCGGGCGAGCGACACGCGTCGGCGGAGGCCTTCGGGGTGGCCCTCGCCGAGGCGGCCACCGAGGCGTTCGGGCCGGGCTGGCTCCGGCGCACGGACGCGAGCGTCGTGACCGGCGGGGCCATCGCCGCAGCGGCCGAGGTCACCCCCGGCGTGCCCGCGGGAGGCCGGGAGCTCTCGCCGAGCGTCGCCGTGGAGATCCCCCGCAAGGGTCGCCGGACCCTGGTGATCGGCGCCGCGCTGCTGCTCGTGATCCTCGCCGTCGGCGCCGTGATCACGCTCCTCGACGGCGGGGACGGCGGGGCCGGCGCGTCGGACACGGAGATCCTCCTGCGTCCCGCGGCGACCGCCGGAGACCATCCCTTCACCGCGCCGGTCACGACCGAGGAGCTGCCGAACGACGAACCGGGAGGTGGGGGCGACGCCGGGGGCACCGGCGGCGACGGTGTCGACGAGGCCGAGGAGACGCTCGAGGACGAGGTGGTGCAACTCCAGGGCGTCCGAGGGTCGCAACCCGAGCTCTACCGGGCGATCCGCGGCGAGTCCCCCTGCGACCGCTCACGGCTGGTGTCGCTCCTCGAGGACGATCCGGACCGCGCCGAGGCCTGGACGGGTGCGTTCGGTGACGAGGTCGGCGACATCGAGGGGTACGTCGACGAGCTGACCCCGCTCGTGCTCTCGACCGACGCGCGGGTCACCGACCACGTCTACCGCGAGGGCGCCGCCGAGTCCCGCCAGGCGGTCCTCCAGGCCGAGACGGCCGTCCTCGTCGGCCCGCAGGGCCTCCCCCGGGTGCGTTGCGCTTCGGGCAGTCCGCTCGCCCCACCCGAGCAGGCCGGCTCCGCGGTGCGCTTCGCCGGAGCGGGCTGGGAAGGGTTCCGCGCCGATGCGGCCCGCGTCGTCGTGGAGGCCGAGGAGGAGCTCGAAGCCTTCGTGGTGGCCGACCTCCACAGCGGCGAGCGCTTCTTCCGCCCGGTGGGCACCGACGGCTCGTCCGACGCCGACCTGCCCGAGGAAGCAGACGGGCAGGGCTCGAGCTGACCGGGCCACCATGACGCGCCTCCACGTCACCCCGCGCGATCCGTGGCGCTCTCCGCTCGGCCCCTATCCTCCCGTGTCGTCGGTCGCGGCCACGACGGATGCGGAGCAGCGGTGACGGATCGCGAGCCACAGGAAGAGGGTCGTCCGGTCGAGCGTCCGTCCGAGGCGTCTCAGCCACCTCCGCCTCCTCCCCCGCCCCCTCCACCGTCCTCGGGTGAGCAGCCGCCGCCTCCCCCTCCTCCGCCGCCTCCGGGCGCCGGTGGGGGTTCGGGTGGCGCCACGCCCCCGCCTCCGTCCCCTGCCGAGCCTCCGGCCTCCGGCGGCGGTGGGCCGTCAGGGCGCCGCGGGCGTCGCCGCAACGTGCTGGTCGCATTGGTGGTCGTGGTGGCGTTGGTCGCCGCCGGTCTGGCGTTCGCGCTGTCGGGAGACGGCGACGACGGAGACGTGGCCGGTGGGGCCGCCGGGGAGACCGCCGGGGAAGCGGCCGGAGAGCTGTTCCTGGAGCCGGTCGCGTCGGTGGGGGTGGACCCGTTCACCGATCCGGTGGCCGACGAGCCGGACTCCGAGCGCGAGGCGTTCGAGGCAGCAGCGTCGGGGCCGCCGGACGAGGGCGGAACGACGAGCACGACGGGAGCGGGGGCGAGGCCGTACGACGAGGACGGCGAGCCCGCCGACCCGGACACCGACGACGAGGTGCCCGCGGTGTCGTCGCTCTCGGAGTTGTCGTTGGTCTCCGTGGAGGGGTCGCGCCCGGGTCTCTACGGCGGGTCGCGGGAGCGGGCGTCGTGCGACGTGGACCGATTGGTCTCCTTCTTGGAGGGGGAGGCGAACCGCGACAAGGCCGAGGCGTTCGCATCGGTGCTCGGCATCGACGTCGACGAGATCGAGTCGTTCGTCTCCGATCTGACGCCGGTGGTGTTGGGTGAGGACACGGCGGTGACCAACCACGGGTTCTCCGAGGGGGAGGCGATGCCTCGCCGGTCGGTGCTCCAGCGCGGCACGGCGGTGCTCGTCGACGACGAGGGCGTCCCGCGGGTGAAGTGCTACTGCGGGAACCCGCTCGCGCCACCCGAGCAGTTGGACGCGTCGGAGGCCGGCGACCTGGAGGTGCGCGGGGAGGCGTGGTCCGCGTTCGATCCCGCCGGCGTCTCGTCGGTGGATCCGGCCGACGAGCCCGTGGACGAGATCGTCCTCACCGACGTCGACAGCGGCGAGATGTTCGCCCGACCGGTGGGCACGAGCGGCGACGCCGACCGCGACATCGATCCCACCGACCTGCCCGGCGCCACGACGGCCCGGGGCACCGTGACCGACCTCGGCCCGCTCGCCGAGTTCCCGGCCGGTCCCGCCACCAACGAGGTGACGATCACCTTCGCTCCGTCTGGCCCGGCCGTCGGCGAGATCCTGCTGGCCTTCGAGTTCGACACCGGCGGCGGACCGGTGAGGTTCGACTACACGGTCTCGATGACCGGAACCTTCGAGCGCGATCCGGCCGACGAGACCGCGGGGACCATCAGCGGAGAGGGGACCTTGTCCTTCGAGGTGGACCTCCCACCCGGCGTGGAAGAGCAGATCCGGGACGTCGGCGGGATCACCCCCGGCGAGACGGTCGGCATCTCGTGGAGCGCGGACGTCGACCAGGCATCCGGTCACCTGACGGGCAGCCTGGACATCCAGGGCTTCGGCCTCGGCTTCGAGGCGGACTTCCGCGGTGTGTGATGCCCGCGACGGGTCCCCGACGGAGGCCCACCGAGGACAGGTGGTGAGCGCACGATGAACGACGACCAGCCACCTGCACCACCTCCTCCGCCGCCGCCTCCGGCTCCGGGTGCCGGTGGGGGTTCGGGTGGCGCGCCGCCACCTCCGCCGCCTCCTGGTGGGTCGACACCTCCCGGTGGGGGTGCGCCATCGGCTGGCGGGGGCTCCGGCGGTCGGGGTCGCCGCAACGTGGTCGTGGCGGTGGTGGTGGTGCTGGCGTTGGTCGCTGCCGGTCTGGTGTTCGTGCTGGTGGGCGACGACGGTGAGGAGGTCGCGGCGGGAGAGTTGTTCTTGGAGCCGGTCGCGTCGGTGGGGGTGGATCCGTTCACCGATCCGGTGGCCGACGAGCCCGACGCCGCCCTGGAGGCGTTCGCGGCGGACGCCGGCGACGAGACCGCGGACGCCGCCGACGAGGTGCCCGCGGTGTCGTCGCTCTCGGAGTTGTCGTTGGTCTCCGTGGAG
>CAYTKN010000063.1:0-5524 GCA_964438505.1 uncultured Burkholderiales bacterium
TCCGCGTCGTCCGGATGCACGACGTCGGGGTCGAAGGAGTCCACCGCCTCCGCCAGCTCGTCGATCAGCTCCTGCACCTTCGTGAGCACGAACACATGTTCGCACCCGCCTGTGACAACAACACGCCAGATCAGCCCCGAAGCGCCGAGAAATCTGAAAAGTCTGGTGGTCGTGGTTCGTGGCCCCGCGGCACTTGCGCGCGCAGGGCGGGGAGCGTGGTGTCGGGGTCGATCGCGCAGCCTGGCGGGAGGGTGGGGCGAGGGAGCGAAGCGAGCGAGTGGCCAGCGATCGCACCCCCGACACCACGCGACCACCGGGGGCACTGGAGCGCTGCCGCGGGTGGGGCGAGCGAGCGGAGCGAGCGAGTGGCCAGCAATCGAGCTCCCGACCCCACGCGATCCATCCCGAGCGACACCGGAGCGCAGCGAACGAGGAGCAGCAGCAGGGACGCTCGTCGCGATGACCGGTGCGGGGCGAGAGGACGATCGATGGGGTGGCCCGCTGGCGAGCGGGCCACCCCGAGGGTGACCGAGGGGACTTGAACCCCCGACCTCCAGGGCCACAACCTGGCGCTCTCACCTGACTGAGCTACGGCCACCACGGCGACCCCGGGCGGACCCGGAGCCCGTACGCCCGGTACGAAGTGCCCCGACCGACGGACACGATCGAACGAGGGTCGGACCGACTCCGAACCGGGCGACCGCCACCATACATCCGGGACCCGTCCCGGACACCCGACATCGGGGCGGAACGGCGCAGGAGCGGAACCGGTCCGGAGCACGGAGTGACCGGCCGGGTCCACCGGTCGACAGCGCGCCCGGAGGGATTCGAACCCCCGACCGGCGGATTAGAAGTCCGCTGCTCTGTCCAGCTGAGCTACGGGCGCTCGAGGCCTGCCGGGCGGTTCCGAGTGTACCGGTGGAGGCGCCCTGCCGCTGCCAACGTCGCGAGGCCGCCCGTGGCGAGCCACAGGGTGCCCGCTCCCGTCGCCGGTGTGGTGCCGTCGGTGCCGCCTGCGTCGCCCGTGCCCCCGTTCGCCAGCCCGCTGTCGACCTCCGTCGTGGTGGTCGCGCCCGGCGCGGTGGTCGTCGTCGCCTCCGTGGTCGTCGTGGTGGCGATCGTCGTGGTGGTCCCGCCGGCCACCTCGTCATCGTCGTCGCCTTGGACGACGGCCGCGACGACGCCGACGACCAGCAGTCCCACGATGATCAAAGCGAGTCCGAGGATCTCGGATGATCGCGCCACGTCGCATCTCCCACTGCGTCGGGGGCAGTGCCTGCCGGTGTGTCTGCCTTCTGGTGCCTGCCGGTGCCGTCCGCTCGCCGGTGCGCACCCCGGTCCCCGGCTCTGAGAGCGGGTGACGGGAGTCGAACCCGCGTCACCAGCTTGGAAGGCTGGGGCTCTACCGTTGAGCTACACCCGCGTGAATCTATGTCCCACGATCCCGCCGGTGTGGGATGCGTGGACGGACTGCCGTGGATGCCGTGACGGGGTCCGGCCGGGCCGGCCCCTCCGGCGTCGGGGAGGGGGGATTCGAACCCCCGACCTCCTGCCCCCAAAGCAGGTGCGCTCCCACTGCGCCACTCCCCGGCTCGGGTCGTCTCCTACAGGTCGCCTCCTCGAGGACGTCGACTCCCGGCATCCTAAACGAACCGGCCGTGGCGACCCGATCCAGGCGCGCCCTCCGCCGTCGAAGGGTCGTCGAGGGGTCCGTGTCGAGCCGGCCGGGTCGGACGGTCGGGGTTCGACGGCAGGGGTCGGACGGTAGACTGCGCGACTTCATGAAGACCTCCGTGGAATCACTCGAAGACAGCCGCGTCCGCCTCCAGGTGGAGATCCCGGCGTCCGACTTCGAACCGGCCGTCGACCGGGCCTTCAAGAAGCTCGCCAACGAGGTCCGGCTCCCCGGGTTCCGGCCCGGCAAGGCTCCCCGGCGCCTGCTCGAGCAGAAGCTCGGCACCGGCGTGGCGCGCGAGCAGGCGCTGCGCGACGAGCTCCCCGAGTTCTACGCCGAGGCCCTCCTGGTCGAGGGTGTCGACGCCATCGCCGCTCCCGAGATCGAGATCACGGGCGGCGAGGAGTCCGGCGATGTCTCCTTCGAGGCCGTCGTCGAGGTGCGTCCCCGCGTCGAGGTCGACGGCTACGACGGGATGCGCGTCGTGCTCGACGCCCCCGGCGCTCCCGACGAGGAGGTCGACGCGCAGATCGACCGCCTGCGGGAGCAGTTTGCCGACCTCGAGGAGTCGCCGCACCCGCTCTCCGACGGGAACTTCGCGCAGCTCGACCTCAAGGGCTACCAGGGCGAGGAGCTCGTCGAGGGGCTCTCCGCCAGCGACTTCCTCTACGAGGTCGGCTCGGGCCAGCTCGTCGACCGTCTCGACGAGGAGCTGCGCGGGGCCAAGCCCGGCGAGATCCTCGAGTTCACCGAGACCCTGCCCGAGCAGTTCGGGGAGCACGCGGGCGAGAACGTCTCCTTCCGGGTGCTCGTCAAGGAGGCCAAGCGTCGCCTCCTCCCGGACCTCACCGACGAGTGGGTGCAGGAGGCGAGCGAGTTCGAGACCGTCGAGGAGCTCCGCAGCGACGTGCGCGAGCGCCTCGAGACCTACCGGAAGGTCCAGCTCCAGGTGGCGCTGCGCGACAAGATCCTCGAGCAGCTCGCGGAGCTCGTCGAGATCGAACCGCCCGAGGCCCTCGTCAACGACGAGATGCAGCGGCGGATCCACGACCTCGTCCACCGGCTCGAGAGCCGCGAGGCCACCCTCGAGCAGTACCTGGAGAGCACGGGCCTGTCGCAGGAGCAGTTCGTGGCGCGGGTCCGCGACGGGTCGACCCGGGCCGTCAAGGCCGACCTCGCGCTCCGCTCCGTCGTCGAGCAGGAGGGAATCGAGGTCACCGAGCCCGACGTCGAGGAGGAGATCGAGCGGATCGCCGAGCGGGTCGAGCAAGAGCCGGAGCAGGTTCGCTCCGAGCTGGAGCGCGGTGGTGGGCTCCAGGCGGTACGCTCGGAGGTGGCTCGGGGCAAGGCGCTCCAGTTCCTCGTCGACAACGCCCTCGTGGTCGACGAGGAGGGACAGGAGATCGACCTCGCCCTCCCGGAGCCGAGCTCCGGCGAAGACGCCGGCGGAGACGCCAGCGGAGACACTGCCGGCGAGACGGCCGGGGAAGGGAACGTCGAGCCCGATGCAGAAGACGACACCGGAGACACTGGAGAGGAGTCCGACCAGTGACTGAGCCCGTGATGAACTACCTCGTCCCCACCGTCATCGAGCAGACGAACCGCGGTGAACGGGCGTTCGACATCTACTCGCGGCTCCTCAAGGAGCGCATCATCTTCATGGGCACGCCCATCGACGACCAGATCTCGAACCTGGTGATGGCCCAGCTCCTCCACCTGGAGAGCGAGGATCCCGAGAAGGACATCGCCCTCTACATCAACTCGCCCGGCGGTGAGATCACCGCCCTGTTCGCGGTCTACGACACCATGCAGTACATCAAGCCCGACGTCTCCACCATCTGCATGGGCCAGGCCGCTTCCGCCGCCGCGGTGCTGCTCGCCGCCGGCGCCAAGGGCAAGCGCTTCGCTCTGCCCCACGCCCGGGTCCTGATCCACCAGCCCCACGGGGGCGCCTCGGGGCAGGCCGCCGACATCGAGATCCAGGCGAAGGAGATCGCGAGGATGCGGGGCCTGCTCAACGACATCCTCGCCGGCCACACCGGCCAGGAGATCGACAAGGTCACCAAGGACACCGACCGTGACTACATCATGAGCGCCGTCGAGGCGAAGGAGTACGGCGTCATCGACGAGGTCATCGAGAGCCGTGAGCTCAAGAGGGTCGCGGCGGCGAGCTAGGGGGGGGCTGATCGGTGGCGAAGTTCGGCGACGGGGGCGATCTGCTGAAGTGCTCCTTCTGCGGGAAGAGCCAGAAGCAGGTCAAGAAGCTGATCGCCGGCCCGGGTGTCTACATCTGCGACGAGTGCATCGATCTCTGCAACGAGATCATCGAGGAGGAGCTCGCGCAGACCTCCGAGGTGAAGTGGGACGAGCTCCCGAAGCCGGCGGAGATCTACGACTTCCTCAACGAGTACGTCGTCGGGCAGGAGCAGGCCAAGAAGATCCTCTCGGTCGCCGTCTACAACCACTACAAGCGCGTGCAGGCCGGGAGCCGCGGCGACAGCGACGTCGAGCTCCAGAAGTCGAACATCCTCCTCATCGGGCCCACCGGGTGCGGCAAGACCCTGCTCGCCCAGACCCTCGCCCGGCTCCTCAACGTCCCCTTCGCGATCGCGGACGCCACCGCGCTCACCGAGGCGGGGTACGTGGGGGAGGACGTCGAGAACATCCTCCTCAAGCTGATCCAGGCCGCCGACTACGACGTCAAGAAGGCCGAGAGCGGGATCATCTACATCGACGAGGTCGACAAGGTCGCCCGCAAGGCCGAGAACCCCTCGATCACCCGCGACGTCTCCGGTGAGGGCGTGCAGCAGGCGCTCCTGAAGATCCTCGAGGGCACCACGGCCGCCGTGCCGCCCCAGGGGGGGCGCAAGCATCCCCACCAGGAGTTCATCCAGATCGACACCACCAACATCCTCTTCGTCGTGGGTGGTGCCTTCGCCGGCCTCGAGGAGATCATCGAGCGCCGCATCGGTTCGAGCGGCATCGGCTTCGGCGCCGACATCCGCACGTACGACACGAAGGACCTCGGGGTGATCCTCAACCAGGTGCTCCCCGAGGACCTCCTCACCTACGGGCTCATCCCCGAGTTCGTCGGCCGCCTCCCCGTGATCGCCGCCGTCGAGAACCTCGACGAGGACGCGTTGGTCGACATCCTCGTGAAGCCGCGCAACGCGCTCGTCAAGCAGTACGAGCGCTTCTTCGAGTTCGACGAGGTGGAGCTGGAGATCACCGAGGAGGCCCTCCGCGCCGTCGCCGAGCAGGCCATCCTGCGGGGCACCGGGGCCCGGGGCTTGCGGGCCATCCTCGAGGAGGTGCTCCTCGGTGTGATGTACGACCTGCCCTCCCGAGACGACATCGGGCGCTGCATCGTCGACCGGGACACCGTCTTCGAGCAGGTCGCGCCGACGTTGGTCCCCCGCACCGAGATCGAGAGCGAGGGGCGCCGGTCGGCCTGAACGGACCGGACCGGACCGTCCTGCCGGGGGATGTGGTCCGCGCGGAGCGGGTAGGGTCCTCACGAGTCGAGACGCGGGAGGTCGCGATGCACAAGGTGGTCAAGGGTCTGCTCGTGGGGGCGCTCGGTGGTGCCGGCGTGTCCTTCGTGCGCGCCTATCGCAGCGGCGCGCCGGTCGGCGACGCCGCCGCGACCGCGGCCCGGAGCGGCGCGCCGGTGGGCGCCGCCGCGGGCGCCACGATCGGCTACGGCCTCCACCGTTGTGCCCGCGCCCGGCTCGGGCGCACCGTCGTCGTCCGTGAACGGGCCCGTGACGCCTACGGCCAGGCCACCGCTGCGGCGATGGCGGCGGGCGAGCTGGCCCGCCCGGCGCTGGAGCGGGCGTTGGGTCGGGC
>CAYTKN010000064.1:0-4404 GCA_964438505.1 uncultured Burkholderiales bacterium
ACCAGCACGACGCCCCCGTGCGCACAACACGGTATACTCAATTCCCTCCGAGCGGGCAAGGTCCCTCCATGGGCGCGGACGACGGTCTCGGGCGGTCGGTTCCCATCGGCTCCCGGTCGCCGCGGTGCGTGGCGCGACCTCGTGGCACGGAGCGATCGAGGTGGGGAGTCCGCGGGTGGGCATCGACCCGGCGGGTAACCTCTGCGTCGATCGGATGTCCGTGTTCGGGTGTGGTGCGCCCGGCTCCCGGGAACGGGGTGAGCACATGGCGAGTCGTGAGTTGGTGAGGGCTCGGGAGCGGGACGACGGTGGGCGCACCCTGGCCGAGCTCCTGGCCGAGCAGATCGAGGACGAGATCATCGATCAGGGTTGGCCGGTGGGCACGGTGATGGGCTCGGAGGCCGAGCTGCTCGAGAAGTACGGGGTGAGTCGGGCGATCTTCCGGGAGGCGATCCGGATCGTCGACCATCACGGGGTGGCGGAGATGCGTCGCGGTCCGGGTGGTGGTCTGGTGGTGGCGACGCCGGATCTGGATGCGGTGGTGCGGACGGTGACGTTGCAGCTCCACTTCCATCGGATCGATCCGGATCACGTGAGCGAGACGCGGCGGGCGCTGGAGCTGCGGACGGTGCAGTTGGCGGCGGAGCGGTTGGCGCCGGAGGGCGAGGAGCTGTTGCGCCAGCACCTGGCGGAGGAGCAGGAGCGGATCCGGGCTCGCAGCGAGGGCCCCCGTGCCCGCTACCAGCGACCGACCCTGGACTTCCACCTGGTGCTGGCGGAGTTGACGGGGAATCCGGCGATGCGGTTGTTCGTCCAGATCGCGGCGGGGGTCCAGACCCGCCAGTCGCCGGGGCCCGACTCGATCGACGAGTTCGCCGCGGAGGTGAACCACGCGCACCGGCGGATCGCCGAGGCGGTCTTCGACGGCGACGTGGAGACCGCCCAGCGTCGCATGGCCCGTCACCTCGACTCGGTGCTCACCTTCATCGACCCGAGCGCCGAGCGCCGGAAGCCCCGCGCCAGGCGCCGCGTCGGGAAGAAGGCGTCCCGGTCGTAGGGCGAGCCCCAGTTCCTGTGCACACACAGGGTCGGTGGTCGCAAGCGTCGGTGCTCGCACGGTCGATGTGGAGTCTCGGTGGTCGCGGGATCGGCGTGGGGTCGGTGTGGGTGAGCCCCGGTACTCCCTCAGAACACCGCGGTCGGGTTGACCGGGGACCCCGTCGTCCGCTGGAGCCAGAGCGGCGACACGGTGAGCAGGAACTCCCAGCGGCCCCGGGCCGCGCAGGCTGCTGCGAGCGCTTCCAGCGCGACGTTGTCGACCAGCGGCATGCCCATCGCCACCAGGCAGGTGACGTGGAGGGGCATCGGATGGTGCGGCGCCCGGGCGGGCTCCATCACGTCGGCCTGCACGTCGGTGAGCAGGACGGCGACGTCGTGCTCACGGAGCCAGGGGGCACAGCGCATGCCGAGGCCCGGGTTGCCCTCCGCGACCGGATCGTGTGGCCCCATCCGCTCCTCGCGCCGGTCCCTGCCGGTGCGCACCAGGAGGAGATCTCCCGCGCCGACCTCCACGCCGGCGCTGCTCGCGCAGGCGTCCAACTCCTCGGGGGAGATCGCCTCGCCCGGTTCCAGCCACTCCACCCCACGCTGCGCGGGGACGTCGAGGAGGACGCCTCGCCCGAGGATGCCGTCACGCATGACCTCGACCGAGCCGAACGACGCCGCGGTGCGGGCGCTGACCGAGTCGGCCGGCCGGTCGTTGTAGAGGCGCCCGCGCCACGACTGGTGGCAGAGCGCGTCGATGTGGGTGACGTCGAAGCCGTGGAAGACGACGCCCACGAAGTCGCTGGCGGTCCCCCGAGGTCTGTCCCCCAGGTCACCGTGGAGATGCACCATGTGGTGCAGCATGGGCCGATGGTTGGCGGGACTCGGTTTGGTCACGACGCGCCGACCGAGCGAGAGGACCTCTCCCTCCCGAGCGAGCGCGATCGCGCGTTGCCGGTGTCGGGGAGTGACGTGGTTCAGCGTCCCGAGCTCGTCGTCGGGTCCCCAGCGGCCCCAGTTGCTGCACGCGTCGACCAGTCCGTCGATCGCCGTGCCGAGTTGGTCGTCCTCGGGGCGTGCCATGCCACGTCCGGTGTGTCGCGGGCTCCGTCATCTGTGCCGTCTCGGCGCCCTCGTGCGGAGATCGGCCCGGTGCGGGATCCCCTGCCAGGCGGCCTCGTGCGGCCGCGGCACTGTAGCGCCGTGACCGGAGACCGGTGTGTCCGGTCGCACCGCTCTGTTGGCGACGGAGGCGCGGCGTCGCTAACCTGAGCAATTCAGTGTCCTAATTGGTCGCGGGTTCGGTGAGGGTGATTTGACGCTCGAGTTGGAGTTCGGTGAGGAGCAGGAGGCGCTGGCGGAGTCCGTCCGCGGGTTCTGCGGGCGCCATTGCACGCGGGAGGTCGTCCGTGACGAGGGCGTTCCCGACGAGCTCTGGCGCGGTCTCGCCGACCTCGGCGTCCTCGCGCTGGCGACCCCCGAGGGCGGTGGCGGCGCCCTCGAGATCGCGGCAGCGATGGAGGAGCTGGGCGCCGCGGTGTGCCCGGGGCCGCTGGTCTCGACGTTCTTCGCCTCGCAGGTGCTCTCGGACGACGAGCGGAGCCGGGTCGTCTCCGGCGAGTCGGTGGCGTCGGTCGGTTCGCCGCCGCTCATGCCGTGGGCGCCGACCGCGGAGCTGTTCGTGGAGGTCACCGACGGGAAGGCGTGGCGGGCGCGGCCGGCCGGTGCGGTCGAGGAGGTGGAGACGCTGGGGCGCGAGCCCTGGGGTCACGTCGAGCTCGAACGGGGCGAGGAGCTGACGGGGTTCGCTCGGGCGGCGTCGCTCTCGAACCTGTCGATGGCAGCGTACCTGGCCGGCGCCGGAGCGATGCTCGTGCGCCTGGCGGCGGAGTTCGCGGCCGACCGGGTGCAGTTCGGTCGAGCCATCGGCGAGTTCCAGGGCGTCTCGCTGCCCCTCGCGGAGGTCCACCTGCGGATGACCGCGGCGAAGCACTTGGCCCGCGTGGCGGCGTTCGACTGGGACGCGGACGATCCGGCGGCCGGAGCGTCCGCCGCGACGGCCCGGCTCTCCGCGACCCGGGCGGCGCTGTCCGCCGCTTACCGTGCGCACCAGACCTTCGGTGCCATGGGCTTCACCGAGGAGGGTCCCGTGGGGTACGTGAGCCAGCGGATCCGGCAGGTGTCGATGTTGCCGCCCTCCGCCGACGCCGCGCGGACCGAGGTGCTGGGGCGGTACGGGTTGTGAGCGTGTGGCGGTGGTCGGTGATCGTGTGCCTGTGTGACCGTGTGCCTGTGTGACCGTGTGACCGTGTGATCGTGTCGTCGACGAGGAGGTCGAGCTGTGGCTGCTGAGAGTGTGGACCTGACGAAGCCGTTGGAGGGGATGAGCTACGAGAAGCGCGACCACGTCGCGTACATCACGATCGATCGCCCCGATCGCGGCAACGCCCTGCACGGGAGCATGGTGGAACCGTTCAAGGCCATCTGGGCCGAGGTGCGAGAGGACCCCTGGATCCGTTGCGCGATCATCACCTCGACGGGTGAGCGTCACTTCTCGACCGGCGCGGACATGGGCGCGGTGTCCGACAGCGGCGGTGTGAGCGCCGGGAAGGGACCGATCACCCACGAGGTGCACTGGTCGCCGCGGCAGAACGACGTGTGGAAGCCGGTGATCTGCGCGGTGAACGGCCTGGTGGCCGGCGCGGGCCTCCACTTCGTGGTGGATTCCGACATCGTGGTGTGCTCCGAGAACGCGCAGTTCCTCGACACGCACGTGAACGTGGGGATGGTGGGCGCGATCGAGAACATCGGGCTCGCCAAGCGGTTGCCGCTCGGCACGGCCCTGCGGATGACGCTGTGCGGTCGTGACTTCCGGTTGCCGGCCCAGCGTGCGTACGAGCTCGGCCTGGTCGAGGAGGTCGTCCCGCTCGACGAGCTCATGGACAAGGCGGAGGAGATCGCCGGGATGATCGTGAAGAACTCCCCGGCGGCCGTGCAACGCTCCCAGCAGGCGCTCTGGAGCTCGTTGGAGATGGGCTACCGGGACTCGATGGAGTACGGCTGGGCGCTGGCGCGCATGCACTGGGACCACCCGGACTTCAAGGAAGGGCCACGGGCGTTCGCGGAGAAGCGCGCGCCGCAGTGGCAAGACGAGGGGTAGGACGAGCCTTGAATCCACAGTTCCCGGCCGAGGTCGAGGCGTTCCGCGAGGAGGTCCGGGACCTCCTCGTCGACTACCAGGACGTCGGCGGCTACTACTGGCACGACGACGAGCGCCAAGAGCGGGTCCGCAAGCTCTACCTCGAGTTGGGTGAGCGGAACTGGTTGGCGTTGGCGTGGCCCGAGTCGGTGGGTGGTCTC
>CAYTKN010000065.1:0-512 GCA_964438505.1 uncultured Burkholderiales bacterium
GAGAGTCAGGAGCATAGGCGTTTTCCAAATACGGATCAGGATCAAGATCAAGATCCGGACCTCACCGCGCTCGAGGTCCACCAGGGGCAGGCGCTCGCCGCCGTCGAGGCGGGCGAGGCCAGCCTCGTTGTCGCGCAGCCAGCGAACGCGGAGCCGAACCGCCGGGCCCTGAGGGAGGGCCTGGACGCCGCTGCCGCGGCGGCGCGCGCGGTTCACGACCGGCCGCGGGCCACCCCGAGGCTCGCGACCGACGGCGCCGGGCAGACGATCGACCGCAGCACGCAGCCGGCGATCGACCGCGAGGCGCACGGGACGGCGATGGGCTACCGGTGGACCGGTAGTGCAATCGAGAACGTCCAGCGCTGGGGGCAGCAGCGCCCCGACACGATCCTGCTGGCGCAGATCGAGGAGCTCGGCGAGATCGCCGAGGCCCTGGTCGAGCACTCGAGCGCGAGCGACGCGGACGTGACCGCGTGCCAGGACGAGGTCGTTCGGAAAGGTCGCGACCTGAT
>CAYTKN010000065.1:522-756 GCA_964438505.1 uncultured Burkholderiales bacterium
CCGACCTCGGTCGGCGGACCCGCGACTACCTGGAGGCCAACTTCGAGGAGCCGGCCGGCTCGCCCGCTGGAGACGGCGAGCCCGCCGCCCTCGGCCCCGTCGAGGACGTCGAGCCGATCGTCGACGAGCTCGAGGACCTCGCGCCGCTGCTCTGGCAACTGTACTGGCGGCTGAACGGGGGTGGCCCGGGTGGCGAGTAGCGCCCGGCGCACCGTCCTCGGCGGCCGGCAGTGC
>CAYTKN010000065.1:766-3709 GCA_964438505.1 uncultured Burkholderiales bacterium
CGGCCCCGGTCGGCGGACCTCGTTGCGGGGCTGTGCCCGGACTGCAAGGTCCGGATCCGCGGCGCGCGCCCTGGAGACGCTCCCCGAGGCCACGGAGGTGGCCGATGAGCACCGAAACCGGCGAGGGTTCGGTTCCGGACCACGTGGCGAGCCCGACGAACTACGTTCGCGGGCGCTCGGTGACGCACGCGGCCGCCGAGCGCTGGCCGATGCAGCCGGTGGGCGACTCCGACCGGGACCCCGACTGGTACGACCTCGTGACGGTCGGCCCCGAGACGGGCGGCAGGCCGGTCGAGGCGAAGGGCTGCCGGCTCGACGTCGGGGCCCGGCCTCGGCCCGGCCGGTTCTGGATCAAGCTCGAGTGTCACGAGCGGCTGCTGGAGGCTGACGGCCTGTACGTGCTCGGCGTCTACGACGACGAGGACCGGGTCCAGGCCATCGAGATCCGCGACGCGCAGGAGGTCGACGAGGCGCTGGAGGGCCGCTGGACCGACTGCGGCAGGAGCCACTACGGCGGCAAGAGCGCGCAGATCCAGTTCGACTACCTGATGGGTCCAGGGGGTCGATCGCGATGAGCGCCGTCGATCCGCAGGCGGTCGAGGAGAACCTCGAACCGGCGCCCGACCCGACGCCCACCGTCGAGGGCGACCCCGCTCCGATCGAGGTCGCGATCGACCCGCACGACCACTGCGGACCGGAAGTGCTCGCGGTCCTCGAGCACGTCCGCGAGGAGTTCGACGTCGAGGTGGCGGTGAACGGCGACCACGCTCGCGTCTGGGCGGTCCGCTGGGGTGAGGCCCGTGGCGACTGAAGCCGAGGTGGGCGTCGCCTCAACCGACCGGCCCGCCGAGATCCGGGAGCTCACGGAGCACTGCCGGCTGGTCGGCCCCTACGGTCACTTCGACGAGGACTCCGACCGCTCGGTGTTCCTGGCCGTCCGCGACGAGGACGAGGAGCACGTCGAGGAAGCCGGCTGCGAAGTCGAGGCTGGCGTCTACGCGCTCGTCGAGCTCCCCAGGCCAGACGAGGAGGTGGGGTGCCTGGTCACCGGCGGGACTCCGGAAGCGGTGCAGGCGCTCGAGGAGCACGTCGAGGAGGTCGTCGCGTGGGCCCTGCTCCCTGCCTGGGATCGGGATCAGGGGGCTGGCCCCGTCACGGCCCCCAACGACGCCGCCAGGGCGAGCCTCATCGTCCGCGACGACGACGGCGAACTCAAGGGCGAGACGAGGCTCCGGCGGCACGGCGGCGTGCACGTGCTGGCCCACGTCGCGGCGGAGGTCGAGGACGTGGACGCCTACGGCGGCGGAACGGACGAGGACCCGCCGGCGTGGCTCGAGTGGATCCACGCCGACCCGCCGATGGACCACATGGTCGCCGGCGCTCGGTGCGTCGAGTGCGGTGGCGAGGCGTCGTTCAGCCGGGGGATGGCGGAGACGAAGGGCGAGTCCACGTTCTCCCGCGTTCATCACCGGCCGGAGTGCGACCACGCCAGCGACGAGGACCGCGAGTGGTGGGGCGAACACCACGTGATCGGGATGATTCGCGACCGGCCGCGCCCGTCCGCGATGGCGCTGGAGTGCATCTGGCAGGAGGCCCAGGACCTCCGGGACCTTCATGAGAAGGTATGGCTGTGGGCGGACGTCAACGACGCCATCTACAGCCGGTGGCGGTCGATGCGGGAGGTCCTCGAGCGAAGGGTCGTCCCGCACTACCCGGGGTGCCCGAACTGCGGATCCACCCTCGACCTCGACCACGAGTGGATCGTCCAGTGCCGTTCCTGCTACGAGGAGGTGCCTCACGAGGTCCGCGAGAAGCGCCGGCACGAGGAGAGCAGGCTGTGGGGGAACGCCGGCCACGGAGGTGGCCGGGAGTGACCGACCACGACGTCGTGGTCGTGGACCTGTTCGCGGGCGGCGGCGGCCTCAGCCACGGGCTCGCGGTCGCCTGCGAGCGGCTGCGCCTCGAGCCCGGCGTGGACGTCGAGCTCATCGCGGTCAACCACTCGGAGGCGGCGATCCGGACCCACGAGGCCAACCACCCGTGGGCGACCCACTACCACGCAAAGATCGAGGAACTGCACCCGCCCGACATCGTGGATCCCGGGACGGTCACCGTCCTGTCGGGCGGCCCGTCGTGTACGCACCACAGCAACGCTCGCGGCGGGAAGCCGAAGAAGGAGCAGATGCGCTCGAGCGCCTGGAAGGTCCTCGAGTGGGTCGAGATGCTCCACCCGGAGCACGTCCTCCTCGAGAACGTCCCCGAGTTCCGGACCTGGGACCCGGTCGATCCCGAGACCGGCGACTCCGAGAGGGAGGGCCGGATATACGTCCGGTTCTGCGGGATGCTGGAGACGCTCGGGCTCACGGTCGGGCGGGGCGACCACGACTACGGTCCCGAGGGCGAGCGGGGCTACGGTCGCGTGCTGCGGTGTGCGAACTACGGCGACCCGACGACCCGGCGCCGGCTGTTCATCATCGCCAGCCGGAACCGCGAGCCGAGCTACCCGGAGCCGACCCACGACGAGGATCCGGACCCCGACGACGAGCTCGAGCCCTGGGTCCCCGCCTCGGAGTGCATCGACTGGTCGGACCTCGGGACGTCGCTGTGGACCCGGGACCTCGTGCTCTCCGGGGTGACCCCACTCAAGAACTCGACGAACCGACGGCTCGCCGAGGGGATACGGCGCCACTGCGCCGATCATCCCGCGATCGAGGTCCTCGCCTACGCCCTCGGGAGGCTGGGGAACGACCGCGACCTCGCGGAGGGGAACGACGTGCTCCACATCGACGACCTTCGCGAGCGCGTGGTGCCGCTCAGGCACGCCCAGGCGTTCGCGAAGGCGACGGACGCCCCGTTCCTGGTGCAGGTGCCGGGGACGCGGCGTCTGGGTCTCACGACGCCCTACGTGCTCCGTCAGCAGGCCGGCGGCGTGCCGTCGAGTGT
>CAYTKN010000066.1:0-3203 GCA_964438505.1 uncultured Burkholderiales bacterium
GGCGGGCAACAAGCTGGCGGGCACGCACCTGTGCCAGGAGATCGCCCGCACCGCCCTCGACCTGGGTGCTCCCGAGGCGCTCGTGCGCGCCACGTCGCTCGAGTTCCTCTGGCGCCAGACCATGAACGAGTCGATCGGCGGCGGCACCTCCGAGATCATGCTCGGGGTGATCGCCCGCGCGGGCCTCGGCCTCGCGGCGCGCCACTGATCCCGGGTGACCCTGGGGAACGGTGTGAGCGAGACGGGCGGACGGCGCCGACGAGCGCAGGGGCTGGCGACGACCCAAAAACAGGACACTAAACTCGTGACCGTCCGGAGGGTCGACGAGAGGCAGGCAGCATGACGTTCGATGGCAAGGTCGCAGTGGTGACGGGGGCCGGGCGGGGGCTCGGTCGTGAGTACGCGCGGTACTTCGCCGAGGACGGTGCCGCCGTGGGTGTGGCGGACGTCGACGTCGAGGGTGCCGAGGCCACAGCGAAGCTGATCGAGGACGCCGGGGGGAAGGCCCTGGCCGTCGAGGTGGACGTCACCGACGACGCGAGCACCCGCGCGATGGCTGAGCAGGTCCACGAGGCGTTCGGTCGCGTCGACGTGCTCGTGAACAACGCGGCGGTGTGGGGCGACCTGGAGAAGACCACGCTCCTCGAGATCGACCCCGACTACTGGGACCTCGTCATGTCGGTGAACCTCAAGGGCCCCCTCCTGTGCAGCCGGGCGGTCGTCCCGGCCATGCGCGACCAGGGCGGCGGACGGATCGTCAACGTGTCGTCCATGGGCGCCTACATGCCGAGCGGCGTCTACGGCGTGAGCAAGCTGGGGGTCGTCCAGCTCACCTACGCGCTCGCCTCGGAGGTCGGCGACGACGGCATCACGGTCAACGCCGTCGCCCCGGGGACGATCGCCAACGAGGCGACGCGCCGGCAGGTCCCCGAGCAGGGCCTCGACGCCCTGGTGCAGCGCAACATCATCAAGCGCGAGGGCACCGCGGGGGACATCTACGGCATGATCCGCTACCTGGCGAGCGACGACGCCGGGTGGGTCACCGCGCAGACGTTCCTCGTCAACGGGGGCTTCAACACGCGCCTGTGAGCGCGAGCGACGCTGGTGGGAGCGGGCGGGTCGTCTCCGCTCCCGTCCCTTGACAATCCCGGCGTGTTGCGCTGAGATGTCGAAAACACCATATTCATTGCATTCATCATCCTCGTCACGCACCCGATAGCAGGCGCACGAAGGCTCGAAGACGGCGACGCCGCCCGGCACGGGTGACGGCGGCCTCGGAGCCCGAGGCGCCTCTCGACTCGTCGGCTGCGCGCGGAGCCGACCGCTTCCGCGCCGCAGCCGATCGGACCGATCCGACTGGTCGGAGGCGAGCACCATGGCTCGAGGTGACGAGGGTTCCACCGGGGCGAGCGCTGCCGATCGACGCCGGAGCGGTGCGGGTGGCGCGTTCGTGATGTTGACCGGCGTCGCGCTGGGTGTGCTGGTCAGCGCGCTGGTGATCCCGAGCGTCCAGGACACCACCCGGTTGGTGGTGACCGACGAGGATGCCGGCCTCGTCGACGGGCGCGGTCTCGCCGGTGCCCGGCCCGGCGCGGCCGCCGACGAGGTCTCGGACGCTCCGAGCGCCGGTGACGCCTCGGCCGGCGACTCCACCGACGGGCGCACGCGCCGCGAGCCCACCTCCGGATCGGGCGTCCCGGCAGCCGGCGGGGCGTCGGATCCGGCGGGTTCCGGCGCCGGGGAGCAGCAGAGCAGCGGGTCCGGCTCGGAGCAGGAGTCGGGCAACGGCGTGCGGGGCGTCACCGGCGATTCGATCGAGATCGGCGTCGCCGTGCCCGACCTCGGAGCCGTCCAGCACCTCAGCCCCGAGTTCGACATCGGCGACGTCCAGGAGCAGATGGAGGCCGTCCTCGACGGGTGGGAGCGCGACGGCCACGTACCGGTGCACGGGCGGAGCGTGCAGTTCATCTACCGCCAGTTCGACATCTTCAGCGGCGACGAGCAGACCGCGGCGTGCAACGGATTCGTCAAGGACGACGAGGTCTTCGCCGTGATCGGCGTCCGCTACTTCGAGGACGGGGCGCGCTGCGTCGCGGGGGAGCACGACACCCCCGTGGTCGGCCTCAACAGCGTCCGCGGCGTCGTCTACGAGGAGACCTGGCCCTACTACGTGACCGTGCGCACCTCGCTCACCAAGATGTTCCGGAACTGGGTGCACTGGGCGCACGAGCACGACCTCCTGGCAGGGCACCGGCTGGGCATCTACTACGAGACTCCCTACGAGGGAGAGATCACCAAGGCCATCGAGCCCGAGCTCGAGGAGCTCGGCTACACCCAGACCCCCGTGAAGGTCGAGGCGGGTTCGGGAGAGGGCTTCGGCGGCGGGTCACGCGACTCCGTGGCGGTCCAGCAGTTCAGCAGCCAGGGTGTGGACGTCCTCATGCCGATCCTCGGTGCCACCCAGTTCGCCTCGTTCATGCAGCAGGCGGAGGCCCAGGGCTACCGGCCCACCTACCTGGGGACCGACTTCGCGGACCACACCTCGGACGCCACCGCTTCGCTCTTCTCGGCCGAGCAGTACGGGGGGACCCTCGCGATGACGAGCAAGCGGGTCGGCGCCATCGCCGCGGGCTGGGGTCCCCATCCGCGCAGCGAGGCGTGCGTGAGCAACTACGAGCGGTACTCGGGCAAGGACATCGCTCGCGAGAGCCCCGAGAGCGCCGAGTACGAGCAGATCCTCGTGAGCTGCGACGGCGCGCACGTCATGCTGGAAGCGCTCCGGGGGGCGGGCCGCGACCTCGACCGTGCCTCGCTCATGCGGGGGATCGACGGCGTCGACGAGCTCGTGTTGCCAGGGCACGGCGACGTCGCGTACTCGTCGTCGGCGCGCGACGGGGTCACGAAGCAGCGGACCGCCCAGTGGCAGGGAGACTGCGGCTGCTGGGTCGCGAGGGGCACCGGGCAGTTCGAGCCCTACTGGGTCCCCTGAGCGTCACCGGGAGGAGCGCCACCGGGACCGCGATCGCTTCGACCCTGCACACACAGGGGCGTGGAAGCCGGCTCAGAGGAGCCGCAGGTAGCGCTCCGCGTTCTCGCTCATGAACTTCCGGAGGCTGTCCTCACCGAGGTTCTTCCACCCGACGGCGTTCTTGGGCGAGTCGGGGAACTCGCAGCCGGGGTGGGGGTAGTCGGACTGGTACATG
>CAYTKN010000067.1:0-3046 GCA_964438505.1 uncultured Burkholderiales bacterium
TCGATCGCGCAGCCTGGCGGGTGGGTGGGACGAGCGAGCGAAGCGAGCGAGACGCCGGCGATCGAACCCCCGACACCACGCGACCAACCGCGCAGCACTGAAGCGGTAGACGCGGGCGGGACGCCGGATCGTGAGCCCGCCTCAACGCACCTCGAAGGCCCGCGTCGGCTCGGGTCGCCCGCGGAGCTCGAAGACCGCGGCTTCCCGCCACCTCTCGGCCCCCGAGTCCCCGCCGAGCGCGTGGACCGTACGCTCGGCGGCCAGCACACGACCGGGGCGCGTCTTCGCCTCGTCGCTGAGGCGAGCCGCCTCGTTCACGGGATCGCCGATCACCGTGTACTCGTAGCGCTCCTCGGTCCCCACGTTGCCGGCGACGACCCGACCGCTCGACACCCCGATCCCGGCATCGAGCTCGGGCACCGCCGCCCGCAGCTCCGCGAGGCGCGACGCCAGATCCCGTGCGGCCCCGAGAGCTCGGGCGGCGTGATCGGTCTGCTCCGCCGGCGCGCCGAACACGCACAGCGCAGCGTCGCCCTCGAACTTGTCGACCCAGCCGCCTTCCCCACCGGTCGCCTCCACCACCGCCGTGAAGAAGTCGTTGAGCAGCGCGACCACCTCCTGAGGAGGGCGGGTCGCCGCGAGGCCCGTGGAGCCGACGAGGTCGACGAAGAGGACCGACGCGTCGCGGATCTCTCCGCCGAGCTCCACGCCGCGCTCGAAGGCCTGCGCCGCGACGTCGGTCCCCACGTGACGACCGAACAGGTCGCGGAGGCGCTCACGCTCGCGCAGCCCCGTCACCATGTGGTTGAACCCCACCTGGAGCAGGCCCACCTCGGTGGCATCGTCGACCTCCACCGAGACGTCGAAGCGCCCCCGCCGGACCGAATCCATCGCCTCGCGCACCGACCCCAGCGGCTCGGCGACCGACCGGGCGACGCGTGAGGTGATGACGGTCCCCGCGAGGAGCCCGGCGGCCACGAACGTCAGACCGACGCGCTGGAAGGACGGGAAGTCGACCCGCGCGCTCCCCGAGTCGAGGAGCAGCGACCCCACCAGCAGCAGCGGCACCCCGCCGCCGAGGAGCCACGAGAGGAGGAGCCGGGGTCGCACCGCCACCCCGCGGACCTCGGTGGGCGGCGCCGCACGGAATGCCAGGGCCACGGCGGGACGGACGGCTCGCTCGACCAGGAGGTAGACGAGCGCCATGGTCGTGAACCCTCCGAGGAGGATGTCGACGGCGAGCTGGACGGCCTCGGCGCTGGTGGCACCCAGGCGCAGACCGGCGTGGAGGGGGAAGACCACCGCCGCGCCCACCCAGGCGCTCAGCGAGACGATCGCGTTGAGCCACGGGCTCCGCAGCAGCTCGCGGCGCGCGGCACCGGTGATCGGACCGCCCGAGGCGATCGCGTGGACGAAGGGCCGTGCCGCTCGGCCGAGGAAGACGCTGATCGGCACGGCGCTGAGCATCAGGTAGGCGCCGAAGAGGAGCACCAGCTCCGTGGAGCGCTCGCTGCCGAGGTCGCCCGGCGCGCTGCCGACCAAGGCCAGCGCGAAGAACACGACCAACGCGCCGAGCGCGTTCGCGGCGAGCGCGACCCGACGGACGCGCCACGTCAACTGCCGTGCACGATCCGGGGAGTCGTCGCGCGAGGTGTCCAGGACCGGCACGCTATCGGCCGAGACGGGCTCCCTCGCCGACGTCGTACGGCGGGCGGAGCAGCCGAGCTCGGAGCGCTCAGACGCCGTAGGGCTCCCCGGGGGTGAACGTGGCCGGCACCGAGAACTTGCCGTAGACCACGCCGATGGTCTCGGCTCGCTCCACCGCGTCGGGGTCCACCGCGTAGTCCGGGATCCGCTGGAACAGCGCCCGCAACGTGGTCGCCATCATCCGGCGGGCCATGGTGGAGCCGAGGCAGCGGTGCGCTCCGAGGCCGAAGGTCATGTGGCGGTTCGGGAAGCGGTCGAGGACCAGCTCGTCCGGGTCGTCGAACACGCCCCCGTCGCGGTTGCCCGAGGCCCACACCAGCAGCATCCGCTCCCCCGCGCGGATCTCCTGGCCGCCGATCTCGACGTCCTCCTTCGCCGTGCGCGCCAGCGCGAACTGCGGGGGCTCGAACCGGAGGAACTCCTCGACGGCGACGGCGAGGGCGTCCGGGTCGTTCGCCAACTCCAGGCGCGTCTCGCGGTCGTCGGCGAGCTGGACCACCGCGCTGGAGATCGCCGAGCCGGTGGTGTCCATGCCGCCCTGGATGGTGAGCTGCACCATCTCGGTGACCTCCCGGTCCTCGATCGGGCGGTCGCCGACGGTGGCCCGGGTGAGGTAGGTGATCATGTCGTCGCGGGGGTGCTCCTTGCGGTCCTGCACCGCGTCGACGATCGCCTCCCGCATGCGCTTGAGCCCCTCCAACGCCGCGGGGCGCTCGGGGTGGTCCTGGCGGAGGAACACCGTCTTGTGCTGGGGCTCCGAGTACATCGGCCAGTCCTCGACCGGGAGGCCGAGCTTGTGGAGCGTGGTCATCGCCGGTACCGGGTCGGCCAGGTCGTGGACCAGGTCGCACTCCCCGCGCTCGATGAACCCGTCGATGCAGCGGTGGACGAAGGCCCCGATGGCGGGATCGAGGCGCTCGATGGCCTTCGGCGCGAACAGCGGCTGCATGATGCGCCGGTACTCGTGGAAGACCGGCGGGTCGGTCTCGATCGGGATCGACTGCTGGCCCTTGTTCTTCTTCGCGGGGATCAAGATCCCGTCGGCCGACGAGAACGTCTCGTCGTCGAGGGCGACGCGCTTGATGTCCTCGTAGCGTGTCAGGACCCAGAATCCGCCGTGCTCCTCGCTCCAGGCCACGGGCGTGTGCTCGCGGAGCTCCTGGAGCACCGGCCACGGGTTCTCGGCGAACTCCCGCGAGTGGTGGTCGAAGTGGACGGTCGGCCGGTCGTCTGACACTGCAACTCCCCCGTCAGTGATCGTTCGGGCCTCGTCGAGATCAGTATACCCAACTCCGTCGCCCGCGCCGCCGGGTGTGGCCGGTGGGGCGCCAGGCTCGGG
>CAYTKN010000068.1:0-2952 GCA_964438505.1 uncultured Burkholderiales bacterium
ACCAGCACGACGCCCCCGTGCGCACAACACGGTATACTCAATTCCCTCCGAGCGGCAAGACCCGGCGCGCCGGCCCGGACACCAGGGACGCCAGGGAGCACCCCATTCCGACACCCCCCTTCGTCGACACGCACGTCCACTTCTGGGACCATTCGGTGGAGGGCCTGGCATGGTCGTGGCTGGATCCCGACTTCGAGCACCCGCGGGTCCGCAGCCTCCACGAGTACGACGCCCCCCGGTTCAGCGCGCCGGAGCTGCGCGCCGAGACCGAGGGTGCCGGTGTGAGCCGCATCGTCCACGTCCAGGCCGCGCGCTGGAACGGCCACCCCGACCAGGAGACCGCCTGGCTCCAGCGACTCGGCGACGAGGAGGGATGGCCGGACGCGATCGTCGGAAACTGCCGCCTCGCCCGGACCGACGCGGCGGCCCAGGTGGAGTCCCAGGCCCGCCACCCACGCTTCCGCGGTGTCCGTGACCTGGCTGCCACGGTGCAGCTCGACCACCCCGAGCTGGCGCGGAACCTCGCGGTGCTGCGCCGGCACGACGCCGTGCTCGAGCTGCTCGTCTCCCTCGAGCGCTTCGAGGCGCTGGCAGGCCTCGCGCGCGCCGAGCCGGAGGTGACCTTCGTGGTCGACCACGCCGGCCTCCCGGTGGAGCGGACCCCCGAGTACCACGAGCGCTGGACGCGAGCGATGCGGGAGCTCGCCCGTCTCGACAACGTCGTGTGCAAGGTCTCGGCGCTCGCCGGCGCGCTCGATCCGGAGTGGACGGTCGACAGCCTGGCGCCCTGGGTGCAGGGATGCGTCGAGGCCTTCGGCCCGCAGCGGTGCATGTTCGGGAGCAACTGGCCGATCGACAAGCCCTACGGCACCTACACGAAGCTGGTCGACGCGTACCGCGAGTTGGCGCGCGCCTACACGCCGGACGAGCAGCGGGCGCTCCTCTCCGGGACGGCGGAGCGCGTGTACCGGTTGTGAGCGGTCCGTTCGGGCGCACGCAGGGGTTGACACCGCGCAAAACAGGGTACTAAATACGAACGGTACGTCGACGTACGATTCCGCTCGCTCCTGACGAAGCGCCACCCGGGAGGTCCTGGTGAGCCCCTCCGCCCGACGCCTGCTGACCGTCGCCCTGATCTGCGCCGCCGGCCTGGCGGGCGCCCCCGCCGTGAGCGCGGGAGACGTCAGCAACGTCACCGGTGGCGCCGGTGCAGGTTCCGAGCACGGCGCTTCCGAGAGCCCAGCGGACCCCGCCGCGGACCCCACCTGCGACCCGGACCGGCGAGCCGTCGCCCACCTCCCCGGAGGCGAGCCCGCCCGGGGTGCGGCCCGCGGCTCGGAGCCGAGGCCCTACCCCTGCATGGCCGACACCGGAGCCCCGGCGCTCGAGCCGACCTTCGGCGTCACCGACGACGGCAGCGTCCTCTACCAGGCGGCCGGCGAGTCGCCCGTGCCCTTCACCAGCGCGCCCCGCGTCCTGCGCTCCGACGACGCGGGCCGCTCGTGGGTCGACGTCTCGCCGCGGTTCGGCGGCGAGCGCCTGCACCGGGCCAGCTTCGATCCCTACGTGTACGTCGACCCCCGCACCTCGCGGGCCTTCACGGTGGACGCCCTGGTCGGGTGCGCCCTCGTGTCCTCGAGCGACGACGGCGGCGAGACGTGGCGCTCCACGGCCACGCTGTGCGGGCAGGGCCTCGACCACCAGAGCGTGTTCGCCGGGCCGCCGGTGACCAGCGCGACCGTCGGCTACCCGAACGTCGTCTACTGGTGCGCGGTCCACGGTGGGGGAGGCCAGTTCTCCACCGCCACGTCCTGCTCCAAGTCCCTCGACGGCGGGCACACCTTCGTTCCCACCGGCACGCCCGCCTACACCGCCGACCCGCGCAAGGCGGACGGCAACTTCGGGGTCCCCGGTTGGTGCGACGGCCTGGCGGGCCGCGGCGTCGTGGGTCCCTCCGGCACGATCTACGTGCCCAAGGGGTGGTGCGGCGAGCCCACGCTCGCGATCAGCGACGACGAGGGGGCCACGTGGCGACACGTCGAGGTCGCCTCCGGCATCGGCATGGCGCGCACCCGCGACGACCGGCCCGAGCACGAAGCCGGTGTGGCGGTGGACGCCGAGGGGAACCTCTACTTCGTCTGGTCGGGACGCGACCGGCTGCCCTACCTGGCCGTCTCCCGCGACGGGGGCTCGACCTGGTCCCCACCGATGATGGTGGGCCCCCCGGACCTGGTGGAGGCGGATCGCCCGCAGGTGGCGGTGGGAGACCCGGGCCGGATCGTGATCGGGTACATGGGGAGCGCCGACTCGCCGGGGCCACCGTTCCCCGGCGAGGGCTCGTGCGGTCCCAGCGAGGGCGCGACCACGTTCCTGCTGGATTGCCCCGAGCCCGAGGAGTACGAGGACGTCACCTGGAACGGCTACCTGACCGTCACGACCGAAGCCGTCGACGACCGCCCGACGCTCCTGACCGCCACCGTCAACGACCCCGCCGAGCCGCTTCACCGCGGCGCGTGCGGACCCGGTGGATGCGGGACGCTCGGCGACGGGATCGCCACGGTCGGCACGGGGTTCGGCGGCACGCCGCTGGGCGCCTTCGTCGACCTCTGCCACGGCGGGTGCGACGGAGCCGAGGGGACCGAGCCCAGAGGTCTGTTCGCCCGCCTCGAAGGCGGCCCGGGACTCCACGGCGGGGCGTCCGGCCGGTGAGCGCGAGGGGGAGGTCCTGGCCCCGATACCGGCGGGTGCCGGTTCGTGCAGGCTCGGGGAGATAGGCTCGCTCGCGATTTCGAGTGCACCCGCACCGACGTGCACTGCTCCCAGGAACTGCTTCCAGGACCGGAGAGAGGGCATGCCGAATCGTGAGTTGGTGAGGGCTCGAGAGCGGGACGACGGTCGGCGCACCCTGGCCGAGCTCCTGGCCGAGCAGATCGAGGACGAGATCATCGATCA
>CAYTKN010000069.1:0-2574 GCA_964438505.1 uncultured Burkholderiales bacterium
TCCTCGACAAAGACGCCATGCGCGATCGCACCGCGGAGCTACTCGACGACCTCGAACTCGGCATCAGCCCGGAGGCGACCGTCGGCGACCTCTCGGGCGGGGAGCGCCAGCTCGTGGCAATCTCGCGCACGCTGCTGTCGGACCCCGAGATCATCATCATGGACGAGCCAACCAGTGCGCTCTCCGTGGAGGGCGCCGAGCGCGTCCTGGAGCTCATCGAGCGGCTCCGCGACCAGGGTATCTCGATCATCCTCATCTCCCACAATCTGGAGTACACCCGCCGGGTGGCCGACCGCATCCACGTGCTCCACAACGGCCGGAGCGCCGGCGTCATCGACGGCGACACGGCCACCCGCGACGAGATCGTGGGGCGCATGATCGGCGGCGCGCCGGCGCCCGAGCCCGAGACGGAGACCGGCGAGGCCGAAACCGGCGAAGCCGCCTGAGGATCGTCGCCCGCGGCCACGAGCCGGCCGTGTCGCTCCGGCGACGACCCGCGCCGCCGCCGATCGACCCGCAGGTTCTATGCCGCCTGCCGTGGCATACACCCACATGTCCATCCGGGAGTACGTCGACGAGTTCACCCGCCGCGACTGGCAGGCCGCCGACGCCGACGACGGATCAGTGCGCTTTGCGATGGTCGGGCTCGGCTGGTGGACCCGCGAGCAGGCCATCCCCGCCACCGAGGAGTCGGAGCTCTGTGAGACCACCGTCGTCGTGAGCGGGAAGCGGGAGAAGGCACAGCGCGTCGCCCAGGACGTCGGCGCCGAGGCCGGGCTCACCTACGAGGCGTTCGCCGACGGCAGGGCCAGCGACGCCTACGACGCGGTGTACGTCTGCACGCCCAACGCCACCCACCTCGAACACGTCGAGGCCGCGGCCGACCTCGGCAAGGACGTGCTCTGCGAGAAGCCCATGGAGGCCACCGTCGAGCGCGGGCGGAAGCTGGTCGCGGCCTGCGAGGACGCCGGCGTGACGCTGATGGTGGCCTACCGGATGCACACCGAGCCCGCGGTGCGCCGCGCCCGCGACCTGGTCCGCGACGGCGCCATCGGCGAGCCCGCACTCGTCCACGGCAACATGTCCGAGCGCATCCTGGAGCTGGTGCCCGACCCCGACCAGTGGCGCCTCGACCCCGACCTCGCGGGGTACGGGACGAGCGTGATGGACATCGGCCTCTACCCGCTCAACACCGCCCGGTTCGTGCTCGACGCCGACCCGGTGGCCGTCACCGCCCAGACGAGCAGCGACGCCGAACACTTCGAGGACGTGCCCGACGAGCGCGCGGCGTTCACGGTGCGCTACGAGGGCAACGTCCAGGCCGCGATGCCCGCCAGCCAGAACGCCGCGCTCGCGAGCCACCTCCGGATCACGGGGACGGAGGGCGAGATCAGGATCGAGCCCGCGTTCTACCCGTGGCAGGACCGCGAGCTCCACCTGGACGTCGAGGGCGAGCGCGCGGACGTTCGCTTCGAGCAGATCGACCAGATGGTCGAGGAGTTCGACTACTTCGCCGACCGCCTGCTCACGTCGCGGCGCCCGCTGGCGGACGGCGCCCACGGCCTGCTGGATCTCCGCACTCTCGGGGCCATCTACGAGGCCGGCGACCGGGGCGAGGCGGTCGAGATCGGACCCTGACGGAGGGTCGGGACCGCAGACCACGATCCGGTACGAACCGGTCCCCGCGGCCGCGAGCCGACCGACAACACTCATTACAGCCCCAGCCATTGGCCGCGGTATGAGCTTCGCGGAGATGGACGTCGACACGATCTGGCTCGACGGCGAGTTCGTGGACTGGGAGGACGCCCAGGTGCACGTGCTCACCCACGCGCTCCACTACGGCACCGGGGTCTTCGAGGGCGTGCGGTGTTACGACACCGAGCGCGGCCCCGCCATCTTCCGGTGGGGCGAGCACCTCGGGCGCCTCTACGACTCCGGGGCGCCGTACGGCATCGAGATCCCCTACGACCCCGACGAGCTCACCGAGGCCACGACCGAGCTGATCCGCCGGCAGGACCTGGAGTCGTGTTACATCCGCCCCATCGCGTTCTACGGCTACGACCGGCTGGGGCTCAACCCCACGGCCCCCACGAAGATCCCCGTCCAGACCGCGGTGGCGGTGTGGCCGTGGGGCGCGTATCTCGGCGAGGAGGCCATCGAGGAAGGCGTCGACGTGACGGTCTCCTCCTGGCGGAAGTACGCCTCCAGCCAGATCCCCACGAGCGCGAAGACCACCGGCCCGTACGTCAACAGCGTGCTCGCCAGCGTCGAAGCCAAGCGCGACGGCTACACCGAGGCCATCCTGCTCAACCAGGACGGCAACGTCGCGGAGGGCCCCGGCGAGAACCTGTTCGTGGTGCGCGACGGCGAGATCTACACGCCCGGGCTCGCGGAGAGCAACCTCGACGGCATCACCCGGCGGTCGGTGATCCGGATCGCGCGCGACCTGGGGTACACCGTCCACGACGAGGCCACCGTCGACCGCGCCCAGCTCTACACCGCCGACGAGCTCTTCTTCACGGGCACCGCCGCCGAGGTCACGCCGATCCGCTCGGTCGACGACACCGAGGTCGG